>NC_007406.1:0-640000 GCF_000012725.1 Nitrobacter winogradskyi Nb-255 | reverse complement strand
CCCTAACGACGAGGGACAGCGCACTCCGCCGGCTTAACCGGATCATGAGCACAAGCGCCGCCCCTGGCGCGTGTTCGTCCGCGAAGAAAGAGAAACGAAGACGGCGAAATCCCGCCAATGCAGCTCAACGATCCTGACGATCATTGGCCACTGATGTTTCCAAGAGACCCAATAGAAGAGCGTGAGCGCTTCTGAAGAGCCATCCTTAGAAAGGAGGTGATCCAGCCGCAGGTTCCCCTACGGCTACCTTGTTACGACTTCACCCCAGTCGCTGACCCTACCGTGGTCGGCTGCCTCCCTTGCGGGTTAGCGCACCGCCTTCAGGTAAAACCAACTCCCATGGTGTGACGGGCGGTGTGTACAAGGCCCGGGAACGTATTCACCGTGGCATGCTGATCCACGATTACTAGCGATTCCAACTTCATGGGCTCGGGTTGCAGAGCCCAATCCGAACTGAGACGGTTTTTTGAGATTTGCTAGGGGTCACCCCTTTGCTTCCCATTGTCACCGCCATTGTAGCACGTGTGTAGCCCAGCCCGTAAGGGCCATGAGGACTTGACGTCATCCCCACCTTCCTCGCGGCTTATCACCGGCAGTCTCCTTAGAGTGCTCAACTAAATGGTAGCAACTAAGGACGGGGGTTGCGCTCGTTGCGGGACTTAACCCAACATCTCACGACACGAGCTGACGACAGCCATGCAGCACCTGTGCTCCATGCTCCGAAGAGAAGGTCACATCTCTGCGACCGGTCATGGACATGTCAAGGGCTGGTAAGGTTCTGCGCGTTGCGTCGAATTAAACCACATGCTCCACCGCTTGTGCGGGCCCCCGTCAATTCCTTTGAGTTTTAATCTTGCGACCGTACTCCCCAGGCGGAATGCTTAAAGCGTTAGCTGCGCCACTAGTGAGTAAACCCACTAACGGCTGGCATTCATCGTTTACGGCGTGGACTACCAGGGTATCTAATCCTGTTTGCTCCCCACGCTTTCGTGCCTCAGCGTCAGTATCGGGCCAGTGAGCCGCCTTCGCCACTGGTGTTCTTGCGAATATCTACGAATTTCACCTCTACACTCGCAGTTCCACTCACCTCTCCCGAACTCAAGATCCTCAGTATCAAAGGCAGTTCTGGAGTTGAGCTCCAGGATTTCACCCCTGACTTAAAGACCCGCCTACGCACCCTTTACGCCCAGTAATTCCGAGCAACGCTAGCCCCCTTCGTATTACCGCGGCTGCTGGCACGAAGTTAGCCGGGGCTTATTCTTGCGGTACCGTCATTATCTTCCCGCACAAAAGAGCTTTACAACCCTAGGGCCTTCATCACTCACGCGGCATGGCTGGATCAGGCTTGCGCCCATTGTCCAATATTCCCCACTGCTGCCTCCCGTAGGAGTTTGGGCCGTGTCTCAGTCCCAATGTGGCTGATCATCCTCTCAGACCAGCTACTGATCGTCGCCTTGGTGAGCCGTTACCTCACCAACAAGCTAATCAGACGCGGGCCGATCTTTCGGCGATAAATCTTTCCCCGTAAGGGCTTATCCGGTATTAGCCCAAGTTTCCCTGGGTTGTTCCGAACCAAAAGGTACGTTCCCACGCGTTACTCACCCGTCTGCCACTGACGTATTGCTACGCCCGTTCGACTTGCATGTGTTAAGCCTGCCGCCAGCGTTCGCTCTGAGCCAGGATCAAACTCTCAAGTTGGACTTGAAACCTTGAACCGGCTGATCACAACGTTTGACGAGGTCCCACCATTGTTGGCCCAAGTTCTTTCGAACCGGAACTCAACCTGCTGCCAGCGATTCACATCGCGGGCAACGATGGTGTAACCTTTAAACGTGTACCGCCGAAGTCTTTCGTCCGATCTCGATCCACCAAAGCCGAAGCTTCAGCGGGCGAGACCCGCAAGGACTCCGCCGTCCACGTTTCTCTTTCTTCATCTTTACTTGTCAAATAGCCCGGGATCCGAAGAACCCTCACTTCCATTTCTGGAAGCCGGTGACGCACTTTCACAGACGACAAATAACAACCGATGGCTACCGGCTGTTGATTCGCTCAACCTAGTGAGGAGCTTCACCGAAGCGACGGTATGCTTTGGTAGGTCCAAAGCGGCGCCGCGTTCAGTGGGCGGTTTATAGTCTCACTCCCCGGCGCTTGTCAACGCCCATCGTCAACAAATTGTAGCATTGACCAAAACGATTTCGCGGCGCGAAAAAGCCCTGCGAAACGCCGTACTTGAGCCACATTCCTGCGACGTTCTCAGGGATAAGTAAGTCTTGAATCGCTGATTGCCAGGGGCATCAGGCACTCGGTTAAGTCCAGGAACCAGGTAGCTCTAGCAAGCGGCGGTCTGTCCACGATCGCATCGCCGTGTCCAAGCGACCGCAATGCATCGCGGGTTCAGGCGCTATTTGATGTTCGCGACCAAGGGCCCAACCGGCCGGAGTCCTGAGCATCAGACACGCGGATCTTTCGTCTCTTACTTGCTTTGGGGCGTCGGACGCCGCCGCGCGCAGGAACATGACGATTGCAGGATTTTGGGGGACGACGGATTTGAATACGGCGCGCGCTGGACATAAAGGACGCGAAACCGGCCTCATTGACCTCGGTCATGAACCCCCGCTTTCCGCGGACGGATCCGAAGCCGCCGTTATCGATCGCCGCCGCGTCTCCGTGCAGTGGTTCAGCGGCACCATCCTGACAGGCCTTTGCGGCGCGGCTCTCATCGGCGGCGCCGTTTTTGCGTCGCTCGACGGTGAGACCACTTTTGCGCAGGTGGCCGAGCGTGTCGAAGGCGGGCTTCGCGGCTCGTTCGGAACCGGTGATCATCAGGCCAGCCTTCACAAGGGCGATCGCCTGCCACCGCCGAGCGAGGCGACCGCTGCAAGGCAGGTCATCCGCGTCTCCACCGTGACACGTGCCGGCAATCGCGACGTGATGCGGGTCCGGCCCTTCGTTCGCGTGTCAGGCAACCTGTCGATGGCGACCGGTGATCTCAGCGCACGCGTTCCACCGTTCAACGCACAGCGCCTGCTGGCGGACGTCGGCGGCACCACCCGCACCACTTCGGAAGACGCAAGCGCCGCGGCGGCGGCCGAGCCAGACGCCGAAGTTTCCTTCGTGACCCGTGATCTCGCCTCGATCCTGCCAAAGGCAAAGATCGCGGCAATCCTCCCGATCGATGAAGTCTTGATGCGGGTGCGCGACGCCTCGAATTGGCGCGGCAACAGCGGTGTCCGGTATACGATGGCCGACGCTGCGACGGACGCGCCTGGCGCGACGTCGAGCATCAAAATGGCCTACGCCGCTGAAGGCGGCGTGGACCCTTATGCCGGATTCGAGGCCCGCATCGTCCCGGAAAACGTAACGCTGCTCCCGAAAACCAGCGAACAACTCACCGGCGGCAATCCAATAGGCGAGCGGGTACACCTGGTCAGGAGGGGCGATACGATCGTCTCGGTGCTGCGGGACCAAGGCGCGACGCCGGACGAAGCGCGCGCGATCGCGACCACGCTCGGACCTCGCGGCCGCGACGGCGGGCTGCGGGAAGGCCAGAAGCTGCGTATCATGATGGCGCCCGCAACCTCCGACCAGCGACTCGTGCCCTACCGCGTGATCGTGGCAAATGATTCCGTCATCGAGGCTGTCGCCGCACTGTCGGATCTCGGCAATTACGTCGCTGTCGACGTCGCCAGCATGAATTCGGTCGCCGATGTCGCCGACAGCAGCGACAACGACGATGGCGGCGGAGCCCGGCTTTATCAAAGCATCTACGAGACCGCGTTGCGGGACAAGGTTCCGCCGGCGGTCATCGAGGATATGATCCGCATCTACTCCTATGACATCGATTTCCAGCGCAAGGTCCAGCCGGGCGATTCATTCGACGTCTTCTACGCCGGAGACGATGAAGGAACGCCGACGACCGAAAAGAACGAAGTGCTTTATGCCTCGCTGACCGTGGGCGGCGAGACCAAGAAATACTTTCGCTTCCAAACCCCCGACGACGCGATGGTCGATTATTATGATGAAACCGGCAAGAGCGCGAAGAAATTCCTGGTTCGCAAACCGGCTGCCAGCGCGGTCATGCGATCAGGCTTCGGCACCCGCCGTCACCCGATCCTCGGTTACGTGAAAATGCACACCGGCGTCGATTGGGCGGCATCTTATGGCACGCCGATCTTCGCCGCAGGCAACGGTGTTGTCGAAAAAGCGGCATGGGAAGGCGGCTACGGCAAGTATGTCCGTATCAAGCACAATAACGGCTATGAAACCGCCTACGGCCACATGTCGGCCTTCGCCAAGGGTATGGAGCCGGGCAAGCGCGTCCGGCAAGGGCAGGTGATCGGCTTTGTCGGTTCGACCGGCCGCTCCACCGGGGCGCATGTGCACTACGAAATTCTCGTCAACGGCCGTTTCGTCGATCCAATGCGCGTCAGGCTTCCGCGGGGACGATCACTTAACGGCACCATCCTGGCCAGCTTCGAGAAGGAACGCGACCGGCTCGACGCGATGATGAACAGCCGCAACACGGTCGCCAGGGTCTCGGATGCAGCGGGCTCGCCTGCCCTGCCGCTGCCTCGGCAGGTTTCGAACCGTTAGAGCATTTTCCGGCGAAGTGGATACCGGTTCGCCGTAAGAAAACACGTTCAATCAAAAAACTTGCGCGTATTCTGATCCAAAACCGGTATCCACTTTTGCGGAATACGCGCTAGATCACGATGGTTTTGGATCGAATCGATCCAAAACCATGAACGTGATCGATTCCAACATTTTAGAGCGGGATGCGGGCGGAAAACCGCTACACACTTTTCCTCATCCCGCTCTAGCGGAAATCGCACGCGATCCGGCAAGGATCATCCGGATCCGGGCATGACCGACCAACGCAAGCTGCTGCGGGCCATCTTCGACGCGACCGTCGCCGCCGCGCATCCCGACACCATCCTTGCGGCGCATCTGCCGCCGCTGCCTCACGGCCGCGTCATCTGCCTCGCCGCCGGCAAAGCCGCCGCCGCCATGGCCGCGGCGGTGGAGCGACACTATCTCGACGCTGTCGGTCTCGATCCCGTCCGGCTTGCTGGCCTCGCCGCCACCCGTTACGGCCACAGCGTACCGACGCGTCGGATCAGGGTGATCGAGGCCGGCCATCCCGTGCCGGATGAAGCGGGCTTGCGCAGCGCTGACGCCAGCCTGACCCTCGCGAGCGCCGCGACAGCGGACGATCTGCTGCTGGTGCTGCTTTCGGGCGGCGGCTCGGCGAACTGGATTGCGCCCGTTAACGGCGTATCGATCGCTCGGAAGCAGCAGGTCACCAAGGCCCTGCTCCGCTCGGGCGCCCCGATCTCCGACATCAACACGGTGCGCAGGCACCTGTCGCGGATCAAGGGCGGACGGCTCGCGCGGGCGGCCAGCCGCGCCGAGATCGTCACCCTGGCGATATCGGACGTGCCGCGCGATGAACCGACCGTCATCGCTTCCGGGCCCACCGTGCCCGACCCAACCACGCTGGCCGACGCCCGCGCATTGCTCACAAAATACAGGATCGTATGCGACGATGCTGTCAGCCGCGCCCTCGACGATCCCGCCAACGAAAGCTGCAAGCCCGGCGACGCCGCCTTTTCCCGCGCCCGCTTCGAGATTATCGCACGGCCAAGAACCTCGCTCGACGTCGCCGCCAGACTCGCGCGCGAAGCCGGCTTTGAGGTGCTCGACCTCGGCGCTAATCTCGAAGGAGAAGCGCGCGACGTCGCCGCGGAGCACGCGAAACTCGCGCTGGAGGCGCGCGCCGGCGGCCGCAAGCTCGCTATCCTGTCAGGCGGCGAGTTGACGGTGACGGTTCGCGGCAACGGCCGCGGCGGACCCAATCAGGAATATGCGCTGTCGCTTGCGGCACGGCTCAAGGATGCATCCGGCGTTTCCGTGCTGGCGGCCGACACCGATGGCGCCGACGGCGGAGCAGGCGATGCCTCAGATCCCGCCGGCGCGGTGATCGATACCAGCACATTCAGGGCGATGCGCGCGTTCCAGCTCGATCCCCTCGCCTATCTCGCCGACAACGACGCCACGGCTTTCTTCGCCGCCACCGGGGATCTGCTGCTGACCGGCCCGACGCTCACCAACGTCAATGACCTCCGGGTCGTCCTGGTTGATGCCACCTGATTGGCGCGGCGATAAGCGTTTCCTCACGCCGGCTCGTGCTCCTGACAGATCGCGCCGCTATCGGAATCGGAGAGCGATTCACCGAGCGCATTGCAGTGATGCGGCGAGGCGCTGCCCGGTTTGGCGTTGTGGCGGAAATGCCTGCATGTGCGGCAAACTCCGAAGGCGCGTCCGCCATTCCGCGCGATCGTTGACGACAGGATGTCCTGCAGGGTCGCCAGCAACGCGCCGGCATCGCCGCCCGTCGCAGCCGCGATGTCGTCCGCCAGCCTCCGCAGCGGATCGTCTCTCAATACAGCCTCGCCGCGCCGGGTCAGCGCCAGTTCAACCGAGCGGCCGTCGCGGCGGCTGGATTGCCGCGAAGCCAACCCCTTCTGCTCCAAGGCAATCAAGGTTTGGGAAATGGTTCCGCGAGTCGAGCCGGCGTAACCGGCCAGCGCCGCCGGCGTGCGCGAAAAACGGTTGGCGCGGGACAGGTAACGCAACGCCTCCCACTGCGCAGGGTTGAGCCCTTCGACGTTAACGCCGCTGCGCGCCAGCCGGTCCAGACGGCTGATCAAATACGCCGCCTCTAGGGCCGTCCGTGAAAACATAGTAGCGACTCGCTATTTTTTATTGACGAAGCTACGATCATCCTCCATCCATATAGTATCGACTCGATATTAACAACGAGGAGCCTACGGATGCCCAATTTCTCGACCAACATGGCCATCATCCTGCTGCAAGGCGCGCTGGCGACCTCCGCTCTCGCCCATGATATCCGCGCCAAGCCTGATGCGGCCGTGCCGCCGGCGTTCGACGTCACCAGCGCCTCGGCCTCGACGGACGGACGGCTTGCCACCTTCGCCATGGAAGTCAGCGGCGACGCCGGTTCGCTGAGGCCGCAAAAGGTCGGCAAGCTCGCAGGCGCCAAGGTGGACGCCTACGTCTGGCCGACCAAGCTCGATCCCGCGACGGTCGGCTTTGCGAAAGGCTCCGGCATTCTCGCGCTCGCCATCACAGCGCACCCGGATTTCGACGACACGCCGCTGTTCGACGAAAATGGTGACGGCGACCCGACCAACGATGGCGCCGACTGGCATTCGCACTGGGTGGTGCTGGCCAGCGACAAGGCATGCGCCGGCGGCCTCAAGGTGCTCGACATCTCGCCGGGACAGGACCTGTTGCCCGCGACCGCGCCCGGCCTGCCGCTCGCCCTGGACAGTCCCGGCATGAGCCCGATCCTCAAGGGCAAGACGGTGCGCATCACCGTGCCGGTGAAAGGCGCGGAAAATGTCAACTTCGATGCCGTCGCCGCGCATTTGCAGGTCAATGAAACCGGCAAGGCGCCGCTACTGTGCGTCACCGGCACCTACAAGGTCGCTTCCGGAAAGCTCACGCTGCCGGGCGTCATCACCAAAGAGAAAAAGAAGTAGGCTGCCGACCGGCCCGCGCTACGCCGAAACCAGCGCAGGCTCTTCGTCGTCGGCCAGATCGTCGAGCGGCACATAGGTGCTGAGCGGCCTGGTTGATAATGTGATCGGCTTGCGCTGGCCGTGCGGCGACCGAACATGGGGTTGCCGGGCGTTGCGCGACAGCGCGAACAGCGTGGAACCAACACGGCCACCGAGCACGATCAGATCGCGCTCCGTGCAGCTTGACGCGACCGCCAGAGCCAATGCGTGCAAATGGCTCCGGCGGTAGCAGAACAGCGCCAGCATCGCTCGTACATCCGGAGCTACGCTGGCAATCAGCTGAGGCAATCCATGCTCGCTGGCTCGATACATGGCGCCCAACAGATCATCCTTGATCGGGCATATGTCGTTCTCGAAAGCGTCGGAGCTAGACATGCGCAACTCTCCTCACCTCATGAGGATGCAACGCAATTCCCTAACGAGCAGTTAACCACGCCCACGAAGTCGATCCGGGCGGGCTTGCATTCCGGTTCCGAATCAAGCCGCAGACCATGCCTTGATTCGCCGGCGGACGCCGCCCACTGAATTACGTACTGCGAGTCACGCGTTGAACGCCATGACGATCGCAAGGCCAAATCCGGTGAGATGATGCAATGTCTGATCGACGCCGATCAGCGTCCAGAACCATGGGTGCTGATGGTCCTGCGTCACGTCGAAGGCGGAAACGCAGATACCCTTGGCGCGATCCACGACGAGATGAATCGCGAAATCGATAAAGGCGATGAACCAGAAGCGCGGCGCGATAACGAGAATCAGCGCCAGCGCCAGCGCCAGATGCACGAGGCAGTGCGAGAGCAGCGGCAAGGCCCAGCCGGTCCTTTGATCCTTGCCGACGGCCATCCAGGAGTTCTGCAATACAAAATCGGCCAGCACATGCTTGACGGTCAGCACGACCATCCAGCCAACCAGCGGGCCCACTGCGATCGACGACGATAACGAAGGAAGTAGCACGCGAACGCCCTTAATCTAGAGCACGATTCCGAAAAGTGGAAACCGGTTTTCGAAACAGATCATGCTCAAACAATCTATCTAAATGAGAGTCTTTCGCTCCCGACAGAATCAGAGGCGAGGCCTTATAGTATCGATTTGACGCGTTTCTACACGCGACCGGATTCCATCCTCGGGTCAAGCCCGAGGACTTGCTTCGCTCGAAGACATTATAGGAAAACTGCACGAGCGTTCCTGCCCGCGAGATCGATTCACCTCATCTTTATGACACCTCCCTGAAGCGGATAAACTTGTTCATCTGAAACGCTACGAGAGTGACGAGCCCACGGCCCGGAGATGCCAGCCAGGACATGCCAGAGTGCGTGGCGCTCAATCGGCCCTCCGATCGTCAGCCCCGGTGCGCTCCCTTAGTCCCGCGATGACACGCTTCAACGAATCCTGTCGAGGATCATGCTCCACGGCCGCGCGCGCCTCGGCGATTGCGGCGCCGAGATCAGGACAGAGTACCGCGCCGTCGAAGGTCGGTTTAACAAGGTGATCGATGATCAGATTCCAGTCCCGCAAATTCTGCGCATAAGCAGCACCATATCCCTGCACCATCTCGGCCGTCGAAACCACCGCCGCGACCGCGGCAGGCTGTTTCGCCAGGCTGCGATCGATCATGTGCAGCCAGCGCTCGACCCAGACACGCTCATTGGCATATCGGAGAGACGACAGCCGCCATCGCCTGAGCGAGGCCAGGATCCGGAGACAGCGCAGCCGGAAGCCGCTCGCGGTGCTGAACCGCATGGTCACCGGCAGGCGCCGCCAGCCCAGATAATCCAGCACGCGGATCATCGGGTCAGCTCCCCTTTTCGGCAGCAACGACGTCAGCTCGTCGAGATACAATTTACGAACGTCAATCGAGGAAACATGCGGGCCTTTTCGGATTTCGGCAAGCTTGAGCTGCGCCATGCGGAGAGGATCGTCGTATGCCATACGCGCGGCCATTAGCCGCGCGATGTCGGCAAACACTTTATCGTCGATATTGCGCCGACCAATGAAGCGCCGAAGCCGGTCGACATAGAGTTGGGCGTAACCCGGCCCCTGATAATCGATCAGGCGTTTCACGCCATCGACCGCTACGAGCCTTGCGTTTTCAGGCATGTCGGCCGGCAACGTCGGAATCGGATTGTTGCTCTCGCCTGAAACCTTGGCGAACATCAAACGGATGGCGGGAAGTACGTCCGCGGTTTTGCTTCTGCCGAAGTTCATGCGAGCTTGGGACTCATGGCCGGGGGCGCCGCGGTTTCGGCGAGCCGATCTTCGAGCTTGCCGATGTTCTGAAACAGCCGCGCGCTGGCCAGCCGCAGGAAATAGAAGCCGAACTCCGGATTCTGGACGTAAAGCTCCTCAACCTGCCGATAGCTCACGCTGAGCACCGTGCCGCTTTCGATGCACTCCAGCGACTGGGTGCGTTCGTTGCTGGGCGACAGCATGCCGAGTTCCCCGACGAGGGCCCCGATCGGCAGTTCGATGCCGGACTCGACCAGACGATAGCGGCCGCTGACGATGTAGAACATCGTCTCCGCCTTCTCGTTCTTATAGAACAGCATCTCGCCGGCCTCGCACTTGCGCTTGGTCATGAAAGGCTTCAGCCAGTCCATCGAGAGATCGCCGTTGACGGACTTCTTCACTTCGCGCACGAGCAGGAGCATCTGGTGCAGGCGATATCCGTTGAGGAAGAACAATCCTGCATGAAGCCCGAACTGCAGGAAATTGTGAAGCGGAAGCGCCGTGATCATCAGCATGAGATTGGCCAGCATGCCGAAGACACGGAGCGGGATCATGGTCCGCATGGTGTAGGTGGCGACCACGAAGAACGAAGCGGCCACGCCGCCGACGGTCCCGAGATGCTCGGCTAAATGTGATATGTCCATGGCAATCCAGCCAATTTCCTGACGTGATGGAGACGCGTAGCGATCTATAGGGAAGACAGCGGAAGTTATACTGAATTCTATCCAATATCCCGGCAAAAAGCGCGCCAACCGCAGAGACCCGCCACCTGCCCCATGGGTGTGAAGCACAACGGACCACATCAATTTGTGTCGAAAGCATCGAACCGTGGGAGTCTTTCACCACCTCATGGAAACCGTGAAAGACTCTATCATTATGTTTTGACGCGTTTTCTTCACGCGAACCGGATTTCGGCTCGCTCGAAAACGCTTTGGAGACGAGCGGCTTCAATCCGCAGCGAAGAGAACTTGTACGCAGCCGGGCCGGGCGTTTAAGCTCGGCCGCCTGCAACACCTCCTCCGCCCGGTGAGCGGCGCTGACGTGGCATGCGGGGGAGGCGGATGGCCAAGCGGACCGAAGCCAGGTGGATCGAGGAATTCCGGCGCGGATGGCGGGGCGTGTCCGAGCCGCCGGCGGCTTTGGGTTTCGGACTCGCAGCCGTCTGCCTGATGCTCGCCACCGCCTTCCGGTTCGGTATCTCGCTGCTGCACGCGGACGTGCCCTACGGCGCATATCTTCCCGGGGTATTTGCCGCGGCCGCGTTCGGCGGAGAGCGGGCTGGAATTGCCGCCGCGATTGGCGGCGCAGCTCTCGGGCTGATGCTGAATTTCGGCGAGGCGCCACAAGCCGTCGCCGCGGCGATACTCATGGCGGTCTATTTCACCGTCGCCGCGCTCATCATCCTCGGGGTGCGGCGCCATCGTTCGCTGGTCGTGCATCACCGCGAACTTACGACCGAACTCGAGAAGGAGCAGCACTATCGCGAACTTGTGGTGGAGGAGCTTCGCCACCGTCTCAAGAACAAGCTCGCCACCGTCCACGCCGTGACCAAACAGGCGCTTCACAATTATCCGGAGGCCAGGACCAAGATCGACGGCTGCATCAACGCACTCGCGACAACCGATGACCTGATCGCGCGCACCGACGACCGTGGCTGTGACATCCTCGAGCTGCTGCGGTCAGAGCTTGGCCCCTACGGCCATGTCCGGTTCACGCTGAACGGCGATTCCCTCTTTCTGCCGGCGAAGCTCGCGGTGAGTCTGGCGCTGATGTTTCACGAACTCGCCACCAACGCCGCCAAATATGGTGCGTTCTCCACCCCGCATGGCCTGCTCAACGTTTCCTGGACCGTAACAAACGGCACGCTCTCAATCGTCTGGGACGAATCGGGCGGACCGATGATTACGGCGCAGGGCAAGCCGGGATTTGGAACGCAACTCCTGAATGCCGGCCTGCGGGGATTCGGCGGGAAGGCGGAGATCGCATTCCTCGGCACCGGGCTGCACTGCATCATGCAATGCCGGATCGATCCGCCGCCGGCCGATAAGAAGGCGGAAACTTTATCCGAACCGTAGTTCCTGCAACGGGGCCCGAGCATCCGCGAACTTGCCGCGGCGCGGAGTGGGAACGCAACGGAAGTCTGCCGGTTCTAGTCAATGTTGCGCTGCGAACGCGCAACGGCTCGATGATCTGGACAAGGAGTTTCCACATGCGAAAGTACATTCTGGCCCTCGCTGCCGCGATTTCCCTCGGCGCGGCCGCTCCGGCGGTTGCCTATGACTCCGGGAGCCTTCTCTCGATGCACGACGCCCTTGACGTTGCGCTCAACGCCGGACTGATCTCGGTTTCAGACGCGGAGTTCGCCGGCTATGAGTGGCAGATCGACGGACGCGACGCGGCCGGCCGGTATATGGAGGTCGACGTCGACGCCACGACGGGCGCGGTACTGAATATCAACCGATAGTCATTAGTTTGGAGGACATTCGGAGTTGCGTGCGCCGCGCGGGCACTCGCAGCGCGGGAAGCATTGTTACCGGCGAGGCTGAATGTCCACCGACTTCACGCGGGGCGACAGCAGTATCGGTCCGTATCGCAACACGAAAAGGCCGAAGCTGCCGATCCACAGCACGGCTGATATCTCGATCAACATCGCCGACGAACCGCCATCCCAGGCAGCGACCCGCGCGATGGCGGCGAGGATCACCAGCAGATAGATCAGGCCCGTGATCCGATCCGCTGTGAGGGCGCGTCCGGTGTGGCCGAGCGAAACGCGGGTCATGACGCCGAGCGTCATCGTGCCGATGGCACCGGCGGTCAGCGCGTGGATCGCAGCGGCCTGAGGCACATGATCGGCCAGCATCGAAGCGCCAAGCAATGCCGCACCGATAATGACCCACAGGTATCCGGCGTGAAGAATAGTCAACAGCGGTTCAGCGCCGACGGCCGGGCCCCGCCAGCGCCCGAGCCGCCAGAGATTCAGCGCGGCGGCGACAAGCAACAACCAGCCGAAAGGCCAGCGCTCAGGAAAGAGCGCCCATCCGATCATTCCGGCAAGGAGGGACACGAGCGCGAGGCTATCGACGTGGCCGTGCGCGGGCGGAAGGCGGGAAGCATTCTGCCTGATGAGCCAGTTGCGCGTGAAACTCGGGATGATCCGGCCGCCGACGACCGAGATCAGAACGATGATCGCGGCCAGTCCGAGACGCCATCCAAGACCCACGGACAGGGAAGAACCAGACAGCTCCAGATACATAAGAAGATCGGCGACGCCGAGCATGGCGACAGGGATCGGCATGATCATGTTGCGCCAGTTGCGGCCCGCGATGATTTCGCGAGCGACAACTCCGCAAAGCACGAACGGGAAGGCCAGATCGATCGCGGCCGCCAGCCCGAGCGGGAACCACGCTGAAACGAGACAGGTGACGCGACCCGCGAACCATAACATCACGAGCGCGGCGAGCAGCCGGCCGCTGATCGGCGGGCGGCCGGTCCAGTTCGGAATCGCGGTCAGCAGAAAACCGGCAATCGCCGCCAGGACGAACCCGAACAGCATTTCATGGATATGCCATGTGAGCGGATCGAAGCGGCTTGGCAGCGTGAGCCCGATCGTGAGCACGGCGATCCATCCGGCGAGCGCCACCGCCGACCAGATGCCGGCCATCAGGAAGAACGGTCTGAAGCCGATCGTCCAGATCGCCAGCGGCTCCGCTTTCGCGTTCTCCACGTCCGACATGGCCATGCGCCATCCCTCATCGTTCCGCGCGACCATATCAGCAAATGCGGAGTGATGGCGCGGTCAGGGATGTGTATCCTTGATGCCTGCGCCTGAGGTTGCGCGGGCGCAACTTATCTTGCAACACCGCTTCGCCAGTTCAACAAGGTCGCGAACAACTCATCGCGCGAAAACGGTTTCGAAAGTCTGGGCCGATCCGAATATTCCGTCGGGAAGGACGTGTCGCCGCTATAGCCGGTCACGAAAGCAAACGGGATCTTCAACGTCGCCAGCAGTCTGGCGATCGCAAAACTGTTCTCCTCAGAAAGAGCGACATCGAGGAGAGCGAAATCCGGAGCGCGCTCTGCAATCATGGCCAGCGCCTGCGCCACGTTCGAGGCGGTCCTGGCCAACGCCACGCCAAGCTCCGCCACAGTCTGCTCGAGATCGATCGCGATAATGACATCATCCTCAACGATCAGCAGGTCGCGAGGGACGCCGGCTGGCGCCGAAGCCGGACCATCGGGAACAAGGGGATGCATAACTTCCATAAGCATCGTCCGAGGGACACAGCCCTAGACATGATCCGGTTTCAAGCGCGGAACCAACCACGGCGACGACGCCCTGTCTGTTCACTTCTGCACATAAAATATCAGGCGCATGCGTTATGGAACTCTGATAGGGGGACGCAGCATGGCCATACAGCAGGACACGAACCGTCAGAGCCGACCGTACAACAACCTTCTGCGTCGGCTTAGCGACGCGGATTTCGCGCTGATCAAGTCCAGCCTTGAAGTCGCCCGCAATGAAGGCGACGACCTGCTTTACAATCCCGGAGACGATGTCGAAACCGTCCACTTTCCCTGCGGACCCAGCCTGGTGTCCTATCTCGTCCCCAACGAGGACGGGCGCGATGTCGAAACCATTCTGGTTGGACGGGAGGGAGCGGTCGGCGGCATCGTCAGCCATGGCCATCTGCCCGCCTATACACGAATTACGGTCAAGGTCGGCGGGCTGTTCGTGCGGTTGCGGGTCGCGAAACTGGAATCCGCGAAAACAAAATCATCCACGCTGCAGAACCTTTTCGCGCGTTATGCCGACTGCATGCTGGCGCAGGTCTTTCAATCCACTGCCTGCAACGCCATCCATTCGATCGAGCAGCGCACGGCCAAGTGGATCCTTTCGGCGATGGAGCGCACCGGCAGCGAACTCGTGCCACTGACCCATGAGCAGTTGTCGACGATGCTCGGTGTCGGACGCAGCTATGCCAGCCGCGTGATCCAGACCTTCAAGGCGGAAGGCGTACTGGCGACCCGGCGAGGCGCCATTGTAGTATGCAACCGGGAGGCCTTGGCCAGTCGCGCCTGCCTCTGCAACGAGGCCGTGAAAGGTCATTTCGAAGAGGTTTTGCGTGGCGTTTACCCGACCGACGCGGCGCAACCTGCAAAGTAGTTCCCGCCATTGCGCAAAATGAGTTCGCCAAACGGCAATCGACGCATTGTTTTTTGACGATTTCCGGCTATATAGGGTCGCAGCGAAAACGCCGGAGCCGCATTGCGGCTGTTCGCACCTGATTCGGCATTTCAGACAAGATAGTGACACTTCAGACAAGAAGTGCCATCTCGGATCAAGAAGTGGCAATGACCTGGCCGGAAGCGAAGAATCCCTGACCGCTTTTGCCGCGTGCATCGACCACGCCGCGCCCTTCTCGTAACCTTGAAAATCCCCGTTAATTCAAGACCGCAGCCCCAAATCCGGGCCATGCGCGGTTTTTCCGATGAAGAAGAATCAACCCATGAACCTCCGTAACGTCGCGATCATCGCCCACGTCGACCATGGCAAGACCACCCTGGTGGATCGCCTGCTGCAGCAGTCCGGCACCTACCGTGACAATCAGCGCGTGGTCGAGCGCGCCATGGATTCCAATGACCTGGAACGCGAGCGCGGCATCACCATTCTCGCCAAGGCCGCATCGGTGCAATGGAACGACATCCGCATCAACATCGTCGATACCCCCGGCCACGCGGATTTCGGCGGTGAAGTCGAGCGCATCCTCAACATGGTGGATGGCGCGCTGGTGCTGGTGGATGCCGCCGAAGGTCCGCTGCCGCAGACCAAGTTCGTGGTTTCCAAGGCGCTGAAGGTCGGACTGAAGCCGATCGTCGTCATCAACAAGGTGGATCGCCCGGACGCCCGGCCGACCGAGGTCATCAACGAGGTGTTCGACCTGTTCGCGGCGCTCGACGCCAGCGACGAACAGCTCGACTTTCCGATCCTCTACGGTTCGGCCAAGCAGGGCTGGATGGCGGATAGCCCGGAAGGCTCCCAGGATGCCGGAATGCAGCCGCTGTTCGACCTGATCGTCCGGCATGTTCCGCCGCCCCAGGTGGAGGACGGACCGTTCCGCATGATCGGGACGATCATCGAGGCCAATCCGTATCTGGGCCGCGTCATCACCGGCCGAATCTCCTCCGGCATGATCAAACCGAACCAAAGCGTCAAGGTTCTGGCGCGGGACGGAAAGCTGATCGAGCAAGGCCGAATCTCCAAAATCCTCGCCTTCCGCGGCCTTGAGCGCACGCCGCTCGAGGAGGCGACGGCCGGCGACATCGTCGCCATCGCGGGGTTGACCAAGGGAACCGTGGCCGACACCTTCTGCGATCCCGCCGTGGAGGAGCCGCTTCCGGCGCAGCCGATCGATCCGCCGACGGTCTCCATGACCTTCATGGTCAATAATTCGCCGCTGGCCGGTACCGAGGGCAGCAAGGTGACGAGCCGCATGATCCGGGACCGATTGCTGCGCGAATCTGAAGGCAATGTCGCGCTACGCGTGACGGAGGCCGCGGACAAGGATTCGATGGAGGTCTCCGGCCGCGGCGAATTACAGCTCGCGATCCTGATCGAGACCATGCGGCGCGAGGGATTCGAACTCTCGGTATCGCGGCCGCGCGTGGTCCTGAAAAAGGACGAGACCAGCGGCGACTGGCAGGAGCCAATCGAGGAGGTCATGATCGACGTCGACGAGGAGCACTCCGGCGTCGTCGTGCAGAAGATGAGCGAACGCAAAGCCGAGATGATGGAAATGAAGCCATCGGGCGGCAACCGGCTGCGGCTGGTTTTCCACGCGCCGACCCGCGGCCTGATCGGCTATCAGGGCGAGCTTCTGACCGACACCCGCGGGACCGCGATCATGAACCGCCTGTTCCACGGCTACGCGCCCTACAAGGGCGACATTCAAGGCCGGCGCAACGGGGTGCTGATCTCCAATGAACAGGGCGAGGCCGTGGCCTACGCGATGTTCAAGCTGGAGGATCGCGGCCCGATGATGATCGAGCCGGGCTGGAGAGTCTATCGCGGCATGATCGTCGGGGAGCACACGCGCGACAACGACCTTGAAATCAACGTGCTGAAGGGCAAGCAGCTCACCAACATCCGCACCACGTCGAAGGACGAGGCGGTGCGGCTGACGCCGCCGATCAAGATGACCCTCGAAAAGGCGCTGGCCTATATCGAGGATGACGAACTGGTCGAAGTCACGCCGAAGTCGATACGTCTGCGCAAGAAGCATCTCGACCCCAACGAGCGCAAACGCGCCGAGAAGACCAGGGAAATGGTGGCGTAAGTATCAGGCGCCGATGTTTCGCTGCCTGCACGGGTCCGCGGCGATGGTCGCGGGCATAACATATCGATCGCATCCTTTATTACGATCTGCCCGCCGGTGAACTGAAATGAGCGAAGCATCTGCCAAATCGCTTGATGACGTAAGAGCCTCGATCGTTCAGGCGCGCGCCTTGATCTTCGATGTCGACGGAACGCTCGCCGAAACGGAGGAGGCTCATCGTGAGGCCTTCAATACCGCATTCGCCGAAGCTGGCCTTGATTGGCGCTGGGACCGCGCTCTCTACAAGGAATTGCTGCGTGTGACCGGCGGAAAGGAGCGCATCCGCGCATTCGACGTTTCGCGAAATGGCGCGTCACCGCAACTGTCGGATCCCGAGGTCGCCGAACTGCATCGAGCCAAAACCAAGTTATACGCCGAATTGATCACCAATGGCGGCTGCTCGCTTCGGCCGGGCGTTCATGCCCTGCTGGCCGCGGCGCGAAAGCGCGGGCAGTCTTTGGCGATCGCGACCACCACCTCGCGCGCCAATATCGATGCGCTGCTTACGGTCGCGTTGGGCAAGGACTGGGCACAGCGGTTTGTTGCCGTTGTCGCCGGGGACGAGGTGCGAAACAAGAAGCCCGCGCCGGACGTCTATCTCAAGGTTCTCTCCGAACTGAATCTGCCGGGATCGCAGTGCCTCGCTATCGAAGATTCCGGCAACGGCCTGGCTTCGGCATCGGCCGCCGGAATTCCTGTCCTGATTTCACGCAGCGCTTATTTCAGCGACGACGACTTCTCTGGCGCGGCATTCACGATCGATGATTTCACGTTCATTTCAGACGAGCCTGACCACAACGTAAACGCGTAATCGAGAGAAGACGTCTCATCGATCCGGTCTTGAGTAAGAATGCCGCATCGCCAGAACGCCCCTCAAAAGACGCTTCTTTCAATCATTCATCATCTCAGCACGTCCGGCCGGAGCCGCCCTCGCCTGACGCCTCCATCTCTGGCGACGATATGACTTTGCGGGAGCGGCGCGTGGCTTGAGGCCATTCCGACGCCGCGCGTCCGCTCCAGACTTTTCGCCGGGCGGCGGCTGATGGCGGGGATGGCTTGAAATCCAGAAGCTGACGCATTCGCGGCAGGCATACCCGCTTCGCGTCGAAATGCTCGATGACGAACTGCCGCGCAGCCTCCTTGATGGCGGAAAAACGATCCGGCTCCTGAAGCGCTTCAACGACCCGCTCGGCCAATTCATCGACAGCGAAAAAGGGAACCAGAAGACCGTTGTCTCCGGAGCTGATGATCTCACGCACCGGCGGCGTGTCCGACCCTATCACCAGACAGCCGGCGCTCATTGCTTCCAGCGATGACCATGACAGCACGAAGGGATACGTCAGATAGACATGCGCTGATGATACCTGAAGGCCGGCGAGAAAGGTGTTGTACGGAACGCCGCCCAGAAAGTGAACGCGTGACATGTCCAGCCGGTCACGCACCTCCTGCAGGAAGATTGACTTCCAGGTGCTGCCCGGCGGCGGCGGAATGCCATAGGACAATCCATCCCTGCCGATAATAACAATCTGCGCGTTGGGCCGACGCCTCAATATTTCCGGGAGCGCGCGCATGAAGATGTGATAGCCCCTGAGCGGTTCGAGATTGCGCACGACAAATGTCACAAT
Source organism: Nitrobacter winogradskyi Nb-255 (assembly GCF_000012725.1). Lineage (NCBI taxonomy): Bacteria > Pseudomonadati > Pseudomonadota > Alphaproteobacteria > Hyphomicrobiales > Nitrobacteraceae > Nitrobacter > Nitrobacter winogradskyi. The sequence continues at coordinate 621,175 of NC_007406.1, read as the reverse complement.
CTCATCCGAACGGCTGACCTCGCGGCCGTTCGGAAGCGTCAGGCGCGCCTGCGCGTCGGGCCGCACGCGCGATGTGTCAACTCCTTCATGAATGACCTCGATCTTGCTTTGATAGTGCCTTGGAAAAGTCGATCGCTGCCAATTTGTCGGCGAAATTCCGACATCACAGTCAGCTAGAGCGAGCAACGTCGTCGCGTTCTTCAACTGCAACCCGATATGGCCGTCGAGGCCCGAGATCGGAAACTCCGGATCGAAGCCGATGTCACGGTCTTCGGCGCCGTAGAAGAACTCGCAATAGACCAATTGCCGCGCCTTGGGAAACATGGTGCGCAGCGGCAGTGTTTCACCCCATCCGGGATGAGCGAGGATGACATCCGGCGCGAATCCTGATGTCGCCAGCGTTGAAAGACTGTAGAGCACCTGCTCGGCGCGACGGCACTCACTGTCGAAGCGTCTGGCGAACGGATGCGTCCCGGAAAGGTCAGAGTCAGGCAGAGCATATTTAATCAACTTGACCGAAGGCATCGGATGCGCGTGAGATGCACCGATCGCGGCAAGTTCAAAGCCTGGCTCATTCGCCAACGCGGCCGCGAGATGACGATACTGCGCCGGGAAGTTATTATGAACGAATAAAATCTTCATCGGCATGTTGACCTCTGATTGATCGCGATGAAAGCACGCGCGTCTTTATTTAGTAAAAGCTTTCCTCGCCGGTGCATTCAAAGACAATCTCGTCTAAATGTGCGCGCGTTGACAGGTTCCAAATAACTCGACGCCTGTTCATTCAGCTTTCGCTTCCGTCTGACATCTTCCTGCCCTAAAAGTCGTCGAATAGTCGACAGCAGGTGGACATGAATTCCGAAGTCGCCGACTTACTCATAAGTATGGCTAGGAATGGTATGGCTAGGAATGGCTAGCGCGGGGCGTTCGCGATGAGGCTCAAATTTACACAGCATCCTTCCGATTATCTTCCGCAGATCCAGCACGCGGATTTGAGCGACATCGAGGATGCTCCGGATTCCGCCGACAGCATTGCGGATTCCATCACGCTGCTGAAAGACGAGAACGATCGATTGCGCAAGATGGCCGCCTCGCTGAGCGTGGAGGCAGAAGACATCAGACGATCTCTTTCACCTGCGAAATCGACCATCCTGCTGGTCTGACCTCTCGCCGGTGCGTTTCCGGAGCCAGGTGTTTCGCCATGGCTGACATGAGAGCAGGCCGCATCGATGCCATGAGAGTATTTGATGTCGCCCGCCCTCTTTTGTTTTCTTAAGTCGAGGCGGGCGATCGCGGGACCGGTAACTTGAGTATGGATTGTGTCGGGTTTTTGACTCTCCGTCCGCTACTTCAGGATTAGCGGATTGTTCAAGGCAGGCGATGGTGGTGGTGGATTGACGCGACTGAGGGAGGCGGCCGGTGGATCTGTTTCGGGGGAAGATGAATGAGGCTGAGCAACAGAGGGCGCTGAGTCTCGACCGCGGACTTTTCTTCATCAATTACAAGAGCGCCGAAGACTCCGTCTCGCCGCCGCGCGTGATCGTCGCGCCGGCGAAGGGGCATGAGCGCCACATGGAGATCATCCTGCATCCGGATGCGACCGAGCCGACATTGTACAAGCCCAATTCCGGACTGGTGGTGCGGGTTAACATGCCCGCGACTTTGCAAGTTCAGGTCCAGCCAACGAAACCTGGGGGATCGCGCTCCGCCATCGTGCGCGTCGAACAGATCCAGGCCGGCGGAATTCCCTCCGCGACGGATTCAGACAGCGGCATGGGGCCGCATGTTGCAACGGAAGGCCTGAAGGTGCTCGGTCACGTCGCAGGCCGCGGCGACATTGTCGTTGGCCCCAATGCGTGGATCGCGGGCCCGGCCGCGCCGTCCCGCGTGGAGGGCGTGGCGCTGGAATGGCCCGACAAGCCCTTGAGCGTCGATATCCGTTACGCGGTCCAGCTCGCCAACGGCCAGACCGGCAGCGGCCGGATGGTGCCGCTTGGCGCTTATGCCGGCACCCGCGGCCGAGCCCTGCCCCTGACCGGTGTGGTTCTCGAAATGAGCGGCACGGATGAGTTGCGGTTCGTGGCCGAGGCAGGTTTCCTGAACGCGCCTACCCTCCGCGCAGTCGGCAGGCGCGTGGTTTTGTCGGGCCCGACCAATCGCGAGCCGCTGGTCGGCATTCGCATCGGCATCGAGCGTAACGCGACCGCGGAGGTAGCTGCGACGCCTGCACCACCACCGTCGCGCAAACCTTCCGGTGGCTCACCACGGGTGCGGGTCTTCCGTAGCCAGCAGCGCCAGATCGGCGCCGCCCGATAAAAGTCCGCGGCGGTTTTTCGGGTTGCCGCCTGAAGCAACGGCGGATTTGAAGCCCGGCCAGCCGTCACGGGTCAGGACGCCAGCAGATGGTTCTCGGCCCCGTCACTGACAATCAGGAACGCGCTGAACGTTCTACCCGTGTCATGCTTGAGCGCATGGCCGCGCAGGCGCTGAACTCCAGGGACTACCTCGCGGCGTTCAAATACGCGGACCGGCATTGCCGGATCGATCCGTCATCGGCTGCCCATTGTTTCGTCCTCCGCGCGGAAGCGAACTGGAAGCTCGAACGCAAGGAAGCGGCCATGGCTGATTTGGCCCAGGCGCTTCTCGTCGACCCATCCGATCTTGCCGCCAATCGCAGAATGCTCGCCTGGTCCGCCACTGGCGCTCGACGGCGTACCGCCGCCATCAGCCTGATCGCTCGCGACAACAATCCCGCGGTCCTGCGCCTCGCCATCGAGGAACTCCGAAGGGCGGGGCATCGGCATTGGGCCGCCTGTTCGGTATTTGACGATCACGTGACGGGCTGGATCGCATGGACTTTGGCAAACGCCGTCGAAGTGAGCGTTGGAGTTGAGAACAGCGCGCTGATCAGCCGGATCGAACCGGATCCGTTTCACCCTTTGGCCAGCATCGACGTTCAGGCGGCAGCCTTCCTGGCTCGGCGACCGGCGTCGCGAGCGCCCCAGACGCTGACGCTGACATGCGACGGCGAGGTCTTCCGAGTCCGGCGGCTGGCGCCCAACCTGTCGTCTCCACCTGCTTCGTCAAACCGGTCGCGCCGCTCAACCGCGCCACAGCCCGACACCTTGCCACCCACTGTTATCGTTCCGGTATACCGGGACGTGGCGGCAACGCTGGACTGCTTTGACAGTCTCATCAAGGCGCGCGCATCGCGTGCGGCCGGCAAGCGCGCCTTTCGCATCATGGCCATCGACGACGCCAGCCCTGAGCCTGAGCTGCGGCGTCATCTCGGCGAGCTTGCGGCCCGTGGCGCAATCGATCTCCTCGCGAACGAGAACAATCTCGGCTTCGTCGGCGCGATCAATCGTGCGCTGGAGAACGTGCCGGCGGGCGACGTCGTGCTGCTCAATTCGGACACCATCGTGCCGCCAGGCTTCGTTGAAAGACTGGCGGACGTGGCGCATTCCGCGCCGGATATCGGCACAGTCACTCCCCTGTCGAACAACGGCGACATGTTTTCGTTTCCCGTGCCTAACAGGCTCAATCCGATGCAGAGCTATGACGGTGTTCTCGAAATCGACGGGATCGCGAGCATCGCCAATGCCGGTGATGTCACCGACGTGCCCAGCGGCATCGGCTTCTGCCTCTATGTCACCCGCGGCTGTCTTAAGGCCATTGGCGCGCTATCGGAGCACTTCGAACGAGGCTATCTTGAGGACGTCGATCTCTGCCTGCGCGCGCGCGACAAGGGTTTTCGCAACGTCTGCGCACCGTCGGTCTATGTCGGGCATCACGGCTCGAAATCGTTCCAGCACGAGAAGCGACGTTTGGTGCTTCGCAATCTTGAGGTGCTGGACCAGCGATTTCCCGACTACCGGCGGGAATGCCGCGCGTTCGAAATCGCGGATCCGCTGCGGCCGGCGCGTGCGAGGCTCGACCGGGCGCTGACATGGCCCCGCCAGCCTTCGGTGCTGATTCTCGGCCATCGGCGGAAGTTCGCCGTTGCCGAGGAGCGGGTTCGCCAACTCCGCCAGCGCGGCGAGCGCGCCATTCTCCTGTCGCGTGAGCGAGATGTCATTCATGTCCGTGCCGCGGATGGAAGCAGCCCCCAAGCCGTTCAGTTGAAGCTGGACACCGAGACCGGCATCACCGAGGCGGCAGGCGTCATCACACGGCTGCACCCCGAGCGCGTCGAGGTTTTCGAACCGAGCCCGTTACCCCGGCTTATCGATCTGATCCGGCAACTTGGTCTTCCGGTCCATCCGTGGCTCACGACCGGGACTTTGAGCGAAGCGATCACTTCGCTTCCCGGCGAGGTCCCGCTTTTTGCTCCCGGCAGGATCGCCCAGGCGTTTGCGAAGGCTCGCTGGCCCGGACGCAAAATCATCCTTCAGAACTGGCCGACCCGTCCGCTGACCCTGAAGCCGGTCCATCGCGCGCGCCGATCGCTCGCCATCGTACCGTCCGCGCCATCGCCTGCATCCTTCCGCATGATGCGACGCTTGGCGGATGGCTTGCGGCGGAGCGCACCGTCCAGATCGGTCATCGTTGCCGGCGTGACCTGTGACGATGACCGTCTGATGTCCTGCGAGAATATTTTCGTGACCGGCAAGGTCGCGGCCGACGAGATCGGCGATGTGCTGGCCCCGCATAACCCTGGCTGGCTGCTGACGGATTTCGATGAGCCGGCATTCGGTCATCCTTTGATCGAGGCCGCGAGACGAGCCTCGATACCCGTCGCATACCGCGACTGGTCAGCCGGGTCGGTCAAACCGCGAAAGGCTGATCTTGCCATCCCGTCAGACACGGACGAGGAAGAATTCATCGATGCCGTTATCGCGTGGGCCGGACTACCCTGAACATGACGCATGTCATCCGGTCCCGCAAGGCAGAGATCGCCCAGCCGAGGCTGGTGAGCCGGCTCGCGCTTGGTGCCGACGGCACCGTATCCGGTTTCGTCTTCGATCCGGAAGCGCCGGAACGTCGCTTCACGATCGACATCCTGCTTGACGGTCTAGTCCTGAAGACCGTCCACGCCGATGCGTTCGCGCCGGAATGCGCTGAGCCGGACCGAAGCAACACTTGCGGCTTTGCCGTGAGCGTTGACACCGACCTGCTCGATGCCGCGCGCCATCTTTCCGCGCGCCTCGCCAATCTCGAAACTCCCGTCGGTCAGTCAATCGACCTTGAGAATGACACAACGTCTCGATCCGATCTTCGCCCGACCTGCAAACTGCGCTGGCTGGGCGGCCTGCACTTTCACGGGTGGATCGACAGCGAGGCCATCGTCACGCTGGAAGCGATCGTCGACGGAGAATCCGTCGCGCAGGTCCGCGCCACGGCCTGGACCCACATCGGCGGCGATGCCGAGGGAGGAGTCTCCCGCAACGTCCGCGCCTTTGATTTCCACGTCCCGCAGCGTCTCGCCGACGGACGAATCCATCGAATCCTGCTGCGAAAGGAGGATGGCGACCGGCTTCCGGCGGCAGCCACTTTCGTGGCGTTTCCCGACGGCCTCGCCGGAATGATTGACGTCATCGGCGGCTATGCTGCCGAGCGGTTGCGCGGTGAGCTTTACGACAGGCTTATTCCGGCCTCGCTGCCGCTACATGACTATGCCGGCTGGCGCGAGCGCTTTCCGCTGCCGGAGCCTCAACCAAGTTCGCTTCGGCTGGCCGTGGTGATCGCTGGAAGCTCCGGCACCCAACAGACGATCGCCAGCCTTGAAGCGCAAAGCCACGAGAACTGGACCGCCGGCGCAATTGACGGTGAACCGCTGTCGATCGACGGCGACGCCCTGCTGGACTTCCTTGAAGACGCCGCACCCGATACAAGCCACATCGTGGTGACGATGGCGGGCGTGTCGCTCGAACGAACCGCGCTTGCGCGCATCGCGGCCGCATTCGACTCTCATCCCGATGCGCTAGCGATCTATGGCGACCTCGACTTTCTCGCTGACGATGGTCGCATCTGGCCGCTGGCTTTTCCCGCGTTCGATTACGAGCGATTGCTGGAACAGGGATATTGCGTCCATCTGTTCGCGGTCCGGCGTGAGGCATTGCTTGCGGCCATCGAGGCGGCACGGCCGGACAGCCTCTACCGCCTTTTCAACAGCCTGCTGGATCAGATCGGCCCTCGACAGGCAGATATCCTGCACCTGCCGGGCGCGTTGGCGACCATGCCGAGGCTCGATCGAACGACAGCCGGCGCGCTGCTGTCCGCAGCCAGCCAGTCGCACCTGCGGGCTCGCGGAATTCATGCAAGCGTGACCCGTGAGACCGGCAATTTTTTTCCCGCGGTTCGAATCAAGCGGCCGGTTTCGCGGCAGCGCGTGACGGTGATCATCCCGACGCGCGACCGCGTTTCTCTTCTGCAACGATGCCTGGAGACCATCCTGCCAGCCGTTGAACGCTGCCACGCCGATATCCTCGTTGTCGACAACGACAGCGCGCATCCGCAGGCGATCGACTTTCTTTCCGATCTGCCGCGGCGCGGCATCCGGACGTTGCGGGTCGAGGGACCATTCAATTTCGCAAGGCTCAACAACGAGGCCGCCGCGACGCTCGACAGCGACATCCTGTGCCTGCTCAACAACGACATCGAAGCAAGCTCCGACGACTGGCTCGAGGAGATGCTGACTCGCCTGGGCGAGCCGGACGTCGGTGCGGTCGGCGCGCTCCTGACCTGGCCGGGCGGCGTCGTTCAGCACGGTGGCGTGGTGCTGGGTATAAACTTTTCGGTCGCGCATGCCTTCACGGACCGGCTCAGCGGTGATCCGGGTTTTCTCGATCAACTCCTCGTGGCGCACGAATGCAGCGCGGTGACCGCGGCGTGCCTTGCGACAAGGCGAAGCGACTATCTCGCCGTCGGGGGAATGGACGAAGCCCGCTTCGCGGTGGCGCTCAATGATGTCGACTATTGCCTGCGCCTGCGCGAGGCCGGCAAGCGCATCGTCCTGACACCGCACGCGAAACTGGTCCATGCCGAGTCCGCCAGCCGGGGGAGCGACAACCGTGCCGACCGGCGGGGCCGGTTCGAACACGAACTCAATCTGCTGCGCGCGCGCTGGGGCGAATTTCTGAATGAAGATCCGGCTTACAATCCGCAATTGTCACGCGACGGTGTGCCGTATAGGGGCCTGGCATGGCCACCGGGGCGACGAGCTCCCCGATACAATCATCCGCCGGTCGCGCACGATCTGCCGTTGGGATTTTGATGCGTTTTCTTCACGCGAACCGGTATCCGCTTCGCTCGAAAACGCTACAGCGCAGCGTCGTCTCGAGATCATGCTCGCATTGCGGGGACCGCCTGTTCGTCCTGCCCGGTGACGAGGCGATCAAGTTCCGTCGACAGCGCGTCCTGCCACGTTGGCGGAGTTAATCCGAAACGTTCTCGGAGTTGCGACAGGTCGAGCCTGGAATTGCCAGGCCGCCTTGCCCTGGTCGGAAAATCCGCCGTCGCGATCGGGATGATCGTCTCCACAGACAGTCCCGCACCGCGCGACTTCAATCCGCCGACAATGGCGGTGGCGAAGCCGTGCCAACTGGTTTCGCCCGCACAGGCGAGATTGACCACGCCGCCGCTGCGCGCGAACAACGCGCTCAAATCCGATGCATTCGAGAGCACGATGCGAGACACGGCATCGGCGATCGTGTTTGCCGTGGTCGGAGCGCCTGTCTGATCGGCGACAATGCGCAACTCCTTGCGTTCGCCGGCCAGCCGCGCGATCGTGCGCAGGAAATTGGCTCCGCTCGCGGCATAGACCCACGAGGTGCGCGCGATCAGATGCGGCCCGCCGGCCGCCTCGATGGCGAGATCGCCGGCGAGCTTGCTGGCGCCATAGACCGAGAGAGGACCCGTGGGACTGTCCTCACGCCACGGCTTGTCGCCAGAGCCATCGAAGACGTAGTCGGTGGAGAAATGAATCAACGGCACACGATGCCGTGCCGACCATTCCGCGATCGCAGCGGGTGCTTTGGCGTTGACGAGGAAAGCGAGTTCACGCTCGTCTTCCGCGCGATCCACCGCGGTATAGGCCGCGGGATTGATGATGAGATCGGGTTTGAATCGGTCGAGCGCCCCGGCGAGCGTTTCGGGATTCGACAGGTCGAACGCGCTGCGCGACGGCGCGATGACCATGCCGCCTTCCTTCAGCAGCGGACGCAGCGCTCCGCCGACCTGACCGCTACTACCCGTCAACAGTATCCGCATCAGACTTGCCATCACACCTGCCCATGGATTGGAAAGTTCTTTACGTCCGCCAGCAGCGGAGCGTCCGCGTCCTTGGCGGACAAGGACGGCGTCTCCACGCCCCAGTCGATACCGATCGTAGGGTCATTCCAGCGAATCGAGAGTTCGTTCTTCGGACTGTAGAGGTCGTCGCATTTGTAGAAGAAATCGGCCGTCTCGGAGAGAACGACAAAGCCGTGCGCGAAGCCGCGGGGGACCCAGAGCTGCCGCCTATTCTCTTCGCTCAACTCAACAGCGACGTGACGGCCGAAATTCGGACTGCCGGCGCGCACGTCGACCGCGACATCCAGAACCTTACCGCGCAGCACCGTGACCAGCTTCCCTTGCGGAGATGGGTTTTGCAGGTGCAACCCGCGCAGCACGCCCCGCGCGGAGCGGGAGAGGTTGTCCTGAACGAACGGTCGCGTGACGCCGTGCTCGGCGTAACGGGGAAACTGATACGTCTCGAGAAAAAAGCCGCGCTGGTCTCCGAACAGCCGGGGTTCGAAGATGACGACCTCGGGAACTTCGGTTTGAATAACATTCATTTTCAGTTTCTTTGCATTTGTTAACTCATGACGCCTTCTCATTGATAACAAACTTGCACGCTTAACACTATATGTTATGTTGTCTGCGATAGATGAGAGGGGCCATGAAGGGCATCATTCTTGCGGGGGGGACGGGTTCCCGCCTTTACCCGGTGACGACAGTCGTTTCCAAGCAACTCCTGCCCGTCTTCGACAAGCCGATGATTTATTATCCGCTGTCGACGCTGATGCTGGGCGGCATCCGGGAAATCATGATTATTTCGACACCGCAGGACGAGCCGCTGTTTCACCGGCTGCTCGGCGACGGCAGTGAAATCGGCATGCGCTTTGCCTATGCGACGCAGGAATCCCCGCGCGGGCTGGCGGACGCCTTCATCGTCGGCCGCGATTTTATCGGCTCCGACGCCGTCGCCCTCGTGTTAGGCGATAACATTTTCTACGGTCACGGATTGCCTCAACTGTTATCATCCGCATCCTCCCGCAACAAGGGAGCCACCGTCTTCGGCTATGTCGTGAACACCCCTGAGCAGTACGGGGTCGTTGAACTCGACGATACCGGGCGCGCGCGCTCGATCGAAGAGAAGCCGAGGCAACCAAAATCCAACATTGCCGTGACCGGGCTGTACTTTTACGACAACGATGTTGTCGAGATCGCGGCGGGTGTCAAGCCGTCGGCACGCGGCGAGATCGAGATCACGGACGTCAACAACGCCTATCTCGAGCGCGGCGACCTCTATGTCGAAGTGCTCGGGCGCGGCTTCGCCTGGCTGGACACCGGGACGCATTCCTCGCTGGTCGAGGCCAGCCACTTCGTCCAGATCCTGGAGCAGCGCCAGGGCTTGCGCATCGCCTGCCCCGAGGAAATCGCCCTGCGGCAAGGCTACATCTCGCTTCAGGCCTTTGAGAAAGCCGCCGCGAGGAACGGGAAAAGCAGCTACGGCGAGTATCTGAGATCCGTTGCCCATTCATACCAGTGTTGATTTCATTCGCGGGAGGCGACCTGTTATGCGCTTCAAGGCTTCGACCATTTTCGTCACAGGCGGCGCGGGATTCATCGGCTCGGCGGTGGTTCGTCACCTCTTGCACGATACTCACGCTCGCGTGGTCAACATCGACAAATGCACCTACGCGGCGAACCTCGATTCATTACCCGGCACGAACGAAAACCTGAACTATGCCTTCGAAAAGCAGTGCATCTGCGACAGCGCCGGGCTGCGCCATCTGTTCGAGAAATATCGGCCGGACGCCGTCATGAACCTCGCCGCCGAGAGTCATGTCGACCGCTCCATCGACGGCCCCGGTGAATTTATCCAGACCAACATTGTCGGCACCTTCACTCTGCTGCAGGAAACCTTGCGTCACTGGCGCTCGCTCTCGCCCGAGAAGCGGGAGAAGTTCCGCTTCCTGCACGTCTCGACCGACGAGGTCTTCGGTTCGCTCGGCGATAGCGGTTATTTCACCGAGGCCACCGCCTACGCGCCAAACTCGCCTTATTCGGCGAGCAAGGCATCCTCCGACCATCTGGTTCGCGCCTGGCGCGAAACCTATGAGCTGCCGACGCTGATCACCAATTGCTCGAACAACTACGGGCCCTATCACTTTCCGGAAAAGCTGATCCCCCACATGATCATCAAGGGTCTCGCGTGCGAGCCGCTGCCTGTCTATGGCGACGGCAGGAATATCCGGGACTGGCTCTATGTCGATGATCACGCAAGAGCGCTGTCGCTGGTTCTGGAACACGGCGCTGTTGGTCACACCTACAATGTCGGCGGGCGTAACGAGCGAACAAACCTGCATGTGGTCGAGAGCATCTGTGATCTGCTCGACGAGATCGCCCCGAACACGACCAACCGGCATCGCGATCTCATCACCTTCGTCACTGACCGTCCCGGTCACGATCGACGCTACGCCATCGACGCGTCCAAGCTCGAACGCGAGCTGGGCTGGCGGGCGAAAGAGGATTTCGAGAGCGGCATCGAGAAAACCGTCCGGTGGTATGTCGACGAGCAGCCGTGGTGGCAGGCGATCCTGGCGAGAGGCTACGCGGCCAGGCGCGTGGGACTGAGGCAATAGCCTGTCGACACATCGCTCGAGAGTTTATCCCGTGATCGGAAACCAGGATCTGTAATACATGCGCATCGTGATGATCGGCGCCGGCTATGTCGGCCTGGTGTCGGCAGCCTGCTTTGCTGATTTCGGACATGACGTGACATGCGTCGACAAGGATTGCGAGAAGATCGCGGCACTCAATCAATACAGGATCCCGATTTTCGAACCCGATCTCGACAAACTCGTCGAGTCCGGCGTCAATTCTGGCCGGTTGAGATTCGGAGTGGATCTCTCCGACATCGGCGAAGCCGACGCCGTATTCATCGCGGTCGGAACGCCGTCACGCCGCGGCGACGGTCACGCCGATCTGAGCTACGTGCATGCCGCGGCTCGCGAGATCGCTGGTTTGCTGGAGGGCTTCACCCTCATCGTCACCAAATCGACGGTTCCCGTCGGAACCGGCGACGAGGTGGAGCGAATCATTAAAGAGACTAATCCGGAAGCCGACTTCGCCGTTGTTGCAAACCCCGAATTCCTGCGGGAGGGCGCTGCGATCCGCGACTTTCAGCATCCGGATCGCATCGTGGTCGGAACCGATGACGAGCGCGCGAAGAAAGTGATGGGTCAGATCTACCGTCCCCTCTATCTCAACCAGGCACCCATCCTCTATACCAGCCGACGCACCGCCGAACTGATCAAGTACGCGGCCAACGCCTTTCTCGCGACCAAGATCACCTTCATCAACGAGATCGCGGATCTCGCGGAACGCGTCGGCGCCAACGTGCAGGACGTCGCGCGCGGCATCGGGCTCGACAATCGCATCGGCGCCAAGTTTCTTCATGCCGGTCCAGGCTATGGCGGCTCCTGCTTTCCAAAGGACACCCGCGCGCTGTCGAAGACCGCGCTCGACTATGGCGTGCAGCTCCGCGTCGTCGAGGCGACCCTGACCGTGAACGAGATCCGCAAGCGCACCATGTCGCGAAAGGTCTCTGGCGCGCTGGACAACGACATTCGCGGCAAGACCATCGCCGTGCTCGGCCTGACCTTCAAACCCGACACCGATGACATGCGTGAAGCGCCGTCGATCGCACTGATTGCCGGCCTGCTCGATTTCGGCGCCAAGGTGAGAGCACACGATCCCGTCGGCATGGAGCAGGCGAAGAAGGAACTCTCCGATATTGAGTTTTGCGACGATCCTTACGCCTGCGCCCGCGGCGCCGACGCGCTGGTGATCGTGACCGAGTGGCGACAGTTCCGCGCGCTGGACCTCGAGCGGATCCGAACAGACATGGCCACGCCTGTTATCGTGGATCTGCGAAACATCTACAGGCCGGAAGACGTGCGGTCAGCGGGGTTCAGGTATGAGAGCATCGGTAGAGCCTAGAACGAACAATTCAGGAAATGACGCCTTGCTTGCCTCTCCCATGGCCGCAACGGACAGGACACAGCAATTGCTGCCGAGAATGTCGTCGGACGAAGCGGCCCTGTTCCTGTCATTCGTCAGAAACAGCCGCATCTATGTGGAGTTCGGAACCGGCGGAAGCACGGTCGTCGCATCAAGGCACGTCCAGAGCTCGATCCTTTCCGTCGACTCGTCCCGGGAGTGGCTCGACCAGGTCAGGACCGCATGCGCTCCGAACCAGACACAGCCGGAGCTGATCTTTGTCGATATCGGCCCGATCGGGGAATGGGGCTTTCCTACCGATGCCTCCACGAAAAAGCGCTGGCCGGACTATCACTCGGCCATCTGGAAAATGCCGGAAAGCACCGCCGCCGATCTCTATTTCGTCGACGGCCGCTTCAGGGTCGCCTGCTTCGCGCAGATCGTGTTGCACTGTAATCCGAATGCGATCATCGGCATTCACGACTTCACGTCACGTCCGAAGTATCATTGCGTCAGGGAGATCGCGCGCGAGATTGCAACAGCAGGCGACATCTCGTTCTTCCGTCCGCTACCGGAAAAGAAAATTGCCGAGTCCATCCTGCAATCGTTTCATTCCGAGCCGTCTTGAGAGCGATTTCGCTTTTGCCGGGATTAGAAGCGAAGCTTTAGTGATCCTGATTTGACGCGTTTTCTTCACGCGAACCGAGGTCCATCCTCGGGTCAAGCCCGAGGACATGCTTCGCTCGAAAACGCTATAAACGACTTCGGCGTCCCGCCCCCAATCGCCGGGCGCACGGAAGTGATAGGGCGGTCAACGCCGCACCTTTTCCGCGCAGCATTCTCGTCGCAACTCTTAGCGATGAATCAGCTTCTTGAGCTCAGGCAGGAACTTCAGGATCGTCCGATCCTCGACGTCGTTACGGTCGCGAAGCATAAAGAACTCCATCGCCCGTATGCGTTCGGGATCGCCTGCCGCCAAGGGCCTTCCCCGCTCCCGCTTCTTCAGAAGCTGCTGTCGAGATTTCGTATAGTAATGATTGATGGCCAGTTTCCTGCGCTTCGGAACCGAGCATCGGCCGCCGATCGGAAAAACGGGAGAGCCGTCCTCCTGAACGTAACATCCGAGCACCAGAGATTGGTGGGGGTGAAGATAGGCCACGATCGCATCAGGGCGTACGATCGACTTCATCACATAATGATCCGGGAAATCATCGGGAGCCCTTCGCGTGAATGACTCGATGCAAAGGCCGTCTGGTTTTGCATCATGGCCATTGGAGCCGAAATTCAGCCACTGAACCGCGACCGCCGGCGCCGAAGGAATTCCGTCCAGAACATCCCTGATGCTCCCGCCCTCGACGGGATAGAGAAACTCATCGGCGTCGATGAACGCGCACCATTCGGAGCTGTTCCGGTAGCTGTCGATCGCGTGATGAAAGGCGCGTATCTGTCCGAACTCACCCTTCACATAGTGGTAGGTGATCATATCCGGCCAGGGAAAGGATTCGATTATCGCGCGTGTTTCGTCGGTGCTTTCATTGTCATACAGGTAGAAATGATCAACGCCGGCCAGCTTGTGAAAGTGCAGCCACTCAAGCAGATCGTCCGCCTCGTTCTTGATCGCGCAAACCATGGACAATCTGTGCTTCTTGCGGCTCACGCCCGCATAGAGCTTTCCGGCCTCCATCACACGCAGAAGGCCGGCGAATTCCCGGCGGAGATTTTCGCTCGCCGGGGCGACAGCCAAGGCGGCAAGGTAGGTGTCTTGCGCCGCCTGTGCCGAACCGATGTTCAAATGGGTTACGGCAAGCCGATGCAGGATACGGGGATCGGACGGCGTTTCTTTCGCGAGGCGCATCAGAATCTCCCGCGCTCGCGTAAAATCGCACGCCTGCATCAACACCGCGGCTCTCGCGAATTGATATTCGCTGTATCCGCTAAACTGCTCTTCCAGTTCCTTGACTGACCGCATCAACTCTTCAGGATTCGGATTGGCAATCCGTCCCGAAAAGAATTCTTTCAATCTTGGCTCGATCTCGTTGGCCGTGAGCGCCTCGACGCCCCGATCCAGACCGAGCCTTGTCAGTGCCGCAGTTTCCGTTTCCACCCCGTCATGCTCCAGGCTTGTTCAAAAAAACGGACATCGGCTCTCAGCCCCGGTGATGTAACTCGATTGTTATACGGTCTTACCAGATCAGAGCAGTGTTCCAGTTTATATGTGTGAGACCTGTTTTTGATTGTTGTAAGGTCCTTCCGAGGAAAATCAACAGATTAGTTAACAATGGCGCCCGCCAAATGTTAGTGCAATAAACAAGCTCGCACCGGGCGGTCGGAATGAAGTACAGACGAAAGGCGTTCTCGCATGTTGACCCGGCGCGCGGTTGTAGCCTCGCTGGCGGCGAACCTGTTTCCGCCCATCTTCGGCCGAACGAGCTTCGCGGTGAAACCCCGGCCTTTGGTCGGAGCAATCCGCTGGGATGCCTGGTATTCGCCGGGTTCAGCACCGACCGAAGCCGTCGAGAACTCGCTATCGCCCGAGAAGTATCGCTGGCGAGCGCCATTCTTTGCGAGGGGCTCCGCGCACGACCCGGCGTCCCTTTCTTTCCCCCCTATCACCCCGGAGGAAATGGACAAGGAGATACGTCAGGCCGCCTTTGCCGGTCTCGATTACTGGGCCTTCGTTGCCTACGGATCACACCATCCGATGTCGAAGGCGCTCTATCAGTTCAGAGCGAGCGCGGAGAGTGACAAACTCGGATACTGCCTGTTTACCGAACTCGACCGGTGGGGGTCGCGCAACAAGCCGACAACCTTGCTTCAAGAGCATATCGGTCTCATGGCGGACAGGAACTACCTGCGAGTCTCCGGTGATCGCCCTTTGTATTTTCTGGGTTTCATCGCACCCGCCTCGATCGAACGAAACTGGAAAGGAGTCGCGGGCCTGAGGGAGCAGATCGAAAAATTTAGAAGTATGGCTGCCGTGTCGGGCTTGGCGGATCCCTACATCGTGCTGGCGGGAGACCGGAATTTCCTGATGCGCGAAGCCAGGAATATCGGCGGCGATGCGACCGGATCATACGCGCTTACGGTAGGCAACGGCCGGGGATCCTTCTCCGATCTAACGCGAATTGCTGAGCGAGGCTGGAATGAACTCGGCAATGGTCATCTGCCTGTCGTGCCGACTGTGATGACGGGATGGGATCGACGTCCCCGCATTGAAAATCCCGTCCCATGGGAAAAAAAACAACGGCCGGGGGAAGGCATAGAGAACTTCTTCGCAGCGCCGACCAAGAAGGAACTCGCCGATCACTTGGCGCGCGCGCTCGATTGGGTCGGGGCCCGGCCGCAAGGTGAGCAGGCTCCCGTCGTGCTGATCTACGCCTGGAACGAGAACGATGAAGGCGGCTGGCTGATGCCGACGTTGCCGTGCCAGACAGATCGCCTTGACGCGCTGCGTCAGGTTCTGAAGAAGACAGCCGCTCCAGTTCGCAAGCCGGAACTCTGCTAAGCTGCTTTTACCTGCGTAGGGGTTCCAGAGCGGCTCGGATCCCGATGGAATCCGAACTGAGCTTCGATGATCCGACACTTGCCTTGACGCGAACCGGCATGGTCCATGCCCGGTCGATCCCGGATCATCGCCACATGAGCGGCATGGTCCACTCGTTCCAGTCAACGGTCCGATGGTCTGGATGGTAGGGAGCATACAACTGCTTCACCCAATAACAGAAGTTCGGATGAAGCTTGATGAGGTTGTAGAAGGCGTCTCCGAAGTTTATGGGGCTGAGGCAAACCCTGTTGACCGGCCGTTGAGCTATCGCGTTGACGCAGTACGACGACATGCAGGCCTTTGTCTCGCGCTCGGCCACGTTGCTCAGGCTGCGGAAGCTGTTCGTCGAATGGAGCCGATACATATAGCGATCCGAATCAACGTACTTCGGTTCCACCACCGTTACGGCGCGTAGTGCAAACTCCCAGTCGTGGCAGTATTTCAGGTCGGATAGCAACCCGATTTTTCTGAGCAGATCTCTGCTCATGACGAAGTTTCCGCTTGAGGCGGCGACCTGTGAATCCAGGAATATCCAGGATAACGGAGAGCCCGTTATCCGGCTGCGATCGATGGCGTATCGAAGCCTCGTCGGAAACTGGTGAGTCGTGACGGGCTTGCCGCTTTCATCGATCGGCTCGACTGCCGAAAAGCCAAAGAACAGCTTCTCTCTCTCATACTGGTTCGCAAATATCCGGATGCGATCCTTTGAGAATTTATCGTCCGAATTCAGGAAGAAGATCATTTCTCCCTTGGCAAGCGACAGCGCCCTGTTCCAGGTGCAGGGCGCTCCGAGGTTGAGAGGATTCTTCAGAAGCGAGCAGGATACGAATCGCTTGGCAAAGGATCTTTGTTTGAGAATCTTCTGTGCGATCTCGAAACTCCTGTCCGGGGAGTGATCGTCGACGATAATGAGCTCGACGTCGGAGAAGGTTTGCCGATAGATCGTCTCCAGGCACTCTTCGATGTACGCTTCATGCTTGTAACAAGCGATGACGACGCTGGCCAACATGTGAACTCTCTCAACTCAACGTCGAATAATGATCGAATGATTCGATCGGATGAGCGCGCGGTTCCCCTCACCCACCTCCAGAACCGCAATCTGATACTCTCCTTCAGGAAGATCATGCACGAGAAAGGAGAGCTGGAAGCCAAAGTAACAATCGCTGCTCCTGGTCCGCATATATTCCTTGACGTCAAATCGCTCATGCCAATCCACGACCAGACAGTAACCATTATGGTCCTGCTTTCTGGAATCAGTGGAGAGGAGGATGAGGAAAGCAATCCTCTGCTTGCTTGCCTCGAAGGTATCGCCCGCACAGACCCATCCCCGTACGAGCACGGCGGATCGCGGGTCAACCACCACCCGTTCATTCGTTTGCGAGTTGATATTCTCTATGACCAGCAGCGATTCGGCCGGATTCTCCGGTGCGCCTTCGGCCTCAACGGGCATCCCGGCACGCATATGCTGCAGGCCGGAATAGACCATCTCCGACCGATGAATGTTCGCAAGAAGCTGAACGTGAGTGGATGCCTCCTTCATCGCCTGCTCGAGCTCCTGCCGGCTCAAGCAGTCCAGCAAATCCGGATTCGAGCGGACCTGAGCCGAAATCGGCTCGGACGACGCCACCCTTCTCACCGCTTCCAGGAATGCCCGGCCGTATCGCGAGTCTGGCTCCAGGTGAGCCCCCTCGGCCCATTCGTTCCAGGAGTTGATGAAGACGATCGGCTCCGCAAACGGACCGCGTCTTGCCCGTCCCGTGGCGTCCCGCAGCCAGACCTCGAACGCCTCCGGACTCGATCTGTTGAAGACATGTCCCCGTGAGCCTTTGCGAGGCGTGTTGTCCCAACGCGGCATGACGGCCGGAAAATAGGGAAAATCATAGGTCTTGCCCAGCGACGAACGCACGGCATCGACATAGTCGTAAACTTTTCCGGTGAAGCTCTCCGGCGCGCCGAACTCGGACGGCGGCTGCTCCCTCGTCGAGACGGTATGCGGAGGAAACTCCACGGCCGCATCACAACTCAGGTCGCGCGGATCGAATTCCCCGAATGTCATGGCGTTGCAGATCAGAATATCGCCGATGCCTAACTGCTTTGCTCTAGCGCGCCATGTATCAAACAGGCTCTGCCTGTCCGGCAACAGGGACGGACGATAGACCAGGATGATCTTGCGCCCATCGACCTTGATATAGCGCTCATCGAGCAGCAGCTGCGCCATATCGTCGATAAAGCGAACGTCATCCTCCAGCGCGTGATTCTGCCCGAGCAGAAGCTCGGCATCCGAACCGTCCCAGCGACGCGACCAGTTCTCGTTCGCCCAGCAAATGCAGAACGGCAGGTCCGGCTCTCCATCTTCCAGGAGAAGCTCCAATGGTCTTTCAAGAAGCCTGCGGCCCTGAAACCAGTAGACGTAGTAGCAGAAGCCATGAATGCCGTAGCGTCGGGCCAGCTCGGCCTGTTGCCGGCGGGTCTCCGTCAATCTCACGTCATAAAAGCCAAGGTCCGCCGGCAGCCAAGGAGATTCATGCGCGGGAAACTGAGGGCGCATACGCGAGATATTGGTCCATTCGGTAAAGCCGGGTCCCCACCATCGGTCATTCTCCTCGAACGAGTGGAACTGGGGGAGATAAAAACAGACATGACGCACCTGCTTGCCGGCCGGATCCGGATCAGGCGTGATACGCCGGTTGTTATTCGGGATCAGCAGGTCCGTGTAATCGGAGGGAGAGAATCCGAGCGCAACGACCAGTTCCTCGGGGGCGAGAGCGTCGAAGAGCGGGATCTCGAAGAACTCTCCATCATCCAGCCGCACGCGAAGATAGACCTGGGTCTGGCCCGGATCGGCCAATGTGTTTCCGAGCGCACGCGCCAGGCGGCGGCGCGCGACAGGGTTTGCCAGATCGATCCGGAATCCGGGACGGCCGATTGCCATTCCCGACCCGACTCCCGCAGGAGCCGCGCGTTCCGTTCTCGTCTCCTCGATGGCGTGAGAGCCGACAAAGAGCGAAAGAGAAACAGATGTCGCCAACGACCTGGCATCGACAATCCAGCCGAAAATTTCCCGGCCGGACTGCTCCAGTATCGCTCCGCGCAGGCGCGCGCCCGACTCCAGATCGTCGAGATCCGGATCCAGGAACGAGCTTTGAAGATTATCTTCATGTGAAATAGGACTGGCGACGGGTCGCGTCCCCTTTGCACTTCTCACATCGCGTTCCGCAATCTTGTTCATCGCACCCGGATCTCCTCACAGCCCCTGAAACTGGTAGACACATGACCTCGCATCACGCGCGCGACCGAAGGCAGGCATCTGGCGTCCCGTCCGCGAAACCTTGCGTGAAGAAGGATAGCCCCGCATTCAAATCCTCAAGATCGAACCTGATAGCGAACGGCGCTCAGCCATCGACCGTCGTTACGCCGATCGCATTCAGACGGTGCCGGGCGCCTTCATGGTTGTGACCGGCCGCCCGGCGATACCACTGCACCGCCGCATCCTGATCCTTCGTCACGCCGCTTCCCGACATCAACGCGTCGCCGAGCGCAATCTGCGCTTCCGCCACATCCTGCCGGGCCGCCTTCTCGAACCATTCGACCGCCTTCCCGAGGTCGACCTCGCATCCCTGTCCTTTTCCAAGCATCACCGCGAGGTTGAACTGCGCGATCCTGTGTCCCTGTTGCGCGGCGGCCTCGTACCACCTCACCCCTTGCGCGACATCCTGAGCCAGGCCGGCGCCGGTGCAATACAGCACGGCGAGCTGAAACTGCGCGCCGGCATGGCCCGCATGAGCGGCCTTCGTCATCCATGACGCGGCAGCCTTCGCGTCACTCATGCCGCTGCCCGGATCGAGATGAAGCAGCGCAAGGGTATATTGTGCATCGACATGCCCCGCGCCGGCGGCGCGTGCGAACCATGGAACGGCGGCCGCGATGTCTGTTTCTCCCCCGAACTTGCCCATATGCAGCACGCCGAGCTGGAACGCAGCCGGCGCGTGATCGGCCTCGGCCGCCTCGACCAGCAGCGCCTTTGCCTGCTCGAGCTGTTCCGCTGAACCATCCTGACGAAGCAGGAAAAGCGCATAGGCCGTCTGGGCGTCCGGGTCTCCGCCGTTGGCGGCCTTGCCGAGCCATTCTCTTGCCAGCTTCTGATCGCGCGGCACACCGTTGCCTGCCGAATAAAGTTTTCCGAGCTGCAGCTGCGCGGCGCGGATGCCGCCTTCGGACGCGCGCTCGAACCATTCGATCGCGCGGTCTACATCGCGTTCGACGCCGGATCCGTTGAGATAAAAAATGGCGATGTTGAACGCGGCAGTCGCGTGACCGTTGCGGGCCGCGCGCTCGAACCATTTTGCAGCCTGACGAATGTTCGGGCCGACGCCGGTGCCCATCGCATAGAATCGGCCCATGAAGAATTGCGCCTGTACGTCGTCCCGCTCGGCGGCCTTCTCATACCAGACCGCGGCCTCCCGAAGATCCGGAGCAAATCCTCCGCCGTGCGAATAGAATTCCGCCAGCGCCTGAATCGCGGGAAAGTAATCCTTGCGCGCCGCCTTGCGCAGCGCGGTTTCAGCCTTGTCGATATCCTTCGCGACGCCATGGCCCTTCAGGCGTAACAAGCCGATGTTGTACAGCGCGATGATATCGTCATGCATCGCAGCGCCCTGGAACAGGCGTGCCGCTTCCGCAGGGTTCTCCGGCATTCCCGTTCCCTTCAGGTTCATGAACGCGAGCGCGACCTGCGCCCTGACGTGATCCTGCTCGGCCGCCTTGCGATACCAGACCGCGGCCTGCTCGAAGTCGACGGGAACCCCTTTGCCCTGAAAATGAATATCGCCGAGAGCGAATTCCGCGGCAGCACAGTTCTGCTCGGCCGCAACCCCATACCATGCAAGCGCTATCTGGAGATTCTTCTCGCAGCCTAATCCCTCACTGTACATATTGCCGAGGACCGTCTGCGCTTCGGCTTTGCCTTTGTCCGCCGCGGCCGATATCCAGTGAAACGCAGCGTCAACATTCCGCTCAACGCTCGTTCCATGCGGAAACACAAGCTGGTGTATGTTCGACGCCTTGTCGCCGAGACGTATGGCCGAGGACTGGCGCCATGTTTCGTGGCGATGCGGGCCCAGCAGCGGCTTCTCCCCCTGCAGAAAGATCAGGCCGAGTTGAAACTGCGCGTCGACATGGCCCAGCCGGGCCGCGCGCTCATACCAGATCGCGGCATCTGGCACGCTCCTGACGACCCCTTCGCCTTTCACATAAAGCCTTCCGATCCGATAGGCGGCCTCGGCCTCGCCCGCCTCCAGCGCCAGCTTCCAGCACCTGACCGCTTCAAGATACTCGCCGCGCTCATACGCGCCCATTCCATGCTCGAAGAGGCCACCGCGAGAAGGCCCAAGAACCGGACGACGAACCCACTGGAGAAGCGATCTGGATGAAAGCATCATGGCTCCCGCATGGCCTCGCTCATGCCTTTCAGCATTCCGCCGAGCAGATACATCGCCACAGAACGGGTCCCGACGTTGATATCTCCTTGCAGGGTCATGCCGGGAATGAGACGAAAATTGCTCGGCACGCCCTTGAAGGCGGACGCGTCCACCGAGCATCTCGCCTTGTAATAGGCATCGACCGGCTTGCCGTCATCGTCGGTCGTGAATGTGCCCTCGCTGATCCAGCGCACCTTGCCATGCGCCGTGCCATGCTCCGCCGCGTTGAAAGCATCGATCTTCATCACGCAGGGGTCGCCTGCCCGGATGAATCCCACATCCCGCGAGGAGATCCTGATTTCCGCTTCAAGCTTGGTGTCGATCGGCATGAGCGTAATGAAGGGATCGCCCGGTTTGAGCACTGATCCGACCGAAAGCTTGGCCATTGTCAGCACCACGGATGGTTCGGCAGCCGTCCAGCGCACGAGATCCTGGTGCTTGAAAGCTTTCTCATAAGTTGCCCGCGCTTCATCCAGCTTGTTGCGCGTCGTCACCAGGTCCTGGCTCAGTTGCGCGAACCACTGCTGCTTGAATGCATCGCGATCGGCGGTGATCGATCCGAGTGTGTTCTGCGCCTCGATCAGGCCGTTGTGCGCATTCTCCAGCGTCCGCAGCAACTCCAGCCTGGCGTCCTGGGAGATGTACATGTTGAGCTGGGATCCGGTGCCGCGCTCGGCAAGCGTCGTGCGCATCTGCTCGATCTTCGCCATGATCTCCTCGCGCTGCCGATAGCGGGTATCATCAGCGCGAAGTTTCTCGATCGTCGCCTTGGTTTCCCTGATCTTTGATTCGAAGCTGTTGATCTGGGCCTGATACTGAGCCACGCGCTGTTCATAGAGCGCCTTCTGCAAAGCGGCGTACTTCTGGAAGTCGGAATCCGGATTATCAGGAAACACCAGCGGCTGCTGTTTCAACTCCGCCTCATCGCGCGCCGCCTGCGCTTCCAGGCTCGCGATCTGCAACTTCGCCTGCGTCAGATCCGCCGAGGTGAAAGTGGCATCGAGCGTCGCGAGCAACTGCCCGGTCTTCACCTGCTCGCCCTCGCGCACGTCGATCGTCTTGATGATCGATGGATCGAGCGCCTGCAAGACATTGACATGACCGACAGGGACGATATTTCCGCTCAAGCTGGTGATGACGCGATCGACCTGCGTCAGACACAGAATTGCGACGATCGAAACCAGGAATGCGGACAATACGAACAGGGTGACGCGCGCGACCAGCGGCTCCGCCGCCTCCCGGATTGCGTCGGTCTCCGACTGGAACTGGCGAACGGTCGCGAGCGAGGCCTGGCTAGGAGACAAGGGTCGGACTCCGGAGTTTCGGCTTATCGTTGCGGACCGCCGGCGCGAGATGCGTATTCTGCTGGTACCAGAGCGAACTGTAGATATCGTTCCGCGCCAGCAGTTCCTCATGACGCCCGATATCGTTGACCACGCCACGATCGAGCACAAGGATGGCATCGGCGGTCGTCAGCGACGACAGGCGATGCGAAATGACGATCAGCGTCCGGCCGCTTGCGATCCGCGCGATGTTGGCATTCACGATGGCTTCGCTGTCGGCGTCGAGCGCGCTCGTGGCCTCGTCGAGGATCAGAATCGGAGGATCGACGATCAGCGCGCGGGCGATCGCCAACCGCTGCCGCTGCCCTCCTGAAAGATTGGGCGATCCTTCGTAGACATAGGTTTCGTAGCCGCGCGGCAGCTTGTCGATGAACTCCTCCGCGCCGGCCAGCCGCGCCGCCTTGACGATATCGTCAAAGGTGGCGTCGGGAGTGGCCGCGCAGATATTCTCCCGAATCGTGCCGCTGAAGAGAAAGTTCTCCTGAAGCACGATGCCGACATTCCTGCGCAGGTGATCGATGTCGTACTCGCGAACATCGATGCCGTCGATCTTGATCAGTCCGTCATAGTCCGAATGCAATCGTTGCAGGAGTCGCGTGATCGTGGTCTTCCCCGAACCGCTCTTGCCCATCACACCGAGCGTGGCTCCGGGCGTCGCTTCAAAGGAAATACCGTTCAGCGAAGGCGAAACCGCCCCCTTGTACCGGAAGGTAACGTTAGAGAACTCCACCTTGCCTTCAATCGGCGAGCGAACGCCGTGGCCGGCACGGCCCTCCTCGGCCGGCTGGTTCACCAGCTTGCTGACCGTAGCCACCGCGCTACGCGCCTCGTCGTATTGATTGATCAACTGCGCGATCTGCATCAGCGGGCCCGATACGCGCTGCGACAGCATCAGGAAGGCAAACAGCGCTCCGATATAGACGGGATCACTGTTTACAAGCGCGAGATAAACGCCGACTGCATAGGAACCGCTCACCGCCAGTCGCTCCAAGGGGCGCACCACCGCCTGGATCGCGTTTCCGGTCATTCCTTCCGCAAGCCGCGCCTTGGCCACGCGCGCAACCAGCACATCCCACATATGGCGTTGCCGCGCGTCGAGCGCGAGCGACTTCACCGTTCGGATGCCGTTGAGCGTTTGAACCAGAAACGCGCCCTGCGCGCCTTCGGCGACCAGAACGGCATTCGACACCTTGCGGTAGGTCGGCAGCATCAGCATGAGCCATCCGACGATCATTGCCGATATCGTCAGAACAATTAGCGTCATGATCGGACTGAAGAAGAACATGACAGGCAGGAAGAAGATCAGCGTCGTCGAATCCAGTATCGTGCCGAACAGCTGACCCATCAGGAACGAGCGGATGCGATAGACTTCATGGATGTCGCGCGCCACCAGGCCGACGGCGGTCTGCTCGAAATAATCGATCGGAAGATTGAGGACTTTCTCAAACACGTAGGTGGACAGCTTGACGTCAAGCCTGGTCGTCAGCCGGTGAACGAGGACTTGCCTGAGGAAGGCGAAGACGGCCTCGAACGCGATGATGACCAGCATCGCCAGACAAAGCACATAGAAGGTGTTGAACGCGTGATAGAAGATCACCTTGTCCGACAGCAGGCGCCAGAACATGATGGGCGCGAGACCGAGGAAGCCCAGCACCAGCGCGGCGATGGCGACATCCCGTACGATACGGCGCTCGCGAAACAGCAACGCCGCGACGAGACCGAAACTGAAGGGCTGCGACTCGTCGGAAATCTCATAGTTGCGCTTTGCCAGAATGACATCCCCGGACCAGATGTCTTCGAAGCGAAGCCTGTCGATCACCAGCAGCGCGTCTTCCGCGGCGTTCGGATCCCTCAGCGCGATGCGGGTATTGTTGGCGTCTCCCTCCACGGCCAGCAACACCATGAAGCTTCCGTTGCGGAGGCCGACAATGGCCGGAAGCGCCTTTTTCAGATGGGACAGCCCGTCCCAATCCAGATTGACGTGCTTCGACCGCATGCCGGCGTTCTCGGCGCAGCGGACCAACTGGCCCGGAGACACTTCCCTTTCGGCAAGAAGATTATCCTTGGTGAGTTGTGTCGAAGTGAGATCAAGTCCGTGCTGCCGGGCGATGATGACCAGGCATTCGAGGCCGGACGGCGGCATGGGATCGATATCGGCATCCTCGGCGACGGCTGGCGCGACCATGAATCTCGCTCTGTCTGTTGCAATTCATGATAGGTCATCTTTGCTATCAATAGATTGATAATGACCACTCAATAATAACATTACATACAATGAAAGTGACGGAAACACGAACATCTTAAAGTGATAAGGCGGCAGCGTTCGGGGTTGATGGACCGCATTGATCGAATTGCGAAGCGCGGATCAGGAGGCCCGGCTTAACATTTGCGGTCCCGCGACGCATTGCGGACAGCCGCGTGGCGCGCTTTCGCGCGAAAGCATACTCTCAAGGCTCGCCCCCGGAGATGAGCATCCCGGTTCGGGCGAATAACGCGCGTCAGATCAAATCCGGGAGCCCCGTCGTTGATCATTCCCGCTGTTGATCATTAGAAGCGTTTTCGAGCGAAGCATGTCCTCGGGCTTGACCCGAGGATGGAATCCGGTTCGCGTGAAGAAAACGCGTCAAAACAAGATCATAGAGCCTCGCTTCTGATTCCATCAGAAGCGAAAAGGCTCTAGAAGCGGAAAAGCTCTAACCCGCCAGTTCCTGAAAGTTGAACCCGCTCGCCAACAAGGTTTTCTTGATGGCCGCATCATCAGCCTCGGGCATCAAGGCCAGCGCGCAGACCTCGAAATTCTGCATCGCCACCGACACGGTGGGAAAGCCGGCCGTCAACAACAGATTGCCGAGCCTCTCCGCGGTAAACCCGGTGCGATGAGCCATATGAACGTGCCCTTCCTCGATCGCCCGGGAATGACCGTAGAGCATGTCGAGCGGCCGGATCGGACCGGCCGGCGAATGATAGGCGACGGCCGCAATGCCCTGCTCAACGATAAAATGAGCCACCGCCGTAACATCGGGACTCATGATCAGGGCGAAGCCGTCCGGTTTCAGGACCCGATGGAACTGGCGCAGGGTGGGAAAGATCTCGTGGGCATAGAGATGCTCAAGAACGTGCGACGACCATATCACGTCAAACGATTGCGGCGCGAACGACGTTTCCAGTTCGAGGATGGAGCCTACGACGTGAGGTTTGACGTTCGGGTCGATATCAAAGCGCAATTCCTCCAGTCCTCGCTCCTGAACCAGTCGAGCGATTCGTCTGGCGGAGCCTGGGCCGGAGCCCGCATTGAGCAAGCGCTTGATACCTGGGTTCAATATCGACTCCTGGGTCCCGCCGAAGCTATCGGAGATCAGGATCGAACCATACCGCTCCGGCCACCGCCAACCTGGCCCTATCGATGTGGCTTCACAAAGGCACGAGCGGTCTTGGAGTCTTTATGTTTGACGCGTTTCTTCACGCGACCGGATTCCATCCTCGGGTCAAGCCCGAGGACATGCTTCGCTCGAAACCACTATAGAGGCATGTCGTCACATCACAAAAGCGAAGCGGCATCACAGAAGCAAAAGCCCCGCCGAAGCGGGGCTTTAACGATCCTGTCCTTCTACCCGGACTATGAGAGCTTCGGCAGGGTGACGATCTGATCGCTGAAATGCAGTTCCTCAACGCCATTAACCGCGACGGTTTGTTGATCGCTGAAGTGCAGTGTGTAGGTCGACGTGCTCGCATCGACATCGATCTTGGCGACATCGAAGAACGACCGGCCCACAAATTCGGCCGTGTCGTTACCGTTGCCGCCGAAGATGGTGTCGCTGCCGCTACGCGCCTCGATCCGGAAGGTGTCATCGCCGCCACCACCGTACAGCGTGGAGTTGGCGCTCCCATCACCTGACAGCAACGTAAACTGATCGTTGCCCGCACCGCCCTGCAGTACATCGCCCTGCATGCCTACCAGCGTGTCATTGCCAGCGCCGCCTATAAGCGTGCTGTGTCCCTCTATCTCGCCGACGCCGCCACCATGGTCACCGCCCCGACCGCCACCGTGATCATCCCCGCGACCCCATCCACGATCATCTCCATGACCACCGCCATGATGATGCCCGCGGCCAGCGGCGCCGAAGGCGCTGTCGTCCGCACTGGCGATGCGCGCGTCGCCGCCAACGCCCGCGGCCCGCGCACCACCGGACACCAGGAGGTCATTGCCAGCACCCCCGTCCAGCGTATCGTTGCCGGCGCCGCCGTAAATGCTGTCATTGCCGGCCCCGCCGAACAGCAGGTTGTCGCCTTCGCTCGCCCGGATCACATCGTTGCCGCTACCGCCGTAAACCGTATCGTTGCCGCTATCATTCAGGTTGATCGTGTCATGCCCTTTGCCTGCGGCGACAAAGACGTCGTTATCCCCTCCGGTCACGTCCAGCCTGGCGCTGTGATCATCCAGCACGATCGCTTTCAGGTTGGGATTCGTCTCGACATTCGTCGAGTTGGATACGCCCAGGATCTGGACGACAGGCGGAACCTCTCCGCCCGGAAACGGCCCGGACTGGAGCCACCCCCTCGCGCTATTGTCGTCATCGTTGAACACACCGCTTTGCTCGAGCGAATCGATCAACGCCGATCGCACGCCCGCCTCGATGTTTCCGTTACTATGAAAAAACTCGCCTAGCTCGGTCTTCGTCAGGTAGGAAACGGCCATGGCGCCCTCTAGCTGGATTCTTTAAGAGACTGAATTCTTCAAGAGTCATGCGAAAGCAGATATGACCGGTCGACGCCAATCGACACCGCATGCTGCAATTCGAAGGTGCTAGACTTTGTGCCAAATCCGAGCCTTGCATATAACATATAAGCGTTATGCAAGCTCTCGATTGTTAAATTCATGTTAGTGGCACCGCAGCACCGAAGTCAAGCGTCAAGTTACGCTCCCTTCATTTAACATCCAGCGGGACCGTCTCCTGGCCGCCCTGCGCAGCTTATCGCCGGGATTTTACCCCATTCCCGCCGGAATCGTGAAGCAGATGTGCGAAAAACATAAGAAGACCACTAAAACCTCACCTCACATCCAATTGTGACGACCGACCAAACGGTGGTAACGTTCGCGGATGCTTTTACCAGACAATGTGAGGATCTGTTATCGTGGCGCTGGCATGAGTTCTCCCCGGCTGAGACGGAGAATCATCACCGTTACTCAGCGCAAAGGCGGTGTCGGCAAAACCACGATCGCTATCTGTGTCGCCGCTGCGCTCGCGCGCCGCGGACATGAGGTTGCGCTTGTCGACAGCGACCCCCAGCGTTCAGCCTCGCAGTGGGCGGAGCCCGGTAATCTCGAATTCCCCGTCTATGAAATGGCTCTGGAGCAGACGTCGGTCCCTGCCTGGGCCCAGGAAGTCCGCAGCATTGAAGCCGGGATTGTCGTCATCGACACCGCCCCCAACGCAAGGGAAATGGGAGCCTCGATCGCTGTGGCCAACCTTATCCTGGTGCCCTGCACCCCATCCGGCCTCGACCTCGACGCGACTCTTCAGACGCTTGCGATCATTGACGCCGCACGGGAGCGCCGCCGAGATCGAATCAAGGTGATCCTGGTGCCGAACAGACTCGACCGCCGCACGCTTGAAGGAAGACAGTTGCTTGATGAGCTAAGCACATTCGGTGAAGCGGTTGGCCCGCCAATCGCCAGCCGCGCCGCCTTCGTTCGTTGCTTCACCAGCGGTCAGTCGGTAACAAGCTTCATGCCCGGAGATACGGCAGATCAGGAAATCCAGGAGCTCGCGGACGCGATCGAACGGATCGAGCTTGAGGAATAGGGCGGCATCTGCGTCCGCCGCGAGATCATTTCTTTTCTCGCCGGAAATTATGAGAGCCGCTATCTGGAATTGGCGGGACCAAGCAAGGCTTGGATCACACCTTGCGTTTCCGACTGGGGAGGGGACGCAGAAACCGCGGCTTCCTCGAGCCGCATTTTCTCAAGCAGGAGGTCCGTGACAATCTTGCGAAGCCGCTGGTTCTCGAGCTTGAGCTCCTCCAGAACGTGGCGCATCTGATCCATCGCCGGAGGCTTGACAAATGCCGCACCTTCTCCCGCATTGTCATGAGGAATATCCGCTTCCTGCCTTGGCAGAGGCAATTTCCTCCACCGATGAAGCGTCATGACACTCACACCAAGCGCCTTGCAGACGTCGACCTGGGAATTGCCGGCGCGAGCGAGTTCATCTGCCCGGGCAAGCTTCGAAAGAATTTCCTCCCGCGAATGCTTCTTCATCTTCCTACCTGAATACGGCTTCGATGACAGAGAACGAAGCGCCTAAACAATGACCAGAATCAAATG
The DNA here is from genome assembly GCF_000012725.1 of Nitrobacter winogradskyi Nb-255. Taxonomy (NCBI): domain Bacteria; kingdom Pseudomonadati; phylum Pseudomonadota; class Alphaproteobacteria; order Hyphomicrobiales; family Nitrobacteraceae; genus Nitrobacter; species Nitrobacter winogradskyi. The sequence continues at coordinate 592,276 of NC_007406.1, read as the reverse complement.
AAAATCTCAACTTAAGAACAAGTTCACGACAATAATATAGTATGAAAGCCGCGCGATGCGCTATCAATCATCACTCAAGTTCGCGCGAGTTTTACCTTTCATGTTAGTTGCGGTGCAACGTAAGCTGACAAAGGCTGTCGATCCGGTTGGCGCGCCGGCTATAATGACAGACACATAAACGACGGATACCACGCGAGCCGCGGTCACGCATATCACTTCTTCGAAGCGCGCGCGATCGCCCTTCGGCAGCCTCCTTATCTTATCAGGCCGGTATTTTGCCTCTGGACAACCTGTAACCCGGCCGCATCCCGCGTCGTTACCGCGAAACCGCCGACTGCGCCAACCAGCGGATTACCAGAGCATTAAAGCTTCTGATGGAATCAGAAGCGATGCTCTACAATATTGATCTGACGCGTTTTCTTCACGCGAACCGGTTTCCATCCTCGGGTCAAGCCTCGAGGACATGCTTCGCTCGAAAACGCTATGAAGCGGCTTCTCGGACGGACCGGCAACGAACAAACCGAGGCATTCCTTAACACTCCGGTGTGGGTAACATTCTACAGCAGATCCGACCGGAGATGTCCCACTCCGGGACATGTTGGACGCGTTTTCCTCACGCGAGTCAGGTCAAGCTTAAGGACATGCTTCATTCGACAACGCTGTCGCCTGCGCTCTTCCCGGATCGTCCTCTATCAATGCTTCATGCAACCCGGACGGAGTTCAGGAAATTGTCGACCTCCGTCTTGAGCCTGGCGCTATCGCGCGACAGCGTCTGCGCGGCAGACAACACCAAAGATGAGGCATTCCCGGTCTCCACCGCCCCGCGCTGGAGATTGCCGACGTTCGAGGACACTTCCTGCGCACCCTGGGCTGCGTGCTGCACGTTGCGGGCAACTTCCTGCGTCGTCGCCCCCTGTTCTTCGATGGCTGACGCGATCGTGGAGGAGATGCCGGAAAGCTTTTCGATGGAGTTCCGGATCTCATTGATCGCGGCGACGGATTCATGCGTGGCGGACTGGATGCCGCTGATCTGCTGACCGATTTCGCCGGTGGCCTTGCCGGTTTGCTCGGCGAGCGCCTTGACTTCCGAGGCGACGACTGAAAATCCGCGACCGGCTTCGCCGGCGCGCGCCGCCTCGATGGTGGCGTTCAGGGCGAGAAGATTGGTCTGTCCCGCGATATTGTTGATCATCTCGACAATATCGCCGATGCGAGCCGCCGCGCTCGACAACGCGCTGACGCGCTCGGTCGCCGAATGCACCTGATCGACGGCCTCGCCCGCCATGCGCGCTGATTCCTGCACGCGCTGGCTGATTTCACGGACCGAGGCGGTCATCTCCTCCGTGGCCGAGGCCACCGAATTGACGTTGGAGGAGGCTTCGGTCGAACCGTTGGCGACGCGTGCCGCAAAATCCTTTGCATGATCGGCGTTCGAGGCCAGCGTCGATGCCGAAGCCTCCAGTTCGGTCGCCGATGTCGCGACAGCCTGAACAATCTCGCCGATGGCCGCCTCGAAGGAATTGGCGATCTTTGTCATGTCGATCTTGCGCTGGGCGTCGGCCCGGCGTTGCGTGGAGTTGACCTCTTCCCGGCTGAAACGAATAAGCGTCTGCACGGTCTGGAGGTTGCGGAGGGCTTCGCCGATCTCGTCGTCGCGCCTGATTTCGATCCGATTGTCGAATTTGTCGTGAACGAGGTTCAGCATCGTTTCGTTCAGGTGACGCATCGGTCCCTCGAACGCACGCAGGGTCTGACGTCCCACCATTCCCCCGACGGCGATCCCGGCGGCGGCGAGAAGGATGAGGGCGAGGCCCCATATGCCGCCGATGACGGCTGCGCCCAGCAAGCCGCAAGCTAGCAGAAAAGCAGCCTGCACGGTGATCAGCGTTGTCATTCGCGCCCGCATGGTACGGGTAAATAGTCCGAAACGATCAAAGACCGATCGCTTCCTGATAATGCCGGCGTCGATCCGATACGGATGGGGGCGCTTTTCGCGAATGGCCGCATACACGTCTTCCGCGAGGGCGCGCTGGTCGGCGGCAAGCCTGGTGCGGATCGAGGTATAGCCGGTGACCTGCCCGTCCGTCCGGATCGGCGAGGCCGTTGCCAGCACCCAGTAAAAGCCGCCGTTCTTGCGGCGGTTCTTGATGGCGCCGACCCATGGTTTCTCGGCCTTCAAGGTGTCCCAGAGATTCTCGAACGCCTCCGGCGGCATGTCCGGGTGGCGGACAATGTTATGCGCCTTGCCTATCAGTTCCTCGGAGGTGAACTCCGCGGCGTCAATGAAGTCTTCGTTGACATAGGTGAGACGCCCCTTGAGATCGGTCCGGGAAACGATCAGCGTGTCATCGGAAACGGGATACTCTTCGTCGGTAACCGGAAAGTTCTTGCGCACGGGAAAACTCGCCAATCTGTTATGGTGAAAGCAAGCGTCACGACCGATGTGCTGTCATGACGCGATTCGCGAGGAACCGCGTCAGCGGAAATCGGTACCGATACCCTCAAAAGCTTACCTGGGATGGGATCGCGTCGAGATCGACGAAAACGGGGGCAAGTGAACCATCGGGAGGCACCTTCTGTGGCTTACCGGAACTCGGCTCTGACGCGATGGCGAGAGGATGGAACAATTCGGTTAAAAAACGGTGGCTACGCAGCAAGGGGCTGCATACTTCCCACCCGATGATGCCTGATCCGGCTGGTGGGCCCGGAGGGACTCGAACCCCCAACCAGACCGTTATGAGCGGCCGGCTCTAACCATTGAGCTACAGGCCCCGGCCGGACGTCGCGTGCGCAACCGCCGTCGGCGCAAGGCATCCCTTACAATGTCATGTGCCGCGCGGCAATCGGCGGGCGGAACTGTTGAGGGGCCGGAGTTTGCGGCAAGAGACGGAGAATGCCCCCGATGGTGGCGCATTCTCTTCAAGCCTCGATCAGGATGTTATGCCGCGCCCGCCGGGACATTAACCCTTTGCTAACCATATACCGGGCAAATTTTGCCCAGGAAGCCGCGCGCCGCCGGCAGCCCGGAATGGCACGGCATGGCCCTTCGTGGACACCGGAGGCGCCCCACTTTCACGGTGGAGCGCGGCGGCGGCCGCGCAAACGCCTCTAACGTTGTCGAGCAAAGCATGTCCTCGGGCCTGACCCGCGGATAAACATGGGTTCGCGTGAAGAAAGCGCGTCAGAATAACTGCTGGTCTGGTTCCACTACGTTGAATCAGGCCCAGCCTTAATTTTTTGATTGAGCATGATCCTGTCCGAAAACCGGCTTCCGCTTTTCTGGATCATGCTCTAGCGCGTGCGGGCGGTCTGCGCGAGGGAGACGACGGGGATGAAGGGCGTCACGGCGGATCAAGGCGCAACCGTGCCAGCCTCGGGCTTTCCAACCTTCAGCCAGATCGGGATCATGCTGAAGCGCGGTGATCTCGCGCTCGCCTTCGGTATCCTGACGATCCTCGTCGTCCTCATCATGCCGCTTCCGGCGATGGTTCTCGATCTCCTTCTGGCGATCTCGATCACGCTGTCTATCCTGATCCTGATGACCGCGCTGTTCATCCAGTCGCCGCTGGAATTCTCTTCCTTCCCGACCGTACTGCTGATCGCGACCATGCTGAGGCTGTCGCTGAACCTCGCCTCCACAAGGCTGATCCTGTCGGACGGGCATGAAGGCTCGGCTGCCGCCGGCCATGTCATCGAAGCCTTCGGGAACTTCGTGATGGGCGGCAATTTCGTCATCGGCATCATCGTCTTCGGGATCCTGGTGATCGTGAACTTCGTGGTCATCACCAAGGGTTCGGGACGTATCGCGGAGGTGGCGGCGCGCTTTCAGCTCGACTCCATGCCCGGCAAGCAGATGGCGATCGACGCCGACCTTTCCGCCGGACTGATCGATGAGAAAACCGCGAAGGAACGGCGCAAGGCGATCGAGGACGAAAGCGGCTTCTTCGGCGCGATGGACGGCGCCTCGAAGTTCGTGCGCGGAGACGCCGTGGCCGGCCTGCTCGTCGTCTTCATCAACATCATCGGCGGCATGATCATCGGCATCGCGCAGCAGGATCTGAGCTTTGCCGATGCGGCGCACAGCTATACCATTCTCACCGTCGGCGACGGGCTGGTGACGCAGATTCCCGCTTTGATCGTCTCGACCGCGGCCGGCCTTCTGGTTTCCAAGGCCGCCGTCACCGGCGCCGCCGACAAGGCCCTCATGAAGCAGCTTTCCGGCTATCCGCAGGCGCTCGGCATGTCGGCCGGCGTGATGCTGGTGCTGGGACTGCTGCCCGGAATTCCGATGCTGCCGTTCGTCGCGCTCGGCGGCGGCGCGGCGGCGCTGGCCTGGAGTTCGCGAAAACGCCAAAGCGCCGCGGCCGCCGAAGCCGTGGCCGCCGCGGCGTCCGAAACCGCGTGCATAGCAGCCGCGAATGTGGAGGAGCCGATATCGGCGGCGCTCAGAATCGACGATCTGAAGATCGAACTCGGCTACGCGCTGCTGCCGCTGGTCAATGGCCCGGACGGCCAGGATCGCCTCACCGAGCAGATCAAGGCGCTCCGCCGATCGCTCGCGATCGAGATGGGATTCGTGATGCCGGCGGTACGGATCCTCGACAACGTACAACTGGAGGCCAACACCTATATCATCAAGATCAAGGAGGTCGACGCCGGCTCGGGGCGCATCTGGCCGAACCAGTACATGGTGATGGATCCGGCCGGCGGTCAGGTCGGAGTCCCCGGCATTCACACCACGGAACCGACTTTCGGATTGCCGGCGACGTGGGTCGATGCCTCGCTCAAGGAAGAAGCCTCGCTGAAGGGTTATACCGTGGTCGATTCGGCGACCGTGGTTTCGACCCACCTCACCGAACTGCTCAAGGTCAACATGTCGGACCTGCTCTCCTATGGCGAAGTGCAGAAGCTTCTGAAGGACCTGCCGAAGGAACAGGGCGAACTGATCAAGGACATCGTGCCGGGCCAGATCTCGATCTCCGGGATCCAGCGCGTGCTGCAGCTTCTCCTCGCCGAACGCATTTCCGTCCGCGATCTGTCCACGATTCTGGAAGGCATCGCGGAAGCTCTCGCCTTCTCGCGCAATCCGGCGACGCTGGTGGAGCACGTGCGCGCCCGCCTTGCGCGTCAGATCTGCGCCCAGAACACATCGGTCAACGGCTACCTGCCTCTGGTCGCGCTATCCGCCAAATGGGAGCAGGCCTTCGCCGAATCCATCATCGGCCAGGGCGAGGAACGCAGCCTTGCGATGCAGCCGTCGAAGTTATCGGAATTCATGGCGGCGGTGCGCGATCGCTTCGAGCAGGCCGCCCGCGAAGGCGAGGCCCCGGTGCTGGTGACCTCGGCCGCGATCCGGCCATTTGTCCGCTCCCTGATCGAGCGTTTCCGCGCCCAGACCCCTGTTCTATCGCAGGCCGAAATCCATCCCCGGGCCCGGCTCAAGACGGTCGGCAGCATCTGATCGGCCTGCTCGAATCACGGCGGCCTTTATGCGGCATTTCTGCATCAGACAAATGGTTTGTGTCTAACCACGCCTGTGCACATACGAAGCCACCAGACCACTGCACAGTACTAAATAATTGATATAATTGTATAATATAACGATTCCGATCTGACGGCGCAGTCCGTCGATCGCGGCCGTTCACACCTTTTCACCACCTTGTGATCGCTTCTTCGGAACATCCCCCCCAATTCCTACGTTGTAGGGGCGCGAGACGATGAACCTGTGCGCGAGCAGCGGAGACTAATCTTCAACAAGGAAGTGGATGGGCAGGAGGACTTCCATGAATCATTCGATTTACAGCGCGGATCGGACGACCCACCTGAAAATCGTGGTTGTAGCTCTTGTTGCAGGTATCGCAGTGGCAGGTTTCGCCATTTCAGCGCGCATGAACGCTGATGACGGCTATACGCAGACCGCACGCATCATCAAGGCAGGCAAGCCGATGGCGGTGACCAGTTCGGATGCGATGGTCGTTCGCTGAAGGAGTTTGAAGAATTCACGAGGCTTCTTTAGATTTGCCCCCCGAAGTCGCCACGTGAGTACGTAGAGGACCCACTAACCCCAAGTGGACTACGATGGAAAACGCCCGCCCCCCACGGGCGTTTTCTTTTTGCGACAAGCACACAATCTGGTTCGCGGGCGCGCGATGCGAGCTTCCCTCATCGGGGAACCACCCTTCGCTTCTCGGATTCGAACGAATGAAGACGGAGCGTTCAGGCGATGGAGGCGGCCCCCATGCGCGACCGCATCAAACCGATACTGTCGAGATCGGCCTGCTCGCGGGCGTTCTCTTCCGCACGTTCGCGCGCCTGGTCGCGCTCATCGAGCAATTCGACCTTCTTGAGATCCTCAAACGCTTCCGCCAGCGACATCTTGGCCTCCTCGAGCTGGACGCGCAGTTCGTCCGCCGAGCGGGTGAGATTTTCCCGGCGCTGGATCGCTGCCTTGGCATAGGTCGGATATGCGAAATGCGTGGGATCATCGATCCCGGCGCGTTCCTGCTCGATTTCGATTTCACGCTCCAGATCGACCGACATGCGCTGGAAATCAGCAATCATGCTTTCGATCTGAGCCACCCTCCGACGCTTCTCCTCGACCTGGAATTTCTTCAGGCGGATCAGCGTTTCACGCGACTTCATCGACTCGTACTCCCCAGAAGTCCCAATCTACGCGGGACAACGGCGACATCCCTTCGGATCCCGCCGCACCACTCTTATGACGGGCGGATGATGGCCCGACAAAGTTAGCTTTCCGTTGCTAAAGTGTTGACGATTTGCTGCAATCTTCGATAACCGTCCTCGATGCTGGTGACTTCGTCCTTCGCCTGACGCAGGAAATCCTCCAGGACCGGATTCAACCTGATGGCCTCGTCGACCTCCGCGTTGGAGCCGGCCCGATAGGCGCCGAGCCGGATCAATTCCTCCATGTCGGAATAAGTGGCCATCATCCGCCGCGCGCAGGTAATGTCCGGCAGGAAAGCCGGATCGGCCGATCTCGGCATCGTGCGCGACACTGACTTCAAAATATTGATCGCGGGATAGCGGCCCCGCTCGGCAATGGCGCGCTCCATCACGATGTGCCCGTCGAGAATGCCGCGCACCGCGTCGGCGACCGGCTCGTTGTGATCGTCACCATCGACCAGCACCGTGAAGATACCGGTTATTGTCCCCTTGTCGGCTCCGGGCCCGGCGCGCTCCAAAAGCCTCGGCAACTCGGTGAAGACGGTTGGCGTATAACCCTTCGTGGTCGGCGGCTCGCCGGTCGACAGTCCGATTTCGCGCTGCGCCATGGCAAAGCGCGTCACCGAGTCCATCATGCACATCACGTCCCTGCCCTCGTCGCGAAAGAATTCCGCAATCGCCAGGGTCAGATAGGCAGCCTGCCGCCGCATCAGGGCGGGCTCATCGGAGGTTGCGACCACGACGACCGATCGGGCGAGCCCCTCGTCGCCGAGATCGTCCTGCAGGAACTCCTGCACTTCGCGTCCGCGTTCGCCGATCAGCCCGATCACCGAAACGTCGGCATCGGCGTTGCGCGCCAACATCGACAGCAGCACCGATTTGCCGACGCCGGAGCCCGCGAAAATACCGAGCCGCTGACCGCGGCAGCAGGTCAGGAACGTGTTCAGGGCGCGAACCTTGAGATCGAGCGGCTGGCCGACCCGTTGGCGCGAATGCGCCGACGGTGGCGAATTGCGGTACGGTACGGGCGTCGGGCCCTGCGGGAGCGGCCCCTTGCCGTCGATCGGCTCTCCGAGGGCGTTGAGAACCCGCCCGAGCCATGCGGCTGCCGGCCGTACACTGTCGGAAGCATTGGCGACCAGGGCGCGGCAGCCGCGCCGCACCCCGTCCAGGCTGGCGAACGGCATGACGACAGCATTGTCGCCGTTGAAACCGACCACTTCCGCCGGGATGGTCCGACCGACCCCGGTTTCGATCACGATGCGCGCTCCCACCGACATCGCATGGATGGGCCCCGCTATCTCGACCATCAGTCCGCGTACGCCGACCACGCGGCCATAAATATTGACGCGCTCGATCTCACCAATCCGCCCGGCCAGGCCCTTCATCGTGAAATCCTTAGGTTTCCGTACATTAGCCGAACTCCTTTAACCTCGTGTTTACCCGCATCGTTAATCATTGCGTCACTGTCTTTGGTGACTGAGAGCGTGTGTCTTCAGGAGGAAGGCGAGTCGCGAAAGTCAGTTAGGCCTGACTTTTAATGTGGATCCTGAGCGTAACCGGATAAGAAAAGCTGCTTTAATGCAACACCTTAGGGCGATTCGATGAAAATTGCACCGAAGAGACTTGCGGAACAGAAACAGTTTTTGTTAACCATAGGCGGTCAGGGTTCGAATCAGTTGCTTAAAGGCGTTTCCAGTGCCGCAAGTATTGCGGCCGGCCTGGCGCCCGGCGCGGCGACGATTAGGGGACTGGCATGCGCGTTTTGCTGATTGAGGATGACAGCGCCGTCGCGCAGTCGATCGAGCTGATGCTCAAGTCCGAGAGTTTCAACGTCTATACGACGGACCTCGGCGAAGAAGGCGTCGATCTCGGCAAACTCTACGACTACGACATTATCCTTCTCGATCTCAACCTGCCCGACATGTCGGGTTACGACGTGCTCAAGCAGCTTCGCGTCTCCAAGATCAAGACACCCATTCTGATCCTTTCCGGTCTCGCCGGCATCGAGGACAAGGTCAAGGGTCTCGGCGTCGGCGCCGACGACTACATGACGAAGCCCTTTCACAAGGATGAACTGGTGGCCCGCATCCATGCGATCGTGCGGCGCTCCAAGGGCCATGCCCAGTCGGTGATCCAGACCGGGGATCTCGTGGTCAATCTCGACACCAAGACCGTGGAAGTGGGCGGCCAGCGCGTCCATCTCACCGGCAAGGAATATCAGATGCTCGAGCTGCTCAGCTTGCGCAAGGGCACCACGCTGACCAAGGAAATGTTCCTCAACCACCTCTATGGCGGCATGGATGAGCCCGAGCTGAAGATCATCGACGTCTTCATCTGCAAGCTGCGCAAAAAACTTGCCAATGCCTCCGAAGGCCGCAACTTCATCGAGACCGTCTGGGGGCGCGGCTACGTTCTCCGTGAACCGCACGAGGACGAAGTCCGTATTCCGGCCTGACACCCGATCCTCCGTTCCTCCCGGACCGACCCCGCCGCAAACGGCGGGGTTTTTGTTTGGTCTATAGCGTTTTCGAGCGAAGTGGATGACCTGTTCGCGTGACGAAAACACGTCAAACAAATCTGAGAGTCCATCTTCTGATTCAATCAGAAGCGAACGTACCCTGGCGGCGAGGGCGGATCAGATCACCGATGAAACGGCGGGAATTCTCTACCCGCCGGCCGCCGCCCTGGGTGACGGCATTCCCGCCGCCCGCGAAGGCGGGGAAACCCGATTGGGCCGATAAAGCCCGCGCTTGTCGGGATGGGGTTTGAACGCGTCGGTCAGCCCGACCACGGTTTCGGCAGTCCCGAGCGCAAGAAAGCCATCAGCCTCCACCTGCCTTGCGAGCCGCGTGAAGACGCCGGCCTTGGTTTCCTGATCGAAGTAAATCAGCACGTTGCGGCAGAAGATCACGTCGAAGACCCCAAGATGGGAGAAATCCTGCAACAGGTTGAGCTGGCGGTGCTGAACCATCGCGCGGATGTCGGGGTTGATCTGCCAGAGTTCACCCACCTGCTTGAAGTGCTTGATCAGCAACTGAATGGGCAGTCCGCGCTGCACTTCGAACTGGCTGTAGAGACCGGCCCGCGATTTTTCGAGCACCTCGTTCGACAGATCGGTGGCGATGATCTCGGTGCGCCAGCCCGTCAGCTTCGGACCGCATTCCTTCAGGCACATCGCGATCGAATAGGGCTCCTGCCCGGTCGAGCCCGCGGCGCACCAGATCCGCAGGTGCCGACGAGCCGCGCGGGCCTGGAGCAGCGCCGGGATCACCGTTTCGCGCAGATGCTCGAACGGCGTCTTGTCGCGAAAGAAGAAGGTTTCGTTGGTGGTCATCGCCTCGACGACGTCGATCGTCAGAGCCGTTGCGCCGGTCTTCATTTTCTGCACGAGGTCGCCGATACCCGAGAGGCCGGCCTTGCGTGCCAGCGGAGTCAGCCGACTTTCGACCAGATATTGCTTCTCGGCGGTCAAGTCGAGGCCGGACCGTTCCTTCAGCAACTTGCGCAAGTACTCGAAATCAAGCGGTGTCACAAACCGTCTCCCGCGAATAGCCGAACCAGCTTCGGAGCAATTTGTTGAAGCGGCAGAACGGCCGCGCAAATTCCCGCCTGAACGGCGGCGCCCGGCATCCCCCACACCACGCTGCTTGCTTCGTCCTGGGCGATGATGCTGCCGCCCGCGGCGACAATCTGCGTGCCTCCACGCATTCCGTCCGACCCCATTCCGGTCAGGATCACGGCCAGAGCGCCGCCCTGCCAGACGTCGATCGCCGACATGAACAAAGGATCGACGGCCGGCTTGCAGAAATTCACCGCCGGGCCGTTATCCAGAACGATGACCGCGTCTGCTCCTTTTCTCGCCACCCGCATGTGACGGCCGCCGGGCGCGAGATAGATATGGCCCTGCTTCACGATCTCCTGATCCACGCCCTCATGCGCCGGACGCCCCGCGGCCCGCGCCAGATGCTCGGCGAGAATGGTGGTGAACGTCGGGGGCATGTGCTGGGTGATCAGCACCGGACAGCGGTCGATCACCGGTCCTATTCCGGCCACCAGCGTCATCAGCGCCTGCGGCCCGCCCGTGGACGAACCGATCAGCAGCGCACGCGGGAGGTGCGCGCTGAAGGAACGCAGCGTTGGCTGGGGCCGGCTCATCGCGCGAGCGGCTTGAGCAGAACGCGGTTGCTGTTCGCGCTGGACCAGAGCGGGATGAGGAAAAGTGCGTCGCGGTTTTCCGCCCGCATCCCGCTCTGAAATATTGGAATCGACCGCGTTCATGATTGTGGATGCGTTCGATCCATAATCATCGTGATCTGGCGGCGGCGAAGCGACTGTCGCCGGACGACGGCGTTTCGCGGCGAGATGCCGGATCTTCTGCATCAGGTCATGCCTGAAGATATCAGCCGCGGCGACCTCGCGCGTGCTCTCGGGCTTCGGAATGTAATCGGACGCGCCGAGCGACAGCGCCTTGAAACTGATCTCCGCGTTGCGGCGGGTCAGCGTCGAGGCCATGATGACGATGAGGTTGCGCTTTTTGGCCAGCAGTTGCGGCAGCGCGGAAATGCCGTCGAGTTCGGGCATTTCGATGTCGAGGACCACGACGTCCGGATCGGCGCGCTCGACCTGGCTGACGGCGTCGCGGCCGGTGCGAAGCGAGGCCGCGACCATCATGTCGGGCTCGGCCTCGATCCATCTGGAAATCAGCCCGCGGATAACGACGGAATCATCGACCACCATGACCCGTAGCGGCTCCAGCTTTCCCGAATCCAGAGCCACCGGACTTGCCACCGCAGTACTCATGCCCATTACGCGCAAGATGAAAAATATCCGGCCGGATCGCGACGAGATTCAGATCAGGCCGATTTCCTGAAATTTCGCCGTGACGATGTCCTTGTCGAACGGCTTCATGATGTATTCGTTGGCGCCAGCGTGGAGCGCGCGGGCGATGTGCGCCACGTCGTTCTCCGTGGTGCAGAACACCACCTTCGGCTGATCGCCACCGGGCATCCGGCGCAGGTTGCGAAGAAATTCGTAGCCGTCCATAACGGGCATATTCCAGTCCAGAAGCACGGCGTCAGGCAGTTCAAGCCTGCACGCCTCCAGTCCCTTCTCTCCATTTTCGGCCTCGACGATGCGAAAATTGAAGCCTTCCAGGATGCGTCGCGCAACCTTGCGAATGACACTCGAATCATCGACGACCAGACAGGTTTTCATTTTGGTCTCCGTGTCTTCTCAACGCTTTTTCCTCGGCCGGCGCGCCTGCGCCGCCGTGGTCATGCCGCAAGCTTGTCCGGTGCAATCTCCAAAACACGATCGACATCGAGAACAACCATCAACTGCCCGTCCAGCCGATACACGCCCGCCGACAGCTCCGCCGTGCATCGGTCGAGATTGGCCGGGTTGACCTCGCGGCCTTCATCCGGGAGTTTCATGACCTCGCCGATCGAGTCGATCAGAAGTCCGTAGGATTCGCCGCGCAGTTCGACACCGACAGCCATGGGACGGCGATCGGCTTCCCCCTTGGGAAGCTTGAGCCGGGCGCGCATATCGATCGCGGTGACGATACGGCCGCGCAGATTCAGAACCCCCGCGATATCATTCGAGGCCAGCGGCACGCGAGTCAGCCGTTCCGGCTTGAACACGTCCTGCACCCGTGAGATCGGCAGTCCGAACAACTGCCCGCCAATCGTCGCGGTGACGTATTCGATAAGCGCGCTTTCATTGGCCTGATTGACGGTGGTCATGTTCCGCTCCTTCATGCCGCCCGGCCAATTTCGGCGGTCTGCTCTTTCAGCGCGGCAATCAGGCCAGGCCGGTCGAACTTGGCGACGTAGTCGTGGAATCCAGCCTGACGGCCCCGCTCGATCGCGGCCGGAGAAATCATCGACGACAGCGCGATGATCGGAGTTCCGCTCAATCGATCATCGGAGCGCACGGTCTCCGCGAACTCGAATCCGTTCATGTCCGGCATTTCGATGTCCGTGAGGATCGCGTCGAACTCCTGACCCGAGCGCAGCGCGAGAAGACCTTCCTGCGCGTTGGTCGCAAGCCTGACCTGGTAGCCCGCGGCCTTGAGGACCGGCGCGAGCATGTTGCGGAAGAAGGCGCTGTCATCCACCAGCAGCACCGAGCGCGCGGTGGCGGCCGCACGCATCTCCTTGCGCCTGAACCAGTCGGAGAAGGCCATCGGCAGGAAATGACCGATGTCGATCACATCCGTCGCCAGGCCCTTGATGATCGCAGAGCCGAGGATGCCTGGCCTGCTGCTCGCCACCTCGATGTTCAGACGTTCCTCGACGATGTCGATGATCTCATCGACCACGAGTCCCGCCGCCCGGCCATCATCAGCGAACACCAGGACCGGCTGCGTCCCGTCCGTTCCAATCGAAACGCCATCCATCTGCACCAGCGGCATGAGCTGCTCGCGATACTGCACCATATGGCGGCCGTCGGAGATCTCGATCTTGGCGACCGCGATCTCTTCAAGTCGCGTGACGAGCGCGAGCGGCACGGCCTTGGGCTGATCCGAGCCGGCGCGGAACACCAGAAGCGACGTCTGTTCGGCGGCGCCGGCGCGAGCGGCATTCTCATCGGCGATCTCCTGCTGGGTCACAACCGATGCGCCCAGCGCGTGGGCGATCCCGTTCGGATCGATGATCATGATCACGGCGCCGTCGCCCAGGATGGTGTTGCCCGAGAACATGCCGATATGCCGCAGCATGGTCGACATCGGCTTGACCACGATTTCCTCGGTATGGAATACGCCGTCCACCACGATGCCGAAGGTCTGGTTGCCGACCTGCGTCACCACGATGAAGCCGTTCTCGGGATCGCTGTCCGCGCCGTCATCGATCTTCAGCAGCCTCTTCAGGTGCATCAACGGCAAAAGCTTGTTGCGCAGCCGCAGCACCGGCGTGTCCCTGATCCGCTCGATACGATGCTCCGAATTGGCGCGCGCGCGCACCAGCTCGACCACCGAGAGCTGCGGTATCGCAAAGCGATCACCCGCGGCCTCGACGATCAGAGCCGACACGATCGCCAGCGTCAGCGGAATCTTGATGATGACGCTCGAACCCTCGCCGGCCACCGACTTGATGTCGATGGTGCCGCCGATCTGATCGATATTGGTCCGCACCACGTCCATGCCGACGCCGCGTCCGGAGACGCTGGTCACGGCCGCGGCGGTCGAGAAGCCAGGAGCGAAGATGAACTTGTGAATCTGCGCCTCGGTCATCCTCTCGATTTCGGCTTCGGTCGCCAGGCCGTTCTGAATTGCCTTTGCCTTGATGCGCTCGGTATCGAGCCCACGGCCGTTGTCGGCGATGCAGATGATGATGTGGCCGCCCTCATGATATGCCGAGAGACGGATGGTGCCCTGCTCCGGCTTTCCCGCCTTGATGCGCTCCGCCGGTGTTTCCAGGCCATGATCGGCGGAATTCCGCACCATGTGGGTCAGCGGATCCTTGACGAGGTCGAGAACCTGGCGGTCGAGCTCGGTGTCGGCGCCATGCATCTCGAGTTCGATCTGCTTGCCGAGTTCGCTCGAAAGGTCGCGCACGATGCGCGGCAGTTTCTGCCAGGCATTGCCGATCGGCTGCATCCGCGTCTTCATCACCCCTTCCTGCAACTCGGCGGTGACGTTGGACAGCCGTTGCAGCGGCACCTTGAATTCGGTGTCCTCGTGACGGCGGCTGATCTCGAGCAACTGGTTGCGCGTCAGCACGAGCTCGGACACCATCGTCATCAGGTGCTCAAGCGTATCCACGTTGACGCGAATCGACTGGTTGGCGACCCGGTCGCCTTCCGGAGTATCCTCCACTTTCTTCGGAGCAGCCGTGGCGACCGGCTTCGAAGCAACCGGCGCTGCCGGCGCGGGCTGCGAAGCGGGCGCGGTCGACTCCACCTCCGTCTCGCGGAACGCGCGCTCGAGATCATCAAGCGACACCTCGCCGGGGCGCAGAGGCCGTTCGAGAACCTGGTAGGTGAGCGTCCCCGCTATGTCACATTCCGGCGTCGCTTCGGAGATGTCGGAAGCCGGCCCGGATGGATCACGCTCGGCCATGCGATGCAGCGCGTCGATCAGATCGGCATCGGCTCCCTCCGGCTCCGTCCCGCTCGCTTCGAGCTGGCCCAGGATATCCTTGATGCGATCGATGGTGGACAGGATAAGCGTCACGGCCTCGCCGGTCACCGCCATGCCGTCGCGAAACTTGCCCATCAGCGTCTCCGCCGCATGAGCGAGCGCCTCTAGCCTCGGCAGGCCCAGAAAACCGCACGTACCCTTGATGGTATGGACCAGCCGGAAGATGTTATCCAAAATCTTCGCATTGTTCGGATCCTGCTCGAACCGGACGAGCTGATTGTCGACCGTATCCAGACTCTCGTTGGTCTCGGTCAGGAATTCGCAGAGGAGATCATCCATAGCCTTCTGGCCTTCGAAACGCCGAGGCGCCGCGATCGCGCCTTTCACAGCCGGGCCAGTTTCAACGTAAAGCGTTAATATTGGTTGAGCAGATCAAAAAGAACGCGCCAAGCGCGTGTTTCGCGGACGCCATGCCCGGTTCGCGTGAAGACGACGCGCCGAATAACAATCTCAAGCCTCGCTTCTGATCCGATCAGGGGCGAAATGCTCAAGAAACCATTCGTTAACCTGGCCGGTCGGTCGAGACCTTAACGGGCGGTTGCCACCACCTTGTCACCCTCGGCGACCAGGGAGATGCTGATGCCGCAGGCCTCGGCCAGTAGACGTGTGTAATAGGGTTGAACCGCGTGGGCATAGACCGCGCCGGTCGAACCGGATGCCAGAAGCTCGGCGACGGGCTGCGACACGCGGGCGTTCAGCCCGGCGGCGGTGATCTGAAAGCCCATGGCCTCGCCCTCACCGAGCGGGTCGATCGTCAGCACCCCTCCGCGCGGAATCGTCTGCTGCGCGATCACCAGCAGGTTGAGCAGAAGTTTCACCCTGTTCTTCGGCAGCAGCAGGCGCGGCAGATTCCAGGCGAGCGTGATCTTGCCGTCCTCGAAATGACCCTTCGCGATGTTCTGCGCATCGCCCAGATCGATCTGCGCGCTGACCGAGCCCGCCGCCCCGAAGGCGAGACGGCAAAACTGCAGCCGCGCCGACGCGGTTCTGGCGCTCTTGCGAATCAGATCGAGGGCGAATTCGCGATCGTCCGGCTTTGGATCGTCGTCCAGCACTTCAAGTCCGTTGACGATTGCGCCCACGGGACTAATGAGATCGTGACAGACGCGCGAGCAGAGCAGCGCCGCGAGTTCGAGCGCGTCGGGAGCGGGACCGGGAGACGATGTGCCAGACATAAAACCTGTTCCTGGGATCTGTTTCGGCAACTCCGCTGCGCGCGGACACGGCGAATCAAAGGACCTTCAGGGTTTGATACACGGCCTGAGCCCGCGCTGCCACCTTCAGGCGG
This sequence comes from Nitrobacter winogradskyi Nb-255, assembly GCF_000012725.1. Classification (NCBI taxonomy): domain Bacteria; kingdom Pseudomonadati; phylum Pseudomonadota; class Alphaproteobacteria; order Hyphomicrobiales; family Nitrobacteraceae; genus Nitrobacter; species Nitrobacter winogradskyi. The sequence goes on along the minus strand of NC_007406.1, from coordinate 576,158 downwards.
ACGCCGTCCTGCGGCGGCACGCAAGGACGCTTCGCACATGCCGGTGATCGACGCTCAATCCGCCGCGGCGCTGGTGGGATTGCTCACCGATCTGGTCGCGAAAGCCGGCGCCGCCGTGCTCTCGGTCAATCGCGACCGCATGAAGACAGGCGGCAAGATCGACGGCTCTCCCGTCACGGATGCGGATCTCGCCGCTGACAATGTGATCGCGGAAGGACTCGCGCGGCTCTGCCCCGATATTCCGGTGCTCTCCGAGGAGCGGGCGCATCTCGCGACACCGCCTTATTCCGGAAGCCTGTTCGTGATCGATCCGCTGGACGGCACCAAGGAGTTCATCGCCGGCCGCAACGAATACACCGTCAACCTCGCGATCGTGACGGAGGGCATGCCGCTGCTCGGCATCATCGGCGCGCCGGCGCTCGGGTCGATCTGGCGCGGCCTTGTCGGGCGCGGCGCCGAACGCCTCACGGACGTCTCCGACTCGCGCGCCGGCGTCGCCGAGCCGATCAGGACACGGCCGTTTCCCGCACCGAACTCTCAATGGATCGCCGCCGTCAGCCGATCCCACGCCGACAGCCGCTCGGACGCCTTCATCTCCCGCCGTCCCGGCGCGGTGCGCAAGCCGCTCGGCTCCGCCGTCAAGTTCTGCCGGATCGCGGAAGGCTGTGCCGATATCTACCCGCGCCTTGCCCCTACCTGCGAATGGGACGTTGCGGCAGGCCACGCTTTGGTCACCGCCGCCGGCGGCAAGGTCACGGACGAATCGGGCGCGCCGCTGCGTTTCGGTGAAGCGCGCGAGGGATTTCTGGTGCCGGGGTTTATCGCCTGGGGCGACCCTTCCGCCGCGCCCCTATAGCGTTTTCGAGCGAAGTGGATGCCGGTTCCCGTGAAGAAAACGCGTTAAAACAACAACCCAGAGGTCGGCTTCTGATACGATCAGAAGTGGAAAGGCTCTATTGCGCGAGCATCTCCTTGAGCGCGGCCCAGCGGCGCGTCGCCTCCCGCAGATAACGCGCCGGATCGGCGGCGAAAGCCGCGCGGGTGTCCTCATGGCCGAACAGATAGAGCCGCTCGCCGATCACCAGCCACAATCGCGCGGTCCCGGCGCGGACCACGCCCCGCGTAACGCCAACCGGATCGTAGCCGCCGAAACGCGGACTATAGACATCGGGGTCGGCGAGGAAAAAGGCGCGGTTGCTGGGATTGGCGAAGCGCCAGATGACGCCATCATGCGACACCTCGAACTCGGACACGCCTCGCACCGGCCGCGCGTCGGTAAAAAACGCCACGGGATCGAACCCGCCGATCGCAAGTCCGGTATACCGGTCGACCACGACCCGTTCGGAGGTGGCGGCCAGCGCCGTCAAATCGAGGCCGGGGGGAGCGAGCCCGCCGCCCAGCGCGGCGATCACGGCCAACCCAAGACGCAAGCCATTCCTTTCCTGCCGCCGTGCCGTCATACTTGATGCCGATAACGCGTGAGTCGGGGGGTGATCGCCGCATCCTACGGACCGCGTGTCAGCATCCGGTTAAGGACGCAGTGGCAAGTTTTGCTACGTGGGGTGCTTTTACTTGGGGTGCCATACTTGGGGTTCTTTTCATGACTTTCATTTCGCGCCTTGCAGCGGTCGCGCTCGCTGCGGTGATGTTCGCGATTGTGCCGGCTTCCGCCCAGCAATCAGCGCCGTACCAGACGCCGCCGGCACAGCCCTACCAAGCACAGCCGTACCAGGCGCAGCCGGCGCATCGGAACGGCAGTCCCGGCACCTATTCGTCGGATGAACTCCTCAAATCCGGAACCCGGTTCTTCGGCAACGTCTCGCGGGGTCTCGCATCCGTCATCGAACGTGCGGTCAGCCAGTGGGGCCTGCCGAACGGCTACATCCTGGGCGAGGAAGGCTCGGGGGCCTTCGTCGCGGGTCTGCGCTACGGCGAGGGCACCCTCTACACCAAAAATGCCGGCGATCTGAAAGTCTATTGGCAGGGGCCGTCCGTCGGCTTCGACTGGGGCGGCGACGGCGCCCGGACCATGACGCTGGTCTATAATCTGCCTGCCACCAACGCGATCTATCAGCGTTTCGTCGGCATCGACGGTTCCGCCTATATCGTCGGCGGCTTCGGAATGACGGCGCTGACCGCGAACGACATCGTGCTGGTCCCGATCCGCTCGGGTCTCGGGCTGCGGCTCGGCGCCAATGTCGGCTACCTGAAATATACCCCGCAAGCGACCTGGAACCCGTTCTGATCTCCCCAGAGCATAATCCGATCAAGTTGAAGCGGACCATGCTCTAGAAATGGTTGTCCGACTGGCCGGAGCGACGATTCGAGGCGCGGCGCTGGCGTTCCGTCAGTCGCCCGTGGCATGGTAACCAGATCCTTGCCGGGCCTGTCCGGGGTTGTGGAGCGTTGCTCATGGTCGAGCCGATCATGTATCTGGCGATCGGTTTTCTGGTTTCGATGCTGTGCGGGCTGATGGTCATGCCGCTCGTGCATGATCGCGCCGTCCGCCTCACCGTCAAACGCATGGAAGCCGCCACTCCGATGTCGATGGCTGAGATCCAGGCCGACAGGGATCAGTTGCGCGCCGAATTCGCGATGTCGGCGCGGCGGCTGGAAATGAAGGTCGACCAGTTCAGGAGGAAGGTCGCCAGTCAGTCCGCGGAGCTCGGAAAAAAGGCCGACGCCATCAACCGCCTGAAGGTGGAGCTTGGTGAGAAGAACGAAAGGATATTCAGCCTGGAAGGACGCGGGAAGACGGTGGGAGAGCGTCTGCAGTCCGCCGAACAGGAGCTCGCCGCCAGGGCGGAAACCCTTCGGAGCGTTGAGCAGACGCTCGCCGAGCGGCAGAGCGACCTCGGGCGGCTCCGTCAGGAGTTGTCGGAGCGCTCGGTGACCGCCGAGAGTCGGCAAGCCGAACTGTTCGTGGTGCGCGCCCAGATCGAGCGACTGCAGAGCCGCCTCAACGAGGTCGAGAACGAACTCGCCTCCACGCAAGCACTGCTAGAGCAACAGCGCGATGAAACGGCAGCCGTTGCCCGGGAACGTGACGACGCGCGCAAACACGTCGAGAACCTGAGCCAGCGCATCGTCAACATCGACACCCAGCTCATCGACAAGACCAGGGACGCGGAAAGGCTCGGCGGCCGCGTCAGGGCACTCGAAGCCGACCTCGCGGCGCAGGCCAACGCGCTCACCGAGCGAAATGCGAAGAACAGTGAGTTGCGGCGAGCCAAAACCGCCGCGGAGCGCGCCAACAGTGAGTTGCGTGACGAAATTGCGTCGTTAACGGGCGGCAAGTCTCCGCTGATCGATACGCTGCGCAACGAAATGCTGGCGACCGAACGGGCGCTGCGCGCCGCCCACGACGAGCGAGCCAAATTGCAGCGCGACATCAACGTTCTCCAGCGTCAGACGGAATCCGGCACGGTCGAGCAGATGGAAAACGCGCTGCTGCGCGAGCATATCAATGACATCGCCGCCGAGGTCGCGAGGCTCGCGATGACCATCGAGGGGCCGGATTCACCGATCGAAACCATCCTGGCCGCATCAGCTACCGGCCCCGCCAAGGCCCCCAATGGTTCGGCGGGCGTGATTCCGGTCAGCACGCTGGCCGACCGCATCCGCGCCCTGCAACCTCATGCCCCCCGCAGCGAGCGGCGGTCGAGCTAGAGCCTCTTCGCTTCTGATGGAATCAGAAGCGAAGCTCTATAATCTTGTTTTGACGCGTTTTCTTCACGCGAACCGGTTTCTACTTCGCTCGAAAACGCTATAGAGTTCCTGCACTACTTCATGGAACGGTGAAAGACTCTTCTTTATGTTTGACGCGTTTTCTTAACGCGAGCCGGGTTCCATCCTCGGATCAAGCCCGAGGACATGCTTCGCTCCGCTTCCGATGCTACCCGCCCGCACCGAGACACCAGGCCAGAATGCCTTTCTGGGCGTGAAGGCGATTTTCGGCCTCGTCGAACACCACCGATTGCGGCCCGTCAATGACCTCGTCGGTGACCTCTTCGCCACGGTGCGCCGGCAGGCAATGCATGAACAGCGCGTCAGATTTGGCGAGACGCATCAATTCCGCATTGACCTGGTAGGGCCTGAGCAGATTGTGGCGGTGCTCGCCATCCTTGTCGCCCATCGACACCCAGGTGTCGGTGACGATGCAGTCAGCGCCGCGCACCGCCGCTTCGGGATCGGTGCCGAGCCTGATCGACGCCCCACTCGATCTGATCCAATCCTTCAGCGGCTTGTTCGGCGCCAGCTCCTGTGGGGTCGCGACGTTGAGGTTGAAGCTGAAGCGCTCCGCCGCATGCGCCCACGACGCCAGCACGTTGTTGTCGTCGCCGGTCCACGCCACGGTCCGCCCCTCGATCGGCCCGCGATGCTCCTCGAAAGTCATCACGTCGGCCATCACCTGGCAGGGATGCGAACGCCGCGTCAGTCCGTTGATGACGGGCACGGTGGCGTGGGCCGCGAGCTCCGTCAGCGCGTCGTGGCTGAGGATACGGATCATGATGATATCGACGAAGCGCGACAGAACCTTCGCGGTATCCGCGATGGTCTCGCCGCGCCCGAGTTGCATTTCCGCCCCGGTCAGCATGATCGCCTCGCCGCCCAGTTGACGCATGCCGACGTCGAACGACACGCGGGTACGTGTCGAGGGCTTGTCGAAGATCATCGCCAGCGTCTTGCCTGCGAGCGGCTTGTCGGCGATCAGGCCCTCCTTGCGCCGCTTCTTCATCGCGACGCTGGCGTCGAGGATCGCGCGCAACTCCCCGGTCGACATATCGAGCAGGTCGAGAAAATGCCGCGGCGCCTTGCTCATTGCGCGGCTTCCTTGCTGGCGGATGCGCTCGACAGCCTGACGCAAGCCCGCTCCAGCCTCTGCGCCGCCTCGTTGATCTCGGCCTCGCCGATGATCAGCGGCGGCAGCAAGCGAACGACGTTTTCGCCGGCGCCGACGGTCAGGAGCTTTTCCTCACGCAACGCGCTGACCAGATCACCCGACGGAACGACGGCCTTGAGGCCGATCAGAAGCCCCTCGCCGCGCACCTCGCTCAGCACATCCGGATAACGATCGACGAGCGAGGCCAGCTTCTGTTTCAACAGCAGCGACATCTTTCGTGTCCGCTCGAAGAAGCCGGGAGCGAGCATCACGTCGAGCACGGCATGAGCCGCCGCCACCGCCAGCGGATTGCCGCCGAAGGTCGAACCGTGCGAGCCCGGAGTCATGCCCGACGCGGCTTCCGCCGTCGCAAGACAGGCGCCGATCGGAAAGCCCCCGCCGAGCGCTTTCGCCAGTGACATCACGTCCGGCGCGACGCCGATGCGCCTGTAGGCGAACAGATCGCCGGTGCGGCCCATGCCGGTCTGCACCTCGTCGAACACCAGCAGCAGACCGCGCTCGTCGCAAAGCTGGCGCAGCGCCCGGAAGAACGCAGGAGGCGGCTCGCGCACGCCGCCTTCGCCTTGCAACGGCTCGATCAGGATGCCGGCGGTCTCGGGGCCGACCGCCTTCTTTACGGCTTCGATATCGTCGAGCGGCACCTGGTCAAAACCGTCCGCCGGCGGCCCGTATCCTTCGAGGTATTTTTTCGAGCCGGTAGCGGCCAGCATCGCCAGCGTGCGGCCATGAAAGGCGCCCTCGAAGGTGACAATCCGATAGCGTTCCGGATTACCCCTGCCGGCATGATAACGACGCACGATCTTGATGGCGCATTCAACCGCCTCGGCGCCCGAATTGGCGAAGAAGACGAAATCGGCGAAACTCTGCTCGCAGAGCCGCACCGCCAGGCGCTCGCCGTCGGGCGACTTGAACAGGTTCGAGACGTGCCACAGCTTCGCCGTCTGCGCCTGAAGCGCGGCGACGAGATGCGGATGGCAATGGCCCAGCGCATTCACGGCAACGCCGCTCGTGAAATCGAGATAACGTCCGCCGTCCGAGCCGAGCAGCCAGGCTCCTTCACCGCTCTCGAATGAAAGATCGGCCCTTGCGAAAACGGGCAACAGATGAGACGCCGCGGCTGTGGTCATGACGGTTTGCCGGTTGGATGGTGGGAGCGGTTCGGCCCGACCGCGCTGTGGCGCGATCAATGAACTGTCAGCTCCGAAAGATGAACTGTCAGCCCCGAAAACGAAACGTGCCGCCTTTCAAGGCGGCACGCGGCGGTTATTCTAGGTGCGCGGCAATCACTGTCAATATTCCATTTGCGCGGGCAGTGATGCGGGAAAGTCGCAGAATGAGCGGTTTCTCTCGTTTTCCTGCATAACATGTGGACGCCGCGAGGCCCGACTCTTGCGCGTGAGTCACGGCATATTGTAGCGTTGGGCCCGTCGAATACGACATCTCGTGCGGCGTTTTGATCCTCGATCGGTTCCTGTTTCAGCGTAAGCGCCCGGGCGTTTTTCCCGCCCGGCGAGGGCTAAGGGATTCTGTCGGCACGGGTTTTTCGGGGGCGCTTAGATGCGCGGCCTTGGGGAGGCACGCATTACACAAGGGAACAATGTGCGATGACGGTGATAACCTGGACCGACGACCGCGTCGAACAGCTGAAGAAGCTTTGGGAAGCGGGCCTCTCCGCAAGTCAGATCGCCGCCGAACTCGGCAACGTGACCCGCAACGCGGTGATCGGCAAGGTGCATCGGCTGGGCCTTTCGGGCCGCGCCAAGAGCCCGTCGTCCACCGTGCCCCGGACGCGCAAGGCCCGCCCCGCCCAGCACATGGTGCGGGTGTCCCGCCCTGTCTCCCGGGGCAACACCGCGCTCGCGCAAGCTTTCGAGGTCGAGATCGAAGCAGACCCGATCGCCTACGACAATGTCGTGCCCATGAGCCAGCGGCGATCGCTGCTCGAACTCAGCGAAGCCACCTGCCACTGGCCGGTCGGCGATCCCGCGAGTCCGGAGTTCTTCTTCTGCGGCGGCAAGGCTCTCACCGGCCTTCCCTATTGCGCGCACCACTCACGCATCGCCTATCAGCCCGCCGCCGACCGCCGCCGCCAATCGCCGAAGACGCGGTAATCATCGCGTGCCCCTCGGATCTCGTCATAGCCGGGCTTGAACCGATCATCTCCGCTTTGCGACGGGGATGATGAATCCGCGATCATAGCGTTTTGAGCAAAGCGGCCGCCGGTTCGCGTTAAAGAAAACGCGCCGGATCAGAATCCCAGAACCCCGCTCACGACTCCGTCAGAAACGGAACGGTTCCGGCCGCGGCAGGCGCTTTGGTGCAGAACAACGAGGATCACCGACGCTCCCTCAACTCGCCCCGCTTACTCGGTCCTGCTTGCGAACTGCTCGTCAAGTGCGTAACCCGCGCCGCGCACCGTGCGGATCGGATCCAGCTCGCCGTCAGGATTGAGCAGCTTGCGCAGCCGACCGATGTGAACGTCGACGGTGCGCTCGTCGATATAGACATCACGGCCCCAGACGCTGTCGAGCAATTGCTCGCGGCTGAACACCCGGCCGGGATGCTCGAGAAAAAACTCCAGCAACCGATACTCGGTCGGGCCAAGATCGATCGGACGGCCGGAGCGCACGACACGGTGCCGGTCGCGGTCGAGTTCTATGTCGCCAAAGCTCAGGACAGACGCCAGCCGCGCCGGGCTCGCGCGCCGCAGCAGGCTTTTCACCCTCGCCAGGAGTTCCGGCACCGAGAACGGCTTGACCACGTAGTCGTCCGCGCCGGTCGCGAGCCCCCGCACCCGCTCGCTCTCCTCGCCGCGCGCGGTGAGCATGATGATCGGAAGCTGCCTGGTGTCGGAGCGGGCCCGCAGCCGGCGGCACAGCTCGATGCCGGACAGGCCCGGCAGCATCCAGTCCAGCACCACAAGGTCGGGAACGCGCTCTTTCAGCCGCGTATCCGCCTCGTCACCCCGCACGACCGTTTCGACCTCGTACCCTTCCGCTTCAAGATTGTAGCGCAGCAGCGTCGTCAACGCTTCCTCGTCTTCAACTACCAGAATGCGTGCACCCATCGTGTCTCGCCTGATCCCGTTTCAGTTTCCCGGAGCCGCCGATGCGAAACCTGTCATGTCCCCCTTGGGACGCTTGTCGAGGATCTGCTGACCCTCGATCATGTAGAACACCGTCTCCGCGATATTGGTGGCGTGGTCGCCGATCCGCTCGATATTCTTGGCGCAGAACATCAGGTGAATACAGAACCCGATGTTGCGCGGGTCTTCCATCATGTACGTCAGGAGCTCGCGGAACAGGGAGGTGCAGATCGCATCCACCTCCTCGTCCCCTTTCCAGACCGCCATTGCCGCAGGCAGGTCGTGCGCCGCGTAGGCGTCGAGCACCGACTTGACCTGTGACCGCACCAGATCGGTCATATGCTCAAGACCGCGGATCAGTTTCAGCGGACGGAAATCGCTGTCGATCGCGACCACGCGCTTGCCCATGTTCTTGGCGAGATCGCCGATGCGCTCCAGATCGATCGCGACCCGCATGGCGCCGACGATCTCGCGCAGATCCACGGCCATCGGCTGCCGCCGCGCGATGGTGAGCACGGCGCGCTCCTCGATCATGCGCTGCAACTGGTCGATCTCGGAATCGGCGGCCACCACGCGATCACCCAGGGTGGTGTCGCGGCGGATCAGCGCGTCCAGCGACTCCACGATCTGCCGTTCAGCCAGTCCGCCCATTTCGGAAACCAGCCGCGTCAGCTCCTGGAGATCGTCGTCGAAAGCCTTTGCGGTGTGTTCAAAAGCCATATCAAGTTTCTCCCCGCGATTCCGCGCGCAGCCTCAGCCGAAACGGCCGGTGATGTAATCCTGGGTGCGGCGATCAGACGGCGATGTGAACAGCTTGTCAGTCGGGCCGAACTCGATCATCTCGCCGAGATACATGAACGAGGTGTAATCCGATACGCGCGCCGCCTGCTGCATGTTGTGGGTGACGATCGCGATCGTGTAATGCGTTTTAAGTTCGTCGATCAGCTCTTCAACCTTGGCCGTCGAGATCGGGTCGAGCGCGGAGCACGGCTCATCGAACAGGATCACTTCCGGCCGGACCGCAACCGTGCGGGCGATGCAAAGGCGCTGCTGCTGACCGCCGGAGAGGCTGAGCCCGCTTGCGTTGAGCTTGTCCTTGACCTCGGTCCACAAGGCGCCGTCCCGCAACGCCTTCTCCACCCGGCTGTCCATTTCCGATTTCGGCAGCTTCTCGTACAGGCGGATGCCGAACGCGATGTTCTCATAGATCGTCATCGGAAACGGCGTCGGCTTCTGAAACACCATGCCGACCCGCGCACGCAGAAGATTGAGATCGAGCTTGGGGTCCAGGATGTCGGTGTCATCCAGTAACACCCGTCCTTCGACGCGCTGGCCGGGGTAGAGGTCGTACATGCGGTTGAAGATGCGAAGCAGGGTCGACTTTCCACAACCCGACGGGCCGATGAAGGCCGTCACGCGATTGGCGGCGATCGACAGGTTGATGTTCTTCAGCGCGTGATGCTGGCCGTAATAGAAATTGAGATTACGGGCTGCGACCTTCGCCGGCACATCCGGATCGATCCTCGGTGGGGGAACAGCCGGGCCCGACGCGGCGGCGGTGGAAACGGTGGTCATTTCGCGGTCCTCTCAGAGCCGATCAATCTCGCGCCGATGTTCAGCGCCAGCACGGCCAGGGTGATCAGCAGCGCGGCGCTCCACGCCAGTTGCTTCCAGTAGACGTAAGGGCTCTGCACGAAGTTGTTGATGGTGACGGGAAGGTTCGCCACCGGGCTGGTCAGGTCGAGGCTGAAGAACTGATTGCTCAACGCGGTGAAAAGGAGAGGCGCGGTCTCGCCGGCGACTCGCGCGGTGGCGAGCAGCACGCCGGTGATCAGGCCGGTTCGCGCGGCGCGATAGGCGATGCGCCTGATGACAAGCGAGCGCGGCAGGCCGAGCGCCGAAGCCGCCTCACGCAGCGAGTTCGGCACCAGGTTCAGCATGTCCTCCGTGGTGCGCACCACCACCGGAATCACGATCACGGCGAGCGCAAGCGAGCCCGCGAGCGCCGAGAAGCCTCCCATCGGCACCACGACCGCTCCGTAGATGAACAAACCGATGATGATCGAAGGCGCACTGAGAAGGATGTCGTTGATGAAACGAATAACCGGCGAGAGGCGATCGTGCTTGCCGTATTCGGCAAGGTAGGTGCCCGCGAACATCCCGATCGGCGCGCCCACGCCCACACCGATCACGGTCATGATGAGCGAGCCGACGACGGCGTTCAGCAGGCCCCCTTCGGAAGCGCCTGGCGGCGGGGTGTTCTGGATGAAAAGCTGCCAACTCATGCCGGCGAGGCCGTTATAGAACAGCGTGAACAGAATGAGCCCAAGCCAGGAGACGCCGAACGCGGCGGCGAGAAAGCACAGGGCGCGGACGATGATGTCTTTGCGGCGGCGGGAAGCATAAATCGGATTCATGGCTTGACCTGTCCAGGCATCATCACCGGGCCGACGAATTGGCCTGTCGCGAAAACCCGGCTTTTGTTTTTCCGTGTCATGCCTATTTCCCTGCCTTCTTCTCCAGCCGCAACAGCATCAGGCGCGCCGCGGCGAGAACAAAGAATGTCAGAACGAACAACAGCAGGCCGAGCAGCATCAGGCTCGATTGATGCAGGCCGTCACTCTCCGCGAATTCACTGGCGATCGCCGCGGAAATCGTCGTGCCTGGCGCGAAGATCGATGGCGATATCCGGAACGAGTTGCCGATGATGAATGTCACCGCCATCGTCTCGCCGAGCGCGCGGCCGAGCGCCAGCATGGCGCCGCCGATCACGCCGACACGCGTGTAAGGCAGCACGACGTGGCGGACGACTTCCCAGGTGGTGCAGCCGACGCCATAGGCCGCCTCTTTGAGGACCGGCGGCACGGTCGTGAACACGTCGCGCGAAATCGCGGTGATGAACGGCAGCACCATGATCGCGAGAATCAGCGAGGCGTTGAACAGGCTCAAATAGGACGGCGGGCCGCCGAAGATCGAGCCGAGGACCGGCACGCCGTCAAACAGGTCGATGAAGAAGGGCTGAACCGTATCGGCGAGGATCGGGCCGAGAATGAAAAAGCCCCACATGCCGTAGATGATCGAGGGAATGCCCGCGAGCAACTCGATCGCCATGCCGATCGGGCCGCGCGCCCACAGCGGACACAGCTCGGTGAGGAAAACGGCGATGCCGATGCCGACCGGGATCGCGATGCTCATGGCGATGATCGAGGTCAGGATCGTGCCATACAATGGGCTCAGCGCGCCCAGCACCGGCGGTTCGGCGGACGGCGCCCAGCGCTGCGTCGTCAGGAAGGAGCTACCGAACTCCATGATCGCGGGCCAGGATCCCACGATCAGCGACATGATGATTCCGCCGAGCAGCACCAGAACCAGGATCGCGCTGATGCGCGTGATCCAATAGAAGACCCGGTCCCCGAGCTTGAAGGCGTCCATCGCACGGGAGCGGTCATGGGAGGCCGCCTGTTCGATCGCGCTGCTATGAACGGCCATTTCCGCCACGCCCCACCCCTGTTTCTTGCAGACCATCCGGATACGGAGAACAGCTTCTCGCAACCCTCCCGAGGAGAAGCGCCCCGACGCTTCTCCTCGGCACCGGATCAGCTTTTGATCTCGGAGGTCCAGGTTTTCTCAATCTGCTTCACGACAGATTCCGGCATCGGAATGTAGTCGAGTTCCTCCGCCATCACGCCGCCCTTCTCGAAAGCCCACTTGAAGAACTTGATCGCTTCGGCGGACGCCGCTTTATCGGAAGGCTCCCTGTACATCAGGATGAACGTCGCCGCGGTGATTGGCCAGGAGGCCTCGCCGGGCTGATCGGTCAGGATCACGTGATAGCCTGGCGCGCTCGCCCAGTCGGCATTGGCTGCCGCTGCCTGAAAAGAGGCCACGCCCGGCTGCACCACCTTGCCGGCCTTGTTGATGAGCGCGGTGTAGGTCAGCTTGTTCTGTTTGGCATAGGCGTACTCGACATAGCCGATCGCGTTCCTGGTCTGCCCGACATTGCCGGAAACGCCTTCATTGCCTTTGGCGCCGACGCCGGCCGGCCACTCGACCGCGGTGCCCTCACCGACCTTGGACTTCCATTCTCCATTCACCTTGGACAGATAGTTGGTGAAATTGAACGAGGTTCCCGCACCGTCCGAACGATGCACCACCGCGATCGAAGCCGAAGGCAGCTTGACGCTCGGATTGAGCTTCACGATCGCCGGATCGTCCCACTTCGTGACCTTGCCGAGGTAGATATCGCCGAGCAGTTCTCCCGAAAGAACCAGTTCGCCGGGCTTCACGCCCTCGATATTCACCACGGGAACGATCGCGCCCATCACCATCGGCCACTGCGCGAGACCATCTTTCTCGAGCTTGTCGGCCTTCAGCGGCGCGTCGGTCGCGCCGAAAGTCACCGTCTTGGCAAGGATCTGCTTGATGCCGGCGCCCGACCCGATCGACTGATAATTTACGCCGTGACCGGTCTCCTTCTTATAGGCATCAGCCCATTTCGAGTAGACGGGAAACGGAAAGGTCGCTCCCGCACCGGTGACATCGGCCGCCTTCACCGGAACCGAAAAGACGGACGCCGAGGCGGCGACGAGGCCGGCGGCGGCGATGGCCTTGAAGAAATTCATGCGCGATCTCCCTTCGCATTGAGTAGAGCGCAGGACGCTCATGACACCTTCTTAGATGCGACCCTTGCCGCTTTTACGAACGCTTGACGACAGCGGGATGACAGCGCCAAGCATCTCTATCTGTTCAGCTTCTTGCCTCCGGCACGTCCCGCGCCGGTGGGAAGCCGGCGGTAAAGCTCGCGCCCTGGCCGGGCACGCTCTCGATCAGCAGACGGCCGCGATGCCGGTTGAGGATATGCTTCACCAGCGACAGGCCGAGGCCTGTGCCGCCCTGAGCCCGGCTGTCGCCGGCGTCGACCCGATAGAAGCGTTCGGTCAGGCGGGGCAGATGCTCAGGTGCGATGCCGGGACCGAAATCCCGCACCACCACCCGGAATTCCGGGTTCCCCTCCGACGAGACGTCGAGCATCGACGACACCATGACCCGGCCACCGGACGCGCCGTATTTCAGCGCGTTCTCGATCAGGTTCTCGAACAATCGCAGCAATTCCTCACGGTCGCCGCAGATCAGCACCGGGGTTTCCGGCAATGCGGTCTCGATCTCGACGTGACGTTCCGCCGCAAGCGGCTCAAGTCCGTCGACGACCTCGCGCACGATCGGAACAATGTCGACGATCGTCTCCGGGCGCACATGCACCGATAGCTCGACCCGCGACAGCGACAGGAGATCGTCGATCAGCCGCGCCATCCGCGCCGCCTGCGCATGCATGATGCCGAGAAACCGCTCGCGGGCGCGGGCGTCCTCGCGCGCGGGCCCCTGGAGAGTGTCGATGAATCCTGACAGCGCCGCGAGCGGCGTGCGCAACTCGTGGCTCGCATTGGCGACGAAATCGGCGCGCATTTCCTCGACCCGGCGCAACGGCGTCTGATCGTGAAACGTCAAAAGCATGCAATAGTCGACACCACCGAATGCGGTCGGCACCGGAATCGGCGTGATGATCAATTCCATCCACCGATCGACCGGAACATGATTGAGATAGGTCGCCCGCCGAGCCTCCCTGGTCGCAATCGCCTCTCGCAACGCGGTGACGATCTCAGGCGCCCGCAGCGCGAACTGCGCGAGTTCATTCCGGCGCAGCGCCGGTACGAGTTGCGCCGCCGCAGCATTGAGATGGATGACGCGGCCGGCCCTATCAAGCAGCACATTGGGATCCGGCATGCCGGCCACGAGAGCACGCGCCACATCCGTCTCTACCGGGTTGGCTCCGAACTCGATTTCACGCGACGCATCCGGATCATGAACCTGCCAGGGCACCAGCGCCGCGCCGGCGATGCAGGCGAAAGCGACGGTGGCGCCCAGAGGTTGCAAGCCGCCGAACACAACCAGCGCGGCCAATGCAAGTCCGGCAACCAGCAGAATGAGCGCGACGCGGCGCAACCGGTCCGGCCAGGATGTGGACCTCGCGGCGAACCCTGGGGCGCGGACGGCGTTTCCTTCCGCAACCGCTTGAGTGCTGTCAGGCGCCAGAATCGCCGTGTTCTCCCAGATAGGGCAGTTTACTGTCGGACTCGGCGTTCGATCCGGTCCGCGCGTAACCCACGCGTCGCATTCGCGCGCTGACAATAATTTCCCGAAGTGTCAGCAAGATGATGGAGATCGCGAACGGCGCGACATAATACAGCAGCCGGAACAGCAGCATCGCGGCCAGAAGATCGTTCTTCTCCATCTGCCACAGGCCGATCAGCATGGCGGCGTCGAATACGCCGAGCCCCCCCGGCGAATGACTCGCGAAACCAAGCAACGTGGCGGACACGAAGATCACCGCAACGACGACAAAGCCGACATTGGGCTGATGGGGCAGCAGCACGTACATCGCAAGCGCGCAGAATCCCAGATCGACGATCCCGATAAAAATCTGCAGCAGCGTCAGCCGGCCACCCGGCAAAACAACGGTCCATGACCCGCTGCCGACGCGACGCGGCCGCGTCCCAACCCAGATCACATAGGCGATGAGGCCGAGTATGATCGCGATTGCGATCAGCCTATTGAACCACGGCGGAAGCTGATCGATGCTGGTGGCCGCCTCGGGATGATAGGCAATGCCCAATCCGAGCACGGCGGCGTTGCCGAGCCAGAAGGTAAGACCCGCCAGAAAGCAGACTTTCGCGACATCAATCGCATTCATCCCCCAGGCGGAATAAATGCGATAGCGCACCGCCCCGCCGGTGAATACGCTGGCGCCGACATTGTGGCCGATCGAATAGCTGGTGAAGGCGGCGAACGCCGTGACGCGATAGGGAACATGAGTAATCCCGATGGTCCGCACCGCGAACAGGTCATAGAAGGTCAGCGTGAAGTAGCCCGCGGCCACGAACAGACCCGACAACGCGATCGAATGCCACTCGGTCCGCTTGACGGCCTCCATCACCTCCTCGACATCGATATCCCGGAGAATATGGAACAGCACGTAGAACGCGGCCGCGATCACGGTGACGCTGATCACCACACCCAGCTTGTGCAGGATTCGTTTCCGGCGCAGAATCGAAATCGCTCTGCGTATTGATCCGAGCATCGAGAACCTCGAAATGCGGTCCACGGCAAAGTCGCGCCTATCCGCATTCATTCACGTGGCAGGTGGTAGCGTTCTGGTTCCTAGCAGAATTCGGCCGGCCTCAATGAATCTCTTCATTTCAACACGTTAAACTGTTCCGCTGGAATGCTCCGTCGATCCGCCGGACGCCGCCTGGCGTGAAACCACCCCATCGCGCAACCACGATCCGACCGCGCACCCCCCAAGATAGACACCGAGCATCACCAGTCCAAGGTCCAGCCAGTAACCGAACCGGCCGGGAACAACGTGCATGACCGCCAACACGATCAGCGCCAGGATCGTCGCCGCCAGCCACCGCGCGGTCAATCTCGAGACTCCCCGCCCGCGATGAACCACCGCGATCCAGCCCATGGCAAGGCCAAGCAGCAACGATAGAACGAGCCAGACCCAGTGAAACCCTGCCAGGTAGACCATATCCCTACTGCCTCACAATGAAATCAATGCGTCGGTTTTTCGCTTTGCCCTCGTCGGTGTCGTTGGTGGCGATCGGCTGAGCGCTGCCCCGCCCCATCGGCGTGAACCGATTGGCGGGCAATCCGGCTTTCACGAGAAAATCCACCACCGCCTGCGCGCGTCGCTCGGACAGTGTCTGGTTGAACGAAGCGTCGCCGTCGCTATCGGTGTGACCCACGATCTCGATGGTGGCCGTCTGGCAACGGAGCGCGGTTTCCGTCAATTGATCCAGCAGGCCGATCGAATCGAGGTGCAAAGTCGCCTGACCGGCTTCGAACTGGATGGTGCGCTTTTCAAGAAGCTCGCCGAACAGTTGCTGGCAAACCGTCGGATCGACCGGGGACGCCGACGGCTTGATTGAAACGTCCGTTTTCGTCTCCCAGCCGCGCGGAAGATCCTTGGGCAGGTCAGCACGGATCTGTTTTCCGGCCAGGTCGTATAGCGCGTCGCCGGAGAGTTCGACATTCCGATCGGAGACGACCAGTCTTCCTGTCGACAGGCGCGACAACGAACGCAGCGCCCGCGTGACGACGGCGTCGAAGCCTGCCGGCGCACCGAGACTCGCCTTGAGCTTATCAACGATCTTCTCGCCGAACTTGCGGCCCGCCGATGCGACGATCGCCGCATGAACCGCGTTATCGGGCACATATCCGGTCAATGTCAGCACCCCGGAGACCGGATCCTTGTTGGCCTCGAAGACGTATGGCGGGGCCTGGATATCGTCGGCGACCGAGTATCCCTCGGGCAGGTTCTTCAGCGCCGCGGCGATCGCCTCGCGTCCACCCAGTTCACGCGCCATGCCCGACAGATTGACCGTCAGGTCCGAAATCGTTGCCTTGCCGTTCTTCAGCTTGCTCGTCTCGCCGATCAGCAATATCGCCGCGGCTTCGAACCGCGGCGGCGCGCCGCGCTTCAAATCCATGCGATCGGCGATGTCGACGCCGGCAAACCTCGCACGCGCCGCATCCAGCAGCTTGTTCCTGACCACGGGCAACGGCGCGCTTCCGCCGAGCGTCACCCTTCCGACCCCACGTTCGATGGTCCACACGAACGGTTTGGCTTCGGCGACGAGCGCGGTGCGATCGTTGACCCGTCGCACGCCCGGAACGGTCTCCACCGAGGCCACCGCATTGCTGCGTTCCTGCTCTGAGAACGCATCGGCGGAGAACGTGATGTCGCGTCCGGCCGCGCTGATGGCGGTCTTATCGAGAACGCTGTCCTTGAGCGCGACCGCGGTCTGCTCGCTCAGATCGGCTTCCAGCGGAGCCGTCGTCGTCCAGGCTGCCAGCACCCACAGTACCGTGAGCGGGATGACACCCGGCCACCACTTGCTGCTCCATCTGAAAAAACCGCGCATTCGATATCCTGTCGCGCAAAATCCGCCGGCTTGCGATGGACCGCGTCATGCGGTCCATTTGGAAGCGCGCGCCGGGTAAAGCCGGACGCGATTCGGTCGGCCACGCGTGATGAAATGCAGAGAAAACAAACCCCTGCCGGGCTGTCAAACCGAAATGAAGGCGAGCCCCGCCTCCGGCGGAGGAGCCCGGATAACCGTTTCTTCAACCGTTTCCCCCTAGGATCCGGACAGCAACAGGGGGCAGACCGGCCGATCCACGTCAAATGAAGCAGCTTCGCAACGCAGTCATCCGGGCCGGATTGGATGCCCTGTACTTCAGCGGCGCCCATCACCTGCTGCGGCCGGTGTTCGCCGGAATCGGAACGATCTTCATGCTGCACCATGTGCGGCCGCGCCGAAACTCCCCGTTCCAGCCCAATCATCACCTGGAAGTGACCCCCGAATTTCTGCGCATGGTGCTGGCCCATGTCCGATCACGCGGCATCGATATCGTGACCGCGGACGAAATGCATCGCCGGCTGACGCAACGCGACTTCTCGCGACGGTTCGCGTGCTTCACCATCGACGATGGCTATCGCGATAATCGCGACTTCGCGCTGCCCGCGATGCGCGAATACGACGCGCCGTTCACCGTCTATGTCGCCAATGATTTCGCGAGCGCGACCGGCCGCCTGTGGTGGGTGGCGCTCGAACGGGTCATCGCCGCCGCCGACCGGATCGACAGCACGATCGGCGACACCGCTATAACTCTCGACACCAGCACGATCGAGCAAAAGCGAGAAGCGTTCTCTCGAATCCACGATCTGCTGCGCGGGCTACCCGACGACCGCGATGTCGCGCGCGCGCTGAAGGACTTGTGCGCACGTCATGGCGTCGACGAATCCGCCATCAGCCGGGAGCTGTGCCTGTCCTGGGATGAACTGAAACCGTTCGCCGCCGATCCGCTGGTCACGATCGGCGCGCATACCGTCAGCCACTGCAACCTCGCGAAGCGAAGCGAGGAGGAGGCCCTTGAGGAGATCACCGTCAGCCGGACACAGATCGAGGCTGTCTTGCAGCGTCCGGTCGTTCATCTCGCCTATCCCTACGGCGACCGCAACGCCGCCGGATCGCGCGAGTTCGCCATGACCAGGGCGGCCGGTTTCAACACCGCGGTCACGACGCGGCCGGGCATGATATTTCCCGAAAATGCGGAACATCCAACCGCGCTGCCGAGGGTTTCCCTCAACGGGAACTATCAGAACGCCCGCGTCCTTCCGGTGCTGACGTCGGGCGCGGCCACAGCGCTGTGGAACGGATTCCGTCGCGTCGACATCGCCTGAGTTCACGCCGTCTCGTCACTCATCATCGCTGCGCATTTTCCGGTCATCCCGGCAAAAGCGGCGAAGACGGGTGTCTGTTATGAAGAAGAACTTCAGTTCGTTGCCGGAACGGCCGCCGGACCGCTCCACGGGCGCGATGGCGAAGCAAGGCCGATCAGCCTGCCCTGGATGAAGTCGCAGCCCCAGTCCCGCAGCATGGCCGCTGATTGCTCGTCCTGAACCCACTCGGCGACCGTTCTGATATCGAGTCGCCGCGCAAGATCGATCAGCGTCTGCACGAAGGCCCGGTCGTCTGAGGATCGCGCCAGGTTCTGCACGAACGCGCCGTCGATCTTGACGATGTCCACGCCGAGCTTGCGCAAGTTCCGGAACGAGGTGTAGCCGGCGCCGAAATCGTCGATCGCGATGCGGCTGCCCAGATTCTTCAACCGCGTAACGAACCGCTGAACGTCGTCGATATCCTGAATCGCCGCGGTTTCGGTGATCTCCACGATCAGGCGCTCGGCGACGCCGGGATGCGCACCCATCAGAGCTTCGATCGCCGCCCACCAGTCGACATCCATGGTGGTTTCCGGCGAGATATTGAGACTGAGCTGGACGTGGGGCGCTTCCGCCAGCTCGGCGATCACAAGCTCGAGCACGCGATGATCGACCAGACGGATCAGGCCAAGCTTCTCCGCGACCGGCACGACATCGGGCGCGAGCAGGATCTGACCATTCTGCTGCTGCATCCGCACCAGGCACTCATAAAACGCCGCTTCGCGCGTGCGCGCGTCGACCACCCGCTCGAAAGCGGTGAGGATGCGGCGCTCGTTCAGCGCGGTGACGATCTCGTCGGTCACCCGGATGTTGATCCGACGCTGCGCCTCACGCTCGGTATCGGGTCGCCACACGGCGAGCGAACCGCAGCGGCGGCCTTTCGCAACTTCGAGGATTTCCTGAGCGCGATTGATCGCTTCATCGGCAGTCTGCGCATAACGCGGGGCCAGAACGGCGCCTATGGAGGCGGTGACCGAAACGGGACCGGATTTGGTCATCACGATCTCTTCGCGGATGCCCGCCAGAAGGCGTTCGGCGGCGATGCTCACCTCATCCAGGCCGCAGTTCTTCAGGATCACCCCGAATCTGTTGCCGGAAAAGCGGCCAAGGGTGTCGCCGCTGCGCAACCGCCTTCGGATGCGCCTGGCGACATCGCTGATCACCTCGTCGGCGACATCGAAGCCGAAAGCATTGTTGATGCGCGCGAGGTGATCGATCCCGACCATCATGAAGGCGACCGGCGAGCGGTAGCGCGCGGCTTCCTCGATCGCTTCGGCGAGAGCCGCGGTCAGATAGGTGCGATTAAGCTCGCCGGTGAGGGCATCGTTCCGGGACAGGTTGATCAGTTGCTCGTCGCGCGCGCGCCGCTCATTCTCAAGCCGCACGATGCCTTCGACGCGCACCACCTTGCCATCGGCGTCGGCGAACCAGCATCCGGCCTCCTCGATCCACAGCATCGGCGCGGAGGCGCTGGCGCGCACGCCATACTCGATGAAATAGGGCACTCCCTCATCAAAGCGCCGCCGGGTGGTCGGCGCGGCGGAAAAGATATTGGTGCGGACCGATCCCGACGGTTCGATCAGGCGTCCATATCGGGCTCCGGTCGCGAGCAGGAACGGGTCGATGCCCTTGAAGATCGACGCAGCTCCCTCGGTCCAGTTTATCGCGTCGCTCGGGATATCCCACACGAAAGCAGCCCGGCCGAGCGCCGTGAGGATCGCCGACACCCGCGGCTCCTGGGTTGCCTGGGGCAGGCCAGCAGGCGCGCTGATGGTTTGTGACGCATCGGCGCCAGACGAGGGATTGACTGCCGGTGAAATGGCGGATGTCACGGTCGCCTCATTATGGGACGCTGCAAGTGATTCCCTTCTGAAGAATAGGGTGCTCGAACCCGTTCACGCTAGGTAAAGTTCGTGAACAATCCGAAAAACCGCCATCTCCAGATTCTGGCACGGCTTTTGCCGAGGGCTGGTTGCTAGCTGGAGCACAATGTTCCGGAACAACACATTCCCCGCAGGGCGGGACGGACGATGACAATCACGGGAACCGGCCGGATATCTGGGATCGCCGCCAATGCCGCGCGGCCGGACCGCGCCAGCGCGACAAAATCCACGGGATCCCGGCCAATATCAGCCGTCGCGCCGGTGAAGCATCAGCCTGTTCCGCGTTCCGCGCCCGCCATGACGTGTTCTTCATCGCGCAACTGATCGCCATCGCGGAACATTGTCCACAGACGCGGATATTCCGCCGTGCTTCGCCGCAGGTTGCGCAGGCCGCCTATCATTCGACGGGCGAGCGGAAGCAAGTCGGCGCGCGGACCGGTCCGCGGCTGTTGCGCGTCATCTGAGCCAATCGACACTTACGACGCTTGGCCTGGATCGCGCTGCTGGATGTCCGGACCCGGAACATCCGGATGCGGCTTGGCTCCGGCTGTCTCGGTATACCCGGAATTGGCAAGTCCAGTCTCGGCATGAACGATCGTTCGCTCCGGGAGCGGTTCGGCGGCAGGCGCCGACGGGTCGGCAGGCTCCTGCGATGAAGCCTGCGCCACCATGAATGAGGACGACGGAGCGCGCGGTTCGCGTGCTTCCACCTCCTCCGCCATGCCTTGGGACGGCACGAGAACCCCGCGCGCCGGCCGCCGCGCACGCAAGGCGAATCCGGCGAGGAAATCGACCAGCGCCAGCAGCGTCAGCATGAAGTAGGTCGAGGAGCCGAATTGCGGCAGCACCACGAATTGCGCCGCGGCGCCCCCGAACACCGCCAGCGACAGCAGGTGATCGGTGAGATACTTGCCGTGGGGGCGGACGCCCTTGATGATCTCGAACAGCAACAGGACGATGCCGAGCGCCAGCAGCGTGTCCCCGAGCGTCACCGTCCAGGACACGCCGGACATCAAGGTCAATGTGAGAACGGGCTCCGTCAAGAGGACGCCCGGCATCAGGAAGACGATGATGTTGCAGATCGCCAGGGGAATCAGAAGCAGAGGGAAACCGATCACGGACATCGCCAAGGCCTCCTTCATTCAGGCGGAAGGTTTGATCCGCCTGCCGAACTCCTCCATGCCTTGCGCTTCCCTTCAGTCCAACCCCGCTGGTTCCGGACCGCAGGCCCGATCGGGTCCCTGCTCAGGAGTCGCTCTTGGCCTTCAAGACCTGACGGCCCTTGTACATGCCGGTTTTCAGGTCGAGATGGTGGGGACGGCGCAGTTCGCCGGAGTCCTTGTCCTCGGCGTAGGTCGGTTTGCTGATCGCATCCGCCGAACGGCGCATGCCGCGCCGCGACGGCGATGTCTTTCTTCTTGGAACGGCCATATCCGGTGTCCTTGCAGGATGTTGTCGAGTTCCGTCTCGGAACGTCGGCGGGCAGGCGCGACAAATGGCGGACGCGCGAGCTGAATGCTGGTAAGCCCGGCCTTATAGGCTACGATTGCCGCTCCAGCAACCGCGCAGTTCAGCCGCCCGGGCCCGGGCCATATAGGTCCCGGCCAGCCGGCGGACTCCCGGACCCGGCTTTCGGGCGCTGCGCCGGACCGGATTGGGCAGGATCGCCGCCATTAGCGCCGCCTCACGGGCCGTCAGGCTGGCCGCGGATCGCCCGAAAGCATAGCGCGACCCTGCCTCGACACCGAACTGGCCGCCCGGGCCCCATTCCGCGATGTTCAGATAGATTTCGAGAATCCGCTGCTTGGACAGCACCGCATCGATCCACATCGCCAGCGGAAATTCCAGCGCCTTGCGGACCATGCTGCGTCCCGGCCAGAGAAACAGATTCTTCGCCACCTGCTGCGTGATGGTGGAGCCGCCGCGCTTGAACTCGCCGTCCTCGGCATCGTCGAGCACTTCCCGCAGCGAATCCCAATCGATGCCCTGATGGCTACAGAACTTGGCGTCCTCCGACGCGACCACGGAACGCGGAAGCGACGGCGGAAGCGCGGCGAAATCGATCCACTGCCGCGACATCGGCGCGCCCGAAAGCGTGCGCCATATCATCAGCGTCGAGACCGGATGGCCGATCCGATACAGCGGCGTCAGCAGATAAGGCAACAACAACAGGCCGATGGCGGAGAGCGCCATGACGCGGATCGCCCGTCGCATCAGGCCCCGAAGCCTTTAATCGATCGGCGGGCAGCTTCACCGTGTCCGCGACGAGGAGCCTTCACGAAATCACCCTTGATGACACCGGAGCCGGCGGCAGATTGTCGGCGGGCCGGAATTGACGAAGCCGATACCATGAAGGATTGTCCCGCGAAAATCGACCTCGCCGGCTTCGCGGCCATGGCGGCCGTCTTCTGTTCTTCGTTTTCCGTTCTTGGAGTCACTTTGATGACGTCTGGACTTTCATCCGCCGATTTCGCGATACGCCTTGACACCACGGCGGACGAGACCGAGGCCGTGCTGGAAAAGCTGCTTTCCGACGCCCCCCTGCCCGACGAAATCGCACGCCCAAGGCGGCTGACGGACGCCATGCGCTATTCCTCGCTCGGCGGCGGCAAGCGGCTGCGGCCGTTTCTCGTGGTCGAAAGTTCGGCCGTGTTCGGCGTTCCGCGCGAGGCGGCGCTGCTGGCCGGCGCGGCGCTCGAATGCATCCACTGCTATTCATTGATTCATGACGACCTGCCGGCGATGGACAACAGCGACCTGCGCCGGGGGCGTCCGACCCTGCACAAGACCACCGACGACGCCACCGCAATCCTCGCCGGCGACGGTCTTCTGACGCTTGCCTTCGACATCATCACCCGCGACGAGGTCCATGACGATCCCGCCGTCCGACTGTTGCTGACGCGCGCGCTGGCGCGCGCCGCCGGCATTGGCGGCATGGTCGGCGGGCAGTTGCTCGATCTCGCCGGCGAAGGCCGTTTCGGCGACCGCGGGCCGGTCGACGTGGCGCGCGTGCAGCAGATGAAGACGGGCGCGCTGCTCCGCTTCGGCTGCATCGCCGGCGCGCTGCTCGGCCAGGCCTCGCAAAAGGACTATCAGGCTCTCGACGCTTACGGCCGCGCGCTGGGCGAAGCCTTCCAGATCGCCGACGACCTTCTGGACGTCGAAAGCGACGCGGCGGCGCTCGGCAAGCCCACCGGAGCGGATGCGGCGCTCGGCAAGACCACTTTCGTTACCCAACTCGGCATCGATGGCGCCAAGAAACGGGTTCGGGACCTTCTGGCGAAGGCGGATGAAGCTTTGTCGGTGTTCGGTTCGCGTGGCGACGTGCTGCGCGCTGCCGCGCACTTCGTTGCCAACCGCAAGAACTGAGCATTATCGCTTCTGATTGAACCAGAAGCGAAGCTCTGGAGCATCGGACCCGAAAGTGGGAACCGGTTTCGGGATAAATCCGATGCTCAATCAATTACTGGAGCGGGATGAGGAAAAGTGTGGTGCGATTTTCCGCCCGCATCCCGCTTATCTAAATATTGGAATCGATCACGTTTATGGTTTTGGATCGATTCGATCCAAAACCATCGTGATCTAAATTGTTGTTTTGACGCGTTTTCTTCACGCGAACCGATTTCCATCCTTAGGGCTCAGGCCCCGAGGACATGCTTCGCTCGAAAACGCTATAAGCCGGCTACTCCGCCGCGCTCACCGCTTCGGCCCGCGCCTTGGCGGCGTCGCCATAACGCTGCTCGATGTAATCGATCACCAGCGCCTTGAAGTCCTGCGCGATCGCCGGTCCTCGCAGCGTCTTGAACTTCTTGCCGTCCACAAACACCGGCGCGGCCGGCGCCTCGCCCGTGCCGGGCAGCGAGATGCCGATATCGGCATGCTTGGATTCGCCGGGACCATTGACGATGCAGCCCATGACCGCGACGTTGAGCTGCTCGACGCCGGGATATTGCGTCTTCCAGTTCGGCATCTCGTCGCGGATGAAATCCTGGATCGACCGCGCCAATTCCTGGAACGTGGTGGAGGTGGTGCGCCCGCAGCCCGGACAGGCCGCAACCAGCGGCACGAAGGTGCGGAAGCCCATGGTCTGCAACAGTTCCTGCGCGACCTGAACTTCCAGCGTGCGGTCTCCGCCGGGCTCCGGCGTCAGCGAGATCCGGATGGTGTCGCCGATGCCCTGCTGGAGCAGGATGCCGAGCGCGGCAGATGATGCGACGATGCCCTTCGAGCCCATGCCGGCCTCGGTGAGGCCGAGATGGATCGCGTAGTCCGAACGCGACGCCAGCGTCTGGTAGACGGCGATCAGATCCTGCACCGCCGAGACCTTCGCCGAGAGAACCATCCTGGTCTTCGGCAGACCGATCTCCTCGGCGCGCTTCGCCGACAGTAGCGCCGATTGCACCATCGCCTCGCGAGTCACAGCGCGGGCGTCGAGCGGCGCGGCCGAATTGGCGTTCTCTTCCATCAGGTGCGTCAGCAGTTCCTGATCGAGCGAACCCCAGTTGGCGCCGATCCGCACCGCCTTGCCGTATTTGATCGCGGTTTCGACGATGTCGGTGAATTGCTTGTCGCGCTTGTCCTTGAAACCGACATTGCCCGGATTGATCCGGTACTTGTCGAGCGCCTCGGCGCAGGACGGATGATCGGCCAGCAGCTTGTGGCCGATATAATGGAAATCGCCGATCAGCGGCGTGGTGATGCCGCGCTTGCGCAAGCCGTCGCGGATATGCGGCACGGCGGCTGCCGCCTCGTCGCGGTCCACCGTCATGCGGACCATTTCCGACCCGGCGCGCGACAAGGCGGCGACCTGGGCGATCGTGCCCTCGATGTCGGCGGTGTCGGTGTTGGTCATCGATTGCACCACGATCGGCGCGCCGCCGCCGACCGCGACATTGCCGACCATCACCTGCGTGGTCTTGTGCCGCGGGCTGGGACCCGCGACGTCGATCTCCGACGGACTTTCGAGCTTGTTCATGGGCCTCAAATATCAGGTTTTCGTAATGTTCAGCAACGGATCAATGCCAGAGTTAAGAAGCGCCCTGCAGGTCGGTGGCCAGCATTTACCACAGCGCCGCGACTCCGAAAGTCGCATCTTTCAAGGCATGAAATAGCCAGTCCCGACGGCCATACAAAGGGGCTGACGGATTCAAAAGGCGGCAACTCACCGTTAAATCAAAGCAAGACATTGATTTATAACAAAAATCGCAGCGAAGAGGTCAACCAAAATCGTCAACGGGAGTTCACGGCCGGCGGCTCTCGATTCAGGACGCGTTCTGGCAATGCGCGCAGGTGCCGGTAATTTCAACCACGGAGAGTTTCGGGGTGAACCCCGTGGTGCGGACGGCATCGCTCAGACTCCGCGCCACGCGGCTTGCTGGAATCTCGCCGACCGAACCGCACTGCTCGCAGATCAGAAACGCCACCATCGCGCTCTCATCATGGTCGTGCCCGCAGGCCAGAAACGCATTGCGGCTTTCGATCCGGTGAACCAGACCGTTCCCCATCAGAAAATCGAGCGCGCGATAGACCGTGATCGGCGCCGGGCGCGGGATCGATTTCGCCAGTTCCTCGATCACCTCATAGGCGCCGAGGGGCCGATGGCTCGACAGCAGCGCCTGCAGCACCTGACGGCGGATCGGCGTGAACTTCTGGCCGCGCCGCGCGCAGATTTGCTCAGCGTGGCTGATCGCCTCGGCGGCGCAGCGGTCGTGGTCATGTCCCGGAACGGGGAATGTCGGTCTGGTCGCGGTCATTCGATTATCCATTAACCCGTTTGAACCAGTTCCGCTCCCCATTTCAGGATCATCCCGAAAACTTTCTCAGTTCGCGCCGCAATGCAACATGACATACCCTAAATAACAACCCACGCGCGCCACATCCAGGAGCGCCGCCAGGCTCCAGCTCGTTCGGGGTTCACATCGATGCAGGAATCGACCAAGGCGTCGATGCGCCTGGGTCCGCCATCGCGGTGATCGACGCTCGGGGGCGCGAGGTCGAAAACTCAACGCGGAACTCGTACCCTTTTCGAAACGCCTTCAAAGAGTTCAGGCGCTCGGTACGCTTTGGCCGGGGCAAGGTTTGGCTGAGTGAGGCTTGGCTGAGTAAGGCTTGGAGCTTTCAGGCAACGCTGCGGATTTGTGGCTGCGTTGTACCGTCGATGCGGCTGCAATGGATATCACCCAGAAAGCGGAGGAGCAGCGGATTGAACCGCTCGGGCGCTTCGAGGAAGGGCGCGTGGCCGACGCCGTCGATGATGTGGCAGCGATGATCCCAGAGGGCGGCATAAGAGATGCCTGCCACATAGTCGAGACGTGCGAACGGCTCCCCGGAGCCGTTGACCACGGCGATCGGTGTCGGCAGGTTTTCGACGACCCAGCGTTGATCGACGCCGAGCCCGGATCGCAATCCACGCCCCAGGATCTGGCGCGCGCGACGGTCCGTGCGCGCGATCGTGTCATGAAGCTGCGCCGCATGCTTCTCCCCGACGCAGGCACGCGCAAATCGGCTGATGTCGCGCGCATTCAGCGCGCTTTTGGTAGCGAGCAGCAGATCGAGCTGAGCCTGAAAGCCGCGGACCATTCCCAGAATGCCGCGCTTGATGGGCGGCGCGCCGATGATCATGGCGCCCGCGGCATCAAACCCTTGCCCGATCATTTCGAGGCTGACATGTCCACCCAGCGACCAGCCGACAAGCGCCGCCCGTGTGATATTCAATGATCGTAACGCCTCGATCAGCGTCGCCGCATAACCGGGAATGGTGTAAGCCTTCTGCGGATCCAGCGCGTCATCCGATTGTCCGTGACCAGGCAGATCGATCGCGATGATGCGCTGTGTCGCCGCCAGCGTCGTTTCGAATTGATGCCGAAATACGTCACGACAGGTCGAGTTTCCATGTATAAAAACGACAGGCGTGCCGCTCCCTGAACTTTCCAGGAAGGCCAACCGCCCCTGTGACGTCTCGATCGTGCGCGACAACATCTTCCTACCTCTGTTCCCAGCCTAGGCACGATGAAATGTAAAAGGTGTTAAAGATTTAGGAGAGATTTGTGAGTAATCCGCCTCTTTCCGAAGCCGGCGCTGCGACGGTCGAAGATCAGGATGGCAAGGCCCGCGCGGATTATGTGTTGGGTCATTCCGATCAGGAGCTCGAAAGGCTTGGCAGCCAGGGCGCGCTGTTCTCCGATCTCACGCGTGATCTTCTCGTGCGCGCCGGATTGAAAAAGGGGATGCGGGTTCTCGATGTCGGTTGCGGCGTCGGCGATGTTTCCCTGATCGCCGCGGAAATTGTTTCACAATCGGGAAGCCTGAAGGGAATCGATCCCGCCGCCGAGGCGCTGGCGATCGCGCGGATGCGACTCGATGCCGAGGGCAAAAGCTGGGCGAGCTTGTCGCCGGGAACGCTCGAAAGCCTTGAGGACTGTTCGCGGTTCGACGCCGTCATCGGTCGGTTCATCCTTATCCATCTTGCAAATCCGGCGGAGGCGCTGAGCAGGCTGCGCAACCGTCTGCGGACGGGAGCGATCATCTCATTCATCGAATTTGATCTGAGTACGGCGGCGGTTTATCCGCCCTTGACGCTTTTTCAACAGTGCCTCGGCTGGATCTGTGAAGTCTATCGCCGGATCGGACGCCAGATCGATATGGGGGTGGCGCTGTTCAGCACCTTCCGCGCCGCGGGTTTGACGCCGCAGATGGCCGGGCTCACCCGGATAACGACCGCCAACGAGGTCGCGTTAGACTTCCTGGTCGACTCCGTGCGCAGCATGCTGCCGGCGATCGTGAAGCTGGGAATAGCGGCCGAGGAAACCGTGGGAATCGATACGCTGCGCCAGCGGCTGTTGGAGGAAGTTGCTTCCGACGAATATTGCGTTTTCTACCCCCGACTCGTGGGGGCATGGGCCACCGTCCCCTGATCCTGATCAGCTCATGTTTTCTTCTCCGGCTCTTTTTCATGAGCGGGGCGAAAAACACGATGCTTCACGGCGCGGCCATGAAGCGATGCGTGGAAAACGCGCACCGCTTCCGCAAGGTCATAGGAACCCGCGCTGAAACTTTGTAGCTTCACCGCCATGACGACCCAGCGCGCCGTTTCGACATCGCCGGACCCCGCTTTCGCGCGGGTGACGCCGATGATGGAACAGTACCTTGAAATCAAGGCGGCCAATCCCGGCCTGCTGCTGTTCTACCGGATGGGCGATTTCTACGAGCTGTTCTTCGAGGACGCCGAAATTGCCTCGCGCGCGCTCGGCATCACGCTGACCAAACGCGGCAAGCATCAGGGCGCGGACATCCCGATGTGCGGCGTTCCGGTCGAACGCTCGGACGACTACCTGCACCGGCTGATCGCAGCCGGCCATCGCGTCGCGGTGTGCGAGCAGACGGAGGACCCTTCCGCCGCCCGCAAGCGCGGCAACAAGAGCGTGGTGCGCCGGGACGTCGTGCGCCTTGTCACCCCCGGCACGCTGACCGAGGACACGCTGCTCGACGCCCGCGCCAATAATTACCTGTTGGCACTGGCGCGGGCGCGGGCGTCCTCCGGCGTCGATCGCTTCGCGCTGGCCTGGATCGACATCTCGACCGCCGAGTTCATGGTCACCGAATGCGGGGCCAATGAACTCGCGGCGACGCTGGCGCGCATCAACCCCAACGAGGTGATCGTCTCCGACACGCTTCACGGCGATCCCGATCTCGGCGCGCTGCTGCGCGAACTG
The DNA here is from genome assembly GCF_000012725.1 of Nitrobacter winogradskyi Nb-255. Taxonomy (NCBI): domain Bacteria; kingdom Pseudomonadati; phylum Pseudomonadota; class Alphaproteobacteria; order Hyphomicrobiales; family Nitrobacteraceae; genus Nitrobacter; species Nitrobacter winogradskyi. Next base: position 547,231 of record NC_007406.1, on the reverse strand, counting down.
CCGTCGGTGACGCCGCTGCCCCGCGACACCTTCGACGGCGCGACCGCCGAACGCCGGCTGTGCGATTACTTCGCCGTGGCCACCATGGACGGCCTCAGCGCCATGTCGCGGCTGGAAGCGACCGCGGCCGCCGCCGCCGTCACCTATATCGACCGCACCCAGATCGGCCAACGGCCTCCGCTGTCGCCGCCGTCACGCGAGGCGTCCGGCAGCACCATGGCGATCGATCCCGCGACCCGCGCCAACCTCGAACTGACGCGCACGCTCGCCGGCGAACGGCGAGGCTCGCTGCTCGACGCCATCGACCGCACCATGACGGCGGCGGGATCGCGTCTCCTGGCGCAACGGCTGGCGGCCCCGCTGACCGACACGGCCGCGATCACGCGGCGGCTCGACGCCGTCGCCGCATTGACCGCCGACGGTGCGGCGCGCGACGACATCCGCGCGATCCTGCGGACCGCGCCCGACATGTCGCGGGCGCTGGCGCGGCTCTCGCTCGGACGCGGCGGGCCGCGCGACCTCGCGGGTCTGCGCGACGGCGTCATGGCGGCCGACCAGACGCTAGCGCGGCTTGCCGGGCTTTCCGATCCGCCGGAGGGAATCGCCGCGGCGATGCAGGCGCTGCGAGGGCCCTCCCGCGAGCTTGCCCGCGAACTCGGCAATGCGCTGTCCGAAAACCTGCCGCTGATGAAGCGCGATGGCGGCTTCGTCCGCGAAGGCTATGACACCGCACTCGACGAGGCGCGAAAGCTGAGGGACGATTCCCGCCTCGTCGTCGCCGCGATGCAGGCCCGCTACGCCGAGGAGACCGGCGTCAAGACGCTCAAGATCCGCCACAACAACGTGCTCGGCTATTTCGTCGAGGTGACGGCGCAGCACGCCAACCGGCTGATGAGCGCTCCCCTGAACGCCACCTTCATCCATCGCCAGACACTGGCGGGTCAGGTGCGCTTCACCACGTCGGAACTCGGTGAAATAGAAGCCAGGATCGCCAATGCCGGCGAACGCGCGCTTGGTCTTGAGCTCGACATCTTCGACCGGCTTGCCGCGATGGCGATCCGGAATGGCGACGAAATACGCAACGCCGCGCACGCCTTCGCGCAACTGGACGTCGCGGCCTCGTTCGCAAAGCTCGCGATCGACGAGAACTATACACGGCCGGACATTGACGCCTCGCTCAGCTTCGCGATCGAAGGCGGGCGGCATCCGGTGGTCGAGCAGGCGCTGAAGCGCACGGGCCAGCCGTTCATCGCCAACGCCTGCGATCTGTCGCCGCCACCTCCTCCGGTGGAAGGAAGCGGGGAGTCCGGACAGATCTGGCTGCTCACCGGCCCCAACATGGCGGGGAAATCCACCTTCCTGCGCCAGAACGCGCTGATCGCGCTGATGGCGCAGGTCGGCAGTTTCGTGCCGGCGAGCCGCGCGCGAATCGGCATCATCGACCGGCTGTTCTCGCGCGTGGGCGCCGCCGACGATCTTGCGCGCGGGCGCTCGACCTTCATGGTCGAGATGGTGGAAACCGCCGTCATCCTCAATCAGGCGTCGGAACGCGCGCTGGTCATTCTCGACGAGATCGGTCGCGGCACAGCTACCTTCGACGGGCTGTCGATCGCATGGGCGACCATCGAGCACCTGCACGAAAGCAACCGGTGCCGCGCGCTGTTCGCCACGCACTACCACGAACTCACCGCGCTGTCGGCAAAGCTGCCGCGGCTGTTCAACGCCACCGTTCGGGTCAAGGAATGGCATGGCGAGGTGGTGTTTCTGCATGAGGTGCTGCCCGGCGCCGCCGACCGCTCTTACGGCATCCAGGTAGCCAGGCTCGCCGGGCTTCCACCATCGGTCATCGCGCGGGCGAAATCGGTGCTGGCGAAACTGGAGGCGCAGGATCGCGGATCGACCGTGCGAGTGCTGGTGGACGATCTGCCGCTGTTCGCGGTCACCTCGCGCACAGGCGAATCCGCACCAACGGGCGAAACCTCCCCCTTGATCGAAGCGTTGAAGTCCCTGCACCCCGACGAGATGTCACCGCGTGAGGCGCTGGATGCGCTCTATGCGCTGAAGGCGAAACTGCCGAAACAATAGAATGTTTTCGAACGAAGCATGTCCTCGGACTTGAGCCCTAAGGATGGACACCGGTTCGCGTGAAGGAAAAGCATCAAAATAAAATCATAGAGTCCGCTTCTGATTCCATCAGAAGCGGACTCTAGAGCATGATCCGATCAAAGTTAAATCGGACCATACTCCAGAAATGGTTGTCTGGTCGCATTTTCTTGCGGCGAACCGGTATCCACTTCGCCGGAAAATGCTCTAATCAGCGTGGCGACATGTCGCAAAATCTCCCCTCCAACGTCGATGTCGCCATTATCGGAGCCGGAGCCGCCGGGCTCGGCGCGGCCGATGCCCTGAATGACTCGGGTCTCTCCGTCATCGTGCTGGAAGCCCGCGGCCGCGTCGGCGGACGCGCCCACACCATTTTCCCCGCCCCCGGTATCGTTTTCGATCTCGGCTGCGGCTGGCTGCATTCGGCCGACAGGAACTCGTTCGTTGCGATCGCCGGCAGGCTCGGATTCGAGATCGACAGGACGCCGCCCCCATGGCGCGAGCAAAGTTTTGCCGCCGGATTCACGGAGGCCGAGCGCGAGGACTTCCTGGCCGCGCTGGATGCGTTCGACGACCGCATCCAGAAGGCAGCGAAGAACGATGCCGACGCAGATGACGACGCCAGCCGCTATCTCGAACCGGGCAACCACTGGAATCCGGTGATCGACGCCGTCTCGACCTATGTGAACGGCTGCGAACTCGACGGCGTCTCGGTTCGCGACACGGCGGCCTATGAAGATACAAAGATAAACTGGCGGGTGCGTCACGGCTATGGCGCAATGATCGCGGCCTACGCCCGGCCCTGCCCGGTCGCGCTGAACACGCGGGTTTGGCGCATCGATCATTCCGCCACGCGCATTCGCATCGAAACATCGAACGGCGTTCTGTCCGCGACGCAGGTGATCGTCACGGTCCCGACCAGCCTGCTCGCGAACGAATCGATCCGCTTCCATCCCGAACTGCCCGCGAAAGTGAACGCCGCGGCCGATCTGCCGCTCGGCATCGACGACAAGGTCATGCTGGCCCTCGACGACCCCGGAAACACCGCGCCGAAAGACGGCAACCTGAGCGGCGCGATCATGCGAACGAAGATCGGAACCTATCACCTGCGTCCGTTCGGCCAGCCCTGCATCGAGGGTTTTTTCGGCGGCAGCTTCGCGCGCGAACTGGAAGCCGCCGGCAATGGCGCATTCGCCGCGCAGGCGATCGACGAGATCACGGCACTGCTCGGCTCAAGCTATCGAAGGAAACTGAAACCGCTCGCGGAATCGCGCTGGGCCAGCGACCCCTTCGCGCAAGGCGCCTATTCCCACGCGCTACCGGGTCGGGCCTGTGCCCGCGCCGTCCTCGCCGCGCCCATTGACGGCCGTCTGTTCTTCGCGGGAGAGGCCACCTCGCCGAATTTCTTTTCCACGGCGCACGGCGCGCGCGACAGCGGCGAGCGCGCCGCGCAGGAAGCGATGGCGGCAAGACGGCGTTGATCATTACCGGCTGGATCACGATGGTTTTGGATCGAATCGATCCAGAACCATGATCGTGATCGATTCCAATATTTATAGCGTTTTCGAGCGAAGTGGAAAACCGCTACACACTTTTCCTCATCCCGCTCTAGCGGGATGAGAGCGGGCATGCAGCGGTTATCGGACAGTCCATGCCCCAATCAAACAGACAAGGCTTGCGTGGGATCCAAATGTAGGACTCTCTCGCGAAGCAGGTTTTCGAGCCAATCAGCAAACACCTGCACCCGCCGCGACCGGTGCTGCCGCGACGGATAGAGAAACGTCATGGGAAAAGGCTGCGCGCGATGATGCGGTAGAATCTCAACCAGTTCGCCCGCAGCGAGATGCGGCTTCACGTCATAGGCGGGTATCTGGATCATACCCAATCCGGCCAACGCACAGGCAATATAAGCTTCGGCGCTGTTGACCGTGATTCGGCCCGCCACCACTCTGGTACGAACATGACCGTTATCGATCCATTCCCAATCTTCGATACGGCCGGTGGACGGCGACGCATATCTAACAGCGAGATGCGTATCGAGATCGTCGGGCGTCTCCGGAATGCCATGACGGCCAAGGTAGGACGGAGCCGCCACATTGATGAGCGGCAACACACCGACTGAACGCGCAATCAAACCGGACTGGCTCAGGACACCCACCCGCAGAACGCCGTCGACACTTTGCTCGACAAGGTTGACCGCTCTGTCCGTGACGCCGAGATCAAGCTCGATGTCGGGATAGCGGGCGAAAAAGTCCGGAAGCGCCGGCACGATGATCAGCCGCCCGAGACGGCCGGGGACGTCCACCTTCAGCTTACCGACAGGACGACGCGCACTCTGGCGGAATAGCGCCTCTGTCTCTTCGACATCGGCGAGCAGCCGCAAGCATCGTTTGTAAAAAGCCGTACCATCCGGCGTCGGCACTACCTTGCGGGTGGTGCGGTGGAGCAACCGCGCGCCGACACGCGATTCAAGCTCTCGAACCGCCGCGGATACGGACGAACGCGGCAACACCAGCGCATCCGCTGCGCGCGTGAAACTCGCCAGTTCCACGACACGTACAAAGACCCTGAACAGATCGATCCGATCCATGTCAATTGTTCGCAGATTATGACATATGAAACCAGAATATAGCCGGTTATGCCGGAATATCAGCACGATAGGTTACTGTCTGACCCTGAAAACCGGGAGCCAGACATGACCGACCACAGCATCAAGGGAAAAACCGCGATCATCGCGGGCGGCGCGAAGAACCTCGGCGCACTCCTTGCCCGCGATCTTGCCGCCCACGGCGCAAAAGCGATCGCGATCCACTACAATAGCGCCGCGGCGAAGAAGGACGCCGATCAAACGCTCGAGGCGATCAAAGCGGCCGGCGCGGATGGCGTCGCCTTTCAGGGCGACCTCACCTCCGCCAGCGCCATGGAGAAGCTGTTCGCCGACACCATCGCTGCGATCGGCAGGCCAGACATCGCTATCAATACAGTCGGCAAGGTGCTCAAGAAACCAATGGCCGATATCAGCGAAGCCGAGTTCGATGCCATGAGCGCGGTGAACGCCAAAACGGCATTCTTTTTTCTCAAGGAGGCGGGCAAGGCCGTCAACGACAACGGAAAGATCTGCACGCTGGTCACTTCGCTGCTCGGCGCCTTTACGCCGTTCTATGCGGCCTATGCCGGCATGAAAGCGCCCGTCGAGCATTTCACACGCGCGGCCGCCAAGGAGTTTGGCGAACGCGGCATCTCGGTCACCGCAATCGGTCCTGGTCCCATGGACACGCCGTTTTTCTACCCGGCCGAGGGCGCCGACGCCGTCGCCTATCACAAGACCGCCGCGGCGCTATCGAAATTTACCAGCACCGGTCTCACCGATATCCAGGATATCGTTCCCTGGATCCGGTTTCTCGTCTCGGACGGCTGGTGGATGACCGGCCAGACGATCCTGGTCAACGGCGGCTATACGACAAAGTAAGCGGACAGCGCCGCGACGACGCCACCTTTGATGACGCATGGCAGCGAGCGGCGACGCGGCCGGTTCGCAGGTGCCGCAACAGTTGGCGTATTTTCCGGCGAAGTGGATGACCTCTTCGCCGCAAGAAAATGCGAACGGACAATCGTTTCCAGAGCATGGTCCGAGTCAACTTGATCGGCACATGCTCTGGCGAGTGTACTGAAGCGCATCAACAACTTCGACGTGCCGATCTTTTTCCTCCGCGCCATCCGCGCGCGCAGCTCACCTGCAACTATGTCTCTTTTCGATACAAAACGTCGCACCCGTGGTGCACGAAATCCACATATTAACCCTTAATTAACGATGGACCTTGAAGACCGCGCGCCGACTTGCTTTGATCGACATATGAGCACCACCCTGATCGAACTCCGGCCGGCCAAGGTCGCGGATGCATCCGCGGTCGCAGCGACCCACGACGAGTCCTGGCGCTCGGCCTATCAGGGCATCATTCCCGGCGCGGAGCTTGAAAAGCTGATCAACCGGCGCGGCCCGCAGTGGTGGGACAGCGCGATACGCAAGGGCAGCCGCATCAGCGTTCTGGTCTTCGGCGAACAGGTCGCCGGCTACGCCAATTACGGCCGCAACCGCGCCCGCAGCCTGCAATACGATGGTGAAGTCTACGAACTCTACCTGCGCCCCGAATTCCAGGGCCTGGGCTTCGGCCGGCGGCTGTTCGCCGCGGCCCGGCGCGATCTGGTACAGAGCGGCCTGAAAAGCGTGGTGACCTGGGCGCTGTCCGACAACGAACCGGCCATGGAATTCTATTGTGCGCTCGGTGGCCGCATGATCGCCCGCTCCTCCGAGAGGTTCGGGGCCAAGTCGCTCGACAAGGTCGCGTTCGCCTGGACGAGTTAAACGTCCGATCTCAATCGTCGATATTCAGCTTTTCGATCACTGCGGGCGTTCACTGCCGGCGTTGTCGTTCGAAGAACGGCAGCGCCTGCGCTCGCCTATGGGAAGAACGGCAGCGCCTGCGCTCGCCTATGGGAAGAACGGCGTCGCTTGCGCTCGCCTATGCACGGCCATCCATCTTTTTTCGTAAGGCTTTCTCGAAGACAGATGGATACGCGGGTCAAGCCGGCGTATGACGACCATGTATTGACCGATGCCCTTCAATTCACGGAGTCCCGATGCGTATCGACGCGATCTCGATCGGCCCCAATCCGCCACACGAGGTGAATGTCATCATCGAGGTGCCGGTCGGCGGCGAGCCGATCAAGTACGAGATGGACAAGGATGCCGGCACGCTGGTGGTCGACCGGTTTCTTTACACGGCGATGCGCTATCCCGGTAACTACGGCTTCATCCCGCACACGCTGTCGCAGGATGGCGACCCCTGCGATGTCCTGGTCGCCAACACCCGCGCCATCGTGCCGGGCGCGGTGATGAGCGTTCGGCCCGTCGGCGTGCTGATGATGGAGGACGAGGCAGGGGGCGACGAGAAGATCATCGCCGTCCCGACGTCGAAACTGACCCAGCGTTATGACAGGATCAAGAACTACGACGACCTGCCGGATATCACGCTGCAGCAGATCCAGCACTTCTTCGAGCACTACAAGGATCTCGAGCCCGGCAAGTGGGTCAAGGTGTTACAGTGGGGCAGCGCCGACGACGCCCGCAGACTGATCCTGGAAGGCATCGCGCGGGCGAAGGGGAGCTAGAGCATGATGAGTTTAGATTTGGTTGTATCCTGCATTGACGAAGTAGTTGGCGCATTCAGCCGGTGCAACGGTTTCGAGGATCGGAGCGATAGCATTGTAGACGGCCTCGGTGGTCCGCTGCGCGGCTTTGCGTAGCCAGTGTTTGAACTTGGCAAAGAACTGCTCGATCGGGTTCAGATCAGGCGAGTATTTCGGCAGGTAGAAGAGCCGGGCACCGGCGGCACGGATGACGCGACGCACGGCGCTGGCCTTGTGCGAGCCGAGGTTGTCCATAATGACGATGTCGCCGTGCCGCAGGGTCGGGACCAGAACCTTCTCGATGTAGAGAAGGAAGGCTTCGCCGTTGATCGGCCCCTCGATGAACCACGGCGCGGTGATGCGATCGTGGCGCAGAGCGGCCATAAAGGTCATGGTCTGCCAGCGGCCATGCGGCACCTTGGCTCTGATGCGTTGACCGCGCGGCGCCCAGCCCCGCAGCGGCGCCATATTGGTTTTGGTCCAGGTCTCATCGATGAACACCAGCCGAGTGGGATCAATCCGATCTCGATACTTGGTCCATTGCGCTCGCCGACGGGCGACATCGGGACGATCCTGCTCTGCAGCAATCAGCGTCTTTTTTTGTAACTGAGCTTCACAGCGTGAACGAACTCCCACATCGTGCGGTAATCGACCTTAAGGCCACGCTCGGCAAGTTCGGCCACCAGCCCGCGCACGGTAAAGTCCTTTCGGCACCGTTGCAGCAGCCATTCGCGGTGCGGCCCCGCAATCTTCTTTGGCCTATAGCCGCCGATCTGGCTTGGCGCGACGCTGCCGGTCTCGTGGAAGCGTTGTACCCAGTTGATCGCCGTGCTGATGCCCACCCCAAACTGGGCCGCAGCCTGATGCCGCGACAGGCCGCCTTTAACGACAGCACGCACTACCCGCTCACGAAGGTCGTTCGAATAGGCTCGTCCCATCCATGCTGGCCTCCTTCCCAGTCAGCATGTTGAATCAGATGAATTCTGATTTGGGAATCTCAATCGATTCAAAATAAACCCATCCCGCTCTAGAGCGTTTTCCGGCGAGGTGGATGACCTGTTCGCCGCAAGAAAATGCGACCAGACAATAATTTCTAGAGCATGGTCCGATTCAGCTTGATCGGATCATGCTCTAGGTGTTCAGTCCCGGCATTTGATGGATTGGATCGATGATGAATCGATCGGGCTCTGAAGTCCATCGTTTGCAGATGAACTCGTAGGGTGTGAGGCCTTTGAGCGTCTTCAGCCTTCGACCGAAGTTGTATGCCTTGATGAAGTCCTGAAGGTGCCGGCGCAGTTGGTCATGATTGTCGTAGTGGAAGCGCTTGACGGTGGCGTCCTTGATGGTGCGGTTCATCCGTTCCACCTGTCCGTTGGTCCAGGGATGGTTGATCCTGGTGAGCCTGTGCTCGATGCCGTTCTCGTCGCAGACGCGATCGAAGATGTGGTGGAACGCATATTTGTGACGGGCGTGGTTGGTGAACTGGATGCCGTTGTCCGTCAGCACCGTGTGGATGGCATAGGGAACTGCCACGATGAGGTTGCGCAGGAACTGAGCCGCGACCATCTTGCCCGCCTCTTGGTGGAGCTCGGCGTAGGCGAACTTCGAAGTGCGGTCGATGGCCACGAACAGGCGCAGCTTGCCCTCAGCCGTCTGCACCTCGGCGATGTCGATGTGGAAGTAGCCGATCGGGTAGCTCCTGAACGTCTTCCTGATCGGCTTGTCGCCTTCGACCTCCGGGAGCCGGCTGATGCCGTGACGGTGCAGGCAGCGATGCAATGAAGACCGCGACAGGTGCGGGATCGTTGGCTGAAGCGCGTAGAGGCAATCATCGAGCGGCAACAGGGTATGCTTGCGGAAGGCGACGATGATCGCCTCCTCCTCGGATGAGAGCACCGTCGAGCGCGGATCTTTCGGTCCCGTCGGAAGGTCGGCCACCGAGGTCCGCTTCTTCCATTTTGCGACGGTCTTCTGGTTGATCCCGTAGCGTTTCGACAGCGCTCTCAGGCTCTCTTCACTATTTTGTATTGCTCGACGGATTGCCTCTGTCGTCGTGGCGCTCCCGTGAAGAACCTGTCCCATAGCGCATCCTTCCATTCTCCGGAAAATAATGCACCATCAAATGCCGGGATCAAACATCTAGAGCCTTTCGCTTCTGAAGGAACTCGCTTCTGCTGGAATCAGAAGCGAGCTCTATGATTTTGATTTGACGCGTTTTCTTCACGCGAACCGGTGCCCTTCGCTCGAAAACGCTATAGCCGCACCAGTATCGTTGTACGCCGAGGTCGGCATACGGAGCCTTTCGTCAAAAGCTGCCTACACCCCCGGCGCGGACAGCCCCTCGATCGCGCAGGCCGCGCGCAGCGTGTTGACCAGCAGGCAAGCCACGGTCATCTGCCCGACGCCGCCGGGTACCGGCGTCACAGCCCCCGCGACCTGCATCGCCTCATCGAACGCCACGTCGCCGATCAACCGGGTTTTACCCTCGGCCGCCGGCACGCGCGTGATGCCGACATCGATCACCGTCGCGCCCGGCTTGAGCCAGTCGCCGCGCACCATTTCAGCCCTGCCGACCGCCGCATAGACCAGATCGGCGCGGCGACAGAGTTCGGGCAGGTTGCGCGAGCGCGAATGCGCGATCGTCACCGTGGCGTTTTCATTGAGCAGCAACTGCACCAGCGGCCGGCCCACGAGATTGGAGCGTCCGATCACGATGGCGTCCAGACCTTCGAGCGAGGCATGCACGCTTTTGGTCAGAATAATGCAGCCAAGCGGCGTGCATGGCGACAGGGCCGACAGGCCGCCTGCCAGGCGGCCGGCGTTGTGGGGATGCAGCCCGTCGACATCCTTGGCCGGATCGATGGCGGCGATGATCGCCTCGGTGTCGAGTCCCTTCGGCAGCGGCAGTTGAACCAGAATGCCGTGAACGGCGGGATCCGCATTCAGTTCAGCGATCAGGGCCAGCACATCGGCCTGGGCGACATCCGCGGGCAGCATGTGCTCGAACGACGCCATGCCGGCGGCCTGGGTCTGCTTATGCTTGTTGCGGACGTAGACTTCGCTCGCCGGATCGTTGCCGACCAGCACCACGGCGAGGCCCGGCGTCAACCCGTGATCACGCTTGATCCGCGTCACCTCACCGGCCACCCGCGCGCGCAAATCGGCGGCGATGACTTTTCCATCGATGATACTGGCCGCCATGCTGATCCCCAGTTCAGGCTATTTCGGTTGAACCGCCGTCAATGCGCGCAGGGCGTTGCCGAGCTGGACCGGATCGCCCTCGACCGCGACCTGCTTCAGCCGCGAGGTTGCTCCCGCGAGTATCCGGACATCGATTTTTCGTACGCCCAGCGCCTTCGCCAGCACCGCCGTGACAGCGCGGTTGGCCTCGCCGCCGTCGGCAACGGCGCGGACGCGAACCTTCACCACCGGCCGTCCGTCCGCCAGCATTTCAATGCCGTCGATCGCGTCACGGCCGCCACGCGGCGTCACCCGCAAGGCGATAGCGAGGCCCTGCGAAGAATACCGCCACGGTTCCACCCGGCTGCCGATCAGAACACGGCAGGATAGATGTAGTAGGTGATGACCCGCTGCATGAACAGGATGATCAGAATCAGGATGATCGGAGAGATGTCGAGCCCGCCGAGATTCGGCAATAACCGGCGGATCGGCGCCAGCAGCGGTTCGGTGATCCGCTCCAGAAATTCAGCCACCGCGCCGACGAACTGATTGCGGGTATTCACCACATTGAATGCAATCAGCCATGACAGGATCGCCGAGGCGATCAGCAGCCAGACATAGAGGTCGAGAATGATAAGGACGATATCCAGTATGGCGCGCATGGCGGATCAGCTCGCGGGTTTGATCGTGAATACGACCAGTGGAATGAATTTGACCTTCGCGACTCATTTGCCAGTGGTGTTCGATTTTGGCATTCGCGGGAAGGCTCGGTGAAACCGGATGCGAATGTCAGGATCTGACCACCGGTATATGGCGTGGCGGTTCGAATAGTTCTTCACCTTGCCAAACGTCCGTCAAGAGAACCTCCGAATTGCAGCCACACTATAGCGTTTTCGAGCGAAGTGGGTACCGGTTCGCGTGAAGAAAACGCGTGAAGTCGAAATCTGAGAGCTCCGCTTCCGATTCTCCTCAAAAACGGAAAGGCTCTTTGAGCACGGGTCTCTCGTGTCCCTGTCATCCGAAGGCTCGCTGCCCGGTTGCCAAGCCTCGGCAACGAGCTCCAAATTCGGAACACGTGCCTGCTAAATATCGTTTTGGTTCCCGCTAAACAAGGGAAGGCAGGGCAAATGAGGCTTGAAGCCCCAGATTGCGCCTGAGCCTCTCGCCGCTCCCCACGGCGAAAGACTCTATCTTTATGTTCTCACGCGTTTTCTTCACGCGAACCGGCTCCCACCTCGCTCAAAAACGCTATACTTTCGGCGTTCTTGACTTGCCGTTGGCGAGGACTGTAAATGGCGGCGTTTCGGTCGCAGCGCCGTTCTTTCGCCGCCGATCGCAGACGGGGCCATAGCTCAGCTGGGAGAGCGCGTCGTTCGCAATGACGAGGTCGGCGGTTCGATCCCGCCTGGCTCCACCAACAGGCCGCATCCACCAACCTGCCTCGATTTTCGTCGATGCAACCACGACATTTTCGTCGGTGCAGCCACGATATCGGTACCCAGGACGCGCGGTCCGAAGAGGCCTCACAACCGTCTTCGCGCCTGAAACCCCGCGACAGCCCGCAGGATTGCATCGCGCGGAACCAGCCGAAGCAGCAATGGCAGCATTTTGACGCCCAGGCCCGGCAGCACCGCCCTCTTGTTTGCCATCAGCCCTCGATAGCCTTCGAGAGCAACATCCCTTGCGGATACCTGCAGGATTGAAGCGTGGAAACCGGATTTCACACCCGCCCGCGCCTGAAATTCAGTGGGGACCGGACCAGGGCAGACCACGGTGACATGGACGCCGCGAGGACCGAGTTCGCCCCGCAGCGCCTCGCTGAATGACAGGACATAGGCCTTCGACGCATAATAGACGGCCATGCCGGGCCCCGGCAGAAATCCGGCGATCGACCCGACGTTGAGAATGCCTCCGCGCAGCCGGATCAGGCTTTCGGAAAATCGCAGCGACAGATCCGTCAGCGCCCGGACGTTGAGGTCGATCAGCGCAAGCTGATCAGCGTGATCCAGTTCGACGGCATGACCGGACAATCCGTAGCCGGCGTTGTTCACGAGATACTTGACCTCGACACCTTCAGCGGTGAGCGCCGCCGCGATCCTCTCCGCCGCGCCCTTCTCGCCGAGGTCGCAGGGAATGACGATCGGAGCCATGCGTCCCGATGCGACGATTTCAGCCGCGAGAGCGTTGAGACGATCAGCTCGCCGGGCCACCAACGCCAGCCTGTGCCCATGCGCGGCGAATACCCGCGCGAACTCGGCGCCAATCCCGGAGGACGCACCTGTTATCAGTGTCACCGGATGGATCACGATCTACGCTCTTGAGACGGTTGGAGGAGACACGATCAAGGTTCGGTGCGACGACCGGCGTTATAGCGTTTTCAAGCAAAGCATGTCCTTGGGCTTGACCCGAGGATAGGCATCGGTTCGCGCGACGAAAACACGTCATAACAAGAGAGCTTCTTCTGATTCAATCAGAAGCGAACATGACCTGGGCGAGCTTACCAGGGGCACCCGGCAGTTCTGCTTTTCGCAGGTACTCCGTCAGGTCGCCGGATCTGGCGCGGACCGCCTGCTGCCGACGCGATGCTTGAGCTTGATGCGGTCGCGCGAGGAAATGGCCAGGAGATCGGCGGCGCGCCACACGACATTCTCCTCGAACTCGCTGACGTGGTCGTCCGCATACACCAGTTCCCACATCATTTCGACGATGCGCAAGCGGTCCTCGTCATTCAGTGAACGCATCAGCACGCTGGTGAACTGGTAGAGATCGACAGCCTCGCCCTCCGCCAGGGTCGCCGACGTAATCAACTTGTTGGCGGTGCCGGGATCCAATCCGAAGCGGGTTTCGATGAGTTCGTGCAGTGTACGGATTTCCACGTCGGAAGGCGCGCCATCGAGCGAGATGATGTGGATGAACAGCGCGGTCGCCGCAAGCTTGCAGCCTGTTTCGTCGAACGACCGGGTTTCCGGCGCTTCGGGCGATATGACGTCAATGATGAAATGGCGCAATCTATCAAGCATCGGTTCGCCCGCCGTCCTTTTTGAGATGTCGTACCGGTGAGTTCAGAACGCGCGCGCAACGCGGAACATGCGCCAATCGCCGGGGCTCCTCGCAACCGGGGTACACTTCGGCAAAACGCGCTGGCTGGTCTCAATGGCCGTGCACCGCCAGGGTTCTTGCGCACTTTTTGCTCAGCTTCGCGCGGTGCGCCTTCAAACACGAGAGAACGACCATGTCGCCATCGTTCATCTGGGCCCGGCAATATTTGGCCACGTCGCGCGCGCAACCGGAGTTATGTTTTTCCGCGGCGGTTTGGGCCGACGCCACGGCGGTGACGGCGAGCAGCGGAAGAAGCGATAAAACGACGGCAAAACGGATCATCGGCGCGCTCCATCAGGTCAGAGTGAAATCCGCCTGTATCGACGGCAACCTCAGCGCCAATATCCCTCGGATCGCACGATGAAGGAAGTGGTGCCGCTTGCGTGACTCGAACACGCGACCCCATCATTACGAATGATGTGCTCTACCAACTGAGCTAAAGCGGCTATCTCCACATATTCCGTGCGGCTTCCGGGCCAGCCCGGCGCGCGGGACCTCTGATATCGGGCACCATCCCCCTTGGCAAGGACCCGGCCGCCGAGCCGCCGGCAAAAAAACGCCGTTCCGGCGACTACCTCAGTTCCCCCTGCGCGACAGGAGCCCGCGCAATCCTCCCGCCTGGCGCGCCGCAGCCGTATCGTCCTCGACAAACCCGTCATTGCGGGGATTGTCATCATCGACGCCCGGATCGTCCGGAGCACGAACGATCGGGATCACGTCGGGAATCGCTCCGGGCTTGTTGTCTTCCTCTGATGGCGTGTAATCGGCCGATGCCGTCGCGGTCTCGTCCGGCATGGAAATCGTTCCAGACGATGAGGCTTCGACCCCGGCCGGGGGTATCGCGCCGTCTTGAGCCTTGAAATCCTCGGTGGAGGTCGCGGCAGGCAAAGCTTCGACGCGCGGCGCATCTTCCGCGATCTGGTCCGAAACCTCCGCCTCTACCAAGGGAGGCCTGCTCGAAGGCAAGGCCGACAACGGAGTTTGCCACTGAAACGCGTCAACCCGCCCGGTTAACGGCGAAACCGGACGCCAATGGTCGGACACGTACCCATCCGCGGTCCATACCGGATCGTGCAGGGCACGCACGGCGCGCAACGTCCAAGCGCGGGCGCGCCCGCTATCGCCGCGCTCGTTGTGCTCTATTTCGGCCATCAGCATCGCAACGCGTTGCGTCGGCGCTGCGATCAGCGGCTCCAGAACTTCGCGGGCCCGCGCGAATTCGCTGGCGTCGATCGCAGCGCGCGCAATCGCCATCGCGCTTTCCGGATGACCGGGCGCCTTCTCCGATAGTTTCTCGACGCGCGCCAATCGCTGCAGCGCTGAATCGCCCGGCATCACATGCGCATAGGCATCGGCGAGATCAGGATGCGGCTGGGCCAGCCAGGCGGTTTCGATGAGACGCATCGCGCGCCGCATCTGGTTCGCCTCGCTCAGATACTTGCTCGCAAGCACCACGGCCGGAATCAGCGTCGGCGCAAACTTCACCGCTTCCATTACGGTCTGGCGCGACAGGTCGCGATCGGACTTTTCAAGCTCCAACGCCCTCGCCGTCAGCAGCACCCCGCGCTGACGGCGATACAGCGCCTTGTCGATACGACCTGACGCCACGTTCTTGTCGAGGATGGCGAGCGCGCCGGTCCAGTCGCCTCTGGCGCAACGGAAGCCGAGCGCGGCTTGCGAAGCCCATATCGAGGATGGCGAGGTCTTGAGCGCTTCCTCCGCGATCGCCACCGCCGCCGCCGGATCGCCGGCACGCTGGGCTTCGATGAAAAGCCCTCGCAAGCCCAATAGCCGCGTATCGTTGCGTTCGGCCATGGTCCGGAAAGCACGCTGCGCCCGGTCCGCGTCCCCGTCAAGCTGCGCGGCCTGGGCATGCAGGAGCAGCGCCAGCGGGTCGTTCGACACCAGACGCCGGGCCGCCTTGGCGTGATTGCGGGCGGCCGCGGCATCGCCGTAACCGATCGCGAGCAGACCCCGCGTGATGGCGTCCCTGCCGCGCGCGATCCGACGCTCCCGGCGGGCGCGGCGCATACGTGTCGGCGCCTGCCACAATCCGTGCACCACGCTCCAGGCCAGGAGCGAGGCAACGATCAGCAGGCCGAGCCCGAGCGCGAACACCGGGATCGTGGTCTCGATCCGCCAGACGTCCCATGACAGAACGATCGTGCCGGTCTGATCGGCGATCCAGGTGGCGCCCAGCGCAGAGAGAGCGATAAGAACGAGAAATAGGATGATCCGCAACATCTGGAACCTATGGCGCCGGTTTGGCCAGCGCGGCCATCGCTTCGGAAGCGAATTGACGCGCAGTTTCAAGAGCAGCATCGCGGGCGTCGACCTTGGCGATCCAGGACTCCGCGGCGGTACGATCGGTCGGCGGAAGCGTATTCAGTTCTTTTCTCGCGGTGGCGACATCGTTGTGCCGGGCCGCCACCTTGATGCGCGCGACGACGGCGCCGGCGGATTCTCCGGCCGGCGCGGTGTCCAGGCGCTCGATTCGCACCAGACGCACGGCGCTTTCCTGCAGCCGGTTGACGATGTCGTTGGCGGAGGAGAGCCTAACCGGCGGCGGCTCGAGTTTCGGCACTATCGCAAGAAGTTCGCGACACAACGCGTTCGCGCTCGGCACTCCGGACTCCGCGAACGTCTCCAGCGGTTTCAAGGTATCCGGCTCGGAGACCAGCGTCCTGAATGCCGTCAACAGATCGCCATAAGGCTGCCCCTGACGCACGGCGACGTTCAGCAGCGTCGCAGCAACGGCCTGCCGAAGCGGTCCGTCGTCGGCCGGGGCCGCCTGCTTGGACTTGGCCGTCTCCTCGCTGTTCCTGGCTGACTCCGTGTCACGCCTGGCTGTTTCCGCATCGCGCTTGGCTATCTCAGCCGTGAGGCTCTGCGTCATCTGCTCGATCTGTTGTTCGGTCTGCGCGAGGCGCGCGCTGATAGCCGCGAGATCGGAAGGCGCAAGGTCGGATGAAGCTACATCAGACGGCGTTTCGCCATCGTTCCTCGGCGCGGCCGCGCCGTCCTTCAGCGCCGCGGCGAGCCTGTCGGACTGGCCCCGGACCGAGGCCAACTCCTCGCGCAACGTCGTGAGGTCCTCACGCAAGGATGCGGCCGATTTGTCCAGCGTCTCGATGCGTTCCGCCGTGGCCTGATCGAGCGGCGAAGCGGCCGGCTGGCTCGCCGTCGATTCGATCCGGGCCAACCGGTTCGCGAGAGCGCTGAATTCCGCCTGGCTCACCTGCTCCGCCTGGCTCACTTGCGACGCCGGGGGCGGAGCCGAGGATGGCGGCGGCCAACCCGCCAGCCATGCGCCGCCAGCCACAATCCCTGCGGCAGCGGCACCGCTCACGGCGGCGATCAGGGCCGACGACGCGCGGGACGGAGAACGCGGAGCAACCGGCTGCTCGCCGGACGGTTGATCGCCGGACCCGCCGCCAGAGCCGGCATCGCCCGCCGCCTCTGAATTCCGGTCGGTCTCGCGGTTCGCGGCCGAGGACTGATCCTGCCAGCCACTGTCCTGAGAGAAATCGTCCTGAGAGAAACCGTCCTGCCGGTCATCCGCGGCCGAAGCAGGAGGCGTCGTAAACGGCCAATCATCGCTTTGGTGATCGCCGGCCGTTTCACCCGCGTCTGCCTGAACATCGCGCTCCGCCGCCTCGGAGGTTCCAGTCTCTTCGTCGCCTGTGGAAAGCGGACGTGAGTTTGTCTCCTGGGAGGCGTCGTCATGCTTGTCATCTGCCATCGTCACGGTTCCCCATTGCGGCGACACATCGAGTATCGATTCGAGACCCCTTCTCCCTGTTTATCGCGATTACGACCGTAACGCACGTCTTACTGCGACGCCGGCCGCAACGCACAATCCAACGCCTCCAGGACAGCTTCCTCCGCCGGGGCGCTCGCCTCCACCACATGGGGCGCGCCTGCATCCCGCAGAACGGAGGCGACCGCGCCCGAGATGCAACATTGCGGGACCGCCAGGGCCGATATCTCGACGCCCCCGATCCGGACGGCATCCAGGAACGCACGGGCGCTGCGGCGCGAATAATGCAGCACCGCTGATATCCGGTGCGCGGCGAACGCGTCACAGACCTCGCGGGACAGGCTCGCCACCGGCGCCATCCGGTAACATGTCGTCGTCACGACGGCCAAACCGTGCCCTTCGAGCTTCCCCGCGAGATCGCATGAGCGGTCAGCCGCGGCGAGATAGAGAATCCTGGCGCCCTTCGGCAGGGATTTCGCGCGGACACGCTTCACGATGAGTTCGCACAATGCCGCGGCGTCTCCGGCCGCCGCCACCACATCCTGGAAGCCGACCCGGCGCGCGGCCTCGGCGGTGTGACGGCCGACCGCGAACACGGCCAGCTTCAGCAGCGATTCAATCCCCGGATGGACGGCGAGCGCGCGCAGCGCGTTGGCGCTGGTGACAATGACCGCGCCATAATTCGCGCCCCGGTCGATTTCGAAAGCAGCCGCCTCGAAGCGCAACACCGGTGACAACAACGCCTCGCGCCCCATCGCACGCAGCGCCGACGCCGTGGTTTCATTGTCCGGTTCAGGCCGTGTGACGAGAACCGCCACGCCTTCACGCTCCGGCAAACAGGGTGAAGAATTTTTCACCGGCTCGCTCGCGCAGTTCATGCGCCGCGTCCGCACCGAGCGCGGCGGCATCGGCGCGCGCGCCCTCGCGCGTGGTCTCGTAGAATTCCGTGCCGTCGGGAGAGATGATAAGACCGCGGAAATCGATGCGGTCGCCGTTCACGCGGCAATGGCCGCCGATCGGAGTGCGGCAGGAGCCGTCGAGCAGCGCCAGAAAGCTCCGCTCCGCGCTCAGCGCCACTTCCGTTTCAGGATCGCCGATCGCCTTCACGAACGCGTTGATGCGGTCGTCATCACGCCGCGACTCGATGGCGATGGCGCCCTGCCCGACCGCGGGCAGGAATTCGTCGGTCTCCAGAATGCGCGTCGCCTTGTCCTGCAATCCCAGCCGGTTCAAGCCGGCGAGCGCGAGCAGCGTTGCGTCGGCTTCTCCAACGGAAATCTTGCGCAAGCGCGTCTCGACATTGCCGCGCAGCGAATTGACCTTCAGGTCGGGACGCAGTTTCAGCACCATGGCCTGCCGCCGCAGCGAGGCGGTTCCAACGGTCGCGCCCGCCGGCAGATCGTTCAAAGAACCCGCGTGCGGGCTGATGAAGACGTCGCGCACGTCCTCGCGCGGAAGAAAGGCGGGCAGCCAGGTCGCGTCGGGCAGAAATGTCGGCACGTCCTTGGATGAATGCACCGCGAAGTCGATGGTGCCGGCGAGCAGCGCCTCCTCGATCTCCTTGGTGAAAAGCCCCTTGCCGCCGACATCGAACAGCGGCCGGTCCTGAATGGCGTCGCCCGAGGTGCGGATGGTCTTGATGGCGATCCGCTCGGGCGCCACCTGATGCGCGCGCGCGAGCCGATCCCGCACCTCGTGAGCCTGCGCCAGCGCCAGCGGGCTGCCCCGAGTACCGATCGTTGCCAGAATGTCTGTCTCGTCCGAGGATTGCACGCCAGGACCCCATAATGCTACGCGAAGAAGGAACAGGGAAACGCTGGTTTGCCCAATAACGCAAGGCCCATATATAGGGGCGATAGATCGATGCTGGTGCTAGGGATCGAGACCACCTGCGACGAGACCGCCGCCGCCGTGGTCGAGCGTCTCCCGGACGGCAGCGCCCGGATTCTCTCCAACATCGTGCGTTCGCAGACCGAAGAACATGCCCCCTATGGCGGCGTGGTTCCGGAAATCGCGGCGCGCGCCCATGTCGAACTGCTCGACGGCCTCATTGCCCGTGCGATGACGGAATCCGGCGTCGGTTTCCGGCAGTTGTCGGGGGTCGCCGCCGCCGCCGGTCCCGGCCTGATCGGCGGCGTCATCGTGGGGCTGACCACGGCCAAGGCGATCGCGCTTGTTCATGGCACGCCGCTAACTGCGGTCAACCATCTCGAAGCCCACGCGCTGACGCCGCGGCTGACCAGCCGGCTCGAATTCCCCTACTGCCTGTTCCTCGCTTCCGGCGGGCATACCCAGATCGTCGCGGTGCTCGGCGTCGGCAACTATGTCCGGCTCGGCACCACCGTGGACGACGCCATGGGCGAGGCTTTCGACAAGGTCGCGAAGATGCTCGGCCTGCCCTACCCCGGCGGCCCGGAGGTCGAGCGCGCCGCCGCCAGCGGCGATGCGACGCGATTCAATTTTCCTCGGCCGATGCTCGGGCGTCCCGACGCCAACTTCTCGCTCTCTGGGCTGAAGACCGCCGTGCGCAACGAGGCTGCCCGCATCGATCCGCTGGAGCCGCGGGACATCAGCGATCTCTGCGCCGGATTTCAGGCGGCCGTGCTCGAAGCCACCGCGGACCGGCTCGGCGTCGGCCTCAGGCTTTTTGAAGAGCGGTTCGGGAGGCCGCGCGCGCTGGTCGCCGCCGGCGGCGTCGCCGCCAATCAGGCGATCCGCGCCTCGCTGGAGGGCGTCGCCGCCAAGGCACGGACCTCCCTCATCATCCCGCCGCCGGCGCTTTGCACCGACAATGGCGCGATGATCGCATGGGCCGGCGCCGAACGGCTTGCCGCGGGATTGACGGACTCGCTTGAAACGCCGCCGCGCGCCCGCTGGCTGCTGGATGCCAATGCGCAGGCGCCGGCAGGCTTCGCCAACACCCGCGCCGGATTTTGAAGGCGGTGGCCGCGATGAAACCGCTCAACCGCATTTGCGTGATCGGCGCGGGAGCCTGGGGCACCGCCCTGGCCGGCGTCGCCGCACGCGCGGGCCGGGAGGTCACGCTGTATGCGCGCGATGCCGCCGCCGCCGCTCAGATCTCGGCGACGCGGGACAATCCACGCCTGCCCGGCATTCCGCTCGATCGCGGCATCGTCGTGACGCATGACATCGCCGCCGCCGGCAGCTCCGATATCGTCATCATCGCGGCGCCCGCGCAACATTCGCGCACGGCGATCACCACACTGGCCCCGCATCTTTCGCCCGGAACCCCCGTGATCGCCAGCGCCAAAGGCATCGAGCATGGCACGCGGCGCTTCATGACCGAGGTGATCGAAGAAGCCGCGCCACATGCGGTCCCCGCGATCCTGTCCGGACCGAGTTTTGCGGACGACGTGGCGAGGGGGCTGCCGACAGCCGTGACGCTGGCGGCGAAAGACGAAGCGCTGGCGATCGCGCTGGTTCACGCGCTCGGCTCGGCCGCCTTTCGCCCCTATCATACGACTGACGTCCGCGGCGTCGAGATCGGCGGCGCCGCCAAGAACGTCCTGGCGATCGCGGCCGGAATCGTCGTCGGCAAACAGCTTGGCGCGTCGGCGCTGGCGGCGCTGACCACGCGCGGATTCAGCGAGTTGGTCCGCCTCGGATGCGCCTGCGGCGGGCGTGGCGAAACGCTGGCCGGCCTGTCCGGCCTCGGCGATCTCATCCTCA
The DNA here is from genome assembly GCF_000012725.1 of Nitrobacter winogradskyi Nb-255. Lineage (NCBI taxonomy): Bacteria > Pseudomonadati > Pseudomonadota > Alphaproteobacteria > Hyphomicrobiales > Nitrobacteraceae > Nitrobacter > Nitrobacter winogradskyi. The sequence goes on along the minus strand of NC_007406.1, from coordinate 526,212 downwards.
CCTGTTCGAGCCCGCAGTCGCGCAACTTCTCGCTCGGCATCGCGCTGGGGCGCGGCGACCCCGCGCCGCGCGATAAACTCAGCGAGGGCGCGCATACTGCGCCGGCGCTGCTCGAACTTGCGGCCGCCCGCGACGTGGAGATGCCGGTCGCGCAGGCGGTCGCGGCCATTCTCGCCGGCCGATTGACGATCGACGGCGCCATCGACAACCTGCTGACGCGGCCGTTCCGGGGGGAGGGATAGCGATGGCCTACTGGCTGGTGAAATCGGAGCCTTCGGCATGGTCATGGGAGCAGCAGGTGGCGAAGGGCGCCAAAGGCGAGCCCTGGACCGGCGTGCGCAACTTCACCGCGCGGCAGAATCTCAACGCCATGAAAAAGGGCGACCTGGCCTTCTTCTATCACTCCAACGAAGGCAAGGAGATCGTCGGCATCGCCGAAATCATCCGCGAGGCCTACCCCGATCCCACCGACAAGACCGGCAGGTTCGTCTGCGTTGACATCAAGGCCAGCAAGCCGCTGAAGACGCCGGTGACGATCGCCGCCGTCAAGGCCGACAGGCGCCTGGCCGACATAGCGCTGGTGAAGTATTCGCGGCTGTCGGTGCAGCCGGTGACCCCGGCGGAATGGAAGCTGGTCTGCGAGATGGGCGGGTTATAGGGCAACGCGACTCTCCAGGCCGGATCCGGACTCAACACAGTTGAATGAGAATTCAACCTGACGGCTTGTCGCCGTCGCACGCCGCGACGCATAATCGTCGCAACGGTGAAGACGGACCTGCCTTCGGTTCCGGGCCCGGGTCCCGCGGTGGAGCAAAACAATGTCCGACAAGATTTATGACGTAAGCGCGGATTGGGCCAGGCGGGCCTGGGTCGACGACGCCAAGTATCGCGAGATGTACGCGCGCTCGATCAAGGATCCGAACGGATTCTGGTCCGAGGCGGCGCAACGCCTGGACTGGATCACGCCGTTCACCAAGGTCGAGAACACCTCGTTCGAACTCGGCAAGGTCTCGATCAAATGGTTCGAGGACGGCGTGCTCAACGCCGCCTATAACTGCATCGACCGGCATCTGGAAAAACGCGGCGACCAGACCGCGATTATCTGGGAAGGCGACGATCCTTCGCAGTCCAGGCACATCACCTATCGCGAACTGCACGACGAAGTCTGCAAGATGGCCAACATCCTGCGGCTGCGCAACGTCAAGAAGGGCGACCGCGTCACCATCTACCTGCCGATGATTCCGGAAGCGGCCTACGCGATCCTCGCCTGCGCGCGAATCGGCGCGATCCATTCGGTGGTGTTCGGCGGCTTCTCGCCGGATTCCATCGCCGGCCGCCTGCGCGATTGCAAATCCCGCGTCATCATCACCTCCGACGAGGGCCTGCGCGGCGGCCGCACCATCGCGATGAAGGCCAATGTCGACGCCGCGATCGAGAAGGTCAACGGCGAGGTCGACTGGGTGATCGTCGTCAAGCGCACGGGCGGCAATATCGACATGAATCCGACGCGCGACGTCTGGTATCATGAGGCCGCGGCCGTGGTCGAAAGCGAATGTCCGTGCGAGCCGATGAACGCGGAAGACCCGCTGTTCATTCTCTACACCTCGGGATCGACCGGACAGCCCAAGGGCGTGCTGCACACCACCGCCGGCTACCTGGTCTTCGTGGCGATGACGCACCAGTACGTCTTCGACTATCACGACGGCGACATCTACTGGTGCACCGCCGACGTCGGCTGGGTCACCGGCCACAGCTACATTCTCTACGGACCGCTGGCGAACGGCGCGACCACGATGATGTTCGAGGGCGTGCCGAACTATCCCGACACGTCCCGTTTCTGGAACGTGATCGACAAACACAAGGTCAACATCTTCTACACCGCCCCGACCGCGATCCGTGCCTTGATGCAGGCGGGCGACGAGCCGGTGAAGAAAACCTCGCGCGCGAGCCTGCGCCTGCTTGGCTCGGTCGGAGAGCCGATCAACCCCGAGGCGTGGGAATGGTACCACCGCGTGGTCGGCGACGGCCGCTGCCCGGTGGTCGATACCTGGTGGCAGACCGAGACCGGCGGCATCATGATCTCGGCGCTGCCGGGCGCGATCGCGCAGAAGCCCGGCTCCGCGACGAAACCGTTCTTCGGAATCGCGCCGGAGATCGTCGATGCCGACGGCAATATCCTGGAAGGCGAATGCAGCGGCAACCTGTGCATCGCAAGATCATGGCCGGCCCAGGTGCGCACGGTCTATGGCGATCACGCCCGTTTCGAGCAGACCTACTTCTCCTCCTACAAGGGCAGGTACTTTTCCGGCGACGGCTGCCGCCGCGACGCCGACGGTTATTACTGGATCACCGGCCGCGTCGATGACGTCATCAACGTCTCCGGCCATCGCATGGGCACGGCGGAAGTCGAAAGTTCGCTGGTGGCGCATGAGAGCGTGTCGGAGGCGGCCGTGGTCGGCTACCCCCATAACATCAAGGGCCAGGGCATCTACGCCTACGTGACCCTGATGAAGGGCGTGGAACCGAGCGAGTCGCTGCGCAAGGAACTGGTCGCCTGGGTGCGCAAGGACATCGGCCCGATCGCTTCGCCCGACCTGATCCAGTTCGCGCCGGGCCTGCCGAAAACCCGCTCGGGCAAGATCATGCGCCGCATCCTGCGCAAGATCGCCGAGGACGAGCCGTCCAGCCTCGGCGACACCACGACGCTGGCCGATCCCGCCGTGGTCGATGATCTCGTCAGGAACCGTCAGAACAGGAAAGACGGCGCGGTGGCGTAGACCGGGCCATGATCGTACGGAACGATTCCGGCGCCTCGCTTCTCCCGCAAGCGGGAGAGGCGAAAGGGATTATTGGCTCGCCCATACGATCCGCGCGATCCATTCCACCTCGGAAGCGGGCAGCGTGCGGTTGGCGTGGCTCGGATTGAGCGATTGCAGTTCAATGGTCCTGGCGGTGCGGCGTTTGAGTTCCTTCACCATCACCTCGCCGTCCCTGGTCTTCACCACCACGCGATCGCCACGCCGGATCGGCGTCCCCGGTGAGACCACGATGACATCGCCGTCGCGATAGGCCGGCTTCATCGAGTCACCGGATATTTCCAGCGCATAAGCGTGCTCGTCGTTGACGCAAGGCAGCCCCACCTCGTCCCAGCCCTTACCCACGGGAAAACCGCCATCGTCGAAATAGCCGCCGGCGCCGGCTTCGGCGAAACCGAGCAGCGGCACCGCCTTGGCGGCTCGCTCCGTGTCTTCGATGAATTGCACGAAAGTGTCGATCGCGGTGCCGGTGGCGGCCAACGCCTTGGCCACCGACTCCGTCGAGGGCCATCGCTCGCGCCCGTCGCTGGTGATGCGTTTCGATTTGTTGAAGGTGGTCGGGTCGAGCCCCGCCCTTCTCGCGAGGCCCGATGGCGACAGGCCGGCGCGCTCCGCCAGACGGTCCAGCGCCGTCCATATCTGGGCGTGTGTCAGCATGACCATGAGGCGCGTCCTGATTCCGCGGCGGTGAGTTCGCTCAACAGTTAGGAATTATTACCTCAACGGGAGCAAGCCTGCAATTGTGTCGCGGATAAAATGCGGCTCTTGAAGTACGGGCGAGCCGTCGATACGGTCACCCTTAAGCTGCCGCAATTTTAGCGAGTGGCGATGGGGTTATGCGCTTTCCAGTAGGGGCGGCGCAACGACAGGCTCAGGAAACGCGTGCGCACGATCTACAAAATCTGCCCGGATTCGGCCTGGCGGCAGGCCGAGCGGGACGGCGTTTTTCGCGGCAGCGCCGACGATGTACGCGACGGCTTCATCCATTTTTCCACCGCCACCCAGGTCGAAGGCACGGCCCGCAAGCACTTCGTCGGCCAGACGGGGCTGCTCCTGATCGCGATCGATGCCGATGGACTGGGCGAAGCGCTGCGCTGGGAAATCTCGCGCGGAGGCGAACCGTTTCCGCACCTCTATGGCGAGCTCGATCTGCGCCATGTCACGGCCGTACTGGATATGCCCGCGCGAGCGGACGGATATCACGACATTCCGGAACTTGCGCCGTGATACGCGCCTTCGACAACCTCTCGCTACCGCTGTTGCGCTGGCTCGATCCCGAGGACGCGCATCGGATGGCGATCCAGGGACTGCGGCTTCTGCCGCCGATACGCCAGCGCGCCGACGATCCGAAGCTTGCGGCTCGCGCCTTCGGCCTGAACTTTCCCAACCCGATCGGCCTCGCCGCAGGCTTCGACAAGAGCGCCGAGGTGCCGGACGCGCTGCTGAAACTTGGCTTCGGCTTCGTCGAGATCGGTTCGGTGACGCCAAGAGCGCAGCCCGGCAATCCCCGGCCCCGCGTGTTCCGGCTCGAGCGCGACGAGGCCATCATCAACCGCATGGGATTCAACAACGACGGAGCCCACACCGTGCTTCGCCGGCTCGCGGCCCGCGCGCATTCCGGCGGCATCGTCGGAGTCAACATCGGCGCCAACAAGGATTCGGCCAATCGCATCGCCGACTATGTCAGGCTGATCGAAATCTTTGCGCCGGTGGCGAGCTACTTCACCGTGAACGTGTCGTCGCCCAACACCCCCGGCCTGCGCAACCTGCAACAGGCGGCGGCGCTCGACGAGTTGCTGGCGAAGGTGATCGACGCCCGCGAGCGCGTCCGGCAGAATGCCGGCGACACACCGGTGCTGCTCAAGATCGCGCCGGACCTGACGCTGGGGGAGCTCGACGACGTCGTTCACACCGCGCGATCGCGCCGCATCGACGGCATGATCGTCGGCAACACCACGCTGGCGCGACCCTCGACGCTGCGCGATCAATCGCGTGCGAAAGAACAGGGCGGGCTGTCGGGACGACCGCTGTTCCAGCTATCGACCCGGATGGTGGCGGAGACCTATGTGCGCGCCGAGGGCGCGTTTCCGCTGATCGGCGTCGGCGGCATCGACTCCGGAGGCGCGGCGCTGACCAAGATCCGCGCCGGCGCCACCCTGATCCAGCTTTACTCGTCGCTGGTCTACAAGGGCCTCGGCCTCGTCGACGCCATCAAGCGTGACCTGACATCCACGCTGCTGCGAACCGGGCGCGACTCGCTATCGGAAATCATCGGAGCCGACGCCGCGACCATCACGGCGGAAGACTGGCCGGTTTAACCAACTGTTCGATCGAAATCGATCTTATCCGAATAACCGGTACCCACTTTTCGGGATCATGCTTTTTCGATCGAGCATCATCTTGTCCGAAAACCGGTGCCCACTTTTCGGGATCATGCTCTAACGCCCACGCGGCGCGCCAAACAGGCGTGACAGCAGCCAGATCGGGATCACGATGACGGCGCCGAGCAGGAAGTAGCGCCACAATCCGTTGATCGCATCGAAGCCGAGATCCCAGACCCGTTCGACCAGCAGGCGAATGCTTTGCACGATATTCCAGGGGTCGAAGCCGATCGCCGCGAGCATCACGCCGACCAGCGTCGACAGCAGGATCAGGCGAAATGCAACCGCCAGCGGCGAGCCGCCCAGGAAACGCGACAGGCTGTCGTGGCTGGCGCGAAAATTCCGGGTGTCGTCGTTCGGCATCAAAGCTCTCCTGCAGGCACAAGGACCCGCGCAACATAATCAGTGTGGGGCAGATGGGGAACCACCGTTCTGCGGTCAACGGCCGTTTGATCTGGTGGCTTCGGAAGCCAGCATCCGCTCCAGCGTCTCCAGCCGATCCGCCTCGCGCGGTGGCTTGTCCCAGCGCAATCGGTTGATCCGCGGAAAACGCATCGCCACCCCCGACTTGTGCCGGGCCGAACGCTGCAAGCCCTCAAAGGCGATTTCCAGCACCAACCCCTGATCGGGCTCATGCAGGACATGGCGCACCGGGCCGAAACTCTCGGTGGTGTTGCGGCGGACGAAACGGTCGATCCGCAGCAGCTCCTCGTCGGTGAAGCCGAAATAGGCCTTGCCGACAGGCACCAGCCGCTCGCCCTCCTCTCCCGCGGTCCAGACTCCGAAGGTGTAGTCGGAGTAATAGGACGAGCGCCTGCCGTGGCCGCGCTGCGCATACATCAGCACCGCGTCGATGACATGCGGATCACGCTTCCATTTCCACCACAGACCCTTGGGGCGCCCCGGCATATAAGGCGCGTCCCGGCGCTTCAACATGATGCCTTCGACAGCCTCGGCGTCAGCGCCCGCCGCGGCCGGATCGGCGCGGATCGCCGCGAGATCGCTCCATGTGGCGAAGGAGACCTGCGGCGAAAGGTCGATACGCGGGTCGTCAAGCGCGGCGATGAAATCAACAAGCCGCCGCCGCCGGTCTTCAAACGGCAACTCGCGCAGATCATTGTCGCCGTCGGCGAGCAGATCGTAGGCGCGCAGGCGAACGGGGAACTCCTTCATCAGCCTGGGCGTCACCGCCTTGCGGTTCAGCCTCTGTTGCAGGACGTTGAACGACTGCACCCGTCCATCGCGCACCACCAGCAGTTCGCCATCGATGGCGAAAGCCCGCGGACGAAAACCGCGGACCGGTTCCCGCGAGTCGTTGAGCCATCCTTCGGCAAAACCTTCGCGCCGCAACGAGGGCAGCAGATCCGGGAAACTGTGCGTGATGTCCTCGCCGGTGCGCGAATAAAGCCGCGTCTCGACATTGCCGTGCTCATCGCGGCCCCTCACCGCCTGCACCCGGATGCCGTCCCACTTCCACTCGGCGGTGAAATCGGTGGCATCCAGGCGCGCAAAGTCAGCATCTTCGATCGCGTGCGCCAGCATCACCGGCCGGAACGGCGCGGGAGCGCGATTGACCGGCTTGTCGCCGCGGCCCTCAAGCCAGGCGAACAGATCGGGATAAGGCGGCGCGAGGCCCGGCCAGATCAGTTCGACATCATGCGCATCCCTGCTCCCAAGCGCGGCCACGGCGGTCTTGGCGAGCCGCGCGGAGACCCCGATCCGCATCGCGCCGGTGACGAGTTTCAAGAGCGCCCAGCGTCCGGTCTCGTCGAGTTGGTCGAGCCAGCGCGCAAGTTGCGCCGGCAGTTCGGCCTTGCCGAGCGTGCGCAGCGTGGTGACGACGTCGGTAAGAGTCGGAGAAGGCCAATGACGAACGTGACCTGTGCCCGTTGCCTTCCCAGTCCCGCTCCCGCGAGCGGCAGAGAGAACGGACGAGGCGTCGGGAGGGTGCTGTTGTGGCCACATGAGCGCCACCGTCTCGGAAAGATCGCCGACATAATCATAGGAAAACGCGAACAGCACCGGATCGGCGCGCGCGGCGATCAGGTCGCGCACCAGACCTGACTTGGCGTACTTGAACGACAACGCGCCGGTGAGCGCGGACAGTGCGTAGCCCCGATCCGGGTCCGGCGTCTCGCGAAAATAGGCCGTCATCAGCCGCAGCTTGTTGTTGCGGCCGGGCTCATAGGCGAGACGGTCGAGAAGTTCGGCGAAGCGATTCACGAGCCGTCCTCTCCGCCGGAGAAAGCCGCCGCATCCTGCTCGCCGTCCTCATCGCCATAGCCGACCAATGCCAGCGGGCGCGCGGCGAGACCTTGCGCCCTGCACCAATGCACGAGCGCATCCTCCTGGCCGTGCGTCACCCAGATCTCGCCCGCCCCGGTCGCGGCGATGGTGCGTGTCAGGCCGTTCCAATCGGCATGATCGGAAATGACCAGCGGCAGTTCGACGCGGCGCTGCCGCGCACGCGCACGCACGCGCATCCAGCCCGAGGCGAAAGCTCTCACCGGATCAGGAAATCGCCGTGTCCAGACATCGGCCGTGGCCGAGGGCGGAGCCAGGGTGATGGTGCCCGCGAAATCGGCTTTCTTCATACCCCTGGCCGGACGCAGGTCGCCAAGCGCGATGCCGCGGCTCCGATAGTATTGCGTCACCTTCTCCATCGCGCCGTGCAGATAGATCGGCGCGTCGTATCCGGCCGCGCGAACCATCGCGATCACGCGCTGCGCCTTGCCGAGCGAGTAAGCGCCAACCAGATGCGCTCGTTCCGGAAACAGCGCGACCGACGCCAACAGCTTTCCCGTTTCCGACGCCGCATCGCCATGACGGAACACCGGCAGCCCGAAAGTCGCCTCGGTGATGAAGACATCACATGGCACGATCTCGAGCGGCGTGCAGGTCGGATCGCCGACATCCTTGTAATCGCCCGAGATGACGATGCGGATTCCGCCATGGGTGACCGCGATCTGCGCGGAGCCCAGCACATGGCCCGCCGGGTGGAACCTGATCGTGACATCGCCCAGCCTGATCTCTTGTCCATAGGAAATCGCCTGCGCGGAGCCCGCGAAATCATCTCCGTAGCGCAGCCGCATGATGTCGAGCGTTTCCGGTGTCGCCAGCACCGCCCCATGTCCGGGCCGGGCATGATCCGAATGGCCGTGGGTGACGATCGCGCGGTCCACCGGCCGCACCGGATCGATGTGGAAGCCGCCAGGCTTGCAGTATAGTCCGGCGGCATCGGGCATCAGGATGTCTTGCGGGCGCATGAGAGACATATAAGCGGCCACAAGTATCGTTCGAGCCTTCGATCGGTCGGGCGGCGGAAAAGGGGCGCAGCCAGGACGGAAGACGCGCGAGGGATCGTCATCTCCGACCTTGAAATAATCTCCCATTTAGCGCGTTGGCGAGAATAGCCGCATTCTCCCGATGATCGGCAAAGCAGACCGTTTCTCGTTATTTTTCCAGACGGCTTGTCCAGGCTGGACGCCTGCTCCACCATCATAACATCAAATTTTCATAACCTGACCGAGAGGTGATCGCCGCTCTTCGCGCCGGCCCGCTTGGGTCGATGCCATCAGTGGAGCGTACATGACACGTCTGCCCGTTCATACCGCCGTCACAGCTCCCGAAGCCGCAAGGGAACGAGTCCAGAATGCCGAAAAGGCGAACGGCTTCCTGCCCAACCTGATCGGACTTCTGGCCAACGCGCCGACCGCGCTGGAAACCTATCAGACCGTGAGCGGCATCAACGCGCGCGCCGGCCTGACGCTGGCGGAACGCGAAGCGGTGCAGATCACGGCGGCGATCACTCATGGCTGCGGCTTCTGCGTCGCCGGTCACACCGCGATCGCGTATAAAAAGGCCGACCTGAAGGACGCCGCCGTCAACGCGCTGCGCGATGGCGTGCACGGGCCGGATGCGCGCCTCAATGCCGTCGCCGACTTCACCCGCGCCGTGATCCGCAGCCGTGGCCGCGTCGAGGACGCCGAATTGAACGCGTTCCGCGCCGCCGGCTTCAGCGACGCCAACGCGCTGGAAGTGGTGCTCGGCGTCAGTCTCGCAACGCTGTGCAACTTCGCCAACAATCTCGGGCAAACGGACATCAATCCGGAGCTCAAGCCTTACGCGTGGAATAATCCGACCACCGTCGCCGCCGAGTGACGGATGAAAGCATCGTCATGACACATGTAACATCCGATCTGGCAGCCTCCGATCTGGAAGCCTGGCTAGACGCCAGCGCCTCTCATCTCGACACCACGACCGATACGGCCGCATCGGTTCTGCCGAAGCTCGCGGACGGGGGCCTGTTTCGCCTCGGCGTGCCGGTGCAATGGGGCGGCAACGGCGGCCATGTCGCCGACGCCGTCAACGCCATTACCGAGACCTCGACCCGCTCGCTGACCGCGGGCTTCGTGTTCTGGGGCCATCGCACGTTCATCGAGTATCTGCTGCAAAGCCCCAACGCCGCTTTGCGCGAGAGGCTGCTGCCGGATCTTCTCGCCGGCCGGCGCGGCGGCGCCACCGGCCTGTCCAATGCGATGAAGTTCCTCTCGGGTATCGAGGAACTGTCGGTGCAGTCCCGGCGCAGCGGCACAGCATTGCAGCTCGACGGTTATCTGCCGTGGGTGACCAACCTGCCCGCGACAGGTTTCGACGTCGCGATGGCTGTCAAGGGCGCGGATGGCGCGCCTGCCTTTATCGCCGCGCTGGCCTCCGACGATTCCGGCCTCGAACGCTCGCCCGACCTCGATCTGATGGCGATGCGCGGATCAAACACCGCGGCGCTCAAGATCGAGAGCGTTCAGATTGGCGAGGATCGCATTATCCATCATCATGCGGCCGAGTGGCTTCCGAAGGTAAGGCCCGCTTTTCTGGCGATGCAGTCCGCGCTGTCGATCGGCCTGGCGCGCCGCGCGCTTGCGGAAGCAACCGCCAGACTCCGCAATGATCGCGACATCCTGAGCGAGCCGGTCGCTGCGCTCACCGCCGAACTCTCGACCGCCGAAACAGCGCTGCTTGAGGGTCTGGGTGGAGGCCGCTTCATCGAGCACCCGGCAAGCCTGTTCCGCCTGCGCATCCGCCTCGCCGAGATCGCGGTGCAGGCCGTGCAGTTCGAACTGTCGGCCTCCGGCGGCCGGGCCTATCTGTCCCAGCCCGGAGCGGGCTTCCAGCGCCGGCTGCGCGAAGCGGCTTTCATTCCGGTGCTCACGCCCAGCCTCATCCAACTGAAGCTCGCGCTTCGCGTTCAGGAACTGCCCGCGGCGGTCGGCGCGACAGCATGACCGCGCTCGCACAAACCATCTTACCGGCACCGGATCGCCAAGTCGCCGTTCTTGAAGCCGCGGGCGTTGTGCTGCGTTACCCCGGCCAACTGAAACCGGTTGTCGAGGCGTTCGACTTCGAGCTGGATGCCGGCGAGACCGTCAGCGTGCTCGGTCCGAGCGGGGTCGGCAAATCGAGCCTGTTGCGCGTGCTCGGCGGACTGCAAAAGCCGACCGATGGCACGGTGACGATGAACGGCAAGCCGCTGCGGGGCGTGCCGCCGCGCGTTTCCATCGCGTTTCAGGACGCGAGCCTGCTGCCATGGCTGTCGCTCGAGAAGAATGTCGCATTCGGACTCAATTTCAAGCATCAGCCGCACCTGACGCCGGAGGAAAGCAAGGTCCGCGTCGATGTTGCGGTCCGTGAAGTCGGACTGACGCATGCGCGGCGCTACTTCCCCGCGCAACTGTCCGGCGGCATGGCGCAGCGCGCCGCGCTGGCGCGATGCCTGGCGCGCAAGCCCGAGATCCTGCTGCTCGACGAGCCTTTCGGCGCGCTCGACGAGGTAACCCGCACCGAGATGCAGCATCTGTTGCTGAAAGTTGTTCGCGATTTCCACACCGCGGCGATCCTGATCACCCACGACATCGATGAGGCTTTGTTGGTCTCCGATCGCATCCTGCTGCTCGGCGGAACGCCGGCGCGTGTGATCGGCCAATGGCGCATCGACCTGCCGACGCCACGCGAGGACTACATCGCGGAGCTTGGCGCGATCCGCGTCGAAATTCTTTCACGGCTGCGCGGCGCGACCCTGCGGCGCATCAACTGAGCCGGTCACGCGTCCGGCGCCAACGCGACCAGATTTACGAATCAAAGGACCGGCCATGTCGATCGACGAGTTCTCCCGTTATGATGTCTCCCGTCGTCAGATGCTGCGCCTGTCGGCGCTGCTGACGGCCGGCGGCGCGCTGCCCCTTCTGAAAACGTATGAGGCGCGCGCCAGGGAAGCGGATGTGCCGCTGCGCATCGGCTATCTACCGATCACCGATGCGACGCCGCTCCTGGTCGCGCACGGCAAGGGGTTCTTCGAGGAGGCCGGCATCAAGGCCGAAAAGCCGGTGCGCCTGCGGAGCTGGGCGCAGGTGCTGGAAGCCTTCATCTCCGGGCAGGTGAACGCCGTCCATCTGCTTTCGCCGATGACGGTGTGGGCGCGCTTCGGCAGCAAGGCGCCGGCCAAGGTGGTCGCCTGGAATCACACCAGCGGCTCCGGCCTCAGCGTTCTGCCGCACATCAACAGCGTCAGGGAGCTTGGCGGCACCACGGTCGCCATTCCGTTCTGGTACTCGATCCACAATGTGGTGCTGCAAATCCTGCTGCGCGAAAACGGATTGAAGCCGGTATCGAAACGCACGGGCGCCCCAGCCGCCGACGAGGTCAACCTCGTTGTCATGGCGCCGGCCGACATGGTGCCGGCGCTCGCCGCCAAGCAGATCAGCGGCTACATCGTCGCCGAACCGTTCAACGCGGCGAGCGAGGCGCTGGGCGTCGGAAAGATCCTGCGCTTCACCGGCGACGTCTGGAAGGATCACGCCTGCTGCCTGGTGTTCATGCACGAACGCGATATTCAACAGCGCCCGGAGTGGGTGCAGCGCGCGGTCAACGCGATGGTCAAGGCGCAGCTCTGGACGCGTGAACATCGCGCCGAGACGGCGGCGCTGCTCTCCAAGGACAATCCCAACCAGTACACGCCGCACAGTGTCGAGGTTCTCAGCAAGGTGCTGGCGCCGCCGGAGACTGACGATGCCGCCTACATCAAGGCCGGCGCGATCATTCATCCGGACTGGCGCGAGCGCCGGATCGATTTTCAGCCCTATCCGTATCCGAGCTATACCGAGGAACTGATCCGGCGCCTGCGCGATACGCTGGTGGAGGGCGACCGCGCGTTCCTCGACAAGCTCGATCCTGCGGCGGCCGGCCGCGAGCTCGTCGACGATCGCTTCGTCAAGAAGGCGGTGATCGCGGCAGGCGGCATGGCGGCGTTCGACCTGCCGGAATCCTTTACCCGCACCGAGGTCGTGGCGGCGTGAGCACAAGCTGGCCAGGCAGCAGCCTGAGCGGCTCCGCGCCTCCAGGCCCCGCGACCTTCGCCGGTCGTGCCGGCGGCAAGCCATGGCTGACGCTGCCGGCGTTGACAAACAGCCTGCTCGGCATCGGCGGACTGATCGTGCTGCTGTTGCTATGGTGGCTCGGCACCGATGTCCTGGCCTCATCGCAGGGATTCATCCGGCAGTTCTCGCCGACCACGGCCATCCCCGAACTCGTAACCATGCTGGGGCAACCGGATCTGCTGGTGCATGTTCTGGTCAGTCTGCGCCGGGTGCTGATCGGCCTCGCTTTGGCGTTGCTGATCGGCGTGCCCGTCGGGCTTGCGGTCGGCAGCTACAGCCGCCTCAACACCGCAACCTCGCCGGCGTTTCAGTTCCTGCGCATGATCTCGCCTTTGTCGTGGATGCCGATCGCGGTGATGGTATTCGGGGTCGGCGACCAGCCGATCTATTTCATGCTGGCGTTCGCCGCGGTGTGGCCGATTATGCTCAACACCGCCGAAGGCGTGCGGCGGCTGCAGCCGAGCTGGCTCAGCCTTGCCGACAGCCTCGCCGCGACGCGCTGGGAAACGCTGTGTTACGTGATCCTGCCTGGCGTTCTCGGCCATGTGCTGACAGGATTGCGGCTTGCCGTCGGCATCGTCTGGATCGTGCTGGTGCCGTGCGAGATGCTCGGGGTCTCGGCAGGGCTCGGCTACTTCATTCTGGATACCCGTGATCGCCTCGCTTATTCCGAGCTGATGGCCACGGTGCTGATGATCGGCGTCCTCGGCTTCCTGCTCGATGCCGGAGCGCGGATGCTTTATCAAGCCGTCACCCGCAGCCGCGCCGCCTGACGCTGTCTCGCCCTGGAAAAGGCAGGGTGAGAAAAATCTTCTCTGAAGCTTCAACGAATGGCGTCCCGGAAGGGAGTCGAACCCCTGACCCCAGGTTTAGGAAACCTGTGCTCTATCCAGCTGAGCTACCGGGACTGATTGCCGAACCCTGCCCTTATCCGGCACATCAGCGCCTCGGGCAAGCCCTGAGCATCTGATCCGAATCGGATTGCGGATTCAAGAGGCTGATGCCGTCGCGCGATACGTTCCAAAGCGCGGCAGGGCCTTTTTCAGAAAGGCTATAGCGTCCGCCGGCCAAAAGCGTCTTGTGGTGTTCACCCGCCGACATTATCTTTCGCCGCGGGCTGGTACGTCATCAGGAGACGATCATGGGTTTGCTCGACGTCCTCAACGGAATGCAGAACGGGCCCCGCGGCCCAAGCCAGCCTGGCGCTGAAAGTGAAAGCGGCGGCATGTCGCCGCTGACGTTGGCGATCCTCGCCGTGCTGGGCTACAAGGCGCTGAAGCACCTCACCGGAGGCCAGCCTGACCCCAGCCCCGCCGCACCTCCGCCGCCCGCGCCCGGACGCACCGTCAACGCCGGTCTCCCCGGCAGCACTGGCGGCCTCGGTGACCTGCTCAAGGGTGGACTTGGCGGACTGCTGGCGGGCGGCGCCGCCGGAAGTGTCCTCAGCGGCGGTCTCGGCGAGTTGTTGAACCAGCTTCAGAAGAAAGGCCATAGCGAAACCGCGAACTCCTGGGTCGGTCCTGGGCCAAACAAGCAGATCGCGCCGCGCGACCTCGCCGACGCGCTGGGGGCCGACCAGATCAACGCGCTGACCGCGCAGACCGGGCTGTCCCAGGATGAGTTGCTCACCGAATTGAGCAAGCATCTGCCCGAGGTCGTTCACCATCTGACACCTGATGGACGCCTTCCGACCGAAAGTGAACTATCGCGATTGCTCTAGAGCGTTTTCGAGCGAAGTGGACACCGGTTGGCGTGAAGAAAACGCGTTAAAACAAAATCATAGAGCCTGCTTTCGATTCTATCAAAAGCGGAAGGCTCTAGGATTGCGGCTCACACCACAGGTGCAGCCGCATCGACCGGCCTGTCGCGCGAAGCGTTCAGCGCCACGACTATTTCTGAGGAAGGACATTTGTCATGAGCGGCATTCTCTGGATCATTCTTGTCGGCTTCGTCGCCGGGGTTATCGCGAAATTCCTGTCGCCCGGCCCGAACAATCCGAGCGGATTCATTCTCACCACGGTGCTGGGCATCGCCGGTGCGTTTCTCGCCACTTTCATCGGGCAGCAGATCGGCCATTACAGTCCAGATCAGGGCGCGGGCTTCATCACCTCCGCCATCGGCGCGGTGGTGGTGCTGTTCATCTGGAACAGGCTGGTCGCACGCGGTGCGATTTCCGGACCAAGATAACGCAACCCGACCCTCGGACAATGCTCCGAGGGTCCCGGTAAATCAGGAGACAGTTCTGAACGGTGCGGCTGTCAGATGACGGCCGTACCGCGATGCTTTTGCAATCTCCTGTTCGCGGTGCCGCTCTCCGCGATATCGTTCGCCACCGTGCCGGCGCTTGCCGACGGTTGCCAACTGGACATCCAGGGTGAAGGCGTCGTCAGCGCTGTCATCGACGCACGGACGCTCCGCCTCGAAGATGGCCGCGACGTCCGTCTTGCCGGCGTCGAAGTGGTGGCGCTGAAATCGGATGATCGCCGCTCGAACCTCGCGGGGTTGATCGGCCAGCATGTGATCCTGCGCGGCGAGCACGATGATCCGGATCGCTATGGCCGGCAAACCGGCTTGCTGTTTCTCGACCACACCGCGCGTTCGGTGCAGAGCGAGCTTCTGGCGCGCGGCGAAGCGTTGGCCTCCGCTGACGTCACCAACAAGGCTTGCGCGGCGGAGCTTGCGGCGGCTGAGACGGTCGCGCGGCAGGGCCGTCTGGGAATCTGGGCGGAATCGTCCGTGATCAAAAGCGCCGAACGTCCGGATGAGATTTTGACGCGTATCGGTCGGTTTACGATCGTGGAAGGTCACGTCCGGTCTATCAGGCAGGCTGGCGGAACCCTGTATCTCAACTTCGGCCCACGCTGGACACGAGACTTTGCCGCGACTATTTCAAAACGCATCATGCCGTCTTTCAAGGCGGCAGGTGTCGCGCCGAGGTCTTTCGAACATCGGCGGGTCCGCGTCCGCGGCTGGGTCGAACGGCGCGGAGGACCGCGGATCGAGGTATTCCGCGTTGGGCAGATCGATGCGGAGGACGACTAGAGCCCTTTCGCTTCTGATGGAATCAGAAGCGAGGCTCTATAATCTTGATTTGACGCGTTTTCTTCATGCAAACCGGTATTCGCTTCGTTCGAAAACGCGATAGACAAAGGACACGGGGTTCTGCCAGCATCAACTTTTAGAACGGGGGCTGCGCTGGCGTGGTAAGATGCGGCGGTGGGATGTCGGCATTTTGCCGTCGGGTTTTGCTGAACAGATCGGGAATGCTGGAATAGAATTTTCGATCCTAGGGAGAACGTTGCAGCCATGACGGCGAGCCCAGTATGGCGCGGGACAGAAGCGATCCGCCTTTCGGCGGCGCCTGTCATGCTGCTCTGCGCGACGCTCGCCCTCGGCGGATGCGGTGACATCACCCGGTTCCAGACAGCCTCTCCATCATCCGCCAAATCGGTGAAGCCCGCGCGGGCGGCGGCCCCTACTCCGAAGTCCGAACACGAGCATAAGCGCATCCTCGCCTCGTATGGCGGCGCCTATGACGACCCGAAACTTGAAGCACTGATCAACCGGACGGTCGAGCGGCTGGTGGCGGTGTCGGAACGGCCCGACCTCACCTACAAGGTGACGATCCTCAATTCGGGCGCGGTGAACGCCTTCGCGCTGCCGACCGGCCAGCTTTACGTGACGCGCGGCCTGGTCGCGCTGGCCAACGATACGTCGGAACTATCCTCGGTGCTGTCGCACGAAATGGCGCACGTTCTCGCCAAGCACGCGACAATCCGCGAGGACCAGGCGCGGCAGGCCGCCCTCGTCAGCCACGTCGTGACCGAGATGGGAACCGACCCGGATCTGACGGCGTTGGCGCTCGCCAAATCCAAACTGACGCTGGCGAGCTTTTCGCGTGCCCAGGAATTCGAGGCGGACGGAATCGGCGTCGGAATTTCGGCGCGCGCCCATTTCGATCCTTTTGGCGCGGCCCGCTTCCTTGCTGCAATGGAGCGCAATGCGGCGCTTAAGGCCGGCAAGCCGTCGCTGGACCCCCGCTCGCAGGACTTCCTGTCGTCGCATCCCGCAACGCCGGAGCGTGTCCAGAACGCGCAGGCCAATGCGCGCCAGTACAGTGCTCCCGCGCAAGGCGAACGGGACCGCGAGACCTATCTCAACGCGATCGACAATATCGTTTACGGCGAGGACCCTAGTGAGGGATTCGTGCGTGGCCGGCGCTTCCTGCACCCCAAGCTGGGCTTTACCTTCCAAGCGCCGGAAGCCTTTACGCTGGACAACACGGCTCAGGCGGTTATCGGCATTCGCGAGGGCGGCAGTCAGGCCATGCGCTTTGATGTGGTCCGGGTGCCGGCGGAACAGAAACTCACCGAGTACCTCAATTCGGGGTGGATGGAAAACGTCAACAAGGCGTCGACCGAGGAACTGACCATCAACGGCTTTCCCGCGGCATCGGCGGTCGCCAGCGGGGAGGAATGGCAGTTCCGCGTCTATGCCTTGCGCTTCGGCAGCGATGTTTACCGCTTCATCTTCGCCGCCCGCCGCAAGACTACGGAAAGCGAACGCAACGCGCGCGAAACGGTCGCTTCCTTCCGCCGCTTGACGCTGGGCGAGATTCAGGCCGCGCGACCACTGCGTATCAAGGTGATCACCGTGCAACCGGGCGATACCGTGGAATCACTGTCGCACCGCATGGCGGGCGTCGATCATCCGGCCGAGCGCTTTCGCGTCCTCAACGGCCTCGACCCTCGGGCCCAGGTCAAGGTCGGCAACCGGGTCAAGATCGTGGTGGACTGATGCGAGTCACCGGACATCCGGGGTGGACTTCAACGACCCTCGTCATGAGTTCGAGCCGATTCATGATCATGATGTGATCTCGGTTCAAGCGAAATGGTTCGCAGTTGAAGAAAACACGTCAAATCAAGATCTGAGAGTTCCGCTTCCGATTATCAGAGCGAAAAATCTCTAACGAATCTGGGGTTATGTTCCGGCTTGAGCGCCCGCGAGGCTCGCGAACTCCTTGACCACGCGCTCATAGACCGGACGCTTGAACGGGATGATCAACCCGGTCAGATTCTGCATCGGCTCCCAGCGCCATGCCGTAAATTCCGGCTTGTGACCGTCGCCGGGGTTCGCGATGTTGATCTCGTTGTCCTCGCCGATGAAGCGCACCGCATACCACTTCTGGCGCTGACCGCGGTAACGGCCCTTCCACGCCCGGCCGGCCACGACACGCGGAATATCGTAGGTCAGCCAATCCGGGATTTCGGCAAGCTTCTCGATCGAACGAACGCTGGTCTCCTCATAGAGTTCGCGTTTCGCTGCGAGCCACGTATCCTCGCCGGGATCGACGCCGCCTTGCGGCATCTGCCAGACGTAGCTGTCATCGACCTGCTCAACGCCCGCGCGGCGACCGACGAAAACCAGCCCCCGCTCGTTGATCAGCATCATGCCGACGCAAGTGCGATAGGGTAGATCGTCGTAACGTGTCATTCCATCAATGCCCCGTGCGCCTCCACCGCTCTGAGAACGGGACGGATACGAATGCTGATCTTATAGCGTTTTCAAGCGAATTGGATACCGGTCGGTGTGAAGAAAACGCGTGCAACCAATCTGGAGCTTTAGGTCGATTTTGATTTCAGCATCGCGGTTGTCAACGGCACAAGCATCACGCCACGGCTTTCGAGACTCTTGATCCAGACGCCAATTCGGTCGACGGATACCGGAAGCGCCGATGTCATGCCTATGGCGACGCCTCGTTTCATGGCCAAGTCTTCAAGCCTTGCGAGCGCCTTGTCGATCTCCACCGAGGTCGGAACGGCGTCAACAATAAGGTCGGCCCTGGCGAACGGCATGGCCTGCCCTTCCGCAAGCCGACCCGCGACGCTCAGAGGCGCAGCGCCGTCGTCGAGATATCCGAGACCGCGCCTGGCCGCCTCGTGCATGAATGGCTGCATGACCGCAGCCGCGGCGACAAAACGCGCGCCCATGAAATTGGTCAAACCGACATAGCCTTGAAAGCGGCTCAGTTGCCAGTGCAGGCGATCGATATTCTGCTCCGCGCCAAGTGTCGTCAGCAGGGTCTGCGGTCCGGGATCGTTGTCGGGATAATCATAAGGCTCCATAGGGACCT
Source organism: Nitrobacter winogradskyi Nb-255 (assembly GCF_000012725.1). Taxonomy (NCBI): domain Bacteria; kingdom Pseudomonadati; phylum Pseudomonadota; class Alphaproteobacteria; order Hyphomicrobiales; family Nitrobacteraceae; genus Nitrobacter; species Nitrobacter winogradskyi. The sequence goes on along the minus strand of NC_007406.1, from coordinate 507,452 downwards.
GCAACAGCACTTCGTGGCGCTGCGCGCGCGCCTGCGCCACCAGTCTGCCCGGATCGGAGCCATAGGGTGTAAACGCGAGCGTCACGGCTGGCGGCAGTTTCATGATCGCATCGGTGGTTTTCGTCGCACCGACGCCGAGACCGCCGACCACGATGGCGACCACCGGCATCTTCGCAGCCTTCGCGCGATCCGCCTCGGTACCCGCCGCATAAGCCTTGAAAGGTTTCAGCCCGTCGGCGGCGGCAACGGGAATCATTCCATGACGCGACTTCTCCAACAGACGCTGATCGACCCCCACTACCGCCTTCGCTGATCCGGCGTCGGCAGCATCAGGACCTGGACCGGAAACCACGACGTCCTGACGCGATCCGCTGGATCCGTCGATGATGGTGATGGTCTTCTGTCCGTTGGCAGATGGAGCGGTGACGGCGGCGCTGTCCGGCTGTTGCGGTGGCGGCCGGATGGCCGTGGGCTTGTCGTCGCTGACCGGGGCTTGCCGGATCGCCACCCGCGCCTTGGGTTCACCGCCGAGAGGATCGTGATTGAAGAAAACAAAACCCAGGAAGACGACGAGGATCGATCCCAACAACAATCCCGTGGCCTGAGGCAGCGAGAAAGGAAGCCGTAAGCGGCGCCTGGGCGCGGGGTTCTGTCCCAGCGGCGTGCTGAGATCGTCCGTCGTATCGGTCATGGCCCCCTCGAATCATCCCCAATCGAGGATACCATGGGCGCTTTCAAAATGCGGCAATGCGAGATCAGGCGACTTGCAGTAACCGGCACGCAAACGAACCGGGCGGCCCCAAAGGCCGCCCGGCTCCGAAACACCGCACCCCTTCAAAGGATCAGTTCGCCGCCTTGTTCGCGGGCTTTTCGATCGCCGCTTTATTGTTGGAGGGCGGCGAAGAGGCGTTGATCTTGACGCCGCGCAGAAGGTCTCCGGCCATCTTGAGCGCCTTGTCGTTCTTGGCGTCCGGCGGGACGTAGGATTGCGAGCCTGTCTTCTCGTCGTTGCCGTTTCGCAGGTGTCCCCGCAGCGAAGCCTCGCCCTTGGTGTCGGTCCGTGACCTCAATTCATCGGGCACATCCTGAAGCACCTCGATATCCGGAACGATGCCCTTGGCCTGAATCGAGCGGCCCGAGGGCGTATAATAGCGCGCGGTCGTCAGCCGGAGCGCGCCATTGCCGGAGCCGAGGGGAATGATGGTCTGCACCGAGCCCTTGCCGAACGAGCGGGTGCCGATCAGGGTCGCCCGCTTGTGGTCCTGCAACGCGCCGGCGACGATTTCCGACGCGGATGCCGATCCGCCGTTGACCAGAATGATCACCGGCTTGCCTTTGGCGAGGTCACCCGGATGCGCGCTGCGCCGCTGGGTTTCCTCGGCGTTGCGCCCGCGCGTCGACACGATCTCGCCGCGATCGAGGAAGGCATCTGAAACGGTCACGGCTTCCTCGAGCAACCCGCCGGGGTTGTTTCGCAGATCGATGATATACCCCTTGAGCTTGTCACCGATCTGGCTCTGGAGGTCGGAAACCGACTTCTTCAGTCCCTCGGTGGTCTGCTCGTTGAAGGTCGTGATGCGGATATAGGCGATGTCGTCGGACTCCGTCCGCGAACGAACCGAGCGGACACGAATGTTGTCGCGCACCAGCGTCACGTCGATCGGATTATCTTGTCCCTTACGGATGATCTTCAGCTTGATCTTGGTGCCGATCGGGCCGCGCATCTTGTCGACGGCCTGGTTGAGGGTCAGGCCCTGCACCGCCTCGTCGTCGAGATTGGTGATGATGTCGTTCGCGAGGATCCCCGCCTTTGACGCCGGCGTGTCGTCGATCGGCGAGACCACCTTGACCAGGCCATCCTCCATCGTCACCTCGATGCCGAGGCCGCCGAATTCACCGCGGGTCTGGACCTGCATGTCGCGGAAGCTCTTTGCATCCATGTAGCTCGAATGCGGATCGAGACCCGTGAGCATGCCGCTGATGGCCGATTCGACCAGCTTGCTGTCATCGGGTTTTTCGACGTAATCGGTGCGGACACGCTCGAACACGTCGCCGAACAGGTTGAGCTGGCGATAGGTATCCGACGTCGCGGCGCGCGCGCTCGATCCCATCAGCACGGATCGCGGCTGCGTCACGAACAGCGTCAACGCGGCACCCGCGGCAGCGCTGAGAACAATAAGGGAAACCTTGCGCATCATCCGCGAACCTTTTGGCCTCTGTTAGCGGCCCACCACGGGCCTGGATCAATGGGAGTGCCGTCCTTACGGAACTCGATGTAGAGAACGGGCTGGCTAGCGTTTGCCGCGAGAATCGAGGCGACACGGGAGGTCGATCCCATCGTCGCTACCGGCTCCCCGGTCAACACGAACTGGCCGATGTTAACCGAAATACGCTCCATGCCGGCGATCAGCACATGATACCCGCCCCCGGCATTGAGGATCAAGAGTTGTCCATAGCTGCGGAACGGCCCGGCATAAACCACCCAGCCGTCGCACGGCGTCGTAACCTGAGCCCCCGGACGGGCGGCCAGGGACACGCCTTTTTCGATGCCGCCGGCGCCGTCGGAACCGCCGAAGTCACGGATCCTGGTGCCGTTGACCGGAAGCGCCAGCAAGCCCTTGGCCGACGCAAAGGCAACAGCCGGACTGAGCCGGCCGGGATCCTTGAGGGCGCCCAGATTAGGCTTGCCGTTCGGCGACCCCGGAACACCTTGCCGGCTGGCTGTGGCTGCTGCCTTGGCCGCGCTCTTCAGATCCTGCTCCAGCTTCGCGATCAGCCCTTGCAGGGTATCGACCTGGCGCGACAGCTCGATCGCGCGCGCCGCCTCCGCGGCCATGTTTTTTTCGATACCGCTTTGCTGCCGCTGTCGTTCGTCCACCAGCGTCGCGAGGCGGGTCTGTTCGTCCTTGAGGCTGTCGCGATCGGCCGCCATCCGATCCCTCTCGGCGGCGATTGACGTCCGGAGGCCGACAAGTTCATCGAGATCCGCCACCAGCTTTTCCGCGCGCACACGCATCTCGGGCACCACGGAACCGAGCAGGATCGCGGTACGCAACGATTGCAAGGCATCCTCCGGCCGCACCAGCAAAGCGGGCGGCGTGCGGCGGCCGGCGCGCTGGAGCGCCGCGAGCACTTCCACGATCTCCGATCGCCGCGAATCCAGCGAGTCCCGGATTTCCTGTTCGCGCGCGCCGAGTGGCAGCAGGCGCGCTTCGGTCTCCGTGATCTGGGTCTCGATGTCACGAACCCGGGCGGCGACATCGATCAGCTGCTGATTGAGCTTGGCGCGATTTCGACCGATCGCCGCGATATCGACTTTCAGCCGCTCCTGCAGTTCAACCGCGTTCTTCTGCTGCGCCCGTATCGCTTCCAGTTCCAGCTCGCGCTGCTTGATGTCGTCCGCGGAAGGCGTTGCCGAGGCTTGTGTTCCGGCCTGCGCCATCACGGCCGACGACACCGCGGAGGAAAATCCCGCAAGCAGACAGGCCGAGATCACAAGCAACGAAGCAGGCGGCGACTGTCTGCCCCTTGCCTCCGTGGACCGCACGCGCAGACCCCGCATCAACTCCAGTTCAGATGATCGGCGCTCGTATGTTCGCACGATATCAATCCGGTCGCGCCAGCGCGTTCAGCATCGCACGCTAACCACGGTGATAAGGATGACCGGCCAGAATGGTCGCGGCCCGATAGATCTGCTCAAGCAGCATGACGCGCACCATCTGATGCGGCCATGTGGCCGCGCCGAATGCAACGCTCAATCTAGCCCTGCGCCGTAATTCAGGCGAAAGTCCGTCCGCGCCACCGATCATGAAAACCGCGTCCGCCACCGACTCATCCCTCCAGCGGCCCAGATGTTCCGCAAATGCGGCGCTGTCGATACTTTTGCCTTTTTCGTCCAGCGCCACCAGGATCATCTCCTTGGGTGCCAGCGCAAGGACGGCCGCCGCCTCTTCCCGAATGCGCTGCCCGGCATCGCGGGCGCGGCTTTCCGCGACTTCATGGACATCCAGGCCGCGAAAGCCAAGATTGCGCCCGATATCCGCGAAGCGTCCGCGATAGCGATCGGCAAGCTCCCGCTCAGGCCCCTGCTTCAGACGCCCCACGGCAATGACGACGAGTCGCATCCACGCACGCTGACATGCAATAATTGAAACGCGGCGGCGGACGGCTCAGACCGTCTTCGCCGTCGCCGTGTTCTGTATCCACAACCTCTCGAGATTGTAGAATTCACGAACCTCCGGCCGGAATACGTGCACGACCACATCGCCGGAATCGATCAGCACCCAGTCGCAATTCGGCATGCCTTCGATACGGATCTTCTTGACCCCGATGTCCTTGAGGCCCCTGGCCACGGTTTCCGCGATCGCACCGACATGACGGTTGGACCTGCCGGTGACGACCACCATGTAATCCGAAAAAGCCGACCTGCCGCGCAGGCCGATGGTGACCGCATCTTCCGCCTTCATATCCTCAAGGCGCGAAAGGATCAGCCTGAGGGTTTGTTCAACGTCGGGCTGCGCCTCCGGACTGAGGGGAGCCACCAAAGACGTTCGGGTTTCAGGCCTGTCGGTCTTGGCCGCCGTTCTCTTCGGCGTCGACGATCCGAGCGAGGCGGATGAAGCGGGCCTGGACAATACAGGTGCGGTCAGGGACCATTTCCTTTCACGGTACCGACGCCGAACCCCAGCGCCCGAAGATCTATAATACGCATGTAGGGGAGAAGGTTTCAAGAATCCAGTGAGAGCGCTTCAGGTTTTTAGCTCCCCGTCCTCCATGTTCCGTCCTGGTTCCGCAGCCCAGTCGAAGACAACCGCGATTTCATTCCGGTGAGGAAAACCCAGGCAGGCAGGCGGTGCGAGGCCAACCGGTCGGCCCTCGCTTCCGGCAAACGCCATCGCGCGAGCGCCTGCGCGGCTGGCGCTGCAAGAGCCTGGAAACTGTGCGGCGGGCGATCGACCACCGCGATCGGCGCCGCGGCGGCGATCCGCCGCCAGTTCTCCCAGCGGTGAAACTGCTCCAGATTATCGGCGCCCATGATCCAGACAAAGCGCACGTTCGCGCACCTGCGTCGCAGATAGGTTATGGTGTCGATGGTGTAGCGCGTTCCGATGACGGCTTCGAGACAACTAATGTCGATGCGCGGATCATTCGCTACGGCCGACGCCGCGGCGGCGCGTTCGCCGAGAGCGCGTAGCGCCCGCGCGTCCTTGAGCGGGTTGGCGGGAGAAACGAGCCACCAGACCCGGTCGAGTTCCAGCCGCTTCAGGGCATACAGGCTGACGGCGCGATGCGCGGCGTGAGGCGGATTGAACGAGCCGCCAAGCAGGCCGATACGCATGCCATCGGAATGAAGCGGGATGGCGCGTGAGACGACGGAACGCGACCCCAAATCAATCCCCGCGCCACCCGCAGGATGATCCGGGCGCGCTCACGGGCGCACCTGCCCGTCACCATGGACGCGATATTTGAAGCTCGTCAACTGCTCGGCGCCAACCGGCCCCCGCGCGTGGAACTTGCCCGTGGCAATGCCGATTTCAGCCCCGAAGCCGAACTCCCCGCCGTCGGCGAATTGCGTCGACGCATTGTGCAGCACGATCGCCGAATCGACCTCGTTGAGAAACCGGGCCGCCGTTTCAGGATCCTCGGTCACGATCGCATCCGTGTGGCGCGAGCCGTGACGCTGGATATGATCAATCGCGCCGCCGCAACCGTCGACCACGCGCGCGGAAATGATCGCGTCGCCGTATTCGGTATTCCAGTCGCTGTCGGCCGCGGACCTGACCCGCGGATCGACACCCTGCACGTCGGAATCGCCGCGCACCTCGCAACCGGCCTCGATCAGCGCTTCGACCAGCGGCTTCAGAATATCCCGTACGCCCGAGCGATCGACCAGCAGCGTTTCGGCCGCACCGCAAACGCCGGGGCGGCGCATTTTCGAGTTGAGCACGACCGCCTTCGCCATTGCGAGATCGGCGGCGCCATCGACATAAACATGATTGACGCCTTCAAGATGCGCGAACACCGGCACGCGCGCCTCGGCCTCGACACGCGCGACAAGGCTTTTGCCGCCGCGCGGCACGATCACGTCGATGCCGCCATTCATCCCGCTCAGAAGCAGCCCGACCGCGGCGCGGTCGCGCGTCGGCACCAGCGTGATCGCCGCTTCAGGCAATCGCGCCTCGCGCAATCCCTCGACCAGGCACGCATGAATCGCGCGGCATGAGCGAAAACTTTCCGAGCCGCCGCGCAGGATCACGGCGTTGCCGGATTTAAGACAGAGCACGCCGGCGTCGGCGCAGACATTGGGACGGCTCTCGAAGATCACGGCGACCACTCCGAGCGGCACCCGCACGCGCTCGATGGTCATGCCGTTGGGACGCTGCCAGCGCTCGGTGACCCGCCCCACCGGATCGTCTATCTCGCGAACCACCTTCACGCCGTCGGCCATCGCCTCCACGCGCGCCTGCGTCAGCGTGAGACGATCGAGGAAAGCGGCGGTGGCGCCGCCGGCGCGTGCATCCGCGACGTCTTGCGCATTGGCCTGGAGGATCGCAGCCGCATTGCTTCGAATCGCGCGCGCCATCGCATCGAGCGCCTCGTTCTTCTGCGCCGTTGAAGCGAGCCCGAGCGAGCGCGCGGCCTCGCGCGCCTGTGCTGCGAGGTCGCCCATCAACACGGGAAGATCGGCCGGAGCGCCGATCGCCTTCATGGGAGCCGTCATTCGGGTAACAGTCTTCGATCGTATGTGCTTGTCATATCCCTAACATATAAATCCGGGCCCGGCGAGGCGTGAGACGACTGTCCTCGCAAGACCGAGGCTGCTTGATTCCAGCATGCTCCCGCTGCCAGCTGGTCGCATTTTCTTACGGCGAACAGGTCATCCGCTTCGCCGGGAAATGCTCTAGACACTTTTTCCTCATCCCGCTCTGGAATCTGTTTCAACTGCGCTGAACCAGACCGCTATTTGTCTTTCTGTTCGAGTATGATCATTTCCGAAAACCGGTTTCCACTTTGCGCCGGCGCGGTCCTTCGGGTCGGGATCATGCTCTAAGCGGAATCGCCGAGTGGCCCGCCGACCACGAGGTCGTCGCGATGAATCATTTCGACGCGGCCGCGAACCCCCAGAAGCTGCGCGGCATCGGAAGACGAACGCCCCTTGATCCTGTCGGCGTCGGCGGCGTCGTAGGCGACGAGGCCGCGGCCGATCTCATGCCCGTTCGGACCGCGCACGATGACGGCATCGCCCCGCGCGAAATGCCCGTCAATCCGGGTCACGCCCGCCGGAAGCAGGCTCTTGCCGGCGCGCAGCGCCGCCACCGCGCCGGCATCGATCGCGAGCGTCCCCCTGGGCTCCAGCGAACCGGCGATCCAACGCTTGCGCGCCGTGACCGGATTGGCCGGCGTCAGAAACCATGTGCAGGGACCTCCATCCATGATGGCCCGCAGCGGATGCTCGATCGTGCCTGAAGCGATCAGCATGTGCGTGCCGGCGGTCGTTGCGATCTTCGCTGCCTCGATCTTGGTCCGCATTCCACCGCGCGACAGCTCGGATGCGGCGCTGCCGGCCATCGCCTCGATGTCCGCCGTGACCCTTTTCACCACCGTAATCAGTTTTGCATCCGGGTTGAGATGAGGCGGCGCGTCATAGAGCCCGTCGATGTCGGACAGCAGAATCAGCAGATCCGCGCTCGCCATGGTGGCGACCCTCGCGGCAAGGCGGTCATTGTCGCCGTAGCGGATTTCGTTGGTGGCGACCGTATCGTTTTCGTTGATGACCGGGACCGCGCGCCATTCGAGCAGCTTCGCGATGGTCGAGCGCGCATTGAGATAGCGGCGGCGCTCCTCGGTGTCCTGCCATGTCACCAGGATCTGCCCCGCGCCGATGCCGTGATCGGCCAGCACCTTCGACCATATCCGGGCCAGCGCGATCTGTCCGACGGCGGCGGCCGCCTGACTCTCCTCCAGCTTCAGCGGACCGCGAGGCAATTTGAGCTTGCTGCGGCCGAGCGCGACCGCGCCGGACGAGACCACCAGCACGTCGCAGCCGTCGCCGTGAAGCCCTGCGATATCGGCGGCCAGCGCCGACAGCCACTCCCCCCGCACCTTGCCCGCCGCGGAATCGATCAGCAGCGACGAGCCGACCTTGACGACGATACGACGAAATTTCTTGAGATGCGGACGGGTCATGACAATCGACGGTCAATCGAAACGAAAGCGCCGCTTTCATCACATGAAAGCGGCGGCCGGGAAAGCGGAATGCCGATCGAAATCATTCGATCGAAAAACCGTATCCCTTTTATAGGAAGTATGCGCTCACCGCCGCGGCTCAGGGTGACCACGGCTTGGCCCGGGCGACCGGCGTTTCCATCGCCTGTGCCGCCGAAGCATCCGCGCCCTTGGCCTTGTCCGAGACCGGCGCCTGCCCGATGACCTCCACCAGCGCGCGCAGCACATCCTGCACGCCCTCGCCCGTGACGCCTGAGACCAGCAGCGGCGTTTTTTTCGCGGCGCGCTTGAGGCGGTCGCGCTGCTTCTTCAGATCCTCGGCCGTGACCGCGTCGATCTTGTTGAGCGCCACGATCTCGACCTTCTCGGCAAGCGCCCCGGCGTAGGCTTCCATTTCTCCGCGCACGATCTTGTAGGCGCGGCCGGCATGGTCACAGCCGGCATCCACCAGATGCAGCAGCACGCGGCAGCGCTCGACATGCCCGAGGAAACGGTCGCCCAGTCCCGCGCCCTCATGCGCGCCCTCAATCAATCCGGGAATATCCGCCAGCACGAATTCGCGATCCTGCACTCTCACGACGCCGAGTTGCGGGTGCAGCGTGGTAAACGGATAGTCGGCGATCTTCGGCTTCGCCGCACTCACCTTGGAAAGAAACGTCGACTTGCCTGCATTGGGCAGGCCGACCAGACCGGCATCGGCAATCAGCTTCAACCGCAGCCAGATCCAGCGCTCCTCGCCCGGCTGGCCGGGGTTGGCGCGGCGCGGCGCCCGGTTGGTCGACGACTTGAAGTGCGCGTTGCCGAACCCGCCATTGCCGCCCTCGGCCAGCACAAGGCGCTCGCCGACCCGGGTGAAGTCGTGGATCAGGGTTTCGCGATCCTCGTCGATGATCTGGGTGCCAAGCGGCACCTTGAGCACGATGGCCTTGCCGTTCGCGCCGTGGCGGTCCGAGCCCATGCCGTTGGCGCCCTTGGGAGCCTTGAAGTGCTGCTGGTAGCGATAGTCGATCAGGGTGTTGAGGCCATCGGCGACCTCGACGATGACGTCGCCGCCGCGGCCGCCATTGCCGCCGGAGGGGCCCCCGAACTCGATAAACTTCTCGCGGCGGAAAGCCACGCAGCCGTTACCACCATCGCCGGAACGGATATAGACCTTGGCTTCATCGAGAAATTTCATGGCTGATAGGTAGGATAGGGAAGCCAGGGAGGCAACGGCCCATCGCGTGGCATCACGGCCGTCGCCTGAAAGGAGAGTGAACGCGTTCCGAGCGAAGCCTTTCCTCTGGCCTGACCGGGAGATGGAGATACCGGTTCGCGTGAAGACACGCGTCAGATCACGATGATGGAGCCGCGCTTTCCGATTCCGTTCAGACACGGAAAAGGCTCAGTTCTCCGTCGCCGGCAGGACAACAGCGTGCCCGCTCCAAAAGATCTCAGATATCAGATACACGGCTCACGGCGCGCGGCGCTATTCCAACGCTTCAGCGACGACCACACGCCACGCGACAGGCGGAAACGATCGACCGGCGTGGACGAGCCGAGCGACCTGATTCGGTACAGTTCGACGCCGGTCCACTGGAAACCGCACTTCTCAAGCACGTTGCGCGAGGCCGGATTGATCACGCGCGCGCCGGAGACCATGCGATCGACGCCATACTCCTCGAAAGCGTAATCGATTACCGCGCGGACGGCCTCGGTGGCGAAGCCCCGGCCCCAATGATCAACGCCGAACCAATAACCCAGCTCGGGCGCGTCGGGTTTGCTCCAGTCAACGCCAGCTACTCCGACCGGCACATGATTGTGCTCGACCAGAAACACCATCTCGCGGCTATCGCCCGCGACGGCCTCGACGAATTGAACGGCGTCATCCGGCGTGTAGGGATGCGGCAGACAGCGCGTCATCTCCGCGATGCGTCTGTCGTTGGCGAGCGCGGTGATGCCCCTGACATCCGCATGGGTTGGCTTGCGCAATGTCAGCCGCTCGGTCTCAAGCGCAAACGGCCGCCGATCGCGCAGCAAGGGCGTGGGTATTGGCATGTCCTGCAGCATGGTCGGCTCCGTGTCGCGAACGCAAGTCCCGTGCGAGCGCAAAATGAAAAAGGAGGCCGGTTTTCCCGCCTCCCCTTGGAGCCATCGATGCTCCACCGGTTCAACAGGGACCGGCGGACGCGACGTCATCCGCCGTCTACTCGGCCGCGGCTTCCGTCATCGGGAGGACCGACACGAAAGTCCGGCCGCCGGTTTTTACGCGAAACGCGACGTGACCCTCGACCTTGGCGAACAGGGTATGGTCAGTGCCCATGCCGACATTCAGACCCGGGTGCCAGGTGGTTCCACGCTGACGAGCGATGATGTTGCCGGGAATCACATGCTCGCCGCCGAAAGCCTTGATACCAAGGCGCTTGCCATGCGAATCGCGTCCGTTCCGCGAAGAACCGCCTGCCTTTTTGTGAGCCATCGCCCGTCTCCCAACTCGTCCGAATCTCTAGATCATTTCCGTGACAGAATCATTCATTTTCTCTCACGGGGGTTTATAATTGCTCTTAATCCGCGTCTTCCGCGGTCTTGGCGGCGGTTTTCTTCGCGGCCCTCCTGGGCTTGTCGTCGCTCGCGCCTTCAACGGGCTCGACGGCCTTTTCCTTCTTCGGGCGCGGCCCGATTGTGGGGCTCTTGCCGTCAGCCAGAATCTCGGTGACGCGCAGCACGGTGATCTCGTCGCGATAACCTCGTTTGCGCTTGGAGTGCTTGCGGCGCCGCTTCTTGAAAGCGATCACCTTGGGGCCACGCTTGTGCTGCAATACTTCGGCCGCGATCGAGGCGCCCGCCACCGTGGGCGCGCCAAGCACCGGCGTGTCGCCGCCCAGCACCAGAACCTCGCCTAGCTGCACGATCGTTCCGACCTCGCCGGCGATCTTGCCAATCTCAAGAACATCATCCGGAACGACACGGTACTGCCGGCCGCCGGTTTTGATGACTGCGAACATCGTTTTATTCCTTCGTGTTCGATCCCGGCCTCGGAAGATTCCGGGCCGGCTTCTTGTTCAGTCGTTGGACAGGAGCATCTTGATCCTACGGCAAACCGACCGGACGCCGCTTTGCCTGATCATGCCCGATGGTTTTCGACGTAGCCGGGGGATCGACCATCCGGTCACACAAAAACGAGCGGCGCCGGGTAAACCCCGCGCCGGTTGCGGGACTTATAGCCCGCCAACGCCCCGAGTCAAGGAAATCACATTGTAGCATCGTGCATGCTTGCGCTAACGGCGGCAATTTTCCGCAATTTCCGATGAACGCCCGGAGATCCAGGCCTCGGGGATGGCCAGTCCGTCCGGTCATGAAACCAATGGGTTCCCTCGCAGTTGTTGCAGGCTGGATCAAACGGGCAAGGGCACCATACAAAATGGCGGAAGACGTTCTGACAACCTCGGGCATCGGCAAGCATGGCGTTCTTCGGCTGCCCTCGGTGGACATCGACAACTACAACATCGAATTGAAGGACGATGATGGCTTTCTCGGCGACCGCGCCTGCAAGGGCGCGTTCCGCAGGATTCTTGATGACCTGCGCGCGCCCTTGAAAAAAAATGGCGAGGACCCGCTCGGCAAGACGCCGTCGGAGGCGATCGCCAAGGGCTCGCTCGATGAGGCGCTGGTCGGAGAAGATATCGAGGCCTCCGCCCTTGTGCACGGCGCCATCGAGGAATTCGCGCAGGAACTGGCTTATGTCACCGGGCGCTTCCTTAAAACCAAAGCCTGGGCCGACACCGAATGTATCGTGGTCGGCGGCGGCTTCCGCAAGAGCCGCGTCGGCGAGATCGCGATCGCCCGCGCCGACCTGTTGTTGAAGAACGAGGGCCACAAAGTCCACCTGGTTCCGATCCGCTTCGATCCCGACGAGGCGGGACTGATCGGTTGCCTCCATCTTGCGCCTTCCTGGATTTTCGAGGCGTTCGACAGCATTCTGGCGGTTGACATCGGCGGCACCAATATCCGCTGCGGCGTGGTCGAGACCAAATGGAAGAAGGCCTCCGACCTTTCCAGGGCCGGGGTTTGGAGATCTGAATTGTGGCGCCACGCCGATGACGAGCCGACCCGAGAGGGCGCGGTGAAGAAGCTCGTGAAAATGCTGAAGGATCTCGTTTCGCAGACGGAAAAGCAGGGACTGAAGCTCGCGCCGTTCATCGGGATTTCCTGTCCGGGCGTGATCGAGGAGGACGGATCAATCAAGAAAGGCGCACAGAACCTTCCCGGCAACTGGGAGAGCAGCAGATTCAATCTGCCGAAGTCACTGATCGAAGCCATCCCGGAGATCGGCGGTCACGATACCACCGTTCTCATGCATAACGACGGCGTGGCGCAGGGCCTCAGCGAAATGCCTTACATGCAGGATGTCAGCCGCTGGGGCGTCTTGACCATCGGCACCGGCCTTGGCAACGCGCGTTTCACCAACCGCAGGAAAGAGAACAAAAAAGAAAAGAAGCCCGAGGACGGAAAAGACAAAGACAAGAAGGATAGAAAAGCCAAGGATTGACGCTCTTATCTGATTGCATCTCCTTCCGGCGAACCGGCATCCCTTTGGCGGACCATGGCGTTAGAACTGACCTTCCTTCACAACAAAGTAACCTTGATTGGTGAGGTTAAGATCGGGATCACGTTGCCGGCTGCGCAAAGACCGCTACGGTCCTATGGTCGCGCAGGTGGTCCGCGAAGCCGCACTTCCGGCCACGATTTTAATGACGCGGCACGGGGCCGCCGGTTATTATTGCGTCCGGCGGTCCCACCCCTTTACGACGGGGCACCTTTCGATAGCGAGGGCGCCTTGGTCCGGGTCTGCCACCAGCCTCTCTCGCTTCGGGTACGGTCCGATTTTGCATTTGACCGCGCGGCAATGTATCAATGCGCCCGTCTTCTGGCGCGAACCTGTTTCCGCTTCGCCTGATAGAATCAGAAGCGAGGCTCTATGATCTTGTTTTGACGCGTTTTCTTCACGCGAACCGGTTCCCACTTCGCTCGAAAACGCTATAATTGGGCCCCACCCGCCCGACGGCCCCTTTGGAGAGGTGGCAGAGTGGTCGAATGCACCGCACTCGAAATGCGGCATAGGTGCAAGCCTATCGGGGGTTCGAATCCCTCCCTCTCCGCCACCGACAACATCTATGTAACTGAAATAACTAAAATATTCCGGGTGGCGTCGGCTTTAGCCCCCAAATCAGTCCCCAAATGTAACGCCGAGCGCGCTTTTATTTCGTAGTACGCTTGGCCTGACTGGGTCCGCAAATTCTCGGATAACTCGGTTCGGCTGCCGGTTCGGCGGGTCCGCCCTGAATGATCTCGAACAGTTCACGGTCGCTCATCTGCCTGAGCGGTCGCGCATCGCTGCGCTCTATTGCTTGCACCGGCTTTCCGTCCAGTCGATCCATAATCTCTCGGATGGCCTGGAGGTCGCCCTGCTCAGCTTTATCGATCAGTTTTTCAAGGATAACGCGTAAACGACGGCCACCTCCGCTTAGAACCGCCACCCTAAGCAAGTCGCTGACCGGCTTCTCGCGGTTCACGGAGCCAATTGGTCTGCCCATGATAACCCGCCTCCTAGACGTTTGAAGCTTCAAGGAAATCCATGATGGAACTATAATGGAAGTTTGCGAGAGCAAATGACCAAATTCGTCCGCTGGCATGCAGCTTGGGAATGAGTGTGCGCGCCGCTTAAATCAAGGACTTACGGGTTTTTGGCACCCTTTTGGCGATGCCCCGGTGATCGGGTAGCCGGCGCTGCTGCTCGCGGCGGCGGCTTTCCGATTTGATCCGCAACGAGACGCGATGCGAATACCACGCCTTTGCCGCCATAACCGAGATCCTCGTAAAACGCGTGCCGCCGAATGCGCCTGTCGTACTCGGCTTTGAAGTAGTCAGCGAGATTGTTGAGGATACGTTGTCGCGCTCGGAAACGCGGCTCGCCCTGGCCCGATGCACTGCCCCACACGCTCGCAGCCTCCTCCGTGAGCGCGTAGGTCGCGAAGCCCATATCTGCGGTGATGCCGAAAAGATATTCCGGCCGCTTCAGGAAATACCGCATGTGGATGAAGCCGGACGCGTGGACTTGCACCGGGTCCTCGAGCGTCAGATCTTCCACCAGCAAGCTTTCCGGCTCGATTAAATTCCATTTGACGAGCTGCTGCAGTCCCGAGAAGGCGTCATCCTCGTCGTAACCGAGCTGCCCCATGCGATTCACGATCGTGCGGCCTGACGCATATCCCTCGACGGAGAAATCAATTTTCTCTTTGCGATGCCGGATCAGAAACTCAAGGATATCGCTGTATAGGAAGTTGCTCGGACGCATGGCGTGTGGCACCGGAGAAAGCACGTTCCGGACATAAGCAAGCCTGTTATTGAACAGCCGGTAGCGGCCACGCATGAGCGCCCTAACAATCCGGTCCTCCTCGATTCGCGCTACTTCAGATGCCGCGGCGGTAGACCCGATTTGGCTTGTAGGAACATGCGGAGACGCGATGATGTCGGCGAACATGCCGAGGGCGCTGCGTGCGTTCTTGCCCGCAAGCGATTCCAGCGCGGCGCCGATGCTGGATGCGCGCCGGTCAAACAGTGACGCATATATGCTCATAAGAAACTCGCCCAGGCGGCCCGATTTATAGAGCACTTGCGCGCCGGATTCGAGCGTGAACCGCTGGAATTTACCGAGCTGTTCTCCCTGCTCGATATTCTCCATCACGATCTCAAGCCGCTTTTTGATCATAAGCGCGAAACGCGGAGACCAGAAATTAACGGCGTTGATGAAGGCGTCGAGCGGCGGCTCGTCACGATGGGCTTCGAATGTCGTGTCTCGCAGGTTCACGATCACGAGGGCGCGCGTGAGTTCCTTGAACCACTGCGCGGCTTCAAAGATCGCGAGCTGTACATCGCGCGACCGCTTGTCAACGTTATCGAACACCACGACCAAACCAATGCGCTTTTCCCCGGAAAAGTGGCGGCTGATGGCAGAGACAATCTTTTCGTTGTCTTCGCGGAGTTCTTTCAGCCGGAAATAGCGCTGCTGATTGTACTGCTGCGGGTTGCCGGTTTTCAGGATTTTCGCTGGCCCGCGGTCAAATGCAGCCATCTCCGATGCGAAGATTTTCTCCTGAAAATCCAGGTCCTCGATGTCGATGTTGTTCAGCTCTGAGAATGATTGGATGAACAGTTCGCAAACCGCCGCGCGCAGCTCCTCCGGACTCTTTAGCTCGGAGTTGAAGTTGAGGAACGCCCACAGGGTTTTCTTCTGCAATTCCTCCGGCATCAGCCGCTTGAAGAACCGCCGAATGAACAGACTTTTGCCTGAGCCAACCGCGCCGACGATGAGCTGTACCCGGCCCGTGATCCGGGGATTGCTCCCATGCTTACGCAGTTCCGCGGTCAGGTTGTTCTGCGGGTGCTTGCCGCCAGTGATGACCGGTTGGAATAACCCGTCGGCGACGACGCGCGCCCGGTCCTTCAGATAGGTTTCGAGCACCGCGCCATACTCGCTGCGCTCCTCGGTCGAGACATAGCCGCGATCAATGATGTCGTCCGGCGCCTCGTCGGCCTCTTGCCCGAAGTCGGGAAAAGTTCCTGGGCAAACGGATTGATGCCGAGTTGTTCAGTGACTTGCGTGCCGGTTAGCAGGCTCGGCACGCGCGTGAATCGCCGCGACTGGAAATGGACGTTCATTTCCTGAGCGCGCTTCTCGAACTCGTCTTTATTCAAGATCGCTTTGAACGCCGCCAGAATGTCGGTACCCGGCCGGAGATCGACGGCCTTGGCGTACAACAACTCGGTTTCGCTATCGAATGGCGCCAGGGCAAACTGCTCACCGTTGCAGGCGAGCACGTAGCGGATCGGGTTAACGTTCGGGGGATAGCGATTATTGATCCGATTCGCATACAGATGGGCCTCCCGGATCGCCTTTTCGATCGGCTCATCGGGGCGCTTCGCCTCGACGACCAGAAGGGGAAAGCCGCTGCGCCAGACCGAATAATCGGGAATGTAGCCGACCCGCTTGCCAGCGCCCTTATCGATCTCGGTCGGCTCCATGTACTCCTTGGTGCGGACCCATTCCGAGGGGATATCCATGAAGCTGGGGTGGACCAGGAACGGGTAGACGAGCTTCTGCTCCACGTCGCTTTCGGTGTTGAACTCCGAAAGGTTCGTGACAGGCGTCTGTATCCGGTCGCGTGGTTTGAGCTTGGCGATCAAGCCGGGAATCTCCTGCAGGGCGGGACATTACCCCCTCGAGATGATTCGAGCGAATCCGGTGGTTCAGACTCGGATTCCGGGCGACCCGGACCTATATTCCAGCCACGCAGTGGCAATTCTGTCCCTCCCGTGGTTGCGCCGAGAGAGAATCAGATACCGCGGTGCGCCCTGATGTTGGCGCCACACCTCCGAATATCTGAAGCTTTCAGGTGCAGTCCCTCTCGCGCTAGGTCGGATCGACATTCAGGATTCCCAGGCGGTCTGATCGCTGATTCATAGGGTTCCGTGATTCTGACACGGAGCTGCACGATGGGGATCAAGCGGTATGAGCTGAGCGATCATCAGTGGGCGAAGATTGCACCGTTGCTGCCAGGCAAGGCCTCTGATCCGGGACGGACGGGATCGGATAATCGGTTGTTTGTGAACGGCTGCCTGTGGGTGCTGCGATCCGGCGCGCACGGGTGTGACCTGCCGGAGCGCTATGGTCGCTGGAAGACGGTGCATCGGCGGTTCAGCAGGTGGTGCCATGCCGGTGTGTGGGAACGGGTGTTCTCCACCCTGACAGCCGATCGCGACAACCAGTATCTGATGCTCGACTCAACCATCGTTCGAGCCCATCAGCAGGCGGCTACCGGAAAAGGGGGGCCAAGGATCAGGCGCTGGGGCGTTCCCGAGGTGGACTGACCACCAAGGTCCACATGCTCGCCGATGCGCTGGGCCGACCCTTGCGTTTCATCGTCACCGCCGGGCAGGTCGGAGACATCACACAAGCCCCCGCGCTGCTCGAAGCCCAGGCCGGGGACGCCGTGATGGCCGACAAGGCTTATGACAGCAACGCCTTGCGTGCACTCATCGCCGGCATGGGCGCCGAAGCGGTGATCCCCTCAAACAGGACGCGCAAAATCATCATCCCGCATGACGCCGGTCTCTACAAGCACCGCAACCGCATCGAGCGCTGCTTCAACCGTCTCAAGCACTTCCGCCGTTTCGCCACACGCTACGACAGGCGCACCGTTCACTTCACGGGCTTCGTTCACCTGGCCGCAGCCCTGATCTGGCTGCCGTGAATGTCGATCCGGCCTAATGCATGGCCGTGGTATTGAGCTGGCTCTGAATGCTCTTGAAGTGATCCAGCCGCTCGATCGCCTTGTCGAGTTCGGAGCCTTCCTTGTCCGTCAGCCTGGCTTCCATACCCGCGATCGTGTCAGCGAACTGCGCGCGGTCCAGCTCCTCGATTGACGTCGCCACGTCGGCAAGCACCGTCAGACCCTTCTCCGACACCTCGGCCAGACCGCCAAGCACGATGATCTTCTGTTGCGTGCCGCCCGCGGTGACGGTCAGCATTCCGGGACGGATGGCCGCGACGACGGGCGCATGGCCGGCGAGAACGCCGAAATCGCCCTCGACACCGGGTATGTCGACCTGATCGACCTCGCCTGAAAATGCCAGCTTCTCCGGCGAAACGAGGTCGAAATGGAAAGTCGCCATGGTGTCCCGTCTCTCTGCTGCCTCCCGCGGGTTCAAGCCGCAGGGTCATCCGGCAAATGTTATCGATGGATTGCCAGGTCAAGCCCGGCAATGACGACAATTATTTAAGCCGCTTCAGCCGCGAGCTTCTTGCCCTTCTCGACGGCTTCCTCGATGGTGCCGACCATGTAGAACGCCGCTTCCGGCAGATGATCGTACTTGCCCTGGCAAAGGTCGCGGAACCCCTTGATGGTGTCGGCGAGATCGACGAACTTGCCGGGCGAGCCGGTGAACACTTCGGCGACATGGAACGGCTGCGACAGGAAACGCTCGACCTTGCGGGCGCGCGCGACGGTGAGCTTGTCCTCTTCAGACAGTTCGTCCATGCCGAGAATGGCGATGATGTCCTGAAGCGATTTGTAGCGTTGCAGAACCTGCTGCACGAGGCGCGCGGTCTGGTAGTGCTCCTCGCCGACGATCAGCGGCGACAGCATGCGCGAGGTCGAGTCGAGCGGGTCCACCGCCGGATAAATACCCTTTTCCGAGATGGCGCGGTTGAGCACCGTCGTGGCGTCGAGATGCGCAAACGAGGTTGCCGGCGCCGGGTCGGTCAGATCGTCCGCCGGAACGTAAATCGCCTGCACCGAGGTGATCGAGCCCTTGTTGGTGGTGGTAATGCGTTCCTGCAGCGCGCCCATGTCGGTGGCGAGCGTCGGCTGATATCCGACGGCGCTGGGGATGCGGCCGAGCAGCGCCGACACTTCCGAGCCCGCCTGCGTGAAGCGGAAGATGTTGTCGACGAAAAACAGCACGTCCTGACCCTGATCGCGAAAATGTTCCGCGACCGTGAGGCCGGACAGCGCCACGCGGGCGCGCGCGCCGGGAGGCTCGTTCATCTGGCCGTAGACCAGCGCGCATTTGGAGCCTTCGCCGCCGCCCTTCTTGTTGACGCCGGATTCGATGAATTCGTGATAGAGGTCATTGCCTTCGCGGGTACGTTCGCCGACGCCGGCGAACACCGAATAACCGCCATGCGCCTTGGCGACGTTGTTGATCAGCTCCTGGATCAGCACCGTCTTGCCGACGCCCGCGCCGCCGAACAGCCCGATCTTGCCGCCCTTGGCGTAAGGCGCCAGCAGATCCACGACCTTGATGCCGGTGACGAGAATTTCCGCTTCGGTCGACTGGTCGGTATAGGACGGCGCTTCCGCGTGAATCGGGCGCAGATCGTCGGCTTTGACCGGACCCTGCTCGTCCACGGGCTCGCCGATCACGTTCATGATGCGGCCGAGCGTGCCTGCACCGACCGGCACCCGGATCGGCGCACCGGTGTCGGTCACGTCCTGGCCGCGCACCAGACCTTCGGTGGTATCCATGGCGATGGTCCGGACGGTGGATTCGCCAAGATGCTGCGCCACTTCCAGAACCAGCCGATTCTCGCCGTTCTTGGTCTCGATCGCGTTCAGAATGGCCGGCAGATGCCCTTCGAACTGCACGTCGACGACGGCGCCGATGACCTGGGTAATACGACCGACCTGATTGGCTGCTGTAGCCATAGAAAGTCTCCTGTAACGAATAGGCGTGTCAGAGGACGCTGAGCGTCACCGGCACATTGTTGCGCGTGGCCCGGGAATACGGGCAGATCGTGTGAGCGTCTTCGAGCAGCGCCTTGACCTTTTCCTTGTCGGCGCCCGGAATGCGCAGCGTAAGTTCGGCCTTCAGCGCGAAGCTGATCTCGTCCTTGTCGATCGAGACGTAGCAGCCGATCTCGGCCGCCTGACCGTCAAGACCATGCTTTCTGGCGAGCGCCAGCACCGCCTGACCGAAGCAGGACGACCAGCCCAGCGCGAAAAGCTGCTCTGGATTATGTCCTTCGCCCGAACCGCCCATTTCCTTCGGCAGGGCCATCGCGAGACCGAGGCCGCCGTCATCGAGGATCGCGCGGCCGTTACGGCCGCCCTTCGTCGTCGCCTTGGTGACATAGGCCATAGCTGCGTCTCCTTCGACTAGACCGCTTCGGCGCCGGAAATGATCTCGATCAGTTCCTTCGTAATCATCGCCTGCCGGGTGCGGTTGTAGATCAGGGTCTGCTTGCGGATCATTTCGCCGGCGTTGCGGGTGGCGTTGTCCATCGCGGTCATCTGCGCGCCGTAGAACGAGGCGTTATTCTCCAGAAGCGCGCGGAAAATCTGCACGGCAAGATTGCGCGGAAGCAGCCCGTTGAGGATTTCATCCTCCTCCGGTTCGTACTCATAGGACGGCGCGGGGCCGTCGCTCCGAGCCGCGTCTTCCACCGCCAGCGGAATGACCTGCTGGGCGGTGGGAACCTGCGCTATGACGGACTGAAAGCGGGAATAGAACAGGGTGCAGACATCGAACTCGCCGGCATCGAATCGGGCCAGCACTTTCCTTGCGATGTCCTCGGCATTGACGAAGCCGAGCTGACGGACCGTGCGCAGTTCGACGGTCTCGACGATCTGCTTCTCGAAGATGCGACGGAGTTGCTCGTAGCCTTTTCGCCCGACGCAGAAAAACTTGACCTCCTTGCCCTGGTTCATCAGAGCGAAGGCTCTGTCACGAGCCAGGCGGACGATAGCCGAATTAAACGCGCCGGACAGGCCGCGCTCGCCGGTGCAGACCAGCAGCAGGTGAACCTGATCCTTGCCGGTGCCGGCGAGAAGCGGCGACGCGTTGGGCGAGCCGGCCGCGGCGCTGGCGATGTTTGAAATCACCGTATCCATTTTCTCGGCGTAGGGCCGCGCTGCTTCCGCGGCGTTCTGCGCGCGGCGAAGCTTGGAGGCGGCCACCATCTGCATGGCCTTGGTGATCTTCTGCGTCGCCTTGGTCGAGGCGATGCGGACACGCATGTCCTTGAGTGAAGCCATTCTCTGTCTCGCCCCGCCGGTCCGGTCACGGACCCGGCCGCAAATTCCCTACTTCGCCACGCCCGGTCTTGTGCCGGGCATCCACGTCGTCTTTCGTCCCCGCGCCTCATGGCGCGGACACGACGAAAACTTACGCAAACGTCTTGGCGTAACCTTCGACGATGCTCTTGAGCTTGCCCGCCGTCTCGTCGCTGAGATCACGGGTGTCGCGGATGGTGTTAAGGATGTCGGCATGTTGGCCGCGCAACAGCGACAACAGCCCATCCTCGAACGCACGCACCTTGCCGAGCGGCAGCGGATCAAGATAGCCATTGGTGCCGGCCCAGATCACCACCACCTGCTCTTCCATCTTCAGCGGCGAGAACTGCGGCTGCTTGAGAAGCTCGGTCAGGCGCGAACCGCGGTTGAGCAGTCGCTGGGTCGAGGCGTCGAGATCGGAGCCGAACTGCGCGAAGGCCGCCATTTCGCGGTACTGCGCGAGTTCGCCCTTGATCTTGCCGGCGACCTTCTTCATCGCCTTGGTCTGCGCCGAGGAGCCGACGCGCGACACCGAAAGGCCGACGTTCACCGCGGGGCGGATGCCCTGGAAGAACAGGTCGGTTTCGAGGAAGATCTGGCCGTCGGTGATCGAAATCACGTTGGTCGGAATGTAGGCCGACACGTCGTTGGCCTGGGTCTCGATCACCGGCAGCGCGGTCAGCGAGCCGTTGCCCTGGCTGTCATTCAGCTTGGCGGCGCGCTCCAGAAGGCGGGAATGCAAGTAGAACACGTCGCCCGGATAGGCCTCGCGGCCCGGCGGGCGACGCAGCAGAAGCGACATCTGACGATAGGCGACGGCCTGCTTGGAAAGGTCGTCATAAATGATGACGGCGTGCATGGCGTTGTCGCGGAAGTATTCGCCCATGGTGCAGCCGGTGAAGGGCGCTAGGTACTGCATCGGGGCCGGATCGGACGCGGTCGCGGCGACCACGATCGAATATTCCAGCGCGCCCTGCTCCTCGAGCACCTTGACGAACTGCGCCACGGTGGAGCGCTTCTGGCCGACCGCGACATAGACGCAATAGAGCTTCTGGCTCTCCGGGGCGCCGGCGACGTTGAGCGGCTTCTGATTGAGAATGGTGTCGAGCGCGATCGCGGTTTTGCCGGTCTGGCGGTCGCCGATGATCAATTCGCGCTGCCCGCGGCCGATCGGGATCAGGGCGTCGATGGCCTTGAGGCCGGTCGCCATCGGCTCATGCACCGACTTGCGCGGAATGATGCCGGGCGCCTTGACGTCAACGCGCTTGCGCTCGGCGCCCTGGATCGGCCCCTTGCCGTCGATCGGATTGCCCAACGCGTCGACCACGCGGCCGAGCAGGCCCTTGCCGACCGGCGCGTCGACGATGGCGCGGGTGCGCTTGACGGTCTGGCCTTCCTTGATCTCGCGGTCGGCGCCGAAAATCACGATACCGACGTTGTCGGTTTCGAGGTTCAGCGCCATGCCGCGCGTACCGTTCTCGAACTCGACCATCTCGCCGGCCTGGATGTTGTCAAGGCCATAGACGCGGGCGATACCGTCGCCGACGGACAGCACCTGTCCGACTTCCGAAACTTCGGCTTCCTTGCCGAAATTCTTGATCTGATCCTTCAGGATCGCCGAAATTTCCGCGGCGCGGATGTCCATCAGCCTGCCTCTTTCATCGCGTGCTTGATCGAATTGAGTTTGGTCCGGAGCGAGGTGTCCACCATGCGACTGCCGAGCTTGACGACAAGCCCGCCGATGATGGACGGATCGACTTTCACGTTGAGCGTGATGTCCTTGCCCGTCACTGATTTCAGCGCGGCCTTCAGCGCGTCCAGATTCTTGTCGTTAAGCTTCTCCGCGACGGTAACCTCCGCCGTGGCCTCGCCCTTGAATTTCGCGACCAGCGCGCGAAATGCCCGGATCACATCCGCCACCGCGAACAGACGGCGGTTGGCTGCCAGGACTTTCAGGAAGTTTGCGGTCGTGCCACCGATCCCGGCCTTGCTCAGCACGGCGGCGAGCGCCTTGCTTTGCGTATCGGCGCTGAAAACCGGACTGCGCACCAGGCGCACCAGTTCAGGGCTCTCCGCCAGCATCGCATCGAACTTGTCGAGGTCGGCCTTGACGGCGTCGATCGATTTGTCTTCACGCGCGAGTTCGAACAGGGCCGTCGCATAACGGCCGGACACACCAGAAACCGAGGGATCTACAGCAGCCACCACCGCGCTCTTCAAGCTGTCAAACTCGCAAGGGAAAAGCCGTCGCCGAATAAGCGGCGCCAAAGCGGCCCAAGCCCTTGGAATTCAAGAGGGACTTCGATTTCCGGCCGGCACGAGCGTACCGGCGACGTTAAAATCGCGGCTTTGCTAACATAGCGCGCGCGCAGGTGCAACATGACGGCGGCGCGGGGCGATGCCTTGTCGCATGGTGTCCGGAATTTCAACCGAGCCCGGGAATTAAGGAGAATCGCGGGAAGCGCCCAACGCGCCTGCGTACAGTCATTCGATCGGCGAACACCGGGTGGAACAGAAAGCAATCTAATTCCGTGTCACCGTTGCCTTCTACACGATCCCGGGTCGAGCTTAGTCCGTGAGTTCCCCGCAGTACTTACCGAATGGTTACTCATCAGGCGCAATGACTTTCGTTTACAGTATACATAAGTATATTATTGTTAATTCTATGTTAAATGACGTAACGATACGATTAGTGAACGAGCCCGCTCCGATCAAAAGATATTTCATCCGAGTCACGAAGCAATTCCCTGCCCATTTTACGCCTTAGTTGGAGGATCAACCACGCCGCGAGTCAAAGATCATGGGTTTCACTTGCCGCAAGGGCGGCAATACTTTCAGGGGTCCTTTAATATGTTGCACTCGCGAAAGACGACGCTAGCGTTTCTTATCCGGCCGCGTACCTTGGCCGCTGTGATGACCGCGAGCGTCTTGATTGCAGGCGGCGTCACCGAGGCTTCGGCCGGGTCGCGCAACCATCATCGTCATCATCACCAGGGACATCATGCGAAGAGCCACGGCGCCGGCGGGCCTGCCTGGACGAACGCAAATGCGTCCCTCGAACGTTCTGCCCGTTCGAACCGATCGTTTTCAGGCGTGGCCTCTTATTATGGCAATGAGGCCGGCAACCGCACCGCGTCCGGCCAGCGCTTCAACCAGAACGCCATGACCGCCGCCCATCGCAGCCTCCCGTTCGGGACCAGGCTGAGGGTCACCCATGGCAGCCGCAGCGTGGTCGTCACCATCAACGATCGCGGTCCGTTCATCCGCGGCCGCGTGCTGGACCTTTCAAAAGGCGCCGCCCACGCGATCGGTCTGACCGGCCGCGGCGTCGGCCGTGTGGTTGCCGAGGTCATGTAGACCAGTTCCCACACCGCGTTTCGCTTCTCAAAACGCGTCAGATCAAGATCATAAAAAGCCCCGCTTCTGATTCCATCAGAAGCGGGGCTTCTCAAAGAAAGCTCTGCGGATCGACATCCACTTCGAGCTTGAGATTGCCTCTCGTCTTCGGCGCGGACGCGAGCCAGTCGCGCAAATAGCCGGAGAGATCCACGCCGCGCGCCGACTTCACCAGCAGGCGGAATCGATAGCGTCCCTTGATCAGGGCCAGCGGAGCTTCCGCCGGTCCGAGCACCTGGATGCGTTCGTCGACCGGCGCGACCGCGGCGAGTTGGCGGGCGAAGCTCTCCGCGCTCGGGCGATCACCCGCGGATATGATCAGGCTGGCCAGCCGGCCGAACGGCGGGTAGCCGGTCCGCTCACGCGCGGCGATTTCGCTGGCATAGAACGCCTCGCGATCGCCCGCGACCAGGGCCTTCATCACGGGATGTTCGGGCTGATGGGTTTGCAGATAGCCGACGCCGCGACCCTGTTCGCGGCCGGTGCGGCCGATCACCTGATTGAGCAGTTGGAAGGTTCGCTCCGCGGCGCGGGGATCGCCGTTGCCGAGGCCGAGGTCGGCGTCCACCACTCCGACGAGGTTCAGGCGCGGAAAATGATGTCCCTTCGCCACCAGTTGCGTGCCGATGATGATGTCGACGCGGCCCTCGGCGATGTCGTTCAATTCCGAGCGCATGGTCTCGATCGAGGTGATCAGATCGCTCGACAGCACCATGGTCCGTGCGTCGGGGAATAGCGCGGCGGCCTCCTCCTGCAGCCGTTCGACGCCGGGGCCGACCGCGACCAGCGATTGTTCGGCAGCGCAATGCGGACATTGATGCGGGCGCGGCATCGAGAAGCCGCAGTGATGGCATACGAGCCGGTCCCGGAAGCGGTGATCCACCAGCCAGGCATCACAGATGGTGCAGGCGAAGCGGTGGCCGCAGCCGCGGCACAAGGTCAGCGGCGCGTAACCGCGGCGATTGAGAAACAGCAGCGCCTGCTCGCGCCGCTCGATGGCGGTCACGATCTCTCCCGCCAGACGCGGAGAAATGAAGCGGCCGCGCGAGGGTCCCTCGCGCCGCAGATCGATCAGTTCGATCCGCGGCAAATGCTGGCCGCCGAATCGGGATGTCAGCGCGATGCGTTGATAGCGTCCCTTGCGCGCATTGACCTCGCTTTCGACGGACGGAGTCGCCGAGGCCAGTATGATGGGAATCTTCGCGACATGCGCGCGAACCACGGCCATGTCGCGGGCGTGATAGCGCACGCCTTCGTCCTGCTTGTAGGCCTGGTCGTGCTCCTCATCGATGATGATCAGTCCGAGGTCGGCATAGGGAAGAAACAGCGCTGAGCGCGCGCCGACCACGACCTGCGCCTCACCCGCCGCGATCGCGGCCCAGTTGCGCGCGCGATTGCGTGGCGTCAATTCGGAATGCCACTCCAGCGGACGCTCGCCGAAGCGGGCCGCGAAACGGTCGCGGAACTGCCCGGTCAACGCGATCTCGGGCATCAGGATCAAAACCTGCCTGCCGCGGCGGACGGTTTCGGCGACGGCTTCAAAATAGACTTCGGTTTTGCCGGAGCCGGTCACGCCGTCGAGCAGCGCGACGTGGAATGTACCGTTCGACGCCAGCGCGCGCATGGCGTCCACGGCCGCGCGCTGCGACCTGGAGAAATCGGGCACGGCGAAATCCGGGTCCGGCGGCGGAGGCGGCGGCGACCGTGGCATCGGCTCGGTCGTCAGCGTGCCCTCATCGACGAGGCCGTCGACAACGCCGGCGCTGACGCCCGCTTCCCTCGCCGCATCGGATTTCGCCCGCAGCAGTCCGTCCGACAGGACCGCCAGCAACCGCCGCCGCGCCGGGGTCATGCGCCGGGGCGGCTCGCCGCTCAGCCGCACGCCCGGCCGCACCCGTTCCGGCCCGAGGTGCTCGCCCATCCGCAGGCTCATGCGCATCACCATGCCGCGCGGCGACAGCGTGTAATTGGCGACCCAGTCGATCAGCGTGCGCAGTTCGTCCCTGAGCGGTGGGACATCGAGTTTGCCGGAGATGTCCTTGAGGCGGTTGTGCAGGCGCGGATCCGGCGCGGGGTTCCCGGCCCAGACCACGGCGACCACCTCGCGAGGGCCGAGCGGCACCGTCACCACCTCGCCCGGCCGCACCTCCATCCCTCTCGGCACGCGATAGGAATAGGCGTGATCGATCGCGACGGGAACCAGCACATCGACGACGCGCGGCGCCGAAGACGATGCCGGGATTGTGCCATGGCGCGAAGAACGGTCCATCGGGAGAATCAGCTCGATCAGAGATCGGGTTAACAATTTAGGACGGCACCACCATAGGCCAGCCAACCGGAAGATTAGCGAAGGATAAACGAAAGCGGCGCGATATAATCGCCGGATTCCATATGCAGGGTGCGATGATGGCGAAACGCGCGGAGCCGCTTCCAGATCCCGCCTGCGCGGCGTCGGACATCGGGCAGCAGATCGTGCGCTGGCTGACGCATCTGCGGGCCGAGCGCCGGCTGTCGCCAAAGACGCTGGAAGCCTATGCGCGCGATGTCAGGCAATGCCTGATGTTTCTCGGCCAGCACTGGAGCGAGCAGGTGACGCTGGAGGGTTTCGTCGCGCTCGAACCCGCCGATATCCGGTCCTTCATGGCCGCGCGACGCGCCGACGACATCGGCGGCCGGTCGCTAATGCGTTCGCTGGCTGGCTTGCGCTCGTTCGCGCGGTTTCTGGAACGGGAAGGGCTCGGCAAGGTCGGCGCGCTCGGCGCGATCCGCGCGCCGAAGGTCGGCAAGAGCGTCCCGAAACCGATCCATATGAGCGCGGCGAAGCGATTTGCCGACGCGTCCGAGCGCGCGGGCGAGGATCGGGAGCCATGGATCTGGGCGCGCGACGCCGCGGTGATGGCGCTGTTGTACGGATCCGGCCTGCGCATTTCCGAAGCGCTCGGCTTGAAGCGCCGCGATGTGCCGCCGCCCGGCGCAGGCGACGTGCTGGTTGTCACCGGGAAGGGCAACAAGACGCGGATGGTGCCGGTGCTGCAGAACGTGCTGGCGCTCATCCATGAGTATGTGGCGATGTGCCCGCATTCGCTGCCGCCGGAAGGGCCGATCTTTGTCGGTGCGCGCGGCGGCCCGCTCAGGGCGCGCATCATCCAGCTTGTGATGGCGCGGATGCGCGGCGCGCTCGGTCTGCCAGACAGCGCAACGCCCCATGCGCTGCGCCATTCATTCGCGACGCATCTCTTGAGCCGCGGCGGCGACCTGCGCGCGATTCAGGAACTGCTCGGCCACGCGTCACTCTCGACCACGCAGATCTACACCGGCATCGACAGCGAGCGGCTGCTGGACGTCTACCGAACGGCGCATCCTCGCGCCTGACCTATAGCGTTTTCGAGCGAAGTGGATACCGGTTCGCGTGAAGAAAACGCGTCAAATCAAGATTATAGAGCCTCGCTTCTGATTCCATCAGAAGCGAAAAGGCTCTAGGATCGCAGAGCGGAAGCTTGCCGTCCTCGCAGTCTCACATGTGAATGGCGCGTTTTCCAACGGCGAGGGCGGCTTCCTTGATCGCTTCCGATCGCGTCGGGTGCGCGTGGCAGGTGCGCGCGAGATCTTCCGCCGAGCCGCCGAATTCCATCAGCACACAGGCTTCATGGATCAGTTCGCCGGCCTCGCGACCGATGATGTGAACGCCGAGCACGCGGTCGGTTTTCGCGTCCGCCAGAATCTTCACGAAACCGTCTGTCGTCTGATTGACCTTGGAGCGGCCATTCGCTGTGAACGGAAACTTGCCGACGGCATAGGCCGTGCCGGCCTGCTTCAGTTCCTCCTCGGTCTTGCCGACCGATGACACCTCTGGCGTTGTGTAGATCACGCCGGGGATCACGTCATAGTTCACATGGCCGGCCTGGCCTGCGAGGATCTCCGCGCACGCCACGCCCTCGTCCGCGGCCTTGTGGGCAAGCATCGGTCCCCGGACGACATCGCCGATGGCGTAAATGCCCTTCACGCTGGTCGCGAAATGTTTGTCGATCTCCACGCGGCCGCGGTCATCGAGCGCGACGCCTGCTTCCTTGAGACCGAGGCCATTGGTATAGGGCGCGCGGCCGATCGCGACCAGCACTACATCGGCTTCGATCGTCTCGGCTGCGCCGCCCGCTGCGGGCTCGATCCGAGCCGACAGCGTCTTGCCTGATGTATCGACGCCGGTGACCTTGGCTCCGAGCTTGAATGCAAAGCCCTGCTTTTCGAGAATGCGCTGAAATTGCTTCGCGATCTCGCCGTCCATGCCGGGCAGGATACGGTCGAGAAATTCCACCACCGTGACCTGCGCGCCGAGGCGGCGCCACACCGAGCCGAGTTCGAGCCCGATCACGCCCGCTCCGACGACCAGAAGTTTTTCAGGCACCTTGTCGAGCGACAGCGCACCGGTCGACGACACGATACGCTTCTCGTCGATCTCGACTCCCTTGAGTTTCGCGGCATCGGAGCCGGTGGCGATCACGATGTTCTTCGTTTCGGCCGTCTGTATCTTGCCGTCCTTCCCGGTGACCTCGACCTGGCCG
Source organism: Nitrobacter winogradskyi Nb-255 (assembly GCF_000012725.1). Classification (NCBI taxonomy): domain Bacteria; kingdom Pseudomonadati; phylum Pseudomonadota; class Alphaproteobacteria; order Hyphomicrobiales; family Nitrobacteraceae; genus Nitrobacter; species Nitrobacter winogradskyi. The sequence goes on along the minus strand of NC_007406.1, from coordinate 478,678 downwards.
GCTGCGACGACGCGGCCGGCGCCCCGCAGCACGTCGATCTTGTTCTTCTTCATCAGGTACTCGACGCCCTTGACGTTGCCGTCGATACCCTGCTGCTTGAAGTCCATCATCGCGGACAGATCTAGCTTCGGCGCGCTGACGCCGATGCCCATTCTTGCGAACGAATGTCCTGCTTCCTGGAACGCCTCGGAGGCGTGCAGCAGCGCCTTCGACGGCATGCAGCCGACATTGAGGCAGGTGCCGCCGAGCGTCGGGTTCTTCTCGACGACGGCGACTTTCATGCCGAGCTGCGCCGCGCGAACCGCGCAGACGTAGCCGCCGGGACCGGTGCCGATAATGATGAGGTCGTATGTCGTCATGAGTGCCTGCTCAGCCTGCCTCGTCCTGCCCGGGAATCAATTTTGCGCGCTGCTCGAAGAGCAATCCTCCGACCAGCCGGTTGAGTTCGTCGGGATCGGCTCCGTCCTTGATCAGCTTAGCTCTCAAAGCGTGAGCCTTGTCGAGGTTGCCAAGCTTTTTCTCGATTATCGATTGATGCTTTTCTTCAGCGCTTGCCTTCTCCTGATCGGCCCTCGCCCGTCGCCTGTGGTTGTCGTGGTAGAACAGCGTTCGTGACAGAACCCAGTCCGCGGACTTCTTCGAGATGTTCTTGAAGTCTCCCAGAACATCCAGCGGATTCTCATAGCTAATGGTTTTGATCTCGCCGCCATACTCGGAGAGGTACATCCCTGCGGCGGACGAGCCATGCTCGAAGCTCAAGCAAGCCAGATAAACCAGCTCCAGAATGACGGCATTCAACTCCAGATCGATGGCGGTCAAATGACCGAGCTCGGCGGTTCTGATATTGGACTTCAGCAGGATTTGCGTCATGTGGTTGCCTTATAGCGTTTTCGAGCGAAGCATGTCCTCGGGCCTGACCCGAGGATGGATGACCTGTTCGCGTGAAGAAAACGCGCCAAACATAATCCAGAGCCTCGCTTCTGATTAAACGAGAAGCGAACATGCTCTAGCTTGAATTACAGATCCAGCACCAGCCGTGCCGGATCTTCGAGCGATTCCTTGACGCGCACAAGGAAGGTGACGGCCTCCTTGCCGTCGATGACGCGGTGATCATAAGAGAGAGCGAGATACATCATCGGCCGGATTTCCACCTTGCCGCCGATCGCCACCGGCCGTTCCTGAATCTTGTGCATGCCGAGAATGCCGGCCTGCGGCGCATTCAGGATCGGCGTCGACATCAGCGAGCCGTAGATGCCGCCGTTGGTGATGGTGAAGGTGCCGCCCTGCATTTCCTCTATCTTGAGCTGACCGTCGCGGGCGCGGCGGCCGTAGTCGGCGACGCTCTTCTCGATCTCGGCGATCGATTTTTGATCGCAGTCGCGCACCACGGGCACCACCAGTCCCTTGTCGGTGCCGACGGCGATTCCGATGTGATAGTAGTTCTTGTAGATCAGGTCGCTGCCGTCGATTTCGGCATTGACCGCCGGAATGTCCCTCAACGCCTGCACGATGGCCTTGGTGAAGAAGCCCATGAAGCCGAGCTTCACGCCATGCTTCTTCTCGAACACGTCCTTGTAATGCGCGCGAAGCGCCATGACGCCGCTCATATCGACTTCGTTGAAGGTCGTCAGAATCGCGGCGGTGTTCTGCACATCCTTGAGGCGGCGCGCGATGGTCTGGCGCAGCCGCGTCATCTTCACGCGCTCCTCGCGCGAGGCGTCGTCCGCCGGAGAAGGCGCGCGCACCTGCACGGCGGCAGCCGGCTGGTCGACCGGGGTCGGCGCCGACGCAGCCTTCTCGATCGCCGCCAGCATATCGCCCTTGGTGACGCGGCCATCCTTGCCGGAGCCCGACACGGTGGAAGCGTCGATGCCGCTCTCAGCGGAGAGTTTGCGCACCGAGGGCGCTAGCGGCGCGTCGGCTTCCGCTCTCGGCCGCGGTTCTTCCGGGCCAGCGTTGATCGGTGTCGTGGTGTCGGACTTAAGGTCCGGCCGCCCGGTCGTGCTTTCGGCACTGATCCCTTGCGTCTTGGCCGCCGCTGGCTTTGCCGGCGCGCCGCCTTCGGTGATCTGTCCGAGCAGCGCGCCGACGGCCACCGTCTCGCCCTGCCTGGCGACGAGTTCGGCGAGCGTGCCGGCGGACGGCGCGGGCACTTCGATGGTTACCTTGTCGGTTTCGAGTTCGACGAGCGGCTCGTCGACGGATACGGCGTCGCCTTGTTTCTTGAACCATTTTCCGATGGTCGCCTCGGTCACCGATTCGCCGAGCGTCGGAACCCGTATCTCAGTCATGGTCCTCTTCCTTTCGTCATGGCTGACCTGTCCCGAAAAAAGATACTCGGAAGCATCCGCCACAAGCTGGCCTCGTGTTTCAGTCCGACATGACCGTCCGTGTCAGCTCAGCGCCTCGTCGAGGAACGCCTTGAGTTGCGCAAGATGCTTCGACATCAACCCCGTCGCGGTGGCCGCGGCCGCGGCGCGGCCGACATAACGCGGGCGTTTGCCGGGCGCGCCGATCTGATTGAGGACCCATTCGAGGTAAGGCTCGATGAAGAGCCAGGCGCCCATATTGCGTGGCTCTTCCTGGCACCAGACGATCTCGGCGTTCTTGAAGCTGCCGAGAACCTGCACCAGCGCCTTCAGCGGAACGGGATACAACTGTTCGATCCGCATCAGGTACACGTCATTGATGTCGCGCTGCTCACGCTCCTCGTAGAGATCGTAATAGACCTTGCCCGAGCACAGCACCACGCGGCGAATCTTATCGTCGTCCACCAGCCTGATCTTTTGCTCCGGCAACATCGTCGCGTCGTCGTAAAGGATGCGATGAAATGCCGTATCGGCGCCGAGTTCGTCGAGACGCGACACTACCCGCTTGTGACGGAGCAGCGACTTCGGCGTCATCATGATCAGCGGCTTGCGGATCTGGCGCTTCAACTGGCGGCGCAGCGCATGGTAATAGTTGGCCGGCGTCGTGATGTTGACGACCTGCATGTTGTCTTCGGCGCACATCTGCAGGAAGCGCTCCAGCCGCGCCGAGGAATGCTCCGGCCCCTGGCCCTCATAGCCGTGGGGAAGCATGCAGACGAGACCCGACATGCGCAGCCACTTGCGTTCGCCGGAGGAGATGAACTGGTCGAACAAGACCTGCGCGCCGTTGGCGAAGTCGCCGAACTGCGCTTCCCACATTGTCAGCGTGTTGGGCTCCGCGAGCGAATAACCGTACTCAAAACCGAGCACTGCTTCTTCCGACAACAGCGAATTGATGACCTCGTAGCAGCCGTGATCGGCGTCGAGATGATTGAACGGCGTGTAGCGGCTCTCGTCTTCCTGATCGAACAGCACCGAATGCCGCTGCGAGAAGGTGCCGCGCTCGCTGTCCTGGCCGGACAGACGGACGTTGTGGCCCTCAAGCATCAGCGTGCAGAAGGCCAGCGCCTCGGCCGTCGCCCAGTCGATCCCGGCTCCGCTCTCGATCGCCCTGGCGCGATTATCGAGAAAACGCTGCACCGTGCGATGCACCCGGAAACCGTCCGGAACCCGCGTAATGCTGCGGCCGATCTTCTTCAGAGTCTCGATGCTCACGCCGGTGACGCCACGGCGCGGCTCCTCGCTCTGGTCTGCGAGCTTGAGACCGGCCCACTTGCCGTCGAGCCAGTCGGCCTTGTTCGGCCTGTAGCCGGCGCCGGCCTCGAGTTCAGCGTCCAGCCGCGCGCGCCAGTCGGCTTTCAGCTTTTCGATCTCGCCCTCGGTTATGATGCCTTCGGCGCTCAGCCGCTTGGCGTAGAGTTCAAGCGTCGAGGGGTGCACCGCGATCTTCTTGTACATCAACGGATTGGTGAACGACGGCTCGTCGCCTTCGTTGTGACCGTGGCGGCGATAGCAGAACATGTCGATCACGACCGGCTTGTGGAATTTCTGACGGAACTCGACCGCGACCTTCGCCGCGAACACCACGGCCTCCGGATCGTCGCCATTGACGTGGAAGATCGGTGCGTCGATCATCTTCGCGACGTCGGACGGATAGGGAGACGAGCGCGAGTAGCGCGGATAGGTGGTGAAACCGATCTGGTTGTTGACGATGAAGTGGATCGATCCGCCGGTGCGGTAGCCCTTGAGGTCCGACAGGGCGAAGCATTCCGCCACCACGCCCTGTCCCGCGAAGGCGGCGTCGCCATGCATCAACAGCGGCAGCACGGAGTTGCGCTGCTCGGGCGGATCGCCGTGCTGGTCCTGCTTGGCGCGCACCTTGCCGAGCACCACCGGATCCACGATTTCAAGATGCGAGGGATTGGCGGTCAGCGACAGGTGTATCCGGTTGTTGTCGAACTCGCGGTCGCTCGAGGCGCCGAGGTGATACTTGACGTCCCCGGAGCCTTCGACGCTGTCCGGATTGACCGAACCGCCCTTGAACTCATGGAACAGCGCGCGATGGGGCTTGCCCATCACCTGCGTCAGCACGTTCAGCCGCCCGCGATGCGGCATGCCGATCACGATTTCCTTCACGCCGAGATTGCCGCCGCGCTTGATGATCTGCTCCAGCGCCGGGATCAGCGATTCGCCGCCGTCGAGACCGAAGCGCTTGGTTCCCGTGAACTTGACGTCGCAGAACTTCTCGAAACCCTCGGCCTCGATGAGCTTGATCAGGATGGCGCGGCGGCCTTCCGGCGTGAAACTGATCTCCTTGTCCGGCCCCTCGATGCGCTCCTGAATCCAGCTTTTCTGCGCGGCGTCCGAGATGTGCATGAACTCGACGCCCAGGGTCTGGCAATAAGTGCGCTGGCAGATCGCCACGATCTCGCGCAGCGAGCCGTATTCGAGCCCCAGGACGTGGTCGAGGAAGATCTTGCGATCCATGTCGGCCTCAGTGAAGCCGTAGGCGCGAGGATCAAGCTCTTCACGATCGCGCGCAGGTTCGAGACCGAGGGGATCGAGCCTTGCATGAAAATGCCCGCGCATGCGGTAGGCGCGGATCAGCATCAGCGCGCGAACCGAATCGCGCGTGGCCTGATTGACGTCGCCGCCGGCGAGCACCGAGGCTTTCGGTTTCGCCGTTTCCTGCGCCTTTACGTCCGCGGTCTTTTCGAACCGGGCCCAGTTACCGTCGAGCGCCGAGGTGAGGTCGTCCCGGGGAGCCTGCGGCCAGTTGGCCCTCTCCCAGGATGGGCCTCTCGCGTTCTTCTCGACGTCCTGTGGAGAGTCCTTCAGGCTTTTGAAGAATTCCTGCCACGCAGCGTCGACCGAACCGGGGTCTTTCTCATAGCGGGCGTAGAGTTCGTCGATGTAACCGGCATTCGCGCCCTGCAGGAACGAGGAAAGGGCAAATGCGGCATTCGCGTCCTGGCGAGACATATCGCGTCCTGACGTTTTAGGTCATGCGCGTCACCGACGGGCGCGCACGCTTTTCCCCCGCGAGACCAGCCCTTCCCGGCAGGATCAGCGCGAACTCGACGTTACCCTATTTAAGGGGAAACTTCCCGCTGAAAAGATCAAGACCTGAATCAGTGCTTCAGTTTTTCGACAAGCGTTTTTCCCAGTCGCGCGGGAGACGGGGAAACCGCTATTCCGGCTGCTTCCATGGCCGCCGTCTTGGAGGCGGCGTCACCCTTTCCGCCGGAAATGATCGCGCCGGCATGTCCCATGCGGCGGCCAGGCGGCGCCGTGACCCCGGCGATGAAGCCGACCACAGGCTTGTTTCGGCCGCGCCTGGCCTCATCGATCAGGAACTGGGCGGCGTCTTCCTCCGCCGACCCTCCGATCTCGCCGATCATCACGATCGCGCTGGTGTTGGGATCGGCCAGAAACATTTCCAGCATGTCGATGAACTCGGTGCCCTTGACGGGATCGCCGCCGATGCCGACCGCCGTGGTCTGGCCAAGGCCCTCCTGGCTGGTCTGGAACACTGCCTCATAGGTCAGCGTGCCCGAGCGGGAGACGATGCCGACGTTACCGGGCTTGAAGATGTTCGCGGGCATGATGCCGATCTTGCATTCACCCGCCGTCACGACGCCCGGGCAATTCGGCCCGATGAGGCGCGATTTCGATCCCGTCAGCGACCGCTTGACCCGCACCATGTCCAGCACCGGAATACCCTCGGTGATGCAGACGATCAGCGGGATCTCGGCGTCGATCGCCTCGCAGATCGCGTCCGCCGCGCCGGCCGGCGGTACGTAGATCACGCTGGCGTCTGCGCCGGTCGCCTCGCGCGCTTCGCGGACGGTGTCGAACACCGGCAGGTCGAGATGGGTCTGCCCGCCCTTGCCCGGCGAGGTGCCGCCGACCATTTTGGTGCCGTAGGCGATCGCGGCCTCGGAATGGAACGTGCCGTTCTTGCCGGTGAAGCCCTGGCAGATGACCCTCGTATTCCTGTCGATCAGAATCGGCATCACGCGACCTCTTTCACGGCTTTGACGATCTTCTGCGCGGCATCGTCGAGATCGTCGGCGGGCAGCACGTTGAGGCCGGACTCGCGGATGATCTTCTTGCCGGCGTCGACATTGGTGCCTTCGAGGCGAACCACCAGCGGCACATTCAGACCCACCTGTTTCACCGCGGCGACAACGCCGTCGGCGATGACATCGCATTTCATGATGCCGCCGAAGATATTGATCAGGATGCCCTTCACGTTCGGATCGGCAGTGATGATCTTGAAGGCGGCCGCGACCTTGTCCTTGGTGGCGCCGCCGCCGACGTCGAGGAAGTTCGCGGGCGCCATGCCGTAGAGCTTGATGATGTCCATGGTCGCCATGGCAAGGCCCGCGCCGTTGACCATGCAGCCGATCTGGCCATCCAGCGCGACGTAGCTCAGATCAAACCGCGACGCCTCGATTTCCTTGGCGTCTTCCTCGCTCTCGTCGCGCAGCGCAACGACATCGGAGTGGCGGTACAGCGCGTTGCTGTCGAACGATATCTTGGCGTCGAGCACGCGCAGCTCGCCCTGTTTCGTGACCACCAGCGGATTGATTTCCAGCATCGCCATGTCCCTGGCGATGAACGCATCATAAAGCTGCGTCACCAGCTTTTCCGCCTGCTTGCCGAGATCGCCGCGCAATCTCAGCGCCCTGGCGACGGTGCGGCCGTGATGGCTCATCACGCCGGTGGCGGGATCGACCGAGAAGGTCACGATCTTCTCAGGCGTTTTGTGCGCGACCTCCTCGATGTTCATCCCGCCTTCGGTGGAGACCACGAACGAAATCCTCGATGTCTCGCGGTCGACCAGCGCCGAGAAGTAGAATTCCTTGTCGATGTCGGAGCCTTCCTCGATGTAAAGGCGGTTGACCTGCTTGCCGGCAGGGCCGGTCTGCGCCGTGACCAGCGTCGCGCCAAGCATCTGGCCGGCGAAGGTCTTCACCTCGTCGATCGATCTGGCGAGGCGGACGCCGCCTTTCTCGCCGGCGGAAGCTTCCTTGAACTTGCCCTTGCCGCGGCCGCCGGCGTGAATCTGGCTTTTCACCACCCAGACCGGACCACCCAGCGTTTCGGCCGCGGCCTCCGCTTCCGATGCCTGCAACACCGGCACCCCTCGCGAAACCGGCACGCCGAACTCGCGCAGCAACGCCTTGGCCTGATATTCGTGGATGTTCATCTGGATGGTCTCCAACCCGCGGCAGGGACAGTTCTGGCAGGGACAATTCCGTCATTCGTTTCCGTCGGCCAGGATAGCCCCGCCCACGATATGCCTCCAAGCATGCCTCCAAGACCGCACGCGCATCTTTTGGCACCGAACCGAGGCAATGCCGATCAACGGTCGAGCAGATCAGGGGCGATCTTCTTGCAGGCATCGACGAGCCCCTGAACCGCGGCGACCGATCTGTCGAAGGCTTCCCGATCCCTGCCCGCCAGTTCGATCTCGACAATGCGTTCGACGCCCTTGGCGCCGATCACCACGGGCACGCCGACATACATGTCGTATACCCCGAACTCGCCGTTGAGATAGGCGGCGCAAGGCAGCACGCGCTTCTTGTCGCGCAGGAAACTTTCCGCCATCGCGATCGCGGAGGCGGCGGGGGCATAGAAGGCCGAGCCGGTCTTGAGCAGATTGACGATCTCGGCGCCGCCGTTGCGGGTGCGATCCACGATTTCATCGATGCGCGCCTGCGAGGTCCAGCCCATCTTGACGAGGTCCGGCAGCGGAATGCCCGCCACCGTCGAGTATTTGACCAGCGGCACCATGCTGTCGCCATGACCGCCAAGCACGAAGGCCGTCACGTCTTCCACCGAGACGTTGAACTCGTCCGCGAGAAAATAGCGGAAGCGCGAGGAATCAAGCACGCCGGCCATGCCGACCACCTTCTTCGCCGGCAGACCGGAGGCCTTCTGGAGCGCCCACACCATGGCGTCGAGCGGATTGGTGATGCAGATGACGAACGCATCCGGCGCATATTTCCTGATGCCTGCGCCGACCTGTTCCATCACCTTGAGATTGATGCCGAGCAGATCGTCGCGGCTCATGCCCGGCTTGCGCGGAACACCGGCGGTGACGATGCAGACGCCGGCGCCCTCGAGCGCTTCATAGGAATTGGTGCCGGCCAGTCTGGCGTCGAACCCTTCTACCGGGGACGACTGGGCAATATCGAGCGATTTACCTTGCGGAACGCCATCCGCGATATCGAACATCACGACGTCGCCGAGTTCCTTCAGTCCGATAAGATGAGCGAGCGTCCCTCCGATCTGGCCGGAGCCGATCAAGCCAATCTTGTCGCGCGCCATGGGAATTCATCCTTTGATGACAATAAGAGACGGGAAGGAAAAACCTCGACGGATCGTGGTTGTTTTCGAGCGAGTGATGGGTTCGCGTGAAGAAAACGCGCCAAACCAATAATCCAGGCTCTGCTGATTCAATCAGAAGTGAAATGCTCTAGACCTTTCCCGGAACTCGTTCAAGCCGTCGCACCGAGCCCCCTCATGTCTCGACCAGTCCGGTGCTGGAACTGCGGGCGGCGGAATGACCGCGACCGTGGGCCTTCGCCAGATAGGATTCCGAGTTCATCTCGACCAGGCGCGAGGAAGTGCGCTTGAACTCGTTCGCTTCTAAACCGTCGCTCGCGCGATAAAGAGAAAGCGGATCGGCATCGCTCGAGGCCATCAGTTTCACGCCGTTGTCATACAGCGCATCGATCAGGGCGATGAACCGCTTGGCGGCGTCGCGATCGGCGTGGTCCATCACCGGGATGCGGTCGATCATAAGGGTGTGGTAGTCGCGCGCGAGCCGCAGATAGTCGGAAGCCGCCAGCGGCTGCCCACAGAGATCCGCAAAGGAGAAACGCGCCACCCCGTGGGCCGAGCATGGCACATGGAGAATGCGGCCCTTGATCGCGACATCGCGCGGCTTGCACGGCGCGCCGCCGGTCATGAGCATCCACGCCCTGTCGAGCGCCGCCTCGGCTTCGGCGTCGGCGGGTGTCAGCCACATCTTGACGCTGGCGAGCTTCTCCAGGCGGAAATCGGTGCGGGCGTCGAGACGCAGCACATCCATGCGCTCCTCGATCTGCGCAATGAACGGCAGGAAAAGCACGCGGTTGAGGCCGCCTTCGTAGAGGTCTCCGGGAGGGATGTTCGAGGTCGCCACCACGACGGTGCCGAGTTCGAACAGCCGTGCGAACAGACGCCCCAGAATCATGGCGTCGGCGATATCGGTGACGTGGAACTCATCGAAGCATAACAGCCATGCCTGCTCGAAGATCGACGCGGCGGTGAGCTGAACGACATCGGCGTCGGCCGTCTCACCCCGCGCGATGCTCTGGCGAAAGCCAAAAATGCGCTCATGCACGTCTGTCATGAACTCATGAAAATGGACCCGACGTTTGTGGGCGACCCGGCTCTCCTGGAAGAACAGGTCCATCAGCATGGTTTTGCCGCGCCCGACATCGCCATGGATATAGAGTCCCTTCGGGGGAGGCTCTTCATCGGACTGAAACAGCCTGTCGAGGAAGCCCGACTTGCCCGCGGGCTTGTAGGCCATGAGCCGCTCGTCCAGCGCGGCGAGAGCTTCCACCGCCCGCGCCTGCGCGGGGTCCGCCTCGATCGCGCCTGATGTGACGAGAGACTGATAGTGATTCCGCAACGATGGGGGAGGAGAGGACAGCATCGGACAGGTTACGGCTCCTGAGAGGGCGGATGCGCGTCGAAAACTGGTTGAAAGTCTTGCGAACCGGCGATCACGCGCCGAGCGCGTAGGCGTCCTCGACGACATAAGGGCCGCCGCCGACCGAGGCACGTGAGGAGAACAGCACAAAGCGCTCGGCGGTGAATACCGTGGCCGGGAAATAACCCCGAACAGACAGATAGTTTGCGACATCCTGATTGGATGCGTCGCGCAAGCGCGCCAGCGTGATATGCGGCGTGAACTTCCGCCCCTCGGCGCCAAGCCCGCAGCGCCGCATCAGCCGCTCAAGCTCGGCCTGCAACTCGATCAGAGGTCCGCTCGGCTCCACCGAGGCGACCACGGCGCGCGGTTTCCTGCCGCCGAAGCTCGACAGTCCCCGCAGCGTCACCTCGAAAGGCTTGCGATTGACCCGGAGCAGCACCGATGCGACCTCGTTCGCGGCGGCGCCGTCGATATCGCCGATGAAGCGGAGCGTGAGGTGATAGTTCTCCGGATCGATCCAGCGGGCACCCGGCAAGCCGCCACGCAGACCGGACAGCGTGCGGCAGATCTCGGGCGGTATTTCCAGCCCCGTGAACAAACGCGGCATCGCAAATCCTCGATGCAAATCCTCGATGCAAATCCTCGATGCAAATCCTCGACGAATGGCTTCGGTCCCGACACCCGGTCGGAACCATCGAGTGACGGCCCGGCGACGATACAACTGCCGTTCTATCGTAGTTTTGTGACGGTGCAAGCCGTGGCCTGGATGCGCACCCTTTCTTCAAGTCTTCCGCTCGGAAAGGGTATCGAGAAAGGCTTCAACCGTGGAAAGAATATTCTTGACGATCGTTGTCACCCCGGCCGCCGTCGGATGAATTCCGTCCGCCTGATTGAGTTCGGCATTCGCCGCAACGCCTTCCAGAAAGAACGGGTATAACGGGACGCCATGTTTTTTCGCGAGATCGGAAAAGATTGCGCCGAATTGAGCCGCGTATTCGTCGCCGTAGTTCGGCGGCGCGACCATGCCGCATAGCAGGATCGCGATGTTGCGCGCCTTCAGGCGTTTGAGGATTTCATCCAGCGCGGCGCGCGTCACCTTGGGATCGATGCCGCGCAAGGCATCGTTTGCGCCGAGTTCAAGGATGACGCCCTGCGTGCCCGCCGGAACGGACCAGTCCAACCGGTCAAGACCGCCGGAGGCGGTGTCGCCGGAGACGCCGGCATTGCTGATCGCGACGTTCACACCCTTGTCTTTTAACGCCTTCTCCAATTGCGCGGGAAATGCATCGGCGGCGGAAAGCCCAAGGCCAGCGCTTAGGGAATCACCGAGCACGACGATCCTGACGGGGTCGGCGGCCCGCGCCGGGGCTCCGAGGACGAGGACTGCGCCGAGCAGCAACAGCACGAAGCCGCGCGTCAACCTCTCGATCGTGGAAAAAGAAATGCCATATGAGCCAGCGCGGCGGCCGGTGCGGTCTCCGTCATTGTGCTTCAGGTGCTCCGGAGGTCTTCCATACGGAAGCAACCTGGACCACATTTTCCGTGTCCTTCTGAATCCGAAGTTCGCTCGGAACGGTGCGGCAGGATAGGCGAACACAGGAACAGGCATGGACAGTCTCATCAAACGCTCGTCTCCAGCCAGCTATTCGGAAATCCCGGACGCCATCGCGATTTCAGATGTCAATCTCACGCTCGGCAGCGGCGCCGCGCGAGTCCACATCCTGAAGGACATCAGTCTTCGCATTGCTGCTGCCGAGGCGATCGGTTTGATCGGCCCGTCCGGGTCGGGGAAATCCACCCTGCTCATGGTCATGGCGGGACTGGAACGTCCCGACAGCGGAGAGGTGGTGGTCAACGGCACTTCTTTCAATGCTCTCGACGAAGACGGCCTCGCACGGTTCCGCGGGCGTCATGTCGGCATCGTGTTCCAGTCGTTTCATTTGATTCCGACCATGACGGCGCTGGAGAACGTCGCCGTACCGCTCGAACTCGCCGGCGTCGCGGACGCATCCCAACGCGCGGCGAGCGAACTGGAGGCGGTCGGTCTCGGCGCGCGGCTGCATCATTATCCGACGCAGCTATCTGGCGGCGAGCAGCAGCGCGTGGCGCTGGCGCGGGCGTTCGCGCCCGATCCGGCTATACTCGTCGCCGACGAACCGACCGGCAACCTCGATGAGGCGACCGGCCAGCAGATCGTCGACCTCCTGTTCGCAAAGCATGCCGAGCGCGGCATGACGCTGGTGCTGGTGACCCACGACACCGCGCTCGCGCAACGCTGCGACCGCGTCGTGAGGCTGCGGTCGGGGCGCATCGACGGAGCAGGTCAATGAGCCCGGTTCGCTCCGTCGTCATGGTTTCCGGGGTCACAGGCTTGATTCTCGCCCAGTATGCAGCGGCGCGTCGGCGATGACGGCGAAAATGACCCGCGCGCGGTTTCTTCCCTTGCGCCTGGCGTTGCGCGAGCTGCGCGGCGGGCTGCGCGGCTTCTATGTCTTCATCGCCTGCATCGCGCTCGGCGTCATGGCGATTGCCGGCGTCGGATCCGTGGCGTCCAGCCTGTCGGACGGGTTGGCGCGCGAGGGACGCACGCTGCTCGGCGGCGATGTGTCGTTTTCGCTGATCCAGCGTGAAGCCAGGCCGGACGAGATCGCCTTCCTGCGTGCGCGGGGAACGGTCTCGGTGGCGGCGACGCTGCGCGCGATGGCGCGCGCGCCAGACGGCAGGCTGGCGCTGGTCGAACTCAAGGCGGTCGACGGGGCCTATCCCCTGCTCGGCGCGCCGACGCTGAAGCCGGACATCCCGATGCCCGATCTGCTCACCGAACGCGACGGCGTCTTCGGCGCGGCCGCCGACCCGACCCTGCTGACACGGCTGGATCTCAAGATCGGCGATCGCGTGACGATCGGCAGCGCCACCTTCGGGATCCGGAGCGCGGTCGAAAGCGAGCCCGACAAACTGGCGGGCGGCCTGGGACTCGGGCCGCGCTTCCTGGTCAGCATTGACGGCTTGCGCGCCGCTGCATTGCTCCAGCCCGGCAGTCTGGTGCGCTGGATCTACCGGGTCCGGCTTGCGGGTAATGACGCGGGCGACAGGGCGACGGCGACGCTGGGCGAAGCCGCGCGGACGGCGCTGCCGGAGGCCGGCTGGGAGATCCGCAGCCGCACCAACGCCTCGCCGCAGCTTGAGCGGACCATCCTGCGTTTCACGCAGTACCTGACCCTGGTCGGGCTCGCCGCTCTGCTGGTCGGGGGCGTCGGCGTCGGCAACGCCGTCAAGAGCCACATCGACCGGCGGCGCGACATCATTGCGACTCTCAAGGCGGTGGGCGCGACCGGCCGCGACGTGTTCGCAATCTATCTGTCGCAGGTCATGGTGCTGGCGGCTATCGGCTCGCTCGCCGGCCTGATGATCGGCGCGGCGCTGCCTTTCATCATTGTCGGCGCCTTCGGCCATCTGCTGCCGCTGCCGGTCGCGCCGATGCTGCATCCCGATGAATTGGCGTTGTCGGCGGTCTATGGGCTGTTGACGGCGCTGGCGTTCGGCATGTGGCCGCTGACACGGGTGCATGACATTCCGGTCTCGGCCCTGTTTCGCGACACCGTCGCTCACGAAGTCGTCCGGCCACAGGCTCGCTACCTTGTCTTGATAGCGCTCCTGATCGCAACACTGGCCGGTATCGCCGTCGGTCTTGCCTACGACAAGCGCGTGGCGCTGGTGTTCGTGGCCGCGGCGGCGATCGTGTTTGCGTTGCTGCGCGGCATCGCCTCGGGATTGATGGCGCTCGCGCGGCGGCTGCCGCGATCCCGGATCACCATGGTGCGGCTTGCGGTTGCGAACATCCATCGTCCGGGAACGCTGACGCCATCCGTGGTGCTTTCGCTCGGCCTCGGCCTTGCGGTTCTGGTCACGATCACCCAGATCGACGGCAATCTGCGGCGGCAGTTCTCGGCGGCGCTGCCGGAGCGCGCGCCTACGCTGTACTTCATCGACATTCCCTCGTCGGTATCGGCCCGGTTCGACGAATTTCTCAAGCGGCTGACTCCGCAAGCGACCGTGGAGGACGTGCCGATGCTGCGCGGGCGCATCGTCGCGGCGCGCGGCGTCAAAGCCGAAGAGCTGAAACCCTCGCGCGACGCGCAATGGGTGCTGCAAAGCGATCGCGGCCTGACCTACACCGGCGAGGTGCCGAAGGGATCGAAGGTGGTGGAGGGCGAGTGGTGGGGGCCGGACTATGACGGACCGCCGCTGGTGTCGTTCGAGAAGAAGCTGGCCGACGGGCTCGGACTCAAGATCGGCGACACCGTGAACGTGAACGTGCTCGGTCGCGACATCACCGCCACCATCAGCAACATGCGCAACGTCGACTGGCAGAGCCTCGGCATCAATTTCGTGCTGGTGTTCTCACCCCATGCCTTTCGCGGCGCGCCTCACACCCATATCGCCACCCTGACGGAAATGCATGACAGCCCTGCAAAAGACGCATCGATCATCAAGGCCGTGGCCGACGCCTTCCCGATGGTGACGAGCGTGCGGGTTCGCGAGGCGCTCGAAACCATCGGCACGGTCGTCACCAACCTGGTGCTCGCGATCCGCGGCGCCAGCACCGTCACCCTTGTTTCGGCGATCCTAGTTCTTGGCGGCGCGCTGGCCGCCGGCCATCGGCACCGCGTCTATGACGCAGTAATTCTGAAGACTCTCGGCGCCACCAGGCTGCGGCTGCTCGGCGCTTATGCGCTGGAATACCTCATGATCGGTGCCGCGACAGCAGTGTTCGGCATGGCGGCCGGTTCGCTTGCCGCGTGGCTCATCGTGACGCGATTGATGACGCTCGGTTTCGAATGGCAGGCTGGCAGCGCGGCCATCGTGGTCGCCGCCGCGCTGATCGTCACGGTCGCGCTGGGGCTTGCCGGCACGCTGATGGCGCTCACCCGGAAGCCGGCGTCGGTGCTGAGAAATTTATGACAAAATGAAGCGGGTATCTGGACCACCCCGTCACGTGGTCGATCAAAGGTTCCTTTACGAATCTGAGGTTTTTATTCGTTTCGATCCTCCAACGGTTTCGGAAGCCGCGCCGGTTCCGGAGGGCGACATTCAGCCGCGCATGGAAGCTTGCGGCGATTGTGTTAGTTTCCCACATATGGGTTGGTCGGACGCTGGTCTCTGATTGACCGGACATCGATAATCAGCAAACCAGGTATCCGAAACAGATTTCGCACTGGCGCGTTTCATACGATGCCAGCTAACCACGGGAATTCGACATGTCGGACTTAGACCGCAACTATGCCACTCCGCTTGGCCGTGCTGACGGGCGCGTTGATGCCGCCGCCGTCGATGCCGGTCTTCGGGCTTATATGCTCAAAATCTACAACTACATGTCGATCGGCCTCGCCATCACCGGCCTGGCCGCGCTTGGCGTCTACATGGCGGCCGTCACCGGCGATCCGTCGGGCGCCGCCGCCAAGCTCGGCAACGCTTACCTTACGCCGTTCGGCTACGCGATGTTCGTGAGCCCCTTGAAGTGGGTGTTCATCCTCGCACCGCTGGCGATGGTCTTCGTCATCTCATTCGGCATCAACCGGCTCAAGCCGGCGACCGCGCAGATGTTGTTCTGGGCGTTCTCCGCTCTGATGGGCCTGTCGCTGTCCTCGATCTTCCTGGTGTATACGCACACCTCGATCGTGCGGGTGTTCTTCATCACCGCAGCCTCGTTCGGCGCGCTGAGCCTGTTCGGCTACACCACCAAGCGTGACATGACCGGGATGGGCTCGTTCCTGTTCATGGGCCTGATCGGCGTGATCATCGCCAGCCTGGTGAACCTGTTCATCGCCAGCTCCGCGTTGCAGTTCGTCGTCTCGGTCGCAGGCGTGCTGGTGTTCGCCGGCCTCACCGCCTGGGACACCCAGCGGCTGAAGAACGACTACATCTACGGGTATGCCTCACAGGGCGGCGAAATCGCCGAGCGTGCGGCTATTACCGGCGCTCTGTCGCTCTACCTGAACTTCATCAACCTGTTCACGCTGCTACTGCAGTTGCTGGGACAGCGTGAATAGGCAAGGCTTGAAACAGGTCCCTTCCATCCCGCAGCAGAACATGCGGCGAATGGATGGATTGGTGCACAAGCGGCTGCTGTCGTTCAGATAGTGTAGAAGGCGGGCGCCCGATTCGATGGCCACCTCGGAAACGAGGTGGCCATTTTCATGAGATATGTTGCCGGACAATCGGGAACGGGCCCTCGCGGACCGGGCATCACATCGCAACCGGAGGCGCGCGGCGGTTCGTGTGATCGACGCCTTTACAATCGCGCCTTGAGCAAGAAAGCCAAGCTCGGCTTTCGTGCGGGCGGATCCCGCCGCGCTTGGGCAGCCCGTTATGATCCGCGCGATCTTTGAAGCTTATGTCAGGAAATTTTCTGGAGCATTTTCCAGCGAGGTGGATCTTGGTTCGCTGCGAGAAAATGCGACCAGACAATCATTTCGAGAGCATGGTCCGATCCAACTTTGATCGGATCCATCATGCTCCGGCGCTCTCGAGCGGAGCATGATCGCGGGCTTGACCCGGCGAGGGAATGTCCAGTTATAGCGTTTTCGAGCGAAGTGGAAACCGGTTCGCGTGAAGAAAACGCGTCAAAAAAGATCATAGAGCGTCGCTTCTGATTCCATCAGAAGCGAAAAGGCTCTAGCGCGAAAACAACGCGTTGAACGGCAACCAAGGACATCTCTTCCGATGCCGTCAAAAACGCGGCTCTGTTTCCGAGAATGATGGCGCGGTAAATATTTCCTGACAGAGCCTTTAGTTTTCTTCCACGCGAATCGGTTTCCACTTTGCGCTGACGCAGCCTTTCGGGTCGGGATCATGCTCCAGGCAACCCCGCACCTAAAATGGCCATGCACGCACGCGCCCGCTCTGCCGTCCGTCCAATGACGCCTGCGTGCCAGGAAAATCACAAAGCCTGCCCCCTGAAATCAACTGCCCCTGAAACCAAAAGAGGCCCCCGAGCGGGAGCCTCCATTAAGTCCAAACGCCTCGCCGAAAGGCCGGCGTTCTATAATCGCTGCTCGCCGTTAAGCAGCAACGGCGGCATCATCGCCATCGGCTGCTTCCAGGTCGCCGTCAGCCTCGCCGCCCGCCTCCGCCTTGGCGCCACGCCGCGGGCTCTTGGCCAGTTGACCCTCGATTTCCTTGACCGCTTCGGTCTCCGTCACGTGCTGAACGACCGCGATCTCGCGTGATAGGCGATCAAGCGCGGCTTCGTAAAGCTGACGTTCGCTGTAGGACTGCTCCGGCTGGGATTCCGATCGATAGAGATCGCGTACCACTTCGGCGATCGCGACAATATCCCCGGAATTGATCTTCGCTTCATACTCCTGCGCCCGCCGCGACCACATGGTGCGCTTGATGCGCGCGCGGCCCTTCAGGGTTTCGAGCGCCCGCTTGACCAGACCCGGCTCGGACAGCTTACGCATCCCGACATTGGCAACCTTCGCCGTCGGCACCCGCAGAGTCATCTTGTCCTTGATGAAGTTGATAACGAACAGCTCAAGCTTGGCGCCAGCAATCTCCTGTTCTTCGATCGCCAGAATCTGGCCGACACCATGCGCGGGATAGACCACGAACTCGCCGGTCTTGAACCCCTGGCGCTGGGTCAGAACCTTCTTCGGCTCCTCCACGCGCGCGCCCACCCTGGCAACCGGCTTCACCGCCGGCTTACTGGCCACAGCCGCCTTCGCTGCGGACTTCGCCGTCGGCTTGACAGAGGTCCTGGAACCTACCTTCGGGGCGGAAGCGATCTTGGAAGCAGTCGTCCTCGAGCCGGCTTTCGAAGCAGCGGTCTTCGAAGCAGAAGCAACAGTCTTCGAAGCGGCGGTCTTCGAGGTAGCGGTGTTTGCGGACGCTCTGGCGGTCTTGCTTGGCATTTCGCCTCTTTTATTTCTTGAGGATTTTCCGGCCGAACGCTTGGCAGCCGTCGTTCGCGTGATCGAGGCGGCAGTCCGGGCACGAGCTTTTGTTCCACCGCGGCGAGCGGTAGATGTCCTCGAACTCGTTTTTTTACGTGTTTTCTGTGACACAGCCCGCGCGTGGATACCCACGCCTTCCTGGATGTTCACGCCGGAGTCCTTCCGGACTCATAAGCAGGTAAATGTACGGTCGAATTCGGAAACCCGCTCAAGATAGCACATTTTCCGCAAAAATCAATGATTTATGCGCGCGCCCGCACGCTGGCGGCCGTTCTGAGCCTCGAGTCGTCAAAAAAGGTAAATAATGACCGGTGAACCAGGAGCGCCGGAGCGGGCATTGCAAGGGGCGCGCGAAAAACGATCAGTCTCCCGTGCCGGGATCTGGAGAAAAATATTTCTCGAACTTACCCTCCTGGCCCTCGAAATCCTTGGCGTCCGGCGGAGTTTCCTTCTTCTGCGTGATGTTCGGCCACCTGCCAGCGTACTCTGCATTGACCTCAAGCCATTTCTCAACGCCCGGTTCACTGTCCGGCTTGATGGCTTCCGCCGGGCATTCCGGTTCGCAGACCCCGCAATCGATGCACTCGTCCGGATGAATGACGAGCATGTTCTCGCCTTCGTAGAAGCAATCGACGGGGCAAACTTCAACGCAATCGGTATATTTGCATTTGATGCAGGCATCGTTGACGACGTAAGTCATCCAAGGCTCCGAGAGGCTCGATTTTGCAGGTTGGGTAGCGCAGGAATAGCGCTGCCGCAAGCGTGGGAACCAGTCGCGCGGCGCAAGTGATCCCTCAAGCCGTTAGTCCAGTTCAAACTGCGCCGG
Organism: Nitrobacter winogradskyi Nb-255; assembly: GCF_000012725.1. Classification (NCBI taxonomy): domain Bacteria; kingdom Pseudomonadati; phylum Pseudomonadota; class Alphaproteobacteria; order Hyphomicrobiales; family Nitrobacteraceae; genus Nitrobacter; species Nitrobacter winogradskyi. The sequence continues at coordinate 459,811 of NC_007406.1, read as the reverse complement.
ATCGAACTCCGCTTATTCTCTTCAACCGAGCATGATCCCGCCCGAGAACCGGCTCTACCTTGCGGCGGCGAACCCTCGGATCCGGATCATTCTCCAGCAGCTTCGCCGGAAGCATTCGACAGGTCGTCATAGAGAGCCCGCGCCACGGTCGGGCCGCCTCGCCGTTCGGCAAATCCGGTAATTCTCAGGATACGAATGCCACGATCCAGTCTGATCGTGAGCACATCGGCAATCCTGAGGGGGTGGCCGGGAGAAGTTTGCCGCAGTCCGTTGACACGAACACGGCCGGCCTCGACCAGCGACGCGGCCTGGGTGCGCGCCCTGACCACGCGCGCGTGCCACAACCATTTGTCGAGACGCTGCCGCTCCAGGACATCCAACGGGGCCACTCCGATCGCGAACCACGCCGACGATGACAATGCCCTCAATCGGTAACGTATGCTGATCGCAAACGGGCATCAACCGTTGCGGAATGTGCGCCTGAGAACCGGCCATTCAGTCCTTGCGGCCGGCAAGCTGATCCTTGAGGGCGGCCAGTTTGGCAAACGGCGAGTCCGGATCGATCGATGGCTCGCGCTCGCGCGGGGCGCTGCTGGCGTAGGGCCGATGCGAAGGTCCGGTGTCCGAACGCCCCTCGCGACCACCCTTGCGAAAGCCCTGAACCCGGCCCTTATCCTGATCCCTGTCCCGCCCCTTGCCCTTGAAGCGCTCGCGCGGCGGGCGTCCCTTGCCTTCGCGCGGCCCGCTCTCGCTCCCCGCGGGAGCGGTTTCGGCAAGTGCGCCGGTCGGCTGCCGCCGTCTGCTGCGCCCGTACCGCTCGCGGCCCTGCGCTCCCTCGGAACCCTCTCCGTCCGCGGGCGCCGCCTGCGGGCCATCCGTTTTAGGCTGCTGCCGGCGATACCGATTACGATCGTGGCGTGGACGTCGATCGACGGCTCGCCCGCCCGGCCGCCAGACTTCGACCGTCGCCGGCTCAGCGTCCGCCTCCAGCGGCGAGGCGTCCGGCGCGGTCATCGCGGCGGAATCCGCGTCTCCTTCGACAGCGCCCCCGGCAACGACGGGCGCGGAATCATCCGGCGCGGCCTCGTTGGCGGCCGTTTCCTCGACGTCGGAGCCCTCCGAAACCTCAACGGCTGGCGGCGATGCCGCGGGCGGTTCCTCGCCCACTTCAACCGACGCTTCGAGGCCAGCGGCGGGAACTCCGGATAGATCCGTGTCCGGCGCGGGCTCCGGTTCAACAAAGCCGGCATCGGCCGTATCCGCGCGGACGGAAACGGCTCCCTCATCCGCGGGCACGACGACACTCGCCGCCGCCGGCTGCGGCGCGCTTTCCGAGGTTTCAGCAGCAACCGCTTCCACGGCGGCATCCGCCAAGGCGCCGCTCTCCGTTGCGGATGGCGGCGCCGGGCATCGTTCCATGCGATAGCCGAGGGCGCGTAGAATGGAGGCGAAATCCTCACCGGCGGTGCCCGCGAGCGAGGTCATGGCCTGCGTCACGACAAACCCGCGCCCATCGAACGCGCCGGCGGGCTTCTCGCCGGGCGTCCCTTCCCGCCACGACAGCGCCGGACGGATCAGGTCGGCAAGCCGTTCGAGGATGTCGACGCGGACCGCGCGCTCGCTGCATTGCCGATAACCGAGGGCGCGGTAGGCGTCGCGATCAAGCAGCTTGTCCGCCGGGAACGACGTGCGGCCGCTACTTGCGAGATGCTGCGCGCTCGACAGCGCCGAGAGGTCGACATTGTCCTGCTTCAGCGCCCACAACAGCGAGGCCAGCGACCGCGCAGCCGGCTTCAAAAGCAGGGGAAAATAAATATGGTAAGCGCCGAAACGCACCCCGTACTTGCGCAGGGAAGCGCGCGACGACTGATCGAGATCCTTCAACTGCGCAGCGATCCTCGAACGCTCCAGCACGCCGAGCGATTCGACCAGCTGGAAGGCGATGCCTCGGGCAATCCCGGTGACGTCCTCCGCTTTCGACAGCTCGAACAGCGGTCCGAGAAGCTTCTCGATATGGGTCTTCAGCCATAGATCGAGCCTGGCCTGCACCGCCTCGCGCGGCGCTCCGGTCAATCGTTCGTCGGAAATGATCCGCAGCCGCGGATGCAGCGCGTCGTCCGCAGCCACCAGCCGCGCCACCGCGTCGCCCGTCCAGCGGATGGTGCCGTCCGAGGTCAGCACGAACTGGTCGTCGGGCGCTCCCGACAATTTCTCCGCGCGCGCCTCGATTTCGCCGGCCAGCGCCTTTTGCGCGATGGCCTGCAATGCCTTGGCTTCGGAGCCAGCCTCCGCCGCATCCGGCGCGAACGTAAATCCGTCGAGACGGCCGATCACATGGCCCTCGACGATCACCTCACCCGTCTTGCCGATTTCCGTATCCAGCATCGTGTTTTCCCGCAAGCGGCGCATCAATACACTGGTCCGGCGGTCAACGAAACGCTCCGTGAGCCTTTGGTGCAGCGCGTCGGACAATTTATTTTCGGCCTCGCGCGAAATTCCGCGCCAGTGCTCGGGATCGGCCAGCCAGTCCGGACGATTCGCGACGAAAGTCCAGGTCCGGATCTGCGCGATCCGCGCCGACAGGGTATCGATATCCCCGTCGGAACGATCGGCCTGGGCGATCTGAGCCGCGAACCAATGGTCGGGAACCCTGCCCTGGCGCATCAGAAAGCCGAACAGCGTGGTCACCAGTTCGGCATGGGCCGCCGGCGCGATCTTGCGATAATCCGGAATCTGGCAGGCGTCCCACAGCCGCTCCACCGCAGCCGCGGTTTGCGCCATGTCGCGAACCTCGACGTCGCGCGCCGCGTGATCGAGCACCCGCAGATCCTCGGCGATCGGCGCGCGGGTCAGCGCCTCGTGCGAGGGCGTCAGCGCCAGCGAGGCCTGCAAGGCGTCGAGCGAGGAAAAATCGAGACCGGAATTGCGCCACTGCAGGGTTCTGATCGCCTCGAAGGTGTGATTTTGCAGCGCGTCCACGAGTTCGGGCTCGAACGGCGCGCAGCGTCCCGTGGTGCCGAAGGTGCCGTTGCGGGTGGCGCGGCCGGCGCGGCCGGCGATCTGCGCGAATTCAGCCGGCGTGAGCCGACGGAACTGGTAGCCGTCATACTTGCGGTCCGAGGCAAATGCGACGTGATCGACATCAAGATTGAGGCCCATGCCGACCGCGTCGGTGGCGACCAGATAATCGACGTCCCCGGACTGAAACATCTCGACCTGCGCATTGCGGGTGCGCGGGCTGAGCGATCCCAGCACCACGGCCGCCCCGCCGCGCTGGCGCCGGATCAGTTCGGCAATGGCATAAACCTCGTCCGCCGAGAAGGCGACGATCGCGGTGCGGCGAGGCTGCCGGGTGATCTTGCGGTCGCCCGCGAATTCAAGCTGGGACAGCCGCGGGCGCGTGACGATGCTTGCGCCCGGCAGAATCCGCTCGACGATCGGGCGCATGGTGGCGGCGCCGAGCAGCAACGTCTCGTCGCGGCCGCGGCGGTGGAGAATGCGATCGGTGAAAACATGGCCGCGTTCAAGATCAGCGGCGATCTGTATTTCATCGATGGCGAGGAACGCCACGTCGAGATCGCGCGGCATCGCTTCGACGGTCGAAACCCAGAAGCGCGGACGCGCCGGCTTGATCTTCTCCTCACCGGTGACGAGAGCGACGGAGTCCACCCCGGCGCGGTCGACGATCTTGTCGTAGAGTTCGCGGGCGAGCAGCCGCAGCGGCAGGCCGATAATGCCTGAGGAATGCGCCAGCATCCGCTCGATGGCCAGATGGGTCTTGCCGGTGTTGGTCGGACCGAGCACCGCCGTCACGCCCGCGCCTAGCGCGCGACCATTGCCGGGCGGAAATATCGAGGATGAGAAGGCCATAATCTCCGAGGGCTTTCGCGGCGCCTTGGCGTTTTCAAGCCAAGCGATACCGGTTCGCGCGAGGAAAACGCATCAAGTCAATGTCTGAGAGCCCCGCTTCTGATTTCAGCAGAAGGGGAAAGGCTCTAGTGGAGCGGGGAGGCGAGTGTCAAATCCGGAATGGCTCTTGTGGCCTGAATCGGTGGCGATCACCCTGATCCGCGCAGACGCATCTATTCGAACGGCACGCGACTATTTCGATCGGACCAAGGATCGGATGTGTTTCACAATGCGACGCTTCCAGGGTCGCGGCTTAAGCTTTGGAACGAGTCCGGAACGAAACGCGCCCGAATCGCTGACTCCCGATCAATCCGGCTTCGTTCACCGCAACATATCGTGCTTGACTGGAGATATGGAAACCAGATCAAGTTCTGAGCCGCGCGACAGGAGCCGCAATTACATCCCGTTTATGAATCCCTGATCGCATGAGTTCAGCCTCAGGAGTCAACAGGATTCGCTCGAGCGAACCGTCCCTGTCGCCGCCCGGCTACCGCGTCTTAACCGGCGTCTGTTCGGGGGTGGCGGTGGTGTTGAACTCGGTCGCCTCCAGCTTGCCCGTGCCGAGCGGCGTCGGAATCGTCAGGCGATAGGGGACCAGCACCCGCGTTCCGGCGATCGGCGCGAGCCAGACCTCCATGTCGCGCTGGGACGCCAGATACTTGATCGCATAGCGGTCCGGGACGTAGCCGGCGATTGGCGAGAAATAGATCGCACAGACCACGACCGGCCCCTGATAGCCTTTTCCCGACTTCACGGTGTCCATGCGCTTGAATTCGAGGCGCAGATCGTAGCGCATGCGCCCGTCGAAGATTCCCGTCGAGGAATGACAGGCGTCCCGGCCAAGCAGCTCGGCGGCGTCGGGAACCAGCAGCAGCGTGGCGCTCATGGGATCGGACACGCCGCGCTTGTGCGCATCGGTGACCGGAATGCGCTTGGGGTCGACCGGCGGGCTCGGCTTGATAACGAAACCCTTTACATTGCCGCTCGCCAGCGACATGCGAATGGTCTCGGATTTCCTTGAAGACGAGATGGTGGCGGTATAGCTCGCCGGAATCAACGCGCCATTGACGATGCGGCCCTGCGAGGAGCCGGTGCCGGTGCCATGAGCAAGCGCCTTGAGAAGTCCCGTGGCGCCCCCGCTCGCCGCGGCCGAATACTGATTTTCGAGAATATCGACCGCCCAGGCGCCGGTGCCGACGAGAATCCCAGCCAAAGTAACATCATAGCGAGCCTCGAGCTTACCCTGCGCTTGCGCCTGCGCCGTCAACATCGCCGCCAGAATGGCGATAGACAGGCCGGCCGGTCTCCAGACCGAACAAAATATCCGTCGGAACAACAGCGTTCGGCATAAGCTCACGACAAGTGATCCTGCTTGGTTATCCGGCCTCATATACGTTAACAGGCTTGTACGTTAACAGGCTTGGTTTTCCCAGGCTGCGGTCGCTTCCGGGCCATGACGACACGTCGCCGAGAAATGCACTTGAGTCGTTATGTTTTAACGCGTTTTCTTCACGCGAACCGATCCCCACTTCGCTCGAAAACGCTATCGCGGCTTGACGCCCCGCCCCTGTCCACTTATACGTCCGCCGTTCCTGAAATGGACGCGATTTCGAACCCTGAGCCGCCTTGCAGGCTGATGCCCGGGGACGACAGAGGATTTTCGCCATGTCCCGGCGCTGCGAACTGACGGCCAAGGCCCCATTGGTAGGCCACAAAGTCAGCCATTCCAACATCAAGACCAAGCGGCGCTTCCTGCCGAACTTGGTGAACGTGACCTTCGTGTCGGAAACCCTTTCCAGTTCGGTCCGGTTCCGGGTGTCGACCCATGCCCTGAGGAGCGTGGACCATCGCGGCGGCTTCGATGCCTTTTTATTGAAGGCAAGGGATTCGGAGCTTTCACCGAAGGCGATCGAGCTCAAGCGTCAGATTCAGAAGAAACAGGCCGCCAAGGCCGGCTAGAGAGTGTTCGCTTCTGATTGAATCAGAAGCGAGGCTCTAGATTATTGTTTTGACGCGTTTTCTTCACGCGAACCGGTACCCACTTCGCTCGAAACCGCTATAGAGTCTATTTCAACTGCGTTGAATCGGACTCGTCGCTTGTCTTTTTGTTTGAGCATGATCTTATCCGAAAACCGGTTTCCACTTTGCGCTGGCGCGGCCCTTCGGGTCGGGATCATGCTCTAAATCCTTCCGTTCCCGATTTCGGCACAAGCGGGGGACATCCCCTGCTTCAATGCTCGGCCAGCGTGAACTGCATCAGCAGCGTGCGTTGGAACAACGAGAAGTTGTCGTCGGACACCAGCGTCAGAACGATTTCGCCATCGTCGTTCACGAACGCGCTGAGGCCTTCGTAATTGTCGATCTCCTGTCCAAGTCCCGCGTCGAAAATCGAAGGACCATCCACCAGTGCGCCGGGCGCGATCGCATCGATCCGGACGCGACGGATGCGAATGCCGATACCGCCGGTCAGCGAGAATTTACGCTCGAGGATCAACAGGTCCCCCGAAGGCAGCAAACAGGCATCGCTGATATCGTAGTTCTCGGTCCGGCGGATGGTGAACCGGCCGGGCGAGGGTCCGCCGATCAGGAATGCGAGAATATTGCGTTCCGCATCGAGCCCCCGTTCGGAGATCGCGATCAGCGTACCGCCGAGCGGCCGGTCGCGCGGAACGACCACCATCGCCTCAAGGCCCCGGTTGAACGGCAGCCTGCGGATCGCCGCCGGCGCCTCGACCTCTTCCCCGCGCGCGCGGGTGTATCCCTTGGAAAAATCGAACCGCATGATCCGGTTGGCCCGCTCGATGCCGACATAAATCAGCGATCCATCGCGCGCGATCGATTCCGTATCGAACCAGCCGCGCTCGGTGATCAGCCTGCCGTCGCGACCCAGCATCGGCGCCGCCTCGACGTCCGCAAGCCCGACCATCTCGCCGGACGCCGCATAGATGATGCGGCCGGTGAACCAGGCGCCCTTGTCGCTCGCCGAGATGAATTGCCGGCCTTTCGAATCAAGCCGCAGGCTCGACAGTCCTCCGAAGCCGCGAAACGCCGAGGTCAGGATCAGCCCGCCGCGAAAGGCGAGCGATCCGAAGCGGGTGCGCGAGCGATCGCGCAGATCGAAGGCGGCGACAGGACGGGCGTTCACGGCGATCGACACCGGCGCAGGCGGCGTCAGTTCGTCAGGCGGCGGCTGTTCCGGCGCGTGCGTTGCGAATTGCGCGGGGGCGACGGAAGAACCGGTCAACAGCAGGCTTGATGCCGTCAGGAAAAGCAGGCGGCGGCGATCGATCCATGATGCCATCTTGCGGAGAAACCAATCTGCCGGGGACGCGTCACATACGCAGGACGATATCCCGCCCGGAATGCAACAGGTTCTGCCGGCTACGAATGCAGCTTGCGTGGCCGCCGTGCCGGACCTGGCGGCGGCTCATGGGTCTCGCTGAACAGTTCGGCGAGTTGTTCGGTCATGGCGCCGCCGAGTTCCTCGGCATCCACGATGGTCACCGCGCGGCGATAGTAGCGCGTCACGTCGTGACCGATGCCGATGGCGATCAGTTCGACGGGGGATCTGGTTTCGATTTCCTCGATCACCCATCGCAGGTGACGCTCCAGATAATTTCCCGGATTGACCGACAGGGTCGAATCGTCGACCGGCGCACCGTCCGAAATCATCATCAGGATCTTGCGCTGCTCGGAACGGCCCAGCAGCCGTTTATGCGCCCAGTCGAGCGCCTCGCCGTCGATGTTTTCCTTGAGCAGGCCCTCGCGCATCATCAGTCCGAGGTTTTTCCGCGATCGCCGCCAGGGAGCGTCGGCCGCCTTGTAAATGATATGGCGGAGATCGTTGAGCCGCCCCGGCGTGACCGGCTTGCCGGCGGCGAGCCACGCCTCGCGCGACTGCCCGCCCTTCCAGGCCCGCGTCGTGAAGCCGAGAATTTCGACCTTGACGCCGCAGCGTTCCAGCGTGCGCGCCAGAATGTCGGCGCAGGTCGCGGCCACCGTGATCGGCCGCCCCCGCATCGAACCGGAATTGTCGAGCAGCAGCGTCACCACGGTATCGCGGAACGTCGCCTCCTTCTCGTGCTTGAACGAGAGCGGCTGATAAGGGTCGATCACCACGCGCGACAGCCGCGCCGGATCGAGAATGCCTTCTTCCAGATCGAACTCCCAGGCGCGATTCTGTTGCGCCATCAAGCGGCGCTGAAGACGATTGGCGAGCCGCGCCACGATGCCCTGCAAGTGCGCGAGTTGCTTGTCGAGATAGCTGCGCAGCCGCTCCAGTTCATCGTGGTCGCACAGATCCTCGGCGGCGATCACCTCATCGAACTTCGGCGCGAACGCATGATATTCCGGGCCGCGCGGCTCGTTGGCGCCGCCCGCATTGGGCCGCGTCGCCTCGCCAGGCATCTCCTCCTCGGCAAGGTCGCCATCGTCAAACGTGTCGCTCACCGAGGCCTGCGCGCTTTCCATGGCGCCGTCAGGCATGTCGTCGGTCATGTCCTGCGCCTGATCCGCGCTCATCTCCTGGGCGGCCTCGCTGTCGGGCGAGCCTTCCGTACCGGACTGATCGTTCTCGCCCTCGCGGTTGTCGTCCTCGTTCTCCTCCTTCTCCGTATCGGCGCGGCTGTCGTCACCGAGATCAAGCTCAGACAGCAGATCGTGCACGAGGTCGCCGAACTTCGCCTGATCCTCGGTAAAATGGCTGAGCTGGTCCAGCCGGGCGCCGATCTTGTCTTCCAGGAACGGGCGCCACAGGTCGACCAGCCTGGACGCCGCGGCGGGCGGCGGCAGGCCGGTCAGCCGCTCGCGCACCATCATCGCCAGCGCATCCGACAACGGCGCGTCGGCCCGGTCGGTGATCTCGTCATACTTGCCGCGATGGAAGTGATCATCGAGCATCGCGGTGAGATTCCTGGCGACGCCCGTCATCCGGCGGGAGCCGATGGCCTCGACGCGGGCCTGCTCGACCGCGTCGAAGACGCCGCGCGCCTGCGGATTGCCCGGCATGAGCTTGCGATGCACCTTCGGATCGTGACACGCGAGCTTTAGCGCGATGGAATCCGCATGCCCGCGCACGATCGCCGCGTCCCGCCGGCTCATCTTGCGTCCGGGCTCGGGCAGCCGCGCCTTGCCTGGCGACAGGCCGGGCCGCTCGATGGCAAAGGTTACCTCAAGCTCCGGCCGCCGGGAGATCGCGCGCAGGCAGGAGGTGACCGCGCGCTTGAACGGCTCTGTCGGCGCCTCCTTCGGCGAGGCACGAAACCTGTTGCTGGGTGATGCGGTGCTCATGAAAACCTGTACGGTGGTCCCCTATGGGCGCGAACAGCCAAAAAAAAATCCCTCGCCCGGCTCGCTCAGGCGCGCTGGTGCGCCGCCGGGTTTGCAGAACTCTCCCCCGCTCGCGGGGAGAGATGAAAACGTCTCAACTCAAAGCCACATTGACCGCGGATTCGCTCAGTTCGACATTGAAGCAGCGCTGGTAGAATTCAGCGACCAGCGGTCGCTCGAGTTCGTCGCATTTGTTGAGGAACGTGACTCGGAAGGCAAAGCCCAGATCATCGAATATCTCGGTGTTCTCCGCCCAGGTGATGACCGTGCGCGGGCTCATCACCGTCGAGAGATCGCCGTTGGCGAAGGCGTTGCGCGTTAGATCCGCCAGCCGCACCATCTTGCCGACGATATCGCGACCTTCCGGCGTGCGATAATGCTTGGCCTTGGCCAGCACGATCTCGACCTCGTTGTCGTGCGGCAGATAATTCAGCGTGGTGACGATGTTCCAGCGGTCCATCTGCGCCTGATTGATCTGCTGGGTGCCATGGTAAAGACCCGACGTATCCCCGAGACCGATGGTGTTCGCGGTCGCGAACAGGCGGAACGCCGGATGCGGCTTGATGACCCGGCTCTGGTCCAGCAGCGTCAGGCGGCCTGAGGATTCCAGCACGCGCTGGATCACGAACATCACATCCGGACGGCCGGCATCGTATTCGTCGAAGCACAACGCGACGTTGTTCTGGTAGGCCCAGGGCAGGATGCCGTCGCGAAACTCGGTAACCTGCTTGCCGTCCTTGAGCACGATCGCGTCCTTGCCGACGAGATCGATCCGGCTGATGTGACTGTCGAGATTGACGCGCACGCAAGGCCAGTTCAACCGCGCCGCCACCTGCTCGATATGGGTTGACTTGCCGGTGCCGTGATAGCCGGTCACCATGACGCGGCGGTTCTTGGCGAAGCCGGCGAGAATGGCCAGCGTGGTCGCGCGATCGAACCGGTAGTCGGGATCAACATCCGGCACATGCGGATCGGTCCCGGAATAGGCGGGGACTTCGAGATCGCTGTCGATCCCGAACACCTGCCGCACCGAGACCTTCATGTCGGGAAGGCCGGTAGGAGTCTCGGTATTGGTTATGGCGGCGGTCGTCATCAATCCTCCGAGGTTCGGGCGCGCTCCCGAAACCAGGACTGCGCATGGCTGCGGACGAGAGGCTCGCGAAATTTAGCAGAGAGAGGCAGCCGGCAGAAGCCCGCCGCGAGATCAAAGTTCCATTGGAATATCATCGAGATAAGCACCATATGCAGATTTTGGAGGGCTCTTTTGCGAATCAACGTCCTATTCGGCCAAATTGAAACTTCTGAACCTGGGAAATCGTGACCGATTCATCGCGCATTTGAACAGCCGGGGATCGAAGACGCCGGATTCGTCTGTTTCTCCGTCTTTACTTGCCGCGCGGCCCGAGGCCGTCCCGCGGAGGAACGAGCCCGCTAGATTGTTGTTTTGACGCGTTTTCTTCATGCGAACAGTCACCGCTTCGCTCGAAAACGCCGTAGCCATCATCGGAGTGATCATGACCAGACCTCTCGTGGTTTCCATTCCCCACCGTCTCGGCAAGGATGAAGCGCTGCGCCGGATGAAAGCGGGGCTCGGCAGCGCCCGAACGCAATACGCCCAGTTGATCCAGGTCAATGAAGAGGTGTGGAGCGGCGACCGCCTGGTCTTTTCCGTCACGGCCCTGAAACAGCAGGTATCAGGAATTCTGGACGTGTCCGAAGATCACGTTCGTCTCGAAGTGACATTGCCATGGCTGCTCAGCCGCCTAGCTCAAGGGATTCAGGGCGTCATCCAGAAAAAAGGCACGCTGATGCTCGAGAAGAAGACGGATGAAAGCTAAGAGGTTGCGACAAAGCTCGACAACAACCGGCGAGACGCCTCACGCGCCGCGCACGACCGTCTTCAGGTAATTATACGCCTTGATGATCTCGATCAGGCGATCTTCCGTCGACCGGTCACCGCCGTTGGCATCGGGGTGATGCTGCTTGACCAGCATCTTGTATTTCGCCTTGACGGTTTCGAGCGTGGCGTCGGCGCCGAGTCCCAACACCTGCAGCGCCTTGCGCTCCGCATTGAAGATCTTGCGCGTCTCGGGTTTGGATTCGAACTGCGGGCCGGAACGCCATTTTCCACGGCCGTTGAGTTCGCCGAACACGCTGAAGGGATCAGCGACGCCCTCGGCGTCGATGGCGTCAGCCCTGCCTTTGCCCTTGGCGCCGTTCGCGCCCATCTTCCAGGTCGGGCGATGGCCGGTCAGCGCATCCTTCTGATAGCGCGCGACCGCTTCCGCATTCATGCCCTGGAAAAAATTATAGGACTGATTGTAGGCCCGGACGTGGTCGAGGCAAAAATGAAAATACCCGCCTTCGTTGCCGCGGCCTTTCGGTGCGCGGTGCGGTCCCCTGCTCTGACAGTCCGGCCACTCGCAGGCGATCACTTCTTCGCGCTCGCGCATACGCGGCTGCTTCGCACCGGCCCTTGGCTTGATGCGGATGCTATCGAAGAATTTCGACGTGTCTATCGGCATGATCTGTCTTTGACACCGCAATGCTCCAGGCTTCAAGTCTTGACATCGCATTTATTCCGGCCGGCGTCCGCGCCATTGACGGAAAGAAACGATAAGCGTTAAGTCGCCCGCCATGAGCGTCAAGGATAACATCTCAAAGAAACTCAGCGAAGCTTTCGCTCCGGAAAGCCTCGATGTCGCCGACGAGTCGTATCTTCATGAGGGTCACGCCGGCCATCGGCCGGGCGGCGAGACGCATTTCCGTATTCATATTGTATCGCAGGCCTTCGAAGGAAAGAGCCGGGTCGAGCGTCATCGCATGATCAATACGCTGCTCGCCGCGGAACTGGACGGCCCCATTCACGCGCTGGCGATTCGGGCGATGGCGCCGGGCGAACAGCAGCGCTGAACGCCTCTTATACGGACGGAAAGTCCGTTCTGGTCGGACATGTCGCTGACCGACGGTCGTCGGCCGGCATCGGTCGTCGCCCTATCCGATTCGTCCGCCAGGAGCCGCTTCAAGGCAGCGTATCGCCGGCCGCGTCCGCCTCACTCAAAATTCAGATGCCACTTTTATCGGAAATTAACCGGCTTTTCAGTACATCGGCACAGACTACCTTCGTGTTACGGTAAAACGCGAACGCAGTAGGACGTAACGCATTCGGATCCCACTCGCTGGAATCATCCATGGCCGAAGCAGCCTCGACGGCGCTCATCGCGGAACTGGAAAGTGCGGTGAAGGGCGGCTCGTCCGAGCGGCGGCTCCAGATGCTTCGCCAGGTGACCGATCTGTTTCTGTCCGACGCCGACCGGCTCAACGAAAATCAAATCGGCGTCTTCGATGACGTTCTGGTCCGGCTGATGGAGCAGATGGAGGCGCGCGCGCTGGCGCAGCTCAGCACGAACCTGTCGGGCTCAAGCCTCGCGCCGAAGGAGACGGTCCGGCAGCTCGCGTATCATCAGGATGCGTCGGTCGCGGTACCGGTTCTGGCACGATCAGCCCGGCTGTCCGAGGGCGACCTCATTGAAATCGCGAGCCTGCGCGGACCGCAGCATCTGCTCGCCATATCCCACCGCGAAACCCTGAGCGAAGGGGTGACCGACGCGCTGCTCAAACGCGGCGACACGCGGGTCTCCCATACGCTGGCGAGGAATACCGGCGCGCGCTTTTCCGAACGCGGCTACGCGGTCCTGGTTGAAAGCTCAGAAAAGGACGACGCGCTCGCCGAGAAGCTCGGGCTGCGACTGGACGTCCCGATCAAGGTGCTCCGCGAACTCCTTTCCCGAGCCAGCGCGGCGGTGCGCGAACGTCTGCTCAAGGTCGCGCCCCCTGAAATGCGCGCAAGGATTCAGGCGGCGATCCAATCCGTGGTCGAGCAGATCGCCTCTCCGAGCCTGGCGCCGGTCAACTACGCGGAATCGGAATCGATGGTGCTCGCCCTGAACCGCGCCGGAAAGCTGGGCGACCAGACCATCAACCGGTTTGCGATACAGAGCGAATATACCCACATCATCGCCGCGCTCTCGCTTCTGAACTCGGTGAGAATCGAAGCCATCGAGCCCCTGCTCGCCAACCCTCGCCCCGACGGGTTGATCGTCGCCTGCAAGGCCGCGCGGTTGAACTGGTCAACGACCCACATGATCCTTCGCAATCGCCCGCATTGCCGTCCCCTGACGGCGCAGGAATTCGAGAACGGCCGCGAAGTGTTCGACGCGCTCTCTCTGTCGTCGGCGCAACGCACCATCCGCTTCTGGTCCGCCCGCGGCTCGGCGAGGAAGGCCGACGCGCCGGACACGGCGGTCGCCATTTCGGATATCTGAGTCATGAGCTGGGGCAACCGAAAAGCGGATCGGGTGACCTTCGCCACCGGCTACTCCGTCCTGATGATGGGAATCGACGGAACCTGGCAACGGCCATGCACCATGCTGGACATCTCCAACAATGGCGCGCGGCTCCGGGTGAAGGACTCGATCGAGGGACTGAACCTCAAGGAATTCTTCCTGCTTCTGTCGTCGACCGGTCTCGCCTTTCGCCGCTGTGAACTCGTCCGCGTCAATGGCGACGAGATCGGCGTCAGGTTCGTTGAGGACAAGGTTCCGGGCAAGAAGAAAGGCCGGACACTTGCCAAATCCGATTCGTGACAAATCCGATCGTGATAAGGCCGGCGCGCTGATCCGCTATCTTGTTCGCTTGAAAACGCCATAGCGCCCGCGCTACTGATCGAGTCAGAAACGCACAGCCGCCAGCGATCGCGAAACTCCCGCGCTCGTCAGGACAACATTCCCGTGCGTTTCGGCCTGTTCTCGATCGCCTCCCCTCCGCGCGGCACCGGCTGAATGCGCAGCGCCGTGATGCGGTTGCGCTCGCGCCGCAAAACCCTGAAGCGAAAACCGTAGAAGGTAAAATTCTGACCCCGCTCGGGGATCGAACGCGCCTCATGAATCACGAGGCCCGCGATGGTGGTCGCTTCCTCGTCCGGAAGATGCCAGTCCATAGCGCGATTGAGATCGCGGATCGGCACCGAACCATCCACCACCACCGAGCCGTCGGCCTGCTGCCGAACGCCGGCGACAACCACGTCGTGCTCATCGGAGATATCGCCGACGATCTCCTCGAGAACGTCTTCCAGCGTCACCATGCCCTCGACTTCACCGTATTCGTCGACCACCAGCGCGAAGTGAGTCTTGCGGCGGCGAAACGCCTTGAGCTGATCGGAAACGGGACGCATCTCCGGCACGAACCAGGGCGGCAGCGCGATCGCGTTGACGTTGATGCGGGCTATATCGCCCTCCGAGGCATGAATCGCCCGCAGCAGATCCTTGGCATGGAGCACGCCGACAATGTTCTCCGGCTTGTCGCGCCAGAGCGGGATGCGGGTGTATTCGCTGGCAAGCACCTCGCGCACCAGATCCTCCGGAGGCAAATCGGCGTTGATCGTCACCATCGCGGTGCGATGAACCATCACGTCCGACACCGCGAGGTCGCCGAAGCGGAACACATTCTGGATGTATTCGGCCTCGCCGCTTTCGATTCCGCCATGCTCGGCGGATTCACCGATCAGCCCTTCGATTTCCGCGCCGGTCAACACGTCATGCTGCGAGACTTCCTTGACGCGAAGCGCGCGCAGGATGGCGCGCGAGGCCGAATTGAGCAGCCAGTTCAGCGGATAAAACAGGACATAGGAGGCATGGAGCGGATAGATGATCCACTGCGACACCGGCTCCGGCTGCCGGATCGCCAGCGTTTTCGGCACCTGCTCGCCGATCACGATGTGCAGCGACGAGAATACAAGAAACCCGGTCAGGAAGGCGGTCAAATGCAGCGCCGGTTCCGGCATGCCGAGCGGCCGCAGCAGGGGGGCGAGCAGCGCCTCCACCGTTGGCTCGCCGACCCAGCCGAGGCCGAGCGACGCCATGGTGATGCCGAGCTGGCAGCAGGCGAGATAGGCCTCGATGTTGCCCATGATGTCGCGCATCAGCCGCGCGCCGAACTGACCGCGTTCCACCATCGCCTTGACGCGGTAGCCGCGGCTTTTCACCAGCGCGAACTCCGCCGCGACGAAGAACCCGTTGGCGGCCAGCAGCAGCACGGCGAGCAGTATCTGGAGAGTTGAACTCATCGTCTAGGCCGGCGCGTCCGCCAGCTTGCGGGCGAGAAAATCCCGAACCATCGACGGCTCGACGTCCGACGACACCACCGCCTGACCGATCGCCTTCAGCAGGATGAAGGTCAGCCGGCCGCGCCTGACCTTCTTGTCCTGCGCCATCAGCGTCATCAGCGCATCCGCATCGGCCAGGCCCTCCTGCCTGAAGCCGGCGATGTCCTGCAAGCGCGTCGGCAGACCCGCCGCCGCCAGATGCCTCTCGATACGGGACACGTCGGCGGCCGCTATCATTCCGAGCTGCGCCGAGAGTTCGGCGGCCAGCACCATGCCGATCGAAACACCCTCGCCGTGATAAAGGCGCCCGCAAAATCCGGTCGCCGCTTCCAGCGCGTGGCCGAAGGTATGACCGAGATTGAGCAACGCGCGCTCGCCGCTCTCGCGCTCGTCGCGGGCGACGATGGCAGCCTTGGCGCGGCAACTGGTGGCGACCGCGTGCTCGCGCGCCGCATCACCCTTGACGATATCGGCATGGTGGACCTCCAGCCACGCGAAGAACGCCTCATCGCCGATCAGTCCGTATTTGGCGACTTCGGCATAACCGGCGCGAAACTGGCGCGGCGACAAGGTATCCAGCACGGCGGTGTCCGCCACCACCAGGATCGGCTGGTGAAAGGCGCCGACCAGATTCTTGCCCTGCGGCGAGTTGATGCCGGTCTTGCCGCCCACGGACGAATCCACCTGCGCCAGCAGCGACGTCGGCACCTGCACGAAATCGACACCACGGCGTACGATCGCGGCGGCGAAGCCCGCGAGATCGCCGACCACGCCGCCGCCAAGCGCGACCACAAGATCGTTGCGCTCGATTCTGGCCTTGATCAGTTCCTCACAGACAAATTCAACGCCCGCGTAGCTCTTCGAAACCTCGCCTTCGTCGACGACGATCCGCGAGGTTGTAAGACCGGCGCCGGTCAGCGATGCCTCGGTTCGCTGAAGCCAATGGGTGGCGACACGGGCGTCGGTGACGACGGCGACGCGCGCGCCGGGACGCAACGCGGCGATCCGCTCGCCCAGCGACGGCAGGACGCCTCGTCCGATGACAATGTCGTAGGAGCGCTCACCGAGCGCGACATCGACCGTGATCGGGTCTGATTCTTTGATCGGAATGGTCATTGCGTGGTGTCAAATCCCTCGTCAGGGTCTTTCATCGCATTTCGAGTCATTTCGCCGCGGCAAAGCCTGCGATGAAGCAGGCCGATGCATTCATCGACGATCCATTCATACGGCACGTCGCGCGAGGCGACCGTGATATCCGCCTGTCGATAGATCGGCTCGCGCTCGGCGATAAGGCGCTTGATCGTCGCGGCGGGATCGGCCGTTTGCAGCAAGGGTCTGTCGGCGCGGCGCCTGACCCGGCGCAGAATCACCTCGGCGTCCGCCTTCAGCCAGATCGAGACCGCCCGTTCTGAGAGGCGTGCCCGGGTCTCCTCGCGCAGCACGGCGCCGCCGCCTGTTGCGAGCACGATCGGGCCGCCATTCAGCAACCGTGCGATCACGCGCGCCTCGCCATCCCGGAAATGGGGCTCGCCGTGGGTTTCGAAGATTTCGGGAATCGGCATTCCGGCCGCGAGTTCGATTTCGGCGTCGGCATCGACGAATCGCATCCTGAGGCGCGCCGCCAGCCGGCGTCCGATGGTGGACTTGCCGGCTCCCATCATGCCGACCAGCGCCAGCGACCGCCCCGCGAGCGCCGCGACAACGGCGGTCTCGGGGGATGCTCCGAAGCTGGACGGTGAAACGGTTTCGGACGTCAAGGGTCACCTGCCGGAACATGGTTGCGCGCCCGAAACGGATTCGACATTCGGACCTTTCGCGATTTCCGACGGAGAATGTCAGATCCAAAGCTCACGACGACCCTTCTTGATCCTGATATCCGGTTAGGAACATACGCTTGGCGGAGGACGATGTCAGACCGGAACCGCCGTCTCCCGGCCAGCTATACTACTCTGGCCGAGGGGGTTGCCAGAGACTCTTGCACCGGACTTGCGAACATGTTGGTACTTGCGGCATTCGTCTGAAGGCCAATATCGTGCTCGGGACCGTAAATGCCCAGCCTGTTCCGCTTCCTGACCATCGTCGCCGCGCTCGGCGCGATTGCGTACGGCGTGATTCTCGGGCTGGCGAATTTCGTCGAACCGACGCCGCGGGAAATGACGGTCACCGTCCACCCGGACAAGTTTCTCAAGAAATAGCTGCTAGAGCTATTCCGGCCTTGACGGGATCAGGGTCGGGCTCGAGCTTTTTATCTTGACGCGTTCTTTATTCGAACCGGTATCCGCTTCGCTCGAAAACGCCATAGGCCGCGGCATGAAATCACATAACTCCTCCGACGCGAAGTTGATCGCCCTGTTCCTCGACATGCTGGCCGCCGAGCAAGGCGCCGGCGAGAACACGCTCGACGCCTACCGCCGGGATCTCGAGGATTTATCCGCGTTCCTCGCCCGTGCGCGGCGGAATTTCGTCATCGCCGAGACGCAGACGCTAAGAGACTATCTAAACGACCTCGACCTCAGGGGTTTCAAGTCATCGAGCGTCGCTCGACGCCTGTCGGCGATGCGCCACCTGTTTCGCTTCCTGCTGAGCGAGCGCGTCAGGAGCGACGACCCCGCGGCTATCCTTTCAGGGCCAAAGCGCGGACGCAGCCTGCCCAAAGTCCTGTCGATAGCGGATGTCGACCGCCTGCTCGGGCGCGCGAAGGCGGACGCCGAATCTCTGGACGCCCCACCTGCCCGGCGATTGCGCGCGGCGCGGCTCTATTGCCTGCTGGAAGTGCTTTACGCTACGGGCCTGCGCGTCTCCGAACTGGTCTCCCTGCCGCTGTCGGCGGCGCGGCGCGACGCCCGCATGATCGTGGTGCGCGGCAAGGGCGACAAGGAACGGCTGGTGCCGCTGAACAACGCCTCGCGACAGGCGATGGCCGACTATCTCCAGACGATGGCGGATCAGCGCGGCGCAGGGAAGGCCGCGTCGCCGCGACAGAGCTGGCTGTTTCCGTCGTTTGGCGAAAGCGGCCACCTGACACGCCAGCACTTTGCGCGCGAGCTGAAGGAACTCGCGGCGGCGGCCGGCCTCGCGCCACGGCTGGTCTCGCCGCACGTGCTGCGCCATGCCTTCGCGAGCCATCTGCTGCACAACGGCGCGGACCTGCGGATCGTGCAGACCCTGCTCGGCCATACCGACATCTCGACCACGCAAATCTACACGCACGTCGTGGAAGAGCGCCTGAAAAGCCTGGTGCGCGATCTGCACCCGCTGGCGGAAGCATGACCGGTGCTCATCGCGAACGCCATTCCGCGGCCCCACCGCCGAAGGCCTCAACTCCGCGCGCCCCGCTTCGCCCTTGACTCAACGCTGATCAGCCGCGAAAGAGCGCTCGCACCACCCGCACTTGACCCGCCCTCGAAGACACGTTTTACCTGTCTCCTAAATATTTGAATAAAAGGACCTTTCTCTCTCCTCGACAGATTTCCCCTCCACGCGCCTCCGTCTCTATACTGCTGGAATGCCCGATCCCATGCGCAGCTACCTCGATTTCGAAAAACCCGTCGCCGAGCTCGATTCCAAGATCGACGAACTGCGCGCGCTCGCCGCGTCGGGCAGCGACATTAGCGAGGAAATTTCCAGCATCGAGGAGAAGGCCGCGCAGGCTTTGAAGGATCTCTACGCCAACCTGACGCCCTGGCAGAAAACCCAGGTGGCGCGGCACCCGCAGCGCCCGCACTTCTCCGATTTCGTCAAGGGCCTGATCACCGAGTTCACGCCACTGGCCGGCGACCGCAAGTTCGGCGAGGACGAGGCGCTGATCGGCGGCTTCGGACGCTTCCGCGGCGAAAGCATCTGCGTCATCGGACAGGAGAAAGGCGCAACCACTGAAAGCCGCCTGAAGCACAATTTCGGGATGGCGCGCCCCGAAGGCTACCGCAAGGCGGTCCGGCTGATGGATATGGCCGACCGTTTCGACATTCCCGTGCTGTCGCTGGTCGATTCCGCCGGAGCCTACCCCGGCATCGGCGCCGAGGAACGCGGCCAGGCCGAGGCGATCGCCCGCTCGACCGACGCGTGCCTGTCGCTCGGCGTCGCCAATATCGCCGTGATCATCGGCGAAGGCGGCTCCGGCGGCGCGATCGCGATCGCGACCGCCAACCGCGTGCTGATGCTGGAACATGCGATCTATAGCGTGATCTCGCCGGAAGCGGCGTCGTCGATTCTCTGGCGCGACAGCAGCAAGGCACAGGAAGCCGCGACCAACATGAAAATCACCGCGCAGGATCTGCTGCGGTTCGGCGTGATCGACGCCATCCTCAAGGAACCGGCCGGCGGCGCGCATCGCGATCCCGCCGCCGTTATCGCGCTGACCGGGGACGCCATCGCCGGCGCATTGAACGATCTGCGCAACCTCGACCGTGATTCGCTTCGTCAGCAGCGCCGTCAGAAGTTTATCGATATCGGGCGTAAACTGGGCTGAGCGCACGCTGCGCTTTCTTCCGGCGAAACGCATTCCGGCCCTCTTTACGGGATCGACAGGTCAACGGGTTCAGCCGGAAATCCATGACCCTTCCGGGTGTGCTCCGTTCAAGAACACGGCTTTTCCGGAAGCCGCCGAAGCGCCCTAATTCAGCCCCGTCCGGAATATTTAGTCTCCATTCACCATCGAGGTCGGAGTTCACCTCGTTCGGTTCCGCTCGGCTTGCGAGCACAGATGCTTAAGGATATTATTTTATTCAATGGCTTGGGGCACGACGCCATGAATTCGGGGTGCAGGCTTGCCCGTCCTAGCGGAGCTTTGCTTTGATCAATCGTTCGATCGCTCGCACGATCATGACCTCCGCCGTGCTGATGGGCAGCGCGCTTCTGGCCGGCTGCAACACCGACGACGCCTCACTCGCGAGCAACGCCAAGGCCAACCGGCCGGTCTCGCCCAAGCTCGTCGCGGCCATGACCGCGAAGGACATGGAACTGCAATCGCCGATCCTGATTCGGCTGTTCAAACAGGAGGCCGAGCTCGAAGTCTGGAAGCAGGACCGATCCGGCAAGTTCGCACTGCTCAAGAGCTACCCGATCTGCCGCTGGTCCGGAGATCTCGGCCCCAAGACGCGCGAGGGAGACCGTCAGGCTCCGGAGGGATTCTACAGCATCACGCCCGCGCAGATGAACCCGCGCTCCTCCTATTACCTCTCTTTCAACACCGGCTACCCCAATGAGTTCGACAAGTCATTGGGACGCACCGGTTCCCAACTGATGGTGCACGGCGACTGTTCCTCGCGCGGATGCTACGCCATGACCGACGAGCAGATCGCCGAGATCTACGCCGTGGGGCGGGAGTCGTTCTTCGGCGGTCAGCGCGCCTTCCAGCTCCAAGCCTATCCGTTCCGCATGACGGCTGCGAATCTTGCGAAGCACCGCAACAATCCGAACATGCCGTTCTGGAAGATGATCAAGGAAGGCAACGATCATTTCGAGGTAACGCGTCAAGAACCGAAGGTCGCATTCTGCGAGCGTAAGTACGTGTTCGATCCGGCGCCTCCGCCCGGCTCAACCCGGCCGCTCGAGTTCAACGCCTCGGCGAGATGCCCCGCCTATACGGTGCCCGACAACATCGCAAGCGCCGTACGCGAGAAACAGCAGCGCGACAACACCGAAATAGCCAGGCTGATCTCGAAGGGGGCGCCGGTCGCCAGACTCAACACCGGAATCGACGGCGGCATGAACCGGGTGTTCGCCGCCAAACTGCCGGGCGGCCAGACCGGGCTTTCAGACCCCGGCGAATCCGACGTGAAGGCCACGGCCTTCTCGGCTGCGCCCGGCACCATTCCACCGACAGTCAATCCGCCGCGCAACTCCGCGCCAGCGACAGCCGCGACCTCGTATGAACCGGAGGCTGAGGTACGGCCGTCGTCGGCCCTGCTCGCTCCCTCCAAACCGAGCAACATCTTCACCAATCTTGCGCACAAGATGGGTTTCGGAGACGCCGATACCACGGCCACGACCAAGGCGGCCGTTTCGGCCACGCCCGGCGAATCTGTCTCGGCCAGGCCCAAGACGGCGACTCCGGCGCGCAGCGTTTCCTCTCGCCCGGTCGGAGCAAAGCGCGCTGCGTCCAAAACGACAGAGAAGACGGCCGAAAAAACACCCAGGTCCGAACACGTCGCAACCGCGCGTCCGCAATCGGGATCCACGAATGTGTCGGCTTCGCCGGCCCGGATTCAGAGCGCTGCGCCCGCGGCGTCATCGAACTCGTTCGACAGCCGCTTCTCCGTAAACCCGTAATACCCGGCACCAGAGCATTTTCGTTTCTGATCGGATCAGAAGCAGAGCTCCATGATTCGATCTGACGCGCGGCTGGCTTCACGCGAGCCGGTACTCATCCTCAAGGTCAGGCCAGGTACGTAAAGGTCGAGACAAGGACTTGTATCCAGACTGGATATGCTTCGCCCGGAAACCCTCGAAGGGGCCGCTTACCGGCAGGAGTGAAGGCCGCGGCCGGAAGGGCTCACGCGTAGCGGCCGTGGCAATGCTTGTACTTCTTGCCCGAACCGCAGGGGCAATCCTCATTGCGGCCGACCTTGCCCCAACTCTCCGGATCGTTCGGGTCACGACGGGAACGGCCCTCACTCCCCTCCGACGCCAGTGACGCCCTGGCAAAACTGCTTTGCGCGAGCGCCATCTCGTCCTCGCCGGTGTTCGGATCGAGCTTGTGGGCCTCCATCTCAGGCAGCGCCGGCTGCTCCTCCTCGGGCGGCACGATCTCGACGCGCATCAATTGCCCCGTCACCGCCTCGCGCAGATGGGCGATCAGGCTTTCGAACAGGGAGAAAGCCTCCGATTTGTATTCCTGCAGCGGATCGCGCTGGCCATAGCCGCGCAGACCGATGACCTGGCGCAGATGGTCAAGCATCACCAGATGTTCGCGCCAAAGATGATCCAGTGTCTGCAACAGGATGGTCTTCTCGACGTAGCGCATGACGTCGGGACCCCATTGCCCCACCTTGGCCGCCATATGCTCGTCGACGCGGCTTTCGATGCGCGACAGCAACTCCTCGCCCGCGATGCCCTCTTCCGCGGCCCATTCGTCGACCGGCAGTTCGACGTCGAGCACGCGCTTCAGTTCTTCTTTAAGGCCGGCGACATCCCACTGCTCGGGATACTGGTTTTCCGGAACATGCTTGGCGACCAGATCCTCGACGAACGCATGGCGCATGTCGGCGACGGTTTCCGCCACGCTTTCGTTCTTCATCAGATCGACGCGCTGTTCGAAGATCACCTTGCGCTGATCGTTCTGCACGTCGTCATACTTCAGCAGGTTCTTGCGGATGTCGAAGTTGCGCGCCTCGACCTTCTGCTGCGCCTTCTCCAGCGCCTTGTTGATCCAGGGATGGGTGATGGCCTCGCCGTCCTTGAGGCCAAGCCGCTGCAGCATGGTGTCGAGCCGATTCGATCCGAAGATCCGCATCAGGTCGTCATCCAGCGACAGGAAGAACTTCGAGCGGCCGGGATCACCCTGACGGCCGGCGCGGCCGCGCAACTGATTGTCGATGCGCCGCGACTCGTGGCGTTCGGAGCCTATGATATAGAGCCCGCCGGGATGGGTCACGGTCTTGGCCGGCTTCGAACCCTTGGCCGGCTCGATCTCGACGACTTCCTCCGCCTTGAGCACCATGCCGCGGAAGCGCTCGATATCGGCCTTGATCTCCGCGATCTTGGCCTGCTTCTCGGCTTCGTCGGCGATGTCGGCCGTCTCGAACTGGGCGCGCATCTCCAGCGAGCCGCCGAGTTTGATATCGGTGCCGCGACCGGCCATGTTGGTGGCGATGGTGATCGCGCCGGGCACGCCTGCCTCGGCGACGATATAGGCTTCCTGCTCATGGAAGCGGGCGTTCAGCACCGCGAAAAGCTTGGCCGGTTTGCCGGCGCGAGCAGCGGCGTAAAGCTTCCGCATCGATTTCGGATCGCCGAAGTCGATCTGCTTGTAGCCATGCTTCGTCAGATAGTCGGCGAGCACTTCCGATTTTTCGATCGAGGCGGTGCCGACCAGCACGGGCTGCATCCGCGCATTGGCGCGTTCGACCTCGGCCAGGATCGCGGCGTATTTCTCGTTCTGGGTCCGGTAGACCTCGTCGTCCTCGTCAAGACGCGCGATCGGCAGGTTGGTCGGGATCTCAACGACCTCGAGCTTGTAGATGTCGGCGAGTTCGTCGGCTTCCGTCGCCGCGGTGCCGGTCATGCCCCCGAGCTTCTTGTACATCCGGAAGTAGTTCTGGAACGTGATCGAGGCGAGCGTCTGGTTCTCCGGCTGCACCGGTTGATGCTCTTTGGCTTCCAGCGCCTGATGCAGTCCTTCCGAGTAGCGGCGGCCCGGCATCATGCGGCCGGTGAATTCGTCGATGATGACGACCTCGCCTCCGCGAACGATATAGTCCTTGTCGCGGGTGAACAGCGAATGCGCGCGCAGCGCCTGGTTGATGTGGTGGACGACGGAGACGTTCTCGACGTCGTAGAGCGAGTCACCCTTGAGCAGGTCAGCCTCGCGCAGCAGCGTCTCGATCTTCTCCATGCCGGCCTCGGTGAGCGCGACCGTGCGCTGCTTCTCGTCGATCTCGTAGTCAGCGACCTTTTCGAGATTCGGCATGAAGGTATCGATGGTGTTGTAGAACTCGGAGCGATCGTCGAGAGGGCCGGAAATGATCAGCGGCGTCCGCGCTTCGTCGATCAGGATCGAGTCGACCTCGTCGACGATGGCGAAGAAGTGCTCGCGCTGGACCATATCCTCCAGGCGATACTTCATGTTGTCGCGCAGATAGTCGAAGCCGTATTCGTTATTGGTGCCGTAGGTGATGTCGCAGGCATAGGCCGCCTTGCGCTCGACGTCGTCGAGGCCATGCACGATCACGCCTGTGGTGAGGCCGAGAAAAGAGTAGACCTGCGACATCCAGCCGGCGTCGCGGCTTGCGAGATAGTCGTTGACGGTCACGACGTGAACGCCGTTGCCGGCGAGCGCGTTGAGATAAACGGCGAGCGTGGCGACCAGCGTCTTGCCTTCGCCGGTCTTCATTTCGGCGATGTCGCCCTCGTGGAGCACCATGCCGCCGATCAACTGCACGTCGAAATGCCGCTGGCCGAGCGTTCGCTTGGCGGCCTCGCGCACCGTGGCGAAGGCGGGAACGAGGAGGTCGTCGAGGGTCTTGCCGTTCGCGAGCTGCTGCTTGAACTCGGCGGTGCGCGCCCGCAGCGCATCGTCCGACAGCGCGGCGATTTCCGGCTCCAGGGCGTTGATGGCCTTGACGCGGGATTGATACCCCTTGACCCGCCGATCGTTGGCGGAACCGAAAAACTTGCGGGCAAACGCGCCGATCATCCCAAATTCCTGTCTTCGCGATTCGCCGTTGCAGCCATGTGGTCGTCTCCTGGGCCCTCCGCTTCTGATGGAATTCAGAAGCGGCAACGAGTTTGCTTCACGCGAACCGGCAATCCCGCTCAAAACGCTCTAGAGCATGATCCGAAAAGTGGAAACCGGTTTTCGGAAAAGATCACGCTCCAACAAAAGATAAGCGACAAGTCTGTTTCAGCGCAGCTGAAGCAAACTCTGGTGTCCGAACCGAAGCGCGCCTTGGCTTTGCAGCACCTTACCGCCGCGACTTCGGAACCACCGCACGGGCCACCTATCAACTCAACTCATCGTGACGCATCAGGGCTGAAAGTCCCGAAAGCCGAGCGTCCGCATCATGGGTTAAAATTCGGCGACCCAGGGTTCAATCGCAAAAGGATAGCCAGAACCAGCCTTTGCTGTCGACCGTCCGGCAGAAATATGGCCGGCCCCGTGGGTTGTCAACGGTGGCGGGAGCGCGGGATCCGGAAAGTCCCCGCGGCGGAAACGGCGGTGTCCGCCTGTCCTGGTTCATGATTTTGACAGAGTTTTCGCGTTGCCAAGACCCCGCGATTGAGCGAGTGTCCGCCGCCCACATCCTCCTCCTGGAGATCAAGGACTTCCCATGACCATCTCATTGCCCGCAACGAAACACTTTCTGCGCGTTCGCCTGGTCTCGTCCGTTCTCGGCGGCTGCCTGGCCGCGGTTCTGCTCGTCGGCACGCCGGTCCACGCGGATGATGCGAATCCCGTGCTGGCAAAAGTGAACGGCTCCGAGATCCGCCAGAGCGACGTCAATCTCGCCGCGGAAGAGCTGGGTCCGAGCCTTGCGCAGATGGATCCGGCGGCCAAGCAGGAGAACGTGCTGTCGTTCCTGATCGACATGAAGATCATCGCCAAGGCCGCCGAGGAAAAGAAGGTCGAAAACAGCGAGGATTTCAAGAAACGGCTCGCCTTCGCCCGCGACCGGCTGCTGATGGACCGGCTTCTGGCGTCCGAGGGCAAGGCCGCGCTCACCGACAGCGCCATGAAGACCGTGTATACGGACGCCTCCAAGCAGATCACCAGCGAACAGGAGGTTCATGCCCGCCACATCCTGGTTCCGACCGAGGAGGAAGCCAAGAAGGTCGAGGAGGAACTGAAGAAAGGCGCGGACTTCGCCGAACTCGCCAAGAAGGAATCCAAGGATCCCGGCGCCTCCGACGGCGGCGATCTCGGTTTCTTCACAAAGGAGCAGATGGTGCCGGATTTCTCGAAGGTCGCCTTCGCGCTGGAGCCCGGCAAGATTTCCGATCCGGTCAAGACCCAGTTCGGCTGGCATATCATCAAGGTCGAGGAAAAACGCGCCCGCAAGGCCCCGGACTTCGATCAGGTCAAGCCACAGATCGAGCAGTTCGTGACCCGGAAAGCGCAGGCGGAGTATGTCGCCAAGCTGCGCGAGACGGCCAAGATCGAACGACTGGACAAACCAGCCGACGACAAGACGAAATCCGCCAAACCAGCCGACGACAAAACGCCGGCGAAGAAGTAAATCTGCGATTTCGTCGTGCGCGGGCTTGACCCGCGCATCCATCTCATTTGATGGATTGCCGGACCACGAGGCAATGACGAGAACGCCATGTCGACCGCCATATCTCCCCTCGCCCCGACCGACGTCCCGGACCTGCCTGAGATCGCAGGCGTTCGACTTGCGACCGCCGCCGCCGGCATCCGCTACAAGGGCCGCACGGACGTGCTGCTGGCGCTGCTGGACGAAGGCACCACGGTGGCCGGCGTGTTCACCAGATCCCGATGTCCGTCGGCGCCGGTCGAATGGTGCCGGGCGCGCCTGAAGGACGGCCATCACGCCAAAGCAGGACTGGCGCTGGTGGTGAATTCCGGCAACGCCAACGCCTTCACCGGCAAGACCGGCCGACAGGCCACCAAACTGACCGCCGGCATCGCCGCCAAGGCGGCCGGCTGCAAGGCGTCGGATATCTATCTCGCCTCAACCGGCGTGATCGGCGAGCCGCTCGACGCCACGAAGTTCAACGGCGTGCTGGAGACGCTGGCGAGCGAAGCTGCCCCTGACCGCTGGATGGACGCGGCGCGCGCCATCATGACCACCGACACCTTTCCCAAGGTCGCAACCGCGCGCGTGAAGCTCGGCAAGGCCGCCGTCACCATCAACGGCATCGCCAAGGGTGCCGGCATGATCGCGCCCGACATGGCAACCATGCTCTCGTTCATCTTCACCGATGCGCCGATTACGGCGACAGCGCTGCAATCGCTTTTGAAAAGCGGGGTCGAGGACACCTTCAACGCGGTCACGATCGACAGCGACACCTCCACCTCCGATACGCTGCTGGCCTTCGCGACCGGAGCCGCGGGCGCCCGCGGCGCGCCGAGAATTTCTCGCGCCGGCGATCCGCGCCTGAAAGCTTTCGTGAAAGCCTTTCACGGGGTGCTGGCCGATCTCGCCGAACAGGTGGCACGCGACGGCGAAGGCGCGCGCAAGCTGGTCGAGGTCATCGTCGAGGGCGCGACCTCGAAGGCTTCGGCGCGAAAAATCGCCAAGTCGATCGCCAACTCACCTCTGGTGAAGACCGCGATCGCCGGCGAGGACGCCAACTGGGGCCGCGTGGTCATGGCGGTCGGCAAGGCCGGCGAGCCGGCCGACCGCGACAAGCTGTCGATCTATTTCAACGGCATTCGAGTCGCCAAAAGCGGCGCGCGGGACCCGTCCTACGACGAGGCGGAGGTCTCGAAAGCCATGAAGAACGACAGGATTCAGATCAAGACGACGCTCGGCCTCGGCAAGGGCCGCGACCGCGTGCTGACCTGCGACCTCACCAAGGAGTATGTCGCGATCAACGGCGATTACAGGTCGTGAAGCTCACGTTGGTCGTCGCCTGCGCGCTGATCGACGCCGACAACCGGGTGCTGATCGCGCAGCGGCCGGAAGGCAAGCAGCTTGCCGGCCTGTGGGAGTTTCCCGGCGGCAAGTTCGAGCCGGGCGAGCGTCCCGAAGAGGCGCTGATTCGTGAGCTGCGCGAGGAGCTCGGCATCGTGACGCAGGAGGGTTGCCTCGCGCCGCTGACCTTCGCGAGCCACGCCTACGAGAGCTTCCATCTGCTGATGCCGCTCTACATCTGCCGGCGCTGGGAAGGCACGGTGACCTCGAAAGAGGGGCAGGCGCTGAAGTGGGTTCGGGCCAACAAGCTTCGCGACTATCCGATGCCGCCCGCGGACATCCCTCTGATTCCGCCGCTGGTCGATCTGTTGATGTAGCCAGAACCTCGTTACGCCGGCCTTGTGCCGGCATCCACGTCTTCCTTTTCGCTGGAAACTCAAGACGTAGATGGCCGGGACGTCTGCGCGAAGACGCCCTTCGCGCTTTTGCCCGGCCATGACGAAACCTTATTCCCGGCCCGGCTTTTCTTTTGAAGTGTTCCTCACCGCATCCTCAAGCCTCGCCTTCGCCGAGCCCGGCTGCAACGGCTTCTGCTGGCTCTCATGCGGAGCCCATCCTGAAAGCCACACGATATCGAAGGTCGCGCGGATACGGCCGTCGGGATCGGTGAAGCGCTCATGATAGATCTGAGCCATGCGTAACAGGGTCGAGCGGCGCAAAGGCGTGCGCCGCCGCGCGGTCAGAACGTTCGTCGCGCCCATGCGGCGCAGGTCACGCATCAGCGCGAAGGCGTCGCCGTAGCGCACTACGACACGATCGACATCCGTCACCGGCAGCGCGAATCCCGCGCGTTGCAGCAGCGCGCCGATATCGCGAAGGTCGGCGAACGGCGCGACGCGCGGCGAGATGCCTCCCTCACACTCCGCCTCGGCCATTGCGAACGCCTGACGCAATTCGGTCAGCGTTTCGCCGCCGATCGTGGCCGCGAGCAGCAATCCGTCCGGCTTCAGGGCCCGGCGGATCTGCACCAACAGGCCGGGAAGATCGTTGACAAACTGGAACGCAAGCCCGGAGACGGCGAGATCAAGAGAATCCGGCGACAGCCTCACCGCTTCGCTCTCGTCAACCGGAAGATCCACCCGCGCAAGCTCCCGAACCCGCACCGAGAGCGCGCCGCGCACCTGATCGCCAGGCGTGCCGATATCCGCCGCGTGCTGAAGATCGCGCAACACGGCGTTCAGCCGCTCCGCCATATCCTCCGCGACGCGATCGAGCAGAAACGGCACGGCTCCCGCTTTGGCCGCGCGTTCCTGCCGCACACGCAGCAAAGCGCGGTCGAACAGAACGGGCGGTAAAGAAGATGAGTCCGGAGCCATGCGGCTTGGTACGCTTTTCGCTCGCCATCCAAAAGGGGCGATTGCAGGTTCGCTTGAGCCTCATCCGCGCCGGCGCTAGCTTCGGGGCATGGAACTCTCGACGGACAATCTGTTTTCGCCACACCCGGCCCGCCTGCTGCGCGGCGCATGGCGCGCGTGCCGCGAGACCATGTCCTATGCGGCACGCACGGCGCTCGACATCGCGCTGCCGACGCTGTGCGTGGCCTGTCGCGAACCGGTCGCCGGCGTCGGCGTCTGCGCCGATTGCTGGACCAAACTGTCGTTCATCGAACGGCCTTATTGTCCCCGCCTCGGAACGCCCTTTGTTTATGATCCGGGTTCCGAGATGCTGTCGATGGAGGCGATCGCCAATCCGCCGGCCTATCAGCGCGCCCGCGCCGCCGTGCGCTATGACGACGTCGCCAAGGTGCTGGTCCATGCATTGAAATATCAGGACCGCACCGATCTCGCGCCGGTGATGGGCCGCTGGATGGCCCGCGCGGGCTCGGGGTTGCTTGACGGCGCCGACCTCCTGATCCCGGTGCCGCTGCACTGGCGGCGCGGCTGGAGCCGCCGCTTCAACCAATCGGGGATGCTGGCGCGCGTTATTGCCCGGCATTCCGGCGTTCCGGTCGCGCCCGACACGCTGCGGCGCATCCGTCCGACCCGGCAACAGGTCAGATTGTCGCGAAATGACCGCGCGCGCAATGTACAGGGCGCGTTCAAGGTGACGGCGGAACGCGCCGGCCATGTCCAGGGTCGCCGCGTCATCCTGATCGACGACGTCCTGACATCCGGCGCCACGGTGGATGCCTGCGCGCGCGTTCTGCTGCGCGCGAAGGCCGCCCAGGTGGACGTGCTGGTCTTCGCGCGGGTTGTCGACACCATGAAAGCCCCCATATAATCGAGCCTCGGCCCGCGAGCCCTGTTCTGTTTTGCGGGCGGAAGGCAAGGACATGAACACCCAGCCCACTTTCGTCGCCGCAATGATCCAGATGCGGAGCGGTCTCCTGCCCGAGCCGAACTTCGAGCAAGGCTCCAGGCTGATCCGCGAAGCGGCGGCGCAGGGCGCTGACTTCGTGCAGACTCCCGAGGTCAGCAACATCATGCAGGCGGATCGCGCCGCACTGTTCGAGCATCTTCGCGCCGAGGACGACGACCGCTCGCTCAGCGGTTATCGCGATCTTGCACGCGAACTGAAAATTCATCTCAACGTCGGCTCGCTGGCATTGCGGCTCACGAAAGAGAAAGCGGTCAACCGTTCGTTCCTGATCGGGCCGTCCGGCGACATCCTCGCGCGCTACGACAAGATTCACATGTTCGATATCGACCTCGATGGCGGCGAAAGCTATCGGGAGTCCGCGAATTACCAGCCGGGCGAGACGGCCGCGATAGCGGACCTGCCGTGGGGCAGGCTGGGCATGACCATCTGCTACGACGTTCGTTTTCCGGCGCTGTATCGCGCGCTGGCCGAAGCCGGCGCGTCTTTCCTCACGGTGCCGGCGGCCTTCACCAGGAAGACCGGCGAAGCGCACTGGCATACCTTGCTGCGCGCCCGCGCGATCGAGAACGGCTGCTTCGTGTTTGCCGCCGCCCAGGCCGGAATGCACGAGAACAACCGCGAAACATTCGGCCATTCGCTGATCGTCGATCCCTGGGGCACGGTTCTGGCCGACGCGGGCGGCGCCGAACCGGGCATCGTGCTGGCGACGATCGATCCGGGTAAAGTCTTGGCCGTGCGCAAGGCCGTGCCCTCGTTGCAGCATGGGCGGCGTTTTTCCCTCGCCGATCATAAGCCGGCAAGCGACCACCTGCATCTTGTGCGAGGCTCGGCATGATCCGCTACAATCTGCGCTGCGAGCAGGGCCACACTTTCGAAAGCTGGTTTCAGAGCTCCTCGTCCTATGACTCGCAGGTCAAACGAAAGCTCGTGACCTGCGCGGTCTGCGGTTCGACCAAGGTCGAGAAGGCGATCATGGCGCCGCAGATTGCCGGATCCAGGAAACGTCGCACGCCGAGGCTCGCAGCCGCCCCCGCATTCACGATCGACGAGCCGCCCGAACGCGGAGGTTCGGCATGATCCGCTACGACCTGCGCTGCGACCGCGGCCACACTTTCGAAAGCTGGTTCCAGAGTTCGTCGGCTTATGATTCTCAGGTCAAGCGCAAGCTCGTGACCTGCGCGGTCTGCGGCTCGGCAAAGGTGGAGAAGGCGATCATGGCGCCGCGAATCGCCGGCTCCAAGAAGCGCCCATCGCGCGCGCCCGCGGACTCATCCATGTCGGCGACGGTGGCGGAGGAACGCGAGCTGCGCGCCGAGCTCAGACAATTGCATGACCACCTTGTCAAGAACGCCGACAATGTCGGCGCGCGATTTCCCAACGAAGCCCGCAAGATGCATTACGGCGATATCGAACATCGCCCGATCTACGGCGAGGCCTCGCCCGAGGAGGCGAAATCGCTGATCGAGGAAGGCGTCGAGGTCGGGTCGCTGCCAGTGCCGCCGGACGACCGGAATTAGAGCATTTTCCGGCGATGACACGAGCAGCCTCATCCCACCGCTTCGGCGACCACCATGTAGTTGACGTCCATGTCGGATGACAGGCTCCATCTGTCCCCGAACGGGCTGTAGACCACGCCGGACTGCTCGGTAATGCCGAGTCCGTTGCGCTCGAAGTGGCGCGCCAGTTCGTCCGGGGTGACGAACTTGTCCCACTGATGCGTGCCGCGCGGCAGCCAGCGCAACACATATTCGGCCGCGACGATGCCCAGTGCAAAGCTCTTCCAGTTGCGGTTGAGGGTCGACGCCGCCATCATCCCGCCCGGCTTCAGCATCGCCGCGCAGCGATCGAGGAACAGCCCGACATCGGCGACATGCTCCACCACCTCCATCGCGAGGATGATGTCGAAGCGCTCCCGGACGTCCATGTCCTCCACGGTGGTGCAGCGATAATCGATCGACAGATGGGCTTTCTCGGCGTGGAGCTTCGCCGCGGCGATATTGGACGCGGAAGGATCGACCCCGATCACCTGCGCGCCAAGCCGCGTGAACGGCTCGCACAGAAGGCCCGCGCCGCAGCCGATGTCGAGCAGCCGCAGGCCCGCCAGACAGTTCAGGCTGCGGGCGTTGCGATCGAACTTGCGGCAGGCGGCGTCGCGGATGAACTGAAGCCGCAGCGGGTTGATCCTGTGCAGCGGCGCCATCTTGCCGGTGGGATCCCACCATTCCTGCGACAACTTCGAGAATTTTTCGATCTCGGCGCGATCGACGGTCGTTCCGGGTGCGGCTGAAGACGCGGCTGAAGAATTCGCGGAAGGATCGACTTGCATGGTCATTGCCGCGCGGCTCCTGTGACGAGATGACGGGGTTCTGGAACAGTATCAGTGGTCACGGTCTCGAACATCCTCGACACGGATAAAGGCGGCCACGGCGATCAGGGGCGAGATCGCGTCGAATCGCAGATACGGGCATGTGGCTCGAATACACCATGGTCGGGACGGTTGCGGAATCGCTGATACGGCACGCTGATCGCGCACGACGTTTACCGGATCGTTCGGCCGCCCGCGGCACGACCGAAAGCCGGGTTGCCTGCCCGCATCCGCGCCGTTATGTATACGCGCCTTCTCGCCCGTGCGTCCCCGCTTTTCGCGCTTCATCGAGCTGGCGTTGTCGTCAGCGAGCTTTTTACCATCCAGCAAGCCTTTTGATTTTCAGCGAGCCTTAATATTCAGCGAGTCTTGGGAACGCACCATCCGTCATGAGCCGGCTTGTGATGAAATTTGGCGGCACCTCCGTCGCCAATCTGGACCGAATCCGCAACGTCGCGCGGCATGTCAAACGCGAGGTCGACGCCGGCCACGACGTCGCGGTGGTGGTGTCGGCGATGGCGGGCAAGACCAACGAGCTGGTGGCATGGTGCAGGGACGCCTCGTCGATGCACGACGCGCGCGAATATGACGCCGTGGTGGCTTCCGGCGAGCAGATCACCTCGGGGCTTCTGGCGATCGCGCTGCAGGCGCTCGGCATTCAGGCGCGCTCATGGCAGGGCTGGCAGATCCCGATCCGGACCAGCGACGCCCACGCCTCGGCCCGCATTCTCGAAATCGACGGCAGCGAACTCATCAGCCGCTTCACGGAGCGCAAGGAGGTTGCCGTGATCGCCGGTTTCCAGGGCATCAGTCCGCAGACCGGCCGGATCACCACGCTCGGCCGGGGCGGCTCCGACACGTCGGCGGTGGCGATCGCCGCCGCCATCCGCGCCGACCGCTGCGACATCTACACCGATGTCGACGGCGTCTATACCACCGATCCGCGGGTGGTTTCGAAAGCGCGCCGGCTCGACAGGATCGCGTTCGAAGACATGCTGGAACTGGCCTCGCAGGGCGCCAAGGTCTTGCAGGTTCGGTCCGTGGAACTCGGCATGACCCAGAACATGCCGATTTTCGTCCGCTCCAGTTTCGATGCGCCCGAGGAGATCGACCCCCATGGCACGCCGCCGGGTACGCTGATCTGCGGCGAGGAGGACATCATGGAAAGCCACGTCGTCACCGGCATCGCCTTCTCCAAGGACGAGGCCCAGATCTCGGTCCGCCAGATCGAGGACAAGCCGGGCGTCGCCGCCTCGATCTTCGTCCCGCTCGCCGACGCCAACATCAACGTCGACATGATCGTCCAGAACGTGTCCGAAGACGGCAAGACCACCGACCTGACATTCACGGTGCCGGCCTCCGACCATGCCCGCGCAAAGGAGACCATCACCCGCGCCAAAGACATGATCGGCTATGCCCGCCTCGACAGCGCCACCGACGTCGCCAAGATCTCGGTGATCGGGTCCGGGATGCGCAGCCATGCGGGCGTCGCGGCGCAGGCATTCAAGGCGCTGTCGGACAAGGGCATCAATATCCGCGCCATCACGACCTCGGAGATCAAATTCTCCTTGCTGATCGATACCGCCTATACCGAACTCGCGGTCAGAACCCTGCATACGCTCTACGGGCTCGATCAGACCTGAGACCGAGGCTCACCGCCGTCCTGGCCACCCTCGACCCGGCGCACCGTCGCCCCGCAAGGCAAAACCGGTATCCACTTTAGCCAGAGCAAGCGCCGACGCCGTTTTCCGGATCGTGCGTTCCCTGACGGCGGGCGTTTTGCTTGGCAAGATGGACGTCGATTGGCTATACGGCGAATGACATGGCCGTTGCGGCTGGGGGCCACGGCTTCAGACAGGCGCGCCACGCTTCTGACACGCCAGAGTCCTTCACCGCTTCATCGAAACGGTGAAAGACTCTATCTTTATGTTTTGACGCGTTTCTTCCCGCGAAGCCCGATTCCACTTCGCTCGAAAACGCTATAAGTCATTGTTTAGGCTTACCCAAAGACAGGTTCGCAAGGGGGAGGGACCGGGATATGCGGAGCGCGTCGAGCGGCCCCCGCGTCTTGTTGAGACGCCTCCGCGAAGTCATGGCGGAGCCGGTCAGCGCGCAGGAGCGTCTCGACAAGATCGTGGTGCTGATCGCCGCCAACATGGTGGCGGAAGTCTGCTCGACCTATGTGCTGCGCGTCGACAATACGCTGGAACTCTACGCGACCGAGGGCCTCAATCGCGACGCCGTGCACCGCACCGTGCTGACCGCGCATGAAGGCCTGGTCGGCCTGGTCGCCAGCGAAGCGACGCCCCTCAATCTGTCGGATGCGCGCAGTCACCCGGCATTCTCGTTCCGCCCGGAAACCGGCGAAGAAATCTACAACTCGTTCCTCGGCGTGCCGATCCTGCGCGCGGGCAACACCCTCGGCGTGCTGGTGGTGCAGAACCGCGCCCGGCGCACCTATGTCGAGGAAGAGGTCGAGGCGCTTCAGACCACGGCGATGGTCCTCGCCGAGATGATAGCTTCCGGCGAACTGGCCGCGCTCGCGCAGCCCGGTCTCGAACCCGCCGCCCGCCACACCATCCACCAGATCGGCGCGATCCTGTCCGACGGCATCGCGCTCGGCCATGTCGTGCTGCACGAACCGCGCATCGTCATCACCAACTACATCGCCGACGACGTGCCAAAGGAAATCCGGCGGCTGGAAACGGCGCTCACCAAGCTGCGCACGGACCTCGACCGCCTGCTGGAGCGCGGCGACGTCGCCGAGGGCGGCGAGCATCGCGACGTGCTCGAAGCCTACCGGATGTTCGCCAATGATCACGGCTGGTCGCACAGGCTGCAGGAGGCGGCCGCGACCGGATTGACCGCCGAGGCCGCTGTCGAGCGCGTGCAATCAGACACGCGCGCGCGAATGTTGCGCTCGACCGATCCTTATTTGCGCGATCGCCTTCATGACCTTGAGGACCTCGGCCACCGCCTGATGCGGCAACTGGTCGGACAGGATCACGCGCCTTCCCGCGAACAGCTCCCGGATAACGCGATCCTGATCGCGCGCGCCATGGGACCCGCGGCCCTGCTGGACTATGACCGCAGGCGGCTGCGCGGACTGGTGCTGGAGGAAGGCACGGCGACCTCGCATGTCGCCATCGTCGCGCGCGCGCTGGGTATTCCCGCCGTCGGCGAGGTGCCGAACGCGGTCGGAATCGCCGATCCCGGCGACGCCATCATCGTCGACGGCACCTCCGGCTCGATTTACCTGCGGCCATCGGCGGAGATTGAATCCGCCTATGCCGAGCGCGTGCGCTTTCGCGCCCGGCGGCAGGCGCAGTATATCGCATTGCGCGACAAGCCCTGCGTCACCAGGGACGGCGAGCCGGTCGATCTCATGATCAATGCGGGCCTCGTGATCGACCTGCCGCATCTGGAGGACACCAATTGCTCCGGCATCGGCCTGTTCCGGACCGAACTGCAATTCATGCTCGGACAGAGTCTGCCGCGCGCAAGCGAGCAGCTTGCGCTGTACCGCAAGGTGCTGGACGCCGCCGGCGACAAGCCGGTGACCTTCCGCACCCTCGATATCGGCGGCGACAAGGCGCTTCCCTACATGGAAGCGGTGGCAGAGGAAAATCCCGCGCTGGGCTGGCGCGCCATCAGGCTCGGGCTCGATCGCCCCGGCCTGCTGCGCGGCCAGATCCGCGCGCTGCTGCGCGCCGGAAGCGGCCGCGCGCTGCGCATCATGTTCCCCATGATCTCGGAAGTCGCCGAATTCGATCAGGCCAAAGCCATCGTCGAGCGCGAACTCACTTATCTGCGCCAGCATGACCACACGCTCCCGGAACGGGTGGACGTCGGCAGCATGGTGGAAGTCCCTGCGCTGTTGTACCAGCTCGACGAATTGTTCGCGAAGGCCGACTTCGTGTCCGTCGGATCGAACGACCTGTTTCAGTTCATGTTCGCGGTCGATCGCGGCAACAGCAAGGTATCGAACCGCTTCGACACGCTCTCTCCCCCGATCCTGCGGGCGCTGCGCGACATCGTTGTCAAGGCGCGGGCGGCGGGCAAGAGCGCCTCGCTGTGCGGGGAAATGGCGTCGCAACCGCTGGGCGCGCTGGCGCTGATCGCGCTCGGCTACCGCTCGCTCTCGCTTTCGGCCACCGCGCACGGTCCGGTCAAGGCCCTGATCCTTGATCTCGATACGAAAAAGGCGGAAGCGGCGATCCTGCCGCTGCTCGAAGCGCCCTCCGGCAGCATTTCCGTCCGCGATAAGCTCAAGGACTTCGCCGACGCCGAGGGGCTACCGCTATGAGCATGCGCTCCTCGCCGTATCTCCGTCCGCAACGAACACGGACGTACCCCTTCTCCCGGCGGGAGAGGACGGGAAGACAGTCTGATGCTGCCTGAAGCCAAACTCGACCTGCTGCTGGCCCGCCACGCCGCGCTCGAAAGCGAGCTGCTGAGCCATGTCAGCGCCGACCGTTACGTCCAGATGACGCGCGAGCTGGCCGAACTCAATCCCATCGTGGATGCCGTGAAGAACTGGCGCGCCGTCACGGCGGAAATCGCGGGAATCGACGCCATGATCGCCGATCCCGCCACGGACGCCGAGATGCGCGCGATGGCGGAAGCCGAACGCCCGGCGCTGGAGGCGCGCAACGACGAACTCATGCAGAAGATCCGCGTCGCGCTGCTGCCGAAGGACGCGATGGACGAACGCAACGTGATGCTCGAAGTCCGCGCCGGTACCGGCGGCGACGAGGCCTCGTTGTTCGCGGGCGATCTGTTTCGGATGTATGAGCGTTTCGCCGCCTTGCAAGGATGGAAAGTGGAGGTGATCTCCGCCAGCGAGGGCACCATGGGTGGCTACAAGGAGATCGTCGCCCAGGTGCAGGGACGCGGCGCCTACGCCAGGATGAAGTTCGAATCCGGCGTGCATCGGGTGCAGCGCGTGCCGGATACCGAAGCGCAGGGACGCGTTCATACCTCGGCGGCCACGGTGGCCGTGCTGCCGGAAGCCGAAGAAGTCGATGTGGATATCAGGCCCGATGACCTGCGCATCGAAACCATGCGCGCCCAGGGCGCGGGAGGCCAGCACGTCAACAAGACCGAATCGGCGATCCGCATCACCCACATCCCGACCGGAATCGTCGTCAGCATGCAGGACAGCCGTTCGCAGCACAAGAATCGCGCCTCGGCGATGAATATCCTGCGCTCCCGCATCTACGACGCCGAGCGGCAGCGCATCAATGCGGCGCGCTCGGCCGACCGCAAGGATCAGGTCGGATCGGGCGACCGTTCCGAGCGCATCCGCACCTACAATTTTCCGCAAGGCCGCGTCACGGATCACCGCATCAACCTGACGCTTTACAAGCTGCCGCAGGTGATCGCCGGCGACGCGCTGCACGAATTGATCGATGCCCTGACCACGGAGCATCAGGCCGCGCAGCTCGCAGCCGAAGGCGGCGCGTGAGTGACACTCAAGCCTCGTCCCGGTGAACGTCTTTATTTTCTCTCCCGGGGAGAGGGAAAGGAAGCAACCCTGTGGCCGACTCATTCGCCGCACAGACAATAGAGAGCATCCGCCGCGCGCTGACGGCGCGCTTCGAAGCCGCCGGAATCGAGAGCGCCGCGCTCGATGCCCGTATGCTCACCGGCGCGGTGCTGGACCTCGACTTGACCGGTCTGATCGCGCAAGGCTTGCGGCAACTCGACGAAGATGATGCGGCGCGGCTCGATGCTTTCGCGCGACGCCGGCTCGCGGGGGAGCCTATCGCGCGCATCCTTGGCACGAAGGAATTCTGGGGGCTGCCGCTGAAGCTGTCGGCGGATACGCTGGTGCCGCGGGCCGACACCGAAACCGTGGTCGAGGCCGCGCTCGGCGTCCTCCGCGCTGAAGGCAGGACGCAGGAGCCGCTTCGCATCGCGGACCTTGGCACCGGCAGCGGCGCGATCCTGCTGGCGTTGCTGACCGAACTGCCGAAAGCCACCGGCGTCGGCACCGACCTCAGCGCGGCGGCGCTCGACACGGCCAGAGCCAATGCGCAAGGCGTCGGCCTCGCGGCGCGCTCGCGCTTTCTGGTCAGCGATTATGCGGATGGCCTGTCAGGTCAATTCGACCTGATCGTCTCGAACCCGCCCTACATCCGCTCGGCCGACATCCCGACGCTGGCGCCGGAGGTGCGCGATCACGATCCGCATCTTGCACTGGACGGCGGCCTCGACGGGCTCGACGCCTATCGCCGGATCGCGCCGCGGGCGGCGGCGCTGCTTGCGGACGGCGGCCTTCTGGTGCTGGAGATCGGGCAAGGCCAGGGCGGCGCCGTCACCCCGCTGGTGAGCGCCGCGGGATTAACGGTCATGGGATCCGTAAGGGCTGACCTCGCGGGTATCGGCCGCGCCGTCGTGGCCGGCAAGATTGCCCTCGGAAAGCCGGATTGAGCCCCCAAAAAAACCACTTGGAATATCCCTCGGGAGCGATTACGTTTTATGCACAACCATCGGTCCCGGGTTTGGCCCCGCAGCCTTGCTGCAGGTGAGTCGGGTTCTCGGACGAGAACCGGCCCGAGTGAACGGTCCCTTGAAGGCAGGTCATATCGAGCGCGATGGCCGAGAGCTGCGCCGCTTGCGACCGCGAAGCGAACGAAAGCCTGATACCGCGCTTGAGGACTCACGCAAGAAAACCTGAGTTTGACATCTCTAGCTGAACGAGCTGCCCGGGCTGGCGCCATGCGCCGGCCGGCGACCCTGGAAACGCGTCTTTGCTATGGAATGAATGGCGCCGATGCGCGCTTGGCCGAGAGCGTTGTCGAGCGAAGCCCTCGGGCTTGTCCCAGGGATGGATACCAGTTCGCGTGAAGAAAACGCGTCAGATCAAGATCCGGGAGCACCGCTTCTGATTCTGTTCAAAAGCGGAAGCTGGAGCATGATCCCGAAAAGTGGAAACCGGTTTTCGGAAAAAATCATGCTCAAACAAAAAGATAAGCGACGAGTCTGATTCAACGCGGTTGAATCGGATTCAACGCGGTTGAAACAAACTCGAGTGGTGTCGCGGGCGGAAATTTTC
Organism: Nitrobacter winogradskyi Nb-255; assembly: GCF_000012725.1. Taxonomy (NCBI): domain Bacteria; kingdom Pseudomonadati; phylum Pseudomonadota; class Alphaproteobacteria; order Hyphomicrobiales; family Nitrobacteraceae; genus Nitrobacter; species Nitrobacter winogradskyi. The sequence continues at coordinate 420,350 of NC_007406.1, read as the reverse complement.
GCCAGAACGGCAAGCGAAAACTTCAAGGCTGATAACCGAAGGCGGGACATGAGAAACGGTCAGAACAACAACAAGCGGATGCGTAACCGGAATAATAATAACAATAACAACCGGCGCGGCCAGAACCCGATGACGCGGGTGTTCGAATCCAATGGTCCCGACATCAAGATCCGCGGCACTGCCTCTCACGTCGCCGAAAAATACCTCCAACTCGCCCGCGACGCTCGCTCATCCGGCGATCCCGTGGCCGCCGAAAACTACTATCAGCACGCGGAGCATTATTTCCGCCTGATCGCCGCGGCGCAGGAACAGTTCCGCCAGAGCCAGCCGCAGCAGCAGCCGCGAATCGACGTCGAAGCCACGGATGAGGCGGGTGAGGACGACAGCGAAAGCTTCTCGAATTTTGGAGCGGAGCCGGGTTTCGTCCCGGTTCAGCAACCGCGCGATCACCATCATCGCGAAGCGCAACCCTACCAGCGCGATCAGCAGCAACCTCGGGAATACCGTCAACCGCAGCCGGTGATACAACCCGCCGACAATGGCGGCGTCGACCGCCTCCCATCATTCATCACGGGATCGCAGCCACAGGTGAACGGCGGCCGGTCGGATAGCAACGGCCATCAGGGCGGCGAGCGCAACGACCGCTTCCCCCCGCGCCGCCGCCGCCGTCCGCATAACCCGCGCCCTGAAAGCATGGCTCAGCCGCCGGCTCCGAGCGAGGATTTCAATCCCGGCAACGAGTAGCTGTTCATTTCACCCTTTTCTCGCGCGGGTGAAAACGCCGATCACTCCTCGGCGTTATAGGAGGACGGTGCGAGCGTGGGCTGCAATACCGGGATCAGCCGGCTGTGCTCCCGTTTCGCGGCGATGGGCCGGTAAACCTGCTTGGTGGCCTCGACGAGGTGAACGCCAGCAAACGGCAGGGACAGCGCCGCGCCGATGCGTTCCCACACCGCCGCGGAGCGCAGGAACCAGCCGCCATTGATCGGCGGCACGAACAGCGCCTCGCCCCAGGCGGACGGAGTGAACCATGTCTGCCGCAGCAGCTGAGTGATCTGGGAGCGTGAGTAAGGCTGGCCGTGGCCGAACGGCGTTACATCGGTTCGGGTCCAGATGCCGCGGCGATTGGGAACGATCACCATCATCCGGCCCGATGGCGAGAGAACGCGCCACACCTCGCGCAACAGACTTTCCGGATCGTCCGACATTTCCAGCGCATGAACCAGCAGGATCCGGTCTGCAACCGCATCCCGCAACGGCAATGAAAACTCGTCGACCAGGGTCGCCAGCGCCGGCCGCGCGGTCGGCCATTTCAGGACACCCTGAGCCGCCGGCATCAAGGCGATACACCGCTCGCACTCCTCGCGGAACAGGCCGAGGTAAGGGGTCGGATAGCCAAGGCCGGCCACGCACTGCCCCTTCATGTTCGGCCAGTGCGCATGAATGGCGCGACTGATCAGCCGCCGGGCCACGACGCCGAGACGCTGCGAGTAGAAGTCACGAAGGTCGATGACGTCGATCGCCATGTCCACAATCTACCATGTCGCCGGCAACTCAGGCACCCCTGCCCGGCCTAATTGGCGCCATCGTAACCGGCGTTAACGGCTTGTTTCACCACGAAATCGCCTATGCTATAGCGATTCCGAGCGAGGATATCCTCGGGGCCTTCCGGAGAATCGCGGGTGTCCGCGGCAGGATAACGCGTCAGACTAAGGCTCCGGGACCGGCTCGATGCCCCAAAGCCGGAGAGATTCTAATCTTGCTTCCCGGGAGTTCGCGTCATTTTTCCCGCAAGGTCCGACCAGCGAACTTCGCAGCCGGGACACTCGCGCCAACCCCGGACCCACGGAGACGACATGACCGCCGATATCCGCCTGTTCACCTGCCTCACCGATAATTTCGGCGTGCTGATTCACGATCCCGCAACCGGTGCGACCGCCGCGATCGACGCGCCGGAGGCCGAGCCGGTCATCCAGGCGCTGGATCGCGAAGGCTGGGTGCTGACCGACATTCTGATCACCCATCATCACAGCGATCATGTCGGCGGCGTGGCGGAACTGAAACGGAAGTACGCCTGCCGGGTGGTCGCGCCGCATGACAGAAGCGCAGAGATCGCCAACGTCGACCTGCGGGTCGGCCAGGGCGACATCATCAAGGTCGGAACGCTGCTGGGACGCGTGCTGGAAACGCCCGGGCACACGCTGGATCACGTCAGTTACGTGTTCGACGACGAGAAAGTGGTATTCGCCGCCGACACCCTGTTCTCGATCGGCTGCGGACGGGTGTTCGAGGGCACCTATCCGATGATGTGGGATTCGCTTTTGAAGCTGCGCGCGCTGCCGGACAGTTTCCGGCTCTATTGCGGTCACGAATATACTGATTCAAACATAAAATTCGCCCTGACCATCGAGCCCAACAATCCGGTTCTCAAGGCGCGCGCCGAGGAGGTGACGCGGCTCCGCGCTGAAGGCAGGCCCACGGTGCCGACCCTGATGGGCGAGGAGAAGAAAGCCAACGTCTTCCTGCGCGCCGACGATCCGGCGGTGGCGGCCGGAGTGCATATGAAAGGCGCCAGCGGGGTCGAGGTTTTCGCCGAGCTGCGCGAACGCAAGAACAAGTCGTGAGTTGACGGCACGCTGATGGACATGGCGCTTTCCGCAACCGACATCATCGAACGGCTTGATCTTCAGCCGCACCCGGAAGGCGGTCACTATCGAGAGACGTTCCGCGACACCCGTACCGACGGGCATGGCCGCGCCGCGTCCACCGCGATCTACTTTCTGCTGGCGCGCGGTGAGCGCTCGCAACGGCATCGCATCGATGCGGTGGAGGTCTGGCACTATTATGCCGGCAGTCCGCTGCTGCTGCGGATCGAAGACGGCGCCGTCACGCGCACGCTCCGTCTCGGCGCGGATCTCGCCGCGGGCGAAACACCGCAGGCGCTGGTACCCGCTTTTGCCTGGCAGAGTGCGGAAAGCACCGGTGACTGGACGTTGGTGGGATGCACGGTTGCGCCGGGGTTCGAATTTTCCGGCTTTGAATTGTAGAGCGTTTTCAAGCGAAGTATGTCCTCGGGCCTGACCCGAGGATGGATTCCGGCTCGCGTGAAGAGAACGCGTCAAAACAACAATCTTGAGCTTCGCTTCGGATTCAATCAGAAGCGAACATGCTCTAGCTGTTTGATCCCGGCATTTGATGGTGCATTATTTTCCGGAGAATGGAAGGATGCGCTATGGGACAGGTTCTTCACGGGAGCGCCACGACGACAGAGGCAATCCGTCGAGCAATACAAAATAGTGAAGAGAGCCTGAGAGCGCTGTCGAAACGCTACGGGATCAAACACCTAGAGCGTTTTCGAGCGAAGCGGACACCGGTTCGCGTGAAGAAAACGCGACAAATCAAAATCATAGGACCCGCTTCTGATTCTATCAGAAGCGGAAAGGCTCTAGAGCGGGATGAGGAAAAGTGATCACGTTCATGGTTTTGGATCGATTCGATCCAAAACCATCGTGATCTAGGACCCTGATTCTCGGTGACGGCGGGCACGAAAGCGCCGTGAAATACATCTCCGCTGCATCGTCCGGCGAGATTGGTCGTGGCCTGCGGGCCAAGTCCGGACGGACGGCCTAACCGAGCCCTATCCCGCGCCGGATTGCTTCAATGATTTTCTCGAGTTCCGCCGCGTCGTATTCGCGCGCGGGCGCCGCGCCCCAGACCGGGTTGGGCCATGCGGCGTCGCTTTTGCGGCGCGCGATGACATGGACATGAAGCTGCGGCACCTGGTTGCCAAGCGCGGCCACGTTGAGCTTGTCGCAGCCTGTGATGCCCTTGAGCACCTCGGACGCGCGAGCGATCTCCGTCATCAGACGCGAGCGGTCGTCGTGATCAAGATCGATGATCTCGATCGCGCCAGCACGTCTTGGCGCCAGAATGAGCCAGGGATAGGTGGCGTCCTTGCTGAGTGCGAGGCGGCTGAGCGACAGGTCGCCGATGCCGACCGTGTCGTTGTCGAGCTGCGGGTGAAGCGACCAGGTTTCGGACATCGTTCGCCGATACTTTTCGAGGAATGCCGATGCAAACTGGCGCAGCGATCCGCCGAAATCAATGGTTCGGAACCGGTCGGTTCCGGCGTCGTCCCCGCTGCTTGCTTTCCTGTGCTTTTGGCCCCAAATAGGAAGCGGGAGATTGGCGGTGGACGAGCCACTCGCCAACCGGGTCAGGTCCGGAAGGAAGCAGCCCTAACGAGGTCCGGATCGGGTCGCTCGTCAGTCTCCTACCTGCATCTTGCCTCTTGTCGGGCGAGCCGGGTTTTTCGGAGATCCTTGCCAGCGCCGGACGCGCGCGGCCCGAAGGTTCGCTCCCTTGTTCCGCAAGCCGGCTTCGAGAGAGAAAATTGCGGATCGCTCAATGAACGACGCTGGCCATCCCCCGACGCTCCCCGATGATGCGGCCGGCCAGACCGGTCTCGACCTCGGCGGGACGCCATCCGGATCGAGCGTGCAGTACCGGGTGCTGGCACGCAAATACCGCCCGGCCTGCTTCGATGATCTCATCGGGCAGGAGGCGCTGGTGCGCACCGTGTCCAATGCGTTCGAGACGGGACGGATTCCGCAGGCCTGGATTCTGACGGGCGTGCGCGGCGTGGGAAAAACCACCACCGCGCGCATTCTTGCCCGTGCGCTGAACTACCAGCTCGCGGATGGTTCCGTGCAGGGGCCGACCATCCGGATGCCGCAACTTGGCGTTCATTGCCGGGCCATTATGGAAAGCCGGCATATCGATGTGCTGGAGATGGACGCCGCTTCTCACACCGGTGTCGACGATGTCAGGCAGATCAACGACAGCGTGCGCTATGCGCCGTCGAGCGCGCGCTACAAGGTCTACATCATCGACGAAGTTCACATGCTGTCGACGGCGGCCTTCAACGCGTTCCTGAAGACGCTGGAGGAGCCGCCGGAGCACGCGAAGTTCGTGTTCGCGACCACTGAGATCCGCAAAGTTCCGGTGACGGTGCTGTCGCGCTGCCAGCGATTTGACCTCCGGCGGGTCGAAGCCGAGGTGTTGATGGCGCACCTTGCCGCTATCGCGGCGAAAGAGAACGTCGAGGCGGAGCCGGAGGCGCTTGGCATCCTGGCGAGGGCGGCCGAAGGCTCGGTGCGCGATTCCCTGTCGCTGCTCGATCAGGCCATCGCCCATGCGGCTGGCGTGGTCCGGGCCGATGCGGTGCGGCGGATGCTGGGACTTGCGGACCGCACGCGGGTCATCGATCTGTTCGAGGCGCTGGCGCGGGGCGACATCGCGAGCGCATTCGGTGAGTTCCGTTCCCAATACGAGACCGGCGCCGATCCGGTCGTCGTGCTCAGCGACCTGGCCGAATTCGTCAACTTCGTGACGCGCATCAAGATCGTTCCGGCGATCGCCGACAACGTGGCATTCGGTGAAGCGGAACGCCTGCGGGCGAGCGATTTTGCCGTGAAACTGTCGATCCGCGTGCTGTCGCGGATGTGGCAGATGCTGCTGAAAGGAATCGCGGAAGTTCAGGGCGCGACGCGGCCGGCGGCCGCGGCTGAGATGGTGCTGGTGCGCATCGCCTATGTTGCGGACCTGCCGACGCCCGATGAGGCGATCCGGCTGCTGGATCGAAATGGCGAATCGCCGGGTGTTACTACCAACGCCGCGCCGCCCAGACCGGCCTCGGGACCGGTGTCATCCGTTCCGTCGTCGGCTGCGCGGTCATTGTCGCCGCGCGCCGCCGCGGAGACGGCCCGTCCGCAGGCTGCCGCGCCGATGGCCGGCACAGCGGGTGCGATCCCGGCGGTGCGGATAGAGAGCCTGGGCGAACTCGTGGCGCTTGCCGGCGAAAAGCGCGATCTGATCATCAAGGCCGCGCTGGAGGCCGACATCCGGCTGGTCCGCATCGAGAACGGCCGGCTTGAGGTCGCGCTGGAGCGCAGCGCGGCGCGTACGCTGGTGAACGATCTTGGGCGCAAGCTGGAACAATGGACCGGCCGGCGCTGGACGGTGATCGTTTCCAATGAGCCGGGCCAGCCGACACTGCGTTCGCAGGCGCTGTTGCAGAAGAGCGAGCGGGAGCGCGCGGCCGAGGCTGATCCGCGCGTTCAGGACGTGCTGGCGCGTTTTCCTGGCGCCAAGGTGGTCGAGGTGCGAAAGTTCGCGTTGTCGTCGCCGGATTCCGATGCCGCTCCTGACGAACTGGCCGACGATCTCGACAGCGGCGACTAGAGCGTTTCCGCTTCTGATTGAATCAGAAGCGGGCTCTATGATTTTAATTTGACGCGTTTCCTTCACGCGAACCGGTATCCATTCTCGGGTCAGGTCCGGGAACATGCTTCGTTCGAAAACGCTACAGAGCCTTGCGGCTTCTGCTATTGGAGACGGAAAGGGTTCAGCAAGAAGAGGAATGTTGATGGCTGATTTTCTCGGCATGATGAAGCAGGCGGCTCAATTTCAATCCAAGATGAAGGCCATGCAGGACGAACTCGACCAGATCGAGGTCGATGGAGCGTCCGGCGGCGGCCTTGTGACCGTGCGGATGACCGCCAAGATGGAAGTCAAGGGGATCTCGATCGATCCGTCCCTGATCAAGCCGGACGAACGTGAAATTCTCGAGGATCTTGTCGTGACCGCACTTGCCGACGCGCGCCGCAAGGCGGAGGTCGCGATGCAGGAGAAGATGCAGGCATTGACGGGCGGGCTTGGTCTGCCGCCCGGCCTCGGGTTCTCGTGATCCGCGCGTGAGGAAAACGCGTCAGGTCAGAATCTGTGAGCCTCGCTTCTGATCGCGTGAGACGCGGGAAGGCTCTGGCGTCCTTTCGAATCGAAGTTCGCGAAGGGACGCAGCGCAGTTTGGCGAACTTCGAATTCGGGACACGAGAAGATGCCGACCGCCGTCACCGGACCCGAGATCGAGCGGTTGATCCAGTTGCTTGCGAGGCTGCCGGGGCTTGGCCCGCGCTCGGCGCGGCGGGCGGCGCTGCATCTGATCAAGAAGCGCGAGGCGTTGATGGCGCCTCTGGCAAGCGCGCTGCAGGTTGCGATCGACAGGATTCGGGTTTGCGAAACCTGCGGTAACATCGACACCCGCAGTCCATGCACGATATGCACGGATGCCAGACGCGATCCGTCCATCATCGTCGTGGTGGCCGATGTCGCGGACCTCTGGGCGCTGGAGCGCGCCGGCGCCACCAATGGATTCTACCATGTGCTTGGCGCGACGCTGTCACCGCTCGATGGCGTCGGCCCGCAGGATCTCACCATCGATGCGCTGGTGGCGCGGGCCCACGATCCGCGCGTAGCGGAAATCGTGCTCGCTCTGAATGCAACCGTCGACGGCCAGACCACCGCGCACTACATCACCGATCTGCTGGGTGAGGCGAACGTGAAGGTTACGCGGCTTGCCCACGGCGTTCCGGTCGGGGGCGAACTGGATTATCTCGATGAAGGGACGCTGTCGGCCGCGATGCGTCAGCGTACGCTGTTCTAGCTGTTTGATCCCGGCATTTGATGGTGCATTATTTTCCGGAGAATGGAAGGATGCGCTATGGGACAGGTTCTTCACGGGAGCGCCACGACGACAGAGGCAATCCGTCGAGCAATACAAAATAGTGAAGAGAGCCTGAGAGCGCTGTCGAAACGCTACGGGATCAACCAGAAGACCGTCGCAAAATGGAAGAAGCGGACCTCGGTGGCCGACCTTCCGACGGGACCGAAAGATCCGCGCTCGACGGCGCTCTCATCCGAGGAGGAGGCGATCATCGTCGCCTTCCGCAAGCATACCCTGTTGCCGCTCGATGATTGCCTCTACGCGCTTCAGCCAACGATCCCGCACCTGTCGCGGTCTTCATTGCATCGCTGCCTGCACCGTCACGGCATCAGCCGGCTCCCGGAGGTCGAAGGCGACAAGCCGATCAGGAAGACGTTCAGGAGCTACCCGATCGGCTACTTCCACATCGACATCGCCGAGGTGCAGACGGCTGAGGGCAAGCTGCGCCTGTTCGTGGCCATCGACCGCACTTCGAAGTTCGCCTACGCCGAGCTCCACCAAGAGGCGGGCAAGATGGTCGCGGCTCAGTTCCTGCGCAACCTCATCGTGGCAGTTCCCTATGCCATCCACACGGTGCTGACGGACAACGGCATCCAGTTCACCAACCACGCCCGTCACAAATATGCGTTCCACCACATCTTCGATCGCGTCTGCGACGAGAACGGCATCGAGCACAGGCTCACCAGGATCAACCATCCCTGGACCAACGGACAGGTGGAACGGATGAACCGCACCATCAAGGACGCCACCGTCAAGCGCTTCCACTACGACAATCATGACCAACTGCGCCGGCACCTTCAGGACTTCATCAAGGCATACAACTTCGGCCGAAGGCTGAAGACGCTCAAAGCGCCTCACACCCTACGAGTTCATCTGCAAACGATGGACTTCAGAGCCCGATCGATTCATCATCGATCCAATCCATCAAATGCCGGGACTGAACACCTAGGTCATCGACTCATTAAATCGCAACCAGATGCGGATTGAGGCGAGCTTGATGGAGGTGAGGAAGTTGTCGTCACGTTTGTCATATCTGGTGGCGACGGCGCGATAGTGCTTGATTTTGTTGAAGAAGCGTTCGACCAGATTGCGCTTGCGATAGAGCCGTCTGTTGAATTGCAAGGCCGCAACGCGATTTGGCATCGGCTTCACATTGGCTCTCGCGCCGCGCGCGGCCAGCGTTTGACGCAGGGCGTTGGAGTCGTAGGCCCGGTCGGCCAGCAGCACGTCGCCGCGTTCGACGGTGTCGATCATGTCCTGCGCGCTACGCCCGTCATGGGCCTGGCCTTCGGTGATCTTGAGGACGATCGGCAGGCCGCAGGCATCCACCAGCGCGTGGATTTTGGTGGTCAGCCCGCCGCGCGAGCGACCCATGCAACGGGATCGCGTCTGTTTTTTTGACCGTTGGCCGCATGTTGATGCACGCGGATCGACGACGAATCGATCATTTGGATGTCGCCATCGTAAGCCTTTGAAATAGCCGACAGAATGCGATCCCACACGCCTGCCTTGCGCCACCGGTTGAAGCGGTTCACGCAAGTGGTGTGCGGGCCGTAGCGCGCTGGAATGTCCGCCCACGGCGCACCGGTGCGCAGCCGCCAGAAAATCCCGTTCAGCACCCGCCGATCATCCACCCGTGCAACGCCGCGCGACTTGTTCGGCAACAGCGGCTGGATCACAGACCATTCAAAATCCGTCAGATCAAAACGTGCCATTCAATCCTCCCACCTCTGGAGATTGAATCACGCATCCCGTCCAAACGGAACCCCGTTTATGGGTTCGTGACCTAGAGCGTTTTCAAGCGAAGTGGATACCGGTTCGCCGCAAGAAAATGCGACCAGCATTTCCAGAGCATGGTCCGATTCAACTTGATCGGATCATGCTCTAGAGCGGGATGGGTTTATTTTGAATCGATTGAGATTCCCAAATCAGAATTCATCTGATTCAACATGCTGACTGGGAAGGAGGCCAGCATGGATGGGACGAGCCTATTCGAACGACCTTCGTGAGCGGGTAGTGGGTGCTGTCGTTAAAGGCGGCCTGTCGCGGCATCAGGCTGCGGCCCAGTTTGGGGTGGGCATCAGCACGGCGATCAACTGGGTACAACGCTTCCACGAGACCGGCAGCGTCGCGCCAAGCCAGATCGGCGGCTATAGGCCAAAGAAGATTGCGGGGCCGCACCGCGAATGGCTGCTGCAACGGTGCCGAAAGGACTTTACCGTGCGCGGGCTGGTGGCCGAACTTGCCGAGCGTGGCCTTAAGGTCGATTACCGCACGATGTGGGAGTTCGTTCACGCTGTGAAGCTCAGTTACAAAAAAAGACGCTGATTGCTGCAGAGCAGGATCGTCCCGATGTCGCCCGTCGGCGAGCGCAATGGACCAAGTATCGAGATCGGATTGATCCCACTCGGCTGGTGTTCATCGATGAGACCTGGACCAAAACCAATATGGCGCCGCTGCGGGGCTGGGCGCCGCGCGGTCAACGCATCAGAGCCAAGGTGCCGCATGGCCGCTGGCAGACCATGACCTTTATGGCCGCTCTGCGCCACGATCGCATCACCGCGCCGTGGTTCATCGAGGGGCCGATCAACGGCGAAGCCTTCCTTCTCTACATCGAGAAGGTTCTGGTCCCGACCCTGCGGCACGGCGACATCGTCATTATGGACAACCTCGGCTCGCACAAGGCCAGCGCCGTGCGTCGCGTCATCCGTGCCGCCGGTGCCCGGCTCTTCTACCTGCCGAAATACTCGCCTGATCTGAACCCGATCGAGCAGTTCTTTGCCAAGTTCAAACACTGGCTACGCAAAGCCGCGCAGCGGACCACCGAGGCCGTCTACAATGCTATCGCTCCGATCCTCGAAACCGTTGCACCGGCTGAATGCGCCAACTACTTCGTCAATGCAGGATACAACCAAATCTAAACTCATCATACTCTAGAAGCCTCGCCGAGGTTCGCCTCCGCCACCGCCGCGATCAAGTGCGCGCGCTTGGCGCCGCCCTCGCCAGCCGCAACGCGCTGAAATGGAAGCCTTTTTGGCAAGGACGGATTCGCGCCCGCCCGATCCGGATTCATAACCCTTGCACTGAAATAATTTTCTATATATGAGGTTTATCAACTTCAATATTGGAACAATATTCTACCATGAGCGATATCGCCCCTCAGATCATTGAGACCGGTCGTCGCCTCGACGCCATCGACCGCAAGATCCTGACCGTGCTGCAGGAAGACGCATCGCTTTCCGTCGCCGAGATCGGCGACCGGGTCGGGTTGTCCTCGACCCCCTGCTGGAAACGGATCCAGCGGCTCGAAGCCGACGGCATCATTCTGCGCCGGGTGGCGCTGGTCGATCAGAACAAGATCGGGCTCGGCATTTCGGTGTTCGTATCGGTGGAAAGCGGCGACCATTCCGACGTCTGGCTGAAAAAATTCGCCGATGCGATCAGCGCGATGCCCGAGGTGATGGAGCTCTACCGCATGGCGGGCGACGTCGATTACATGCTGCGCGTCGTGGTCGCCGACATGGCGAGCTACGACCTCTTCTATAAAAAGCTGATCAGTTCGGTCGCGCTGAAAAACGTCACCTCGCGATTCGCGATGGAAAAGATCAAGTCGGTGACGGCTTTGCCGGTGCCTGCCCTGAGCGCGGCGTAACGATTTCAATCGTCACGCCGCCGGCTTCACCGTTCATGCGGGACCATCAAATCTTCTGATTGTACTCACCGACCTCGGGATGGGTACGCAGCACGCTATCCATAGCCTCGAACATGTCGCGCATCCGCTGCTCGGAGACCGGGCTTTCCACCACGACCACCAGTTCGGGCTTGTTCGATGATGCCCGCACCAACCCCCAGCTTCCGTCCTGCGCCGTCACCCTGATGCCGTTGACGGTGACGAGATCACGAATCGGCTGGCCGGCCACCTTGTCGCCGTTGGCCCTGGCGTCCTCGAAATGCTTCACCACGCTGTCAACGATGCCGTACTTGGCCTCGTCGGCGCAATGCGGCGACATCGTCGGCGACGACCAGGTTTTGGGCAAGGCGTTCTTCAGATCGGCCAGCGATTTGCCGGCGGCGCGATCGAGCATCTCGCACACGGCGATCGCCGAGATCAGCCCGTCATCGTAACCGCGGCCCATCGGCGCGTTGAAGAAGAAGTGGCCTGACTTCTCGAAACCGGCGAGTGCGCCAAGCTCATGCGTGCGCCGCTTCATGTAGGAATGGCCGGTTTTCCAGTAGGTCGCCCGCGCGCCCTGCTGCTGCAACACCGGATCGGTGACAAACAAGCCCGTCGACTTCACATCGACCACGAAATGCGCATCCTTGTGGATCGCCGACATGTCGCGCGCCAGCATCACGCCGACCTTGTCGGCGAAGATTTCCTCGCCGGTGTTGTCGACCACGCCGCAGCGGTCACCGTCGCCATCGAAGCCGAGACCAAGATCCGCCTTGTTTTCCAGCACCGCATCGCGGATCGCGTGCAGCATCTTCATGTCTTCCGGGTTCGGATTGTACTTCGGGAAACTGTGGTCGAGCTCGGTATCCAGCGGGATGACCTCGCAGCCGATCGCCTCCATCACCTGCGGCGCGAACGCGCCGGCGGTGCCGTTGCCGCAGGCCACCACGGCCTTCAGCCTGCGCTTCAGCTTCGGCCGTTTCGTCAGATCCGCGATGTAGCGCGACGGGAAATTGTCGTGAAATTCATAGGAACCGCCTCCCCTGCCGGCAAAGGCGGCGCCCAGCACGATCTCCTTGAGCCGCGTCATCTCGTCCGGCCCGAACGTCAGCGGCCGGTTGGCGCCCATCTTGACGCCGGTCCAGCCGTTGTCGTTATGCGAGGCCGTCACCATGGCGACGCAGGGGACATCGAGCTCGAACTGCGCGAAATACGCCATCGGCGTCATGCACAGTCCGATGTCGTGAACCTTGCAGCCCGACGCCAGCAGGCCGGAAATCAGCGCGTACTTGATGGATGACGAATAGCTTCGGAAATCATGACCGGTGACGATCTCCTTCTTCTGGCCGAGTTCGCCGATCAGCGTGCCCAGCCCCATGCCCAGCGCCTGAATGCCCATCAGGTTGATTTCCTTGCCGAACAGCCATCGCGCGTCATATTCGCGAAATCCGGTCGCTTTCACCATCGGCTCGGATTCATAGGCATAGGTATTCGGCGCCAGAACGGACTTCGGCTTCGGAAACATGCAGACGGCCTCGCAAGGAAAGGACATGACATAAGGAAATGCAGCCCGGACGATGCCACGGCTGCTGGAAATGCGGGAGCTGGAATTGTTACGGCTTTGACGGAATCAAAGCCGGGCTCAAGCTTTATTCTAACGCGTTGTCTGGACGCGAACCGGGACCCGCTTCACTCGAAAACGCCACAGGTCTGTGAACGGCAATTGCGGCATAATTCGCGACGGCAGGGCAGCGCGCATCAGGACGAGCGGCGCGGCAGGCTATTGCTCCAGAACCATCCGCCCGTTCGCGAATTCGAAGCGCCTGAGCTTGGATAAAAAGGACAGGCCCAGCAGATTTTCCGACAGGGCGTCGTCGGGCAGCACCATGGCGTCGACATCGCGCACGATGAGACCGCCGATGTCGACCATGGCGAGCCGGGTGCGGGCGGCCTTGAGCTTGCCGTTGGCCGTCGTCACGGTCGTCGTGTAATCGTTCCGCGAGGGCCGCAGGCCGACCCGCGCGGCGGAGCTTTCGTTGAGCGCGACCACGGAGGCCCCGGTATCGACCATGAAGCCGATGCGCTCGCCGTCGATCCGGCCTTCCGTTTGGAAGTGGCCCCGGCCGTCGCGCGCAATGCTGACGCTGCGGATGCCGCCGCGATCGTGGTCCTCAATCGTCTCGAATGCTGCCGGCTGCATCGACGTGGTGGGCCGCGCGGCCGCGGTCGTGGTCATCTCGTCAGCCAGTTGCGCCATATAGGTGCCGGCGCCGATCAGAAGCGCGGCAAAAATCATTAGATTACGCATGGCACATACTCACGGACAGACCGGAACGGCCATCACGATCTTACGCGCGGCCGTCAGCCCGCCATAACTTACGACAGGCTACGCGCTCCTTTATTTGCGAAAAGCATGAGTGAAGCGTTAACGCAGGATCCGTGAAGCATTGGAGCGTTTTCGAGCCAAGTGGATGACCTGTTCGCGTGAAGAAAACGCGTTAAATCAAGATTATAGAGCCCCGCCTCTGATTCCATCAGAAGCGAAAAGGCTCTAGCGCGAGACATCTTCAACATCTCGCTGTTTGAAGACCTGGCTGCTTGAAGAGCTGGCTGCTTGAGGAGCTGGCTGCTTGAGGAGCTGGGTCATGCAGCCTTTCACGTCCCGCGCGGCTTGACCCGCCGTGTCGGCATCGCATTGGCCGGATCGTCCGGCCAGGGATGGCGGGGATAGCGCCCGCGCAGATCCGAGCGAACGGCGGCATAGCTGCCGCGCCAGAACCCCGGCAGGTCCCGCGTCACCTGAACCGGACGATGCGCCGGCGACAGCAGTTCCAGAACCAGCGGCACCTTGCCTTGCGCGATCGATGGATGCGCGGTCAGGCCGAACAATTCCTGCAATCGGACAGCGATGGTCGGCCCCTGCCCGGCTTCATAGTCGATCGCGAGCATGGTGCCTGTCGGCGCCTCGAAATGGGTCGGCGCCTCGCGCTCCATCCGCGCGCGCAAATTCCACGGCAGCAGCGCCATCAGCGCTTCCGACAGATCGCCGGCTGAAAATTCCTTCAACGCGGTCTTGTCGGACAGCGCGGGCGCCAGCCAAGTTTCGGCCGTGGCCGCGAGCCCGGCATCGGAGAGGTCCGGCCACTCCCCGCCTTCCGCCGCGCGCAGAAACATGACGCGATCGCGCCACTGCTTCAGCGGCTTCGACCACGGCAAGCGATCCAGCCCCGCATCAATCAGTCCTTCCGCCAGGATGCGCGCTGTCGCGATCGACGGCGCGACCGCCACCGGTGCTTCGGCAAGCATGATCGCGCGCAGCCGCTTGCGCCGCCGCCCTCGCAAGCTCATCGCCGCGCGATCGAACAAGATGTCCTCGTCGGTCTCGATCTGGCCGGCAAAACGCAACTCGATCTGGCCTTGCGAGATCGGCGCGGCCAGCAGGATACGGCCGCTCGCCGCCGTGCCGGTCAGCTCGGCGACCGCGATGAAGGGCTCCCGCGCCAGCCGTGAGGCCGGATCGACCGACGCACCACGGCCGTTGGCGAGCACGAACGACCCGTTGCCGCGATTGCGCGCCACGCGATCGGGAAACGCGAGAGTGAGCATTTCGCCGGCACCGAGTTCCTCTCCGCCTTGTGCACCCGTGACGGGCAAGGACGCGCGATCGGAAGGGGCTGAAGACGTCACGCCGCGCGGCGATGACGGCACACTCTCATTCGCCGCCACCTGCGACACCCACCGCTCCGCCAACTGCCTTGCGCCGACGGCGCGTGGCGAGCGGTCACGGCGAAAATGATCGAGCCGCGCGTCGAGATCGACGCTGTCGCCGCCCAGGCCCCGCTCGGTCAGCACCGCCGCGATGTCGGCGGCCTCCCGACCCGAACCGAGCCGATGCGCGCCCACGATCATGCGCGCGAGCCGGGGGGGCAGAGCCAACGCGCGCAGGCTTTTTCCTTCATCCGTGATCCGCCCGTCGGCGTCGAGCGCGCCAAGCTCGCGCAGCAGACTCCGCGCCTCGTTCAACGCCGGAGCGGGCGGCGGGTCGAGAAACGCAAGGGTGGCGGGATCGCGCACCCCCCATTGCGCCAGATCGAGCACCAGGGACGACAGATCGGCGCTGAGGATCTCGGGCTGGGTATAGGCGGCAAGCGAGGCGGTCTGCGGCTCGTCCCATAGCCGATAACAGACACCGGGCTCGGTGCGCCCGGCGCGGCCCCGACGCTGGTCCACGGCGGCGCGCGAGGCGCGCATGGTTTCAAGCCGCGTCAGGCCGATGTCAGGCTCAAAACGAGGCACCCGCGCCAGGCCGGAATCCACCACGATGCGCACCCCCTCGATGGTCAGCGAGGTCTCGGCAATCGAGGTGGCCAGCACCACCTTGCGACGCCCCTTCGGCGCGGGCGCGATGGCGCGATCCTGCACCGCCGCGTCGAGCGCGCCGAACAGCGGTACGATCTCGATCGAGGCATCATGGATTCTTTCGGCGAGCATATTCTGGGTGCGCCGGATTTCGGCAGCGCCCGGCAGGAACGCCAGCAGCGAACCGTCCTCCGCGCGCAACGCCATGGCGATCGCGTCGGCCATCTGCCGCTCCACGGGTGAATCGGGCTTGCGGCCGAGATACCGCGTCTCCACCGGGAAGGCGCGGCCCTTGCTTTCGATCACCGGCGCGTTGCCAAGCAGCTTCGCCACCCGTGCGCCGTCGATGGTCGCGGACATCACCAGGATGCGCAGATCCTCCCGCAAGCCGCTCTGCACGTCGCGCGCCAGCGCAAGCCCGAGATCCGCATCGAGCGAACGCTCGTGAAACTCGTCGAACAGGATCGCGGCAACGCCGTCCAGTTCGGGATCGTCGAGAATCCGCCGGGAGAAGATCCCTTCGGTGACGACCTCGATGCGCGTCCCGCGCGAGACCCTGGAGCCGAAGCGCACGCGATAGCCCACGGTCTCGCCCACGCGCTCACCCAGCGTCCGCGCCATCCGTTCCGCGCTGGCGCGCGCCGCGATCCGGCGCGGCTCCAGAACGACGATCTTCCTGCCGGCGATCCAGGGCGCGTCGAGCAGCGCTAGCGGCACCCGCGTCGTCTTGCCGGCGCCCGGCGGCGCCACCAATACCGTGGTGTCGTGCGTAGCAAGCTTGCGCCCGAGTTCGCCGAGCACGGCGTCGATCGGAAGCGGGTTGGCGAATGGTTCCGTCAAGGATCGATCCGAACGCGGGGCATGGTTAACGGCTTTACGCCCCGTCTCATAACGCATGGCCCGGACGCGGGCCAAGCCGGACCCGTTCCGCGTCCGATGAAACGCCGCGGCTCCATCCGATCACTTTCCGGAAACCCGGCACAATATTTGATTGATGAAAGGAGAGCGCAACCGATCTTCGTGTAAACATGCCCGAACGCGCCGAAAAGAGACACCCATGACCGGAAACGGCACAGCCGCACAGACGAAAGAGCGGGTCGACTGGGTCGACTATGCCAAGGGCATCTGCATCATCATGGTGGTGATGATGCACTCGGTGCTGGGCGTCGAGGCCGCGGCCGGTCAGACCGGCTTCATGCACTACGTCGTCGAGTTCGCAAAGCCGTTCCGGATGCCGGACTTCTTCCTGCTTTCGGGCCTGTTCCTGCCGCTCGTCATCAATCGCGACTGGCGCACCTATCTCGACCGCAAGGTGGTGCACTTCGCTTATTTCTATGTGCTGTGGGTCACGATCCAGTTCGGCTTCAAGGCCCCGGCCTTCGCAGCCGAATTCGGATGGCCGGGCGTGGTCAGGCTCTGGCTGATGTCGTTCATCGACCCGTTCGGCACGCTGTGGTTCATCTATCTGCTGCCGGTCTTCTTCGTGGTCATCAAGGCCACCCGCCGCATCCCGTCCTGGGCGGTCTGGGGAACCGCGGCGGCGCTGGAGATGACGCATATCTCCACCGGTTGGACACTGATCGACGAATTCGCCGCCCGCTTCGTCTACATCTATTCCGGCTACCTGTTCGCAAGCTACGTATTCGCGTGGTCGAACCGCGCCCGCGCCTATCCGGGGTGGACGCTGGCGGTGATCGCTCTGTGGGCTGTCGTCAACGGCGGGCTCGTCCATACCGGCATCAGCGAATGGCCGATCGTCTCGCTCGCGCTCGGTCTCGCGGGCGCGGGCGCCATCATCGCCGCCGGCACGCTGCTGGCGAAAATGCGCTGGCTGGACACCTTGCGCTATTGCGGCGAGCATTCGATCGTCATCTATCTCGCATTTTTCCTGCCGATGGCAGCCTCGCGCACGATCCTGCTGAAGGCAGGTCTTATCCAGGATATCGGCCTGGTCTCCCTGATCGTCACCATCGCCGGCGTGGCCGGCGCGGTGCTGATCTGGTGGGCCTGCCGCAACACGCGGGCGAATTTCCTGTTCGAGCGTCCTGACGCCTTCTGGATCGCGCCGAAAAAACCCGCCCCCACGGTTCAGGCGGCGGCCGAATAGCCCAGCCCGAAGCCGTAGCCCAGTAGAAAGTCCTGGCGATTTTGTCGGTCATGAGAACGCCGCGGGGGTGCCATTTGGCGGGAAACTCCTTAAGTTGCGGCCATGTCGAAGAAGCCCGCCGCAGCCGAAATCCCGGCCATCATCCCCGCGACGATTCCCCCGGTGAAAGCGGCGGGGACCACTTTGCAGGGCAAGCACGTCTTTCTGGTGGACGGCTCCTCCTACATCTTCCGCGCCTATCACGCGCTGCCGCCGCTGAACCGCAAGTCCGACGGGTTGCAGGTCAACGCCGTGCTCGGCTTCTGCAACATGCTTTGGAAGCTGTTGCGCGACATGCCGAAGAACGACAGGCCGACGCACCTCGCGATCATCTTCGACAAGTCCGAGGTGACTTTCCGTAACAAGCTCTATCCCGCTTACAAGGCGCACCGGCCGCCCGCGCCCGACGACCTGATTCCGCAATTCGCGCTGATCCGCGAGGCGGTGAAGGCGTTCGACCTGCCCTGCCTCGAACAGATCGGCTTCGAGGCCGACGACCTGATCGCCACTTACGTTCGGCAGGCGTGCGAGCGCGGCGCGACCGCGACCATCGTCTCCTCGGACAAGGATCTGATGCAGCTCGTCAACGGCTGTGTCACCATGTACGACACCATGAAGGATCGTCGCCTCGGCATCGCCGAGGTGATCGAGAAATTCGGCGTGCCGCCGGAGAAGGTGGTCGAGGTGCAGGCTTTGGCCGGCGACAGCGTCGACAACGTTCCGGGCGTGCCGGGCATCGGCGTCAAGACAGCCGCGCAACTCATCACCGAATACGGCGACCTCGACACGTTGCTGGCCCGCGCCACCGAGATCAAGCAGCCGAAGCGCCGCGAGGCGCTGATCGAGAACGCGGAGAAGGCGCGCATCTCGCGGCAGCTCGTGCTGCTCGACGACCACGTCGCGCTCGATGTGCCGCTGGACGATCTCGCGGTGCAGGAGCCCGACGCCCGCAAGCTGATCGCTTTCCTCAAGGCCATGGAATTCACCACGCTCACGAAGCGCGTCGCGGATTATTCCGAGGTCAACGCGGCCGAGATCGAGCCGGATGCGAAGCACACGAGCGGCCGCTCAGCGATGGTGGCCAAGGCGTCCGCAACCGCCCTCACCGGCGATCTGTTCGGCAGCAGCGATAGCGTCGCGAAGGGCACGCCGGCCGGCACGGCAAAAGCGACAGGCGACACCAAGATGAAAACGCCTGCGGCCCTTGCGGCCGCACGCCTCGAAACGGTGCGCGCGTTGCCGGTCCGGCCCGACGCCTACGAAACCATCCGCACGCTCGACCGGCTGCGCGACTGGATCGCCCGCATCGATGACAACGGCAGTTTCGCCTTCGAGGCCCTGGCGCCGACCATCGATCCCATGCAGACCGAGCTGTCCGGCATCGCGCTGGCGCTCGCCCCGAACCATGCGTGCTACATTCCGCTCAGCCACAAGCAGTCCGGCGACAGCGCGGGACTGTTCGCCGCCGGGCTTGCGCCCGATCAGATCGCGATTCGCGATGCGCTGGAGCTCCTGAAGCCGATCCTGGAATCCCGTGGCCACCTGAAGATCGGCCTCAACGTCAAGTTCAGCGCCGTGCTGCTCGCGCAGCATGGCATCGTCATGCAGAATCACGACGACATCGAACTGATCTCCTACGCGCTCGACGCCGGGCGCGGCTCCCATGATCTCGCCTCGCTGGCGAAGCGCTGGCTCGGCCACGCCACGGTGAGCCACGGCGAACTGACCGGCAGCGGCAGGAACAGACTCGCCTTCGATCAGGTGGCGATCGATCGCGCCACGGCTTACGCGGCGGAATATGCGGATATGACCTTGCGGCTATGGCAGGTGCTCAAGCCGCGGCTGGTCGCCGAGCGCATGAATACGGTCTACGAGACTCTGGAGCGGCCGATGATCGCGACTCTGGCGCAAATGGAGCGGCGCGGCATCACCATCGACCGGCAGGTGCTGTCGCGCCTGTCGGGCGAGTTCGCGCAGAGCGCGGCCCGGCTGGAAGCCGAGATCCAGCAGCTCGCCGGCGAGCCGATCAATGTCGGCAGTCCGAAGCAGATCGGCGAGATCATGTTCGGAAAGATGGGCCTGCCGGGCGGCAGCAAGACCAAGACCGGCGCATGGTCAACCTCGGCGCAGATCCTCGACGAACTCGCCGAGCAGGGCCACGACTTCCCGCGCAAGATCCTGGACTGGCGGCAGGTCTCAAAACTCAAATCCACCTATACCGACGCCCTGCCCGAATACGTTCATCCCCAGACAAGGCGCGTGCACACGACCTATGCGCTCGCAGCCACCACCACGGGCCGGTTGTCGTCCAACGAGCCTAACCTGCAGAACATCCCGGTGCGCAACGAGGAGGGCCGAAAAATTCGCCGCGCCTTCATCGCCGCTCCCGGACACAAACTGGTGTCAGCCGACTATTCTCAAATTGAACTGCGGCTGCTCGCTGAGATCGCCGATATCCCGGTGCTGAAACAGGCGTTCCGCGACGGTCTCGACATCCACGCCATGACCGCGTCGGAAATGTTCGGCGTGCCGGTGCAGGGAATGCCCGGCGAAATCCGCCGCCGGGCCAAGGCCATCAACTTCGGCATCATCTACGGCATCTCGGCGTTCGGCCTCGCCAACCAGCTTGGCATCCCGCGCGAGGAAGCAGCCGCCTACATCAAGAAGTATTTCGAGCGCTTTCCCGGCATTCGCGCCTACATGGACGCGACCCGTGAATTTTGCCGCGAGCACGGCTATGTCACGACCCTGTTCGGCCGCAAATGCCATTACCCGGACATCAAGTCGCCGAACCCGTCGCATCGCGCCTTCAACGAGCGCGCCGCGATCAATGCGCGTTTGCAGGGATCGGCCGCCGATATCATCCGCCGCGCCATGGCGCGGATGGATGATGCTCTCGCGGCGAGGAATCTGTCCGCGCGGATGCTGCTGCAGGTCCACGACGAACTGATTTTCGAGGTGCCCGACGATGAGGTCGCGGCGACGCTGCCTGTCGTGCAGCATGTGATGCAGGACGCGCCGTTCCCGGCTGTGTTGCTGTCGGTGCCGTTGCAGGTCGACGCCCGCGCCGCCGACAACTGGGACGAAGCCCATTAGCGCGTTTTCGAGCGGCCTCTTTGGCGATAATCTTTCCGGATTGCTCGCGTTCGCGCTGACCTCGCTCGTCATCGAGATGACGCCGGGTCCGAACATGGCCTATCTTGCCGCGCTGTCGCTGTCACAAGGCATCCGCGCCGGCCTCGCGGCCGTTGGCGGCGTCGCTCTCGGCCTCGCCGTTTATGGACTGGTGGCGGCGCTGGGTCTCAGCGCGGCGATCGACAGTTCACCGCTGCTCTACGAGGTGCTGCGCTGGGGCGGTGTCGTCTACCTGCTTTGGCTGGCCTGGGAGGCGTGGGCACGCGAAACGGAGACCTCCGCAGGTAACAATGGCGATCCCGACATCCGGCCAGCGCAGGCGTTTCGCCGCGGCCTCATCACCAACCTTCTGAATCCCAAGGCGGCGGTGTTCTATGTCGCGGTGCTGCCGGACTTCGTCCAGATCGGCAAGGGATCGGTCGCGATGCAGACGCTGACGCTGTCGGCTGTCTATGTCGGCGTCGCCACGGTGGTCCATCTCGCGATCGTGCTGCTGGCCTCGCGCCTGCAAAGCGCGATCCGGACGGCGGACAAGCGAAGGACCGTCCGCCGCGTGCTGGCGGTGGCGCTCGCGGCCATCGCCATCTGGTTCGCCTTCAGCACCGCACGCTGATCGTTCGGCGCCGCACGGAACAAAGAAGAAACAAAGAAAGCTGGCGACACGGAAGCCCGTAGGCGCGACCGTGCCGCGCGGAACGTTTCGCGCGCCGCAGGATTAATGTGTCTTGCCTAGCGTGTCTTGCATATGGAGTTCTCCGATGGCCCCGCGTGCGAACTGGAAAGGCTTTCTTCGCCTGTCCCTCGTGACCTGCCCCGTAGCCCTTTTCCCCGCGACGTCGGAGTCCGAGAAGGTCAGCTTCAACCAGATCAATCGCAGGACCGGGCACCGCATCAAGTATCAGAAGGTCGATTCTGAGACCGGCGAGGAAGTCGACAACGACGATATCGTCAAGGGGTACAAGATCGACACCGATACCTATCTTGAAGTGACGAAGGACGAACTCGACAACATCGCGCTGGAGTCCACCCGCACCATCGATATCGACCGGTTCGTGCCACGCGCGGAGATCGATGATCTCTATATCGTCAGGCCGTATTATCTGGTGCCGGACGGCAAGGTCGGACATGACGCCTATGCGGTGATCCGCGACACCATCAAGGCGACCGGCAAGGTCGCGCTGGCCAGGGTGGTGCTGACCAACCGCGAGCACGTCATCGCGCTCCAGGCGCGCGACAACGGGCTGGTCGGCCTTTTGCTGCGCTACGCTTACGAGGTACGCGAGGCATCCGACTACTTCGACGACATCAAGGATGTGAAGATCACCAGGGACATGCTCGACCTTGCCGCGCATATCGTCGAGCAGAAGTCCGGCAGCTTCGAACCGACGGCCTTCGAGGATCATTACGAGGCCGCGCTGCTGGAGTTGATCGAGCAGAAGAAGGCAGGCCACCCGATCGCGAAAGCCAGGGCCAGGACCGAAGGCAATGTCATCAACCTGATGGACGCCTTGCGGCAGAGCCTGAAGGGCGGCAACGCCGAGCGAAAAGAAACCCCTGCTGCTGCCGCGAAAGACAAGCGGTCCAACAAGAGGTCAAAGAAGCGCGTCGAAGGTCAACGCGAAATGCTGTTTCCGATCGAAGGCAAAAAAGCCGCCAAGGAATCCAAGCGCGAGCCCGCGAAGCGACCGGCCAAAGCGCGCGCCGCGAGAAAATCGCCCGCGGCAAGGCGCAAGGCCGGATAGCCGGACGCGGACATGCGCAAGCTGATCGCCTTCGACGACGAGACCATGACCGCGCTGACGCAACTGGGCCATGACCGCATGGCGACCCTTCAGGATCTGGCGGACGAGGCGTTCGCCGACCTCCTGAAAAAGCACGCAGGCCGATCGATCTCAAGGACGCTCTGCGCAAAAGCGCGGGCGTCAGAAAATAGGACGTGATCCCAGAGCCTCACCCCTTCCCGCATCCGACCTCGGTGGAACCGACGCCGTGCCCTCGCGAAAACTGAGCACCTATCGCAACAAGCGTGACTTCTCAAAAACCGCCGAGCCCAGCGGCGGGGCGCGCATCGCGCCCGCAAGGCAGCGGCGATTCGTGATTCAGAAGCACGACGCCACCCGACTGCATTACGACTTCCGCCTTGAGTATGATGGGGTCTTCAAATCCTGGGCGGTGACGCGCGGTCCCTCGCTCGATCCGGCCGTGAAGCGGCTGGCCGTCGAGGTCGAGGATCATCCGCTCGACTACGGCGACTTCGAAGGCACCATTCCGAAAGGCCAGTATGGCGGCGGCACCGTGGCGATCTGGGATCGCGGCTACTGGTACGCCGACGATCCGGCCAAGGGCCTCGCCAAGGGCGACCTCAAATTCGCGCTGATGGGCGAGAAGCTCAGAGGCGAATGGGTGCTGGTGCGCATGAAGAACGACCGCAGCGGCGGAAAGCGCACCAACTGGCTGCTGATCAAGCACCGCGACGATTACGCCAGGCCGGGTGACGGCGAGGATGTGCTGAAACAGGATCGTTCGGTTGCATCGAACCGGACCCTTGAACAGATCGCCGAAGGCAAGGGCAAGGCGCCGGAGCCTTTCATGATGACCCGGCGGATCGCGGGTTCGGATGCGGTTTGGGATTCGAACAAGGGAGTCGCAGCAAGAGCGCGCGCCAGGGCAGAGAGGCGGCCGGCAAAGGCGAGCGCACAACCCGCTTCAACCGGCAAGACGACGCTGAAGGAAAGCAGACCACAAACCGCCAGGGCTCACGCGATCAAAAGCAAGATGCCGGACTTCGCGGGACTTCAGCTTTGCGAAGCGGCAACGCGCCCGCCGTCGGCGGATAGCTGGGTGCATGAGATCAAACTCGACGGCTATCGCATCCAGATGCGGATCGAGAGCGGCGCGGTCACGCTCAGAACCCGCAAGGGACTTGACTGGACCGACAGGTTTCCAGCCATCGCGAAGGCGGCCGCGAAGTTGCCGGACGCCCTCATCGACGGCGAGATCGTCGCGCTGAACGCCAATGGCGATCCGGATTTCCCGGCGATGCAGGCCGCGCTGGCCGAAGGCAGGACGGATGCGCTGGTGTACTTCGCGTTCGACCTGCTGTTTACGGAAGGTGAGGATCTACGCCCGCTGCCGCTGCTGGCGCGCAAGGACCAGCTTCGCAAATTGCTGGGACGCTCTGCGAAATCGAACCGCGCAACGATCCGCTATGTGGAGCATTTCGACGTGGACGGCGAACAGATGCTGGCAACGGCGCGCGAGTCCGGCCTCGAGGGCATCATCTCCAAACGCATCGACGCGGCCTATCGCGCCGGCCGCCGCGGCAGTTGGCTCAAGACCAAGAGCCGCCCCGGCCATGAGGTCGTGATCGGCGGCTGGAAAACAACAGGCGACAAATTCCGCTCGCTGATGGCCGGCGTCCATAACGGCGACCGCCTCGTCTATACCGGCATCGTCGGCACCGGCTACGGCCGCGACACCGTGAAACGCATCATGCCGGCGCTGAAGGCGGCGGCCGCATCGAAAAGTCCGTTCTCCGGCAAGAACGCGCCGGCCGGCGGCCGCGACGTCCATTGGCTGAAGCCCGAACTCGTCGCCGAGATCGAATTCGCCGGCTGGACCGATGACGGCATGGTCCGGCAAGCCGCCTTCAAGGGACTGCGCGCGGACAAGCCGGCGCGCGAGGTCACGGCGGAGATGCCGACCCGTGCGGCGGCCTTAAAGCTCGACAAGGCGAGGCCGAAGGCCACACGGCCCGGCACGAGAGCCGCCGCCGCCGCACGCTCTGACCCGACGACATCGCGGCAGTCTCGCACGTCTGCGGCGCGCGATCGCTCGACGGTGATGGGCGTTGCGATCTCGCATCCGGATAAAGCGCTGTGGCCAGACGCAGGCGACAAGCGGCCGGTCACCAAGCACGATCTTGCCGCCTACATGGAGGCCGTGGGCGGCTGGATGATCGGCCACATCCGCGGACGGCCGTGTTCGATCGTGCGCGCGCCGGACGGCATCCACAGTGAGACCTTCTTCCAGCGCCACGCCATGCCGGGCCTGTCTGATCTGGTCACGCAGGCGAAGGTGTCAGACGACCGGAAGCCTTATCTGCAGATCGACCGCGTCGAGGCGCTGGCGGCGGTGGCGCAGATCGGCGGCATCGAACTGCATCCGTGGAATTGCGCGCCAGACGAATATACGGTGCCTGGGCGGCTGGTCTTCGACCTCGACCCCGCGCCGGATGTCGCATTTCCCGACGTGATCGCCGCAGCGAGGGAAATGAGGCAGCGGCTGGAGGCGCTCAAGCTCGAAAGCTTCTGCAAGACCACCGGCGGCAAGGGCCTGCACGTCGTCACGCCGCTTGCAATCGGGCCCAAAGACGGATTGAACTGGAAGCAGGCCAAAATGTTCGCCCAGGCCGTCTGCGAACAAATGGCCGCTGACGCACCCGACAAGTATCTCATCAACATGTCGAAGAAGCAGCGCGAGGGTAAGATCTTTCTCGATTATCTTCGCAACGACACCAAATCGACCGCGGTCGCGCCGCTGTCGCCGCGCGCGCGTCCCGGCGCTACCGTATCCATGCCGCTGAACTGGGCGCAGGTAAAAACCGGCCTCGATCCGAAACGCTTCACGCTCCGCACCGCGCCCGACCTTCTGAAAAAGAGCAAGGCATGGGCGGACTATGACAGCGCCGCGCGCCCGCTCGCCGCCGCGATCGGCAGGCTGGTGCGATGACGACCATGACCGATCGCCGAAAGGTCGCGCTACTCGGCGTTCCCATCGACATGGGCGCATCGCAACGCGGCACCTTGATGGGGCCGGCCGCGCTGCGCACAGCAGGCATCACGCCGGTGCTGGAGAGCCTGGGCATCGATGTGCTGGATCACGGCGACATCGCCCTCGCCGGGGTCGCGCCGGCAACCGACGCAATTCCCGCCAAGGCCAACAACTACCGCGATATCCAGACCTGGATCCGCGCGCTCAGCCCGCGCGCTTATGATCTGGCGAGGTCCGGCGCGATCCCGATCTTTCTTGGCGGCGACCACAGCCTGTCGATGGGTTCGATCAACGGCGTCGCTCGCTACTGGCATGA
Organism: Nitrobacter winogradskyi Nb-255; assembly: GCF_000012725.1. NCBI lineage: Bacteria > Pseudomonadati > Pseudomonadota > Alphaproteobacteria > Hyphomicrobiales > Nitrobacteraceae > Nitrobacter > Nitrobacter winogradskyi. The sequence continues at coordinate 394,384 of NC_007406.1, read as the reverse complement.
ACAGGGACGCGAACTGTTCGTGCTGTGGCTCGACGCTCACGCCGATTACAATACGCCGCTGACGACCATGACCGCCAATATGCACGGCATGTCCGCCGCTTTCGTGTGCGGGGAGTCCGGGCTTGATGGCCTGCTCGGCGACGAGCCGCGCGCCTCCATCCCGCCGGCGCATCTGGACCTGTTCGGCATCCATTCGATCGATCCGCTCGAGAAGAAGCTGGTGCAGGACCGTCGCATCGCCGTCGCCGACATGCGCGCGATCGATGAGTTCGGCGTGGCCGTCCTGATTCATCGCGTCATCGAGCGGGTCAGGGCGCGCAACGGCGTGCTGCATCTCAGCTTCGATCTCGACGTCCTGGATCCCGGCATCGCGCCCGGCGTCGGCACCACCGTTCCCGGAGGAGCGACCTACCGCGAAGCGCACCTGGTGATGGAGTTGCTGTACGATTCCGGATTGGTCGGTTCGGTGGATATCGTCGAACTCAATCCGTTTCTCGATGAGCGCGGGCGGACCGCGCGGGTCGCGGTGGAATTGCTCGCCAGCCTGTTCGGGCAGCAGATCACCGATCGTCCGACCCCGAGCAACACCCTCAGCGAGCCGAGGCCCGCGCAGGTCGCGAAAATCAGGCCAACACGGTCGTGACCGCGCGTCCGATGGCTGCCATGACCGCATTCTGCCGATCCGCCGGGACGGTGGCGCCGGTGAGATAGGCCGTTACGACGAAGGGCGCGCGGTCGGGCGGCCAGATCACGGCGACATCGTTCGCAGTCCCCCGCTCGCCGGTTCCGGTCTTGTCGCCGGCCCGCCAGCCGGCCGGCAATCCGGCGCACAGCCGCTTGTCGCCGGTGGTATTTGCGACCAGCCAGCCCACAAGTTGCGTGCGTGATTTCACCGACAGCACATCGCCCAGCGCGAGCGCTCGCAGGTTTGCGGCCATCGCACTCGGCGTGGTCGTGTCGCGCGGATCGCCCGGCACCGACTCATTGAGTTCGGTCTCGATCCGGTCGAGGCGCGTCACCTCGTCGCCAAGCCTTCGTGCGAAGGCCGTCAGCCCCTGTGGACCGCCGATACTCGCAAGCAGCAGATTGCCCGCGGTGTTGTCGCTGAGCGTTATCGCGGCCTTGCACAGTTCGGCAACGGTCATGCCGGTCGGACCGACGTGTTTGCGAGTCTCCGGCGAATGGGCCACCAGATCGGCCTCATTGAAATAGATTCGCCGCGCGAGATCCTCCTTGCCAGCATCGACGCCCTGAAGAAGGGCGCCCGCCGCCAGCACCTTGAACGTGCTGCACATCGGGAATGGCTCATCCATTCGATGGCCGACGTGCTGGCCGGTGCCGGCATCGAGCAGTGCGACGCCCAGTCTCCCGCCTGTTTGATTTTCCAACCGTTTCAGTTCCTCGACAAACCTGTCCTGCAATGCGGCGGGGGCAACCGCAAAGCCGGCCCGGCCCATGACGACAAGCCCGGCCAGCCCCGCACCGACAGGCCACAAACCTCGTCTGCTGATCATGCCTTCATCGTTCCCAACATTACTCTGCCGCCATCATCGTGCCGGGCGCCGCCTCGCGGACCTCGGCATCGACGTCGTTCTCGAATTTGGTGAAGTTCTGCCGGAACATGCCGATCAGCGCGCGCGCCGTCCTGTCGAACTCGATCTTGTCGGCCCAGGTCCTGATCGGATCAAGGATATGCGGCTCGACGCCGGGCACCGAGGTCGGAACCGCGAATCCGAAATACCTGTCATCGTGGAATGGAACGCCGCGCAAGGAGCCGTCAAGCGCGGCGCCTAGCAGGGCACGCGTCACCTTGATCGGCATTCTGCGGCCGGTCCCGTATTTGCCCCCGGTCCAGCCGGTGTTCACCAGCCAGCAATCGACGTTGTGCTTCGCGATCAGGGCACGCAGCATGTTGCCGTAGACGCCGGGATGGCGCGGCAGGAACGGCGAGCCAAAACAGGCGGAAAATTCCGGCTGCGGCTCATTGCCAAGGTCGCGCTCGGTTCCCGCCACCTTTGCCGTATAGCCCGACAGAAAATGATACATGGCCTGCGCCGGCGTCAGCCTGGCGATGGGCGGCAGCACGCCGAAAGCGTCGGCCGCCAGCATGACCAGATTCTTCGGCTGGCCGGCGCAACCTGTCAGCGACGCGTTCGGGATGAATTCGAGCGGATAGGCCGAACGGGTGTTCTCGGTCTTCGAGCCGTCGTTGAAATCGGGGACGCGCGTGACTTCGTCGTGCACGACATTCTCAAGCACCGCGCCGAAGCGTTTCGAGGCGGCGTAAATCTCGGGCTCGGCCTCCCGCGACAGCCGGATGCATTTGGCGTAGCATCCCCCTTCGAAATTGAAGATGCCGTCCTTGCTCCAGCCGTGCTCGTCGTCGCCGATCAGCGTGCGCCCAGGATCAGCCGACAGCGTGGTTTTACCCGTACCCGACAGTCCGAAGAAAATCGCGCTGTCGCCGCCGGGACCGACATTGGCCGAACAGTGCATCGGCAACACGTCCTGATCGGGAAGGTAATAATTCAGCGTGGTGAAGATGCTTTTCTTCATCTCCCCGGCGTAATGCGATCCGCCGATGAGAATGATCCTGCGTGTGAAATCGATGGCCACGACGTTCTCGGAGCGAACGCCGTGCCTTTGGGGATCGGCGCGGAAGCTCGGCAGGTCGATGACGGTCAGTTCAGGTACGAAGGCGGCAAGTTCCGATGTTTCCGGCCGGCGCAGCAGGGTGCGAATAAAAAGCGAGTGCCAGGCCAGTTCGGTGAAAACGCGGGTCTTGATACGGAAATTGGGGTCGGCGCCGCCATAGAGGTCCTGCGCGAACAGCGTCATGTTCCGGGCGTGCGCGAGAAAGTCGGAATACAACGCGGCGAACTGGTCAGGCGTCATCGACTGGTTGCCGGCCCACCAGACACTCTTATCCGTGGCCGCATCGCGGACCGTGAATTTGTCCTTCGGGCTGCGGCCGGTAAAGATGCCGGTTTCCGCGCATAGCGCGCCATCCGCATTCACCATCGCTTCGCCCGAGCGCAGTGCGTGCTCATAAAGCTGCGGCGCGCCTGGATTCCAGTACACGGCCTTGAGATTCTGGAGGCCAAACTTATCGGCGCCGAAGGCGCCGTTACGCACGCCTATCTCAGGCACGGAAAATTCCTCCTCGTCGAATCCAGGGCGACTTCCGGATCGAGCCTAGAGCGTTTTCAAGCGAAGTGGGCACCGGTTCGCGTGAAGAAAACGCGTCAAATCAAATCATAGAGCCCGCTTCTGATACTATCAGAAGCGGAAGGCTCTAGGTCGCCGCGCGGGCCTTCTCCGCCAGATCTTTCAAAATCACGCGAAGTTCGTCCGGGGTGGCGACCCGCCGCGGAAAATCCAGACGCAACGCATCATGCCTGTCGGCGCTCATATCCAGGCCGTCGGGATCGCAGCCGGTGCAGCGCCAGTCGGCCGCCGCCGCGCCGAGCAATCGCGTGGCGTAAAGATTCAAGGCCTCGCGATGATCGCGGTTCATGTGTTCGATCGCATTCTGTTCGGCCGCAACCAGCGCCTCCGCGCCATCGAGGCTGGTCAGAACCTTTTCCGGCTTGAGATCGACGATCCGCCCGAAACCGGCCACGAGGTGAACGCCGCTCAGCCGAATCCGGAAAAACGAAAAATCATTGAAATCCGCAAATCCCTCCGCCGAGGGGTGAACGTTCAGATAACGCCTCCGCAAAACCGCCTTGAGTTCCCCATCCGCCTCCTCAGCGGTTCCCGCGACCATGATTCGCGAGCCTTCGAGGGGATCCCCGGCCGCGCGCTCGTCCAGCATCAGCGACACCCTGGGATCCGCGAGCAGATTCTTGGTATGCACGGCAAGGCGTGAGATCAGAAGAATTGGTGAGCCATCGTAATGGCTTGCGACATTGACAAGGGAGCAATAGGGGTCGCCGCTGCCGGCCATCAGGGTCGCCAGCGCGCCTTGCCGGCTCCGACGCAGCAGTGATCGGGTCAGGTTCGCTGCGGTGAAATTGGCGGTTGGCTGCATGGCTTATGTCCTCGAATTTGAAAAAAACACCGTCTCAGGCTAAATTGGACAATCGAACAGCGTCAGATGGTGAAGGAAGGACAAGGTCCTTCGAGCGTTTTCGGAAACTCGGTCACACTTCAGCCTCGCTTGCATTGCTCGTTGACTGCGTTCTTAAAGCCACACCAAAGGCAGACGGTCGAATTGTTCGCCTCTCGCCACCCGCTTCGGAAAGCAGGCATATGCCCACAATTGCTCTGGTCGATGACGACCGCAACATTCTTACATCGGTGTCGATTGCGCTCGAAGCCGAAGGCTATCGCATCATGACCTATACCGATGGCGCGTCAGCGCTCGACGGCTTCCGCACCAGCCAGCCGGACCTCGCGATCCTCGACATCAAGATGCCGCGCATGGACGGAATGGAGACCCTGCGAAGGCTGCGTCAGAAATCCGACCTGCCAGTGATTTTCCTCACCTCCAAGGACGAAGAGATCGATGAACTGTTCGGTCTCAAGATGGGTGCCGACGACTTCATTCGCAAGCCGTTTTCACAGCGCTTGCTGGTAGAACGCGTCAAGGCGGTTCTACGCCGGGCCTGTCCGAAAGACCCGGCCGCCGCGCCCAAGGAGAGCGACGCCAAGGCGCTCGACCGCGGTCTGCTGCGCATGGATCCGGAGCGCCACACCTGCACCTGGAAGAACGAGCCCGTCACCCTGACCGTCACGGAATTCCTGATCCTGCAGGCGCTGGCGACGCGCCCCGGCGTGGTGAAGAGCCGCAACGCGCTAATGGACGCCGCCTATGACGATCAAGTCTATGTCGATGACCGCACCATCGACAGCCACATCAAGCGGCTGCGCAAGAAGTTCAAGGTCGTCGACGACGACTTCGAGATGATCGAAACCCTTTATGGCGTGGGTTACCGCTTCAAGGAAACCTGATAACCTCGGGCGCGCAGCCCGTAAACCGGATGTGAAATGACACACCCGGTTTACTTTTGGTGCGGAAGCGAACCGTCGTCGTCCTGACCGCAGCGCCAGTCGCGAAGCGATATGCGGGAATGACGGCGATCATGATTTGGTGCAACCAGGCAGTTTCAGTCATTGCTGGATCGAACGCAGCCTGATCTTGATCCCGACGCCGAGGACACCTCGCAGGTCCTCGCGTCGGAAAGTCCTGCCGATGCCGAAAGTCCCGTCGATCAGGTCGAACGGACACCGTACTGGCGACGGCCGCTTGAATGGCTGAGGCGCGCGGGGCAGTTTCTTTTCACGCTCAGTTTTTCGAGCCTGACCCGCCGCATCGTATCGCTGAATCTGGCCGGCCTGATCGCGCTGGTCGCCAGCATCCTCTATCTTTCGCAGTTCCGCGCCGGCCTGATCGATGCGCGCGCGCAAAGTCTGCTGGTGCAGGGCGAGATCATCGCAAGCGCCATCGCCGCCTCGGCCACGGTCGAAACCAACACGATCACGATCGACCCGGACCGCCTGCTCGATCTCAAGCCCGGCGAGAGCTACGGCGCGCCGGACGAAATTTCAGGGCTGGACTTTCCGATCAATCCCGAGCGCGTCGCTCCCGTGCTGCGGCGGCTGATCTCTCCGACCAAGACCCGCGCGCGCATCTATGATCGCGACGGCGTGCTGATTCTCGACAGCCGCAGCCTTTTTCGCCGCGGCGACGTCATCCGATTCGAACTGCCGCCGCCCACCGACGTCAAGCCGGGTTTCATCGAACGCACCACGATCGCGATCCGCACCTGGCTCAACCGCGGCGATCTTCCGCTCTATCGTGAACTCGGACCCGAAAACGGCAACGGCTATCAGGAGGTTGCGCAGTCGTTGAGGGGCGAGAAGTCCAGCATGGTGCGCATCAACGATCGGGGCGAGATCATCGTCTCGGTGGCCGTTCCGGTCGAGCGCCCGCGCTCCACCATTTTCGGCTCGCTGATGCTGTCCACGCAAGGCGACGACATCGATCAGATGGTCATGGCCGAGCGGCTGGCGATCCTGAAAGTATTCGGCGTCGCCATGATCGTCATGATCGTGCTGTCGCTGCTGCTCGCCAGCACCATCGCCGGACCGGTGCGGCGACTCGCGGACGGTGCGGAGCGTGTTCGGCGCCGGATCAAGACGCGCATCGAGATTCCCGACTTCACCCGCCGCCGCGACGAAATCGGCCACCTGTCCGGCGCGCTGCGCGACATGACCGACGCGCTCTACAACCGCATCGAGGCGATCGAGACTTTCGCGGCCGACGTCTCGCATGAACTGAAGAATCCCCTCACCTCGCTGCGCTCCGCGGTGGAGACCCTGCCGCTTGCGAAGACCGAGGCCAGCCGCGGCCGGCTCTTGGAGGTGATCGACCACGATGTCCGCCGGCTTGATCGCCTGATCTCCGACATATCCGACGCCAGCCGGCTCGACGCCGAGTTGCAACGGCAGGACGAAGCGCCCGTCGATATCCGGCGTCTTTTGACCACGCTGACATCGGTCGCCAATGAAACCAGACTCGGCCGCGACATCAGCGTCGACGTCCGCTTTGAAGGCGGCGCCAGCGATGGCTTCTCGGTGCCGGGACATGACCTGCGACTGGGGCAGGTGATTTCCAATCTCCTGACCAACGCGCAATCGTTCTCGAAACCCGGCGGCCGCGTGCGGATTCTATGCCGCCGCCTGAAATCCGAAATCGAGATCGTGGTGGACGACGACGGTCCGGGCATTCGCCCCGACGCGCTGGAGCGCGTATTCGAGCGCTTCTACACCGACCGTCCCCACCAGGGTTTCGGTCAGAACTCCGGGCTTGGCCTTTCGATTTCCAAGCAGATCATCGAAGCCCATCGCGGACGTATCTGGGCTGAGAACCGCCCCGGACCGACCGATACCCATGGCGACACCCGGATCGCCGGCGCGCGTTTCATCGTCCGGCTTCCCGCCACATGACCGGGTCGTCCGGTACGACGATCGGTCCAACGATCCATGGCTCGGCGGTCCTGGTGGGGGAGCAAGCCGTGCTGATCCGCGGCCCCTCGGGCGCCGGAAAGTCGCGCCTTGCCTTCGACCTCATCCTCGCCGGCCGCGGCGGCCAACTCCCCGAAACAACACTGGTCGGTGATGACCGCCTCTTCGTAACTCCGTTCCGCAACGGACTTCTCGTCAGGCCGCCGTCTGAACTCGAAGGAATGCTGGAAATCCGCGGGCTCGGAATTCGCCGGTGCGCTTTTGTCGCGGAGGCGCCGGTCGGCCTCGTGATCGATCTCGATGCGCCCGACGCAGAGCGCCTGCCGCCGCCGAACGCGCTGCGAACCACCATTCTGGAGGTCGAACTGGCGCGAATCCCGGTTGCTTCCGGCTTTCCGCCACTCCCGATCGCCATCGCGGCGCTGACGACTATCCAAGGTTGCACCGACTGGCGACCGGCGACCGATTGCCGGAAGAAATCCGGATAACCATATAGATATCACGATTGCCACGGAGCAGACCGTCAAGCCTGGGGACGCTTTTCAGGGAAAAAACCTCGACGCCCTCTTGCGTGAGGGCTCCGGATGGTCAAAGTGACCCGTTCGTGCGGTGCACCAAAAGCACCCGCGAGGAGTTGTCAATGATTGGTCTGGTACTTGTGACCCACGGGCGCCTCGCCGACGAATTCAAGGCCGCGCTCGAACACGTAATGGGCCCGCAAAAGCAAATCGAAGCCATTACCATCGGCGCCGACGATGATGCCGACCTGTGCCGGAGCGATATCATCGAAGCCGTCAACCGGGTGGACAGCGGCGACGGCGTCGCGATCCTGACCGACATGTTCGGCGGCACGCCTTCGAACCTCGCGATCTCCTGCATGAGCCGGCCCAAGGTCGAGGTGCTCGCGGGAATCAACCTTCCGATGCTGGTGAAGCTCGCCAAGGTGCGCGAGGAGCGCACGCTGCCCGACGCCATCGCGATGGCGCAGGAGGCCGGGCGTAAGTACGTGACGATCGCCAGCCGGGTGCTCGCCGGGAAATGACCGGGCAGCCGGACGACGAAGCCGCACCGACGGTGGACGGCGCATCTGCCCCCGGCACGATCTCCTGCGACATGCCGATCGTCAACAAGCGCGGCCTTCATGCAAGGGCGTCCGCGAAATTCGTGCAGATGGTCGAACGTTTCGAGGCCGACGTCAGCGTCACCCGCAACGGCGAGACGGTCGGCGGCAATTCGATCATGGGATTGATGATGCTGTCCGCGGGCATCGGAACGACGATCACCGTATCCGCAACCGGTCCGGAAGCCGAGGCGGCGATCGCTGCGATCGCCGACCTCATCGGCAACAGATTCGACGAGGACGAGTGATCCTCGGTCCGCCTCGCCTCGCGCCGCCGTCAGAAAGCGTTTCCCGGGGTTGACGCTTGCTTGCCCGCCGTTTCGGCCGGTGCTATCCCGCGCCCATGACGACCTCTCCCATAGCCAACATCCGCAACTTCTCCATCGTCGCCCATATTGATCATGGGAAGTCGACGCTGGCCGACCGCCTGATCCAGATGACCGGCGGCCTGAGCGATCGGGAAATGGCGGGCAAGGAGCAGGTGCTCGATTCGATGGACATCGAGCGCGAGCGCGGCATCACGATCAAGGCGCAGACGGTGCGTCTGAAGTACCGCGCCAAGGACGGCAAGGACTACGTCTTCAACCTGATGGACACGCCCGGTCACGTCGATTTCGCCTACGAGGTTTCGCGCTCGCTCGCGGCTTGTGAGGGTTCGCTGCTGGTGGTGGATGCGAGCCAGGGCGTGGAAGCGCAGACACTCGCCAACGTCTACCAGGCGCTCGACAACAACCATGAGATCGTGCCCGTCCTCAACAAGGTCGACCTGCCCGCCGCCGAGCCGGACAAGGTGAAACAGCAGATCGAGGACGTGATCGGAATCGACGCCTCCGACGCGGTGATGATTTCGGCCAAGACCGGCCTTGGCGTGCCCGATGTGCTGGAAGCCATCGTCACCCGGCTGCCGCCGCCGAAAGGCGACCGCGACGCCACGCTGAAGGCGTTGCTGGTCGATAGCTGGTACGACGTCTATCTCGGCGTGGTCGTGCTGATCCGCGTCATCGACGGCGCGCTCAGGAAAGGCAGCCGCATCCGCATGATCGGCACGAGCGCGGCTTACGATGTCGAGCGCGTCGGCTTCTTCACGCCAAAAATGCAGCAGGTCGACGAACTCGGCCCCGGCGAGATCGGCTTCATCACAGCCGCCATCAAGGAAGTCGCGGACACCCGCGTCGGCGACACCATCACCGACGATCGCAAGCCGGTGACGGAGATGCTGCCCGGCTTCAAGCCCGCGATTCCCGTGGTGTTCTGCGGCCTGTTTCCCGTAGACGCCGACGATTTCGAGACGCTGCGCGCGGCGATGGGCAAGCTGCGTCTCAACGACGCCAGCTTCTCGTTCGAAATGGAAACCTCCGCCGCGCTAGGCTTCGGCTTCCGCTGCGGTTTCCTCGGTCTGCTGCATCTTGAGATCGTCCAGGAACGGCTCTCCCGCGAGTTCGATCTCAACCTGATCGCCACCGCTCCGAGCGTCATCTACAGGATGAGGCTGACGGACGGCGTGGAGATCGAGATCCACAATCCGATCGACATGCCCGACGTGGTGAAAATCGCCGAGATCCAGGAGCCGTGGATCGAGGCCACCATCCTCACGCCCGACGAGTATCTCGGCAGCGTGCTGAAGCTGTGTCAGGACCGCCGCGGCGTGCAGAAGGAACTCACCTATGTCGGCGCGCGGGCGATGGCGAAATACGACCTGCCCCTCAACGAGGTCGTGTTCGACTTCTACGACCGGCTCAAGTCCGTCTCCAAGGGCTACGCCTCGTTCGATTATCATCTCACCGACTACAAGCCGGCCGATCTCGTGAAGATGCAGATCCTCGTCAACGGCGAGCCGGTCGATGCGCTGTCCATGCTGGTGCATCGCACCCGCGCCGAAGGCCGCGGCCGCGCCATGGTCGAGAAGATGAAAGAACTGATCCCGCCGCACATGTTCCAGATTCCGATCCAGGCGGCGATCGGCGGCAAGGTGATCGCGCGCGAGACGGTGCGCGCGCTGCGCAAGGATGTCACCGCGAAGTGCTACGGCGGCGATGTCAGCCGCAAGAGAAAGCTTCTGGAGAAGCAGAAGGAAGGCAAGAAGAAGATGCGGCAGTTCGGCAAGGTCGATATTCCGCAGGAAGCCTTCATCGCCGCCCTGAAGGTCGATAACTGACGCTTCAAGTCAGGCTTACGGCCCGCAGCACGACTGCAGGAACCCTCGCAACGGCGCAACGTTTCGTTTCCATCGAAACGCAGTCGGAGAGGCATCATGCCCCGCGGTGACAAGTCAGCCTATACAGGCAAGCAGAAACGCAAGGCCGAACACATCGAGGAAGGATACGAGAAGCGCGGCGTGAAGAAGGAGGAGGCCGAGCGCCGGGCGTGGGCCACCGTCAACAAGGAAAGCGGCGGCGGCAAGAAGAGCGGATCGGGCCGCGGCCGCAAGACCACGAACGTCTCATCAAAACGCGGCGGCAAGCTCGGCGGCAAGGCTTCGGCCGCCCGTTCGGCGGCCGATCGGTCGCGAGCGGCGAAAAAGGGGGCTGCGACCCGCAAGCGCAATGCCGTAAAGCGCTCTCCGACGAGGAAAGCCGCCGGCAAGCGATAACAGAGCCTCAGGAGGCCACGCTTCCGTCCGCTATCAATGCAGCAGGCTGCGGCCGTCATGCCGGCGCGGCGGAACCACCATCAGCCATTGTGGTCGCGGCGCCGCGAAAACGCTATAGAATCGCCGCTCATGAACATCCGCGCGATTCTCCCCCTGCTTCTGTTCTTCGGGCTCGCCGCCCCGATCGGCGCATTGGTGCCGAGCGCGGTCGCGCAAGATAAAGGAACGCTGCACCCGAAGCCGCTGCCGCCGCTGGCCAATCCCGATGATCCCGCATTGGCCGCCAAGCAACTGTTCGGCCGCAAGACGTTGCCTGCCGCCGGAGCGCCTTACGTGATCGGCTTTTACGCGCGGGGCTGCATTGCCGGGGCCGAGGCGCTGCCGGTCACCGGGCCGACCTGGCAGGTGATGCGCCTGTCGCGCAACCGCAACTGGGCGCATCCGGCCATGGTGGCGCTGCTTGAACGGGTGTCGGCGAAGGCGCGCAGGGACGCCGGATGGCCGGGGCTTCTCATCGGCGACATGGCCCAGCCGCGCGGCGGTCCGATGCTCACCGGTCATGCCAGCCACCAGATCGGACTCGATGCCGACGTCTGGCTCACGCCAATGCCGAACCGGCTGTTGTCGCGCAACGAGCGCGAGGAGATGTCGGCGGTCATGATGGTGCGCCGCGACCGTCTGGATATCGATCCCCGCGCCTGGACGCCGAGCCACCTCGGTGTCATCCGCGCCGCGGCCAGGGAACCATCGGTCGAGCGCATTTTCGTCAACGCCGCGATCAAGAAGGCGCTCTGCCGCGAAGCGAAGGGCGATCGCAGCTGGCTCTCGAAGGTTCGCCCGATGTACGGCCACGACTATCACTTCCACATTCGCATCAAGTGTCCGCCGGGCAGCCCGCAGTGCGAATCCCAGCCTCCGCCGGGGCCGGCAGAGGGATGCGGCGCGCAGGATCTGGCCTATTGGTTCAGCGACGCCGTGCTGCATCCGAAACCGCCGAAGACGCCGCCGAAGCCGAAGCCCCCGATCACATTGTCGCAACTGCCCACGGCCTGCCGTCAGGTTCTGGCGGCGCCGGACGCCCGCCAGTAGCAGGGAGCGACACAAAACCGGCGACCGCAAGCTCTTTACGTATATATCGCTCGGCTGATATTGTCGCCGAGCGATCTTTCCGGCCGGCCGTAAGCCCGCTGGAAATCCTGGAACGGCGCTTCCGTCGATCGTCCTGTCAATCCCTCACAACCTGCGCGGACATTCGCGCGGGATCGGTCTGGAGCGTCATATGAAATCCGTCACACGTTCATTGCTCGCGGCATTGCTGGTTGGTGCCACCTTCGCTCTGCCGGCCTCCGCCAAGGATGCAAGGCCTCAGGCCACGACGCCGCCCGCCGCGCAGGCCAGAACGCTGACCGTATTCGCCGCGGCTTCTCTGAAAAACGCGCTCGATGAGGTGGACTACGCCTACGCCGCCAAGACCGGCGTCAAGATCACCGCCAGCTACGCGGCGAGTTCCGCGCTGGCCAAGCAGATCGAGCAGGGCGCGCCTGCGGACGTATACGTGTCCGCTGACGTCGCCTGGATGGATTATGTGAATAGCAAGAAAGCCATCAATGAGCCGACCCGCGTCAACCTGCTCGGCAACAGCATCGTGCTGATCGCGCCGAAGGATTCAAAGATCGACAACGTCACCATCGATCAGGGCTTCGATCTCGCCCAGCTCGCCGGCGACGGCAAGATCGCGACCGGCGACGTTAAGGCGGTGCCTGTCGGCAAATACGCCAAGGCGGCGCTGGAAAAACTCGGCGCGTGGACGGCGGTGGAACCGAAAGTGGCGATGGCGGAGAATGTTCGCGCGGCGCTGGCGCTGGTCGCGCGCAACGAGGCTGTGCTCGGCATCGTCTATTCCACCGACGCCAGGGTCGAACCCGGCGTGAAGGTTGTCGGCACCTTCCCGGCGTCCTCGCACCCGGCGATCATCTATCCCGTGGCGGCGACTTCAACCGCACATAAGGATACCGCGGATTATCTCGCCTTCTTGCGCGGTTCGGAAGCCAAGGCGATCTTCGAGAAACACGGCTTTACGTTTCTGGTCGATCCCACGACCTGAGCGGTGCCGATCAAAGCTGGTTCGCAACGAGATCGGCTCGTGCGTTCGGCGCATGACATAAAGCAGCCCGGCGTTCCCGTGGGATGGCCGGGTCGTTTCGTCTTTGCCGCAACGGCGCTTCACGCGTTCCGAGTCCCAGATAATAGCCAGGCAACAGCTCCGAGACCTCATGTTTGATATCTCGACCCCTGAATGGATGGCGGTGCTACTCTCGCTCAAGGTGGGAGTGGTTGCAACGCTGGTGGCGACGCCGATCGCCATCGCGCTGGCGTGGGCCCTTGCGCGCTACGAATTCTGGGGCAAATCGATTGTCGATGCCGCCGTTCATCTGCCGCTGGTGCTGCCCCCCGTCGTCACCGGCTATCTGCTGCTTCTGACTTTCGGCAAGCGCGGGCTGGTCGGAGGCTGGCTCGACGATCACCTCGGAATCGTGTTCGCCTTTCGCTGGACCGGCGCGGCGCTTGCCTGCGGCGTGATGTCGTTTCCGCTATTGGTGCGGCCGATCCGGCTGTCGATCGAGGCCATCGACCGGCGGCTGGAACAGGCCGCCAGCACGCTCGGGGCCTCGCCATGGAAGGTCTTCGCCACGGTGACATTGCCGCTGGCGCTGCCCGGCATTCTGGCGGGCATGGTGCTTGGCTTCGCCAAGGCGATCGGCGAATTCGGCGCGACCATCACCTTCGTCTCCAATATTCCCGGCGAAACCCAGACGATTTCCTCGGCGATCTATTCGCTAATCCAGACCCCCGACGGGGACGCCGCGGGGATGCGGTTGGTCATCATATCGATCGCCATGTCCATGGCGGCGCTGATCGCCTCCGAGGTGTTCACCCGGCGCGCCACACGGCGCCTGCACGGAATCTGACCATGCTGCGCGTCGAGGTTTCGAAACAGCTTGGCCAGTTCTCGGTCGATGTCGCGTTTGCGAGCGAAGGACGCGTCACCGGACTGTTCGGACCGTCGGGCTCGGGCAAGACATCGCTAGTCAGCATGATCGCGGGGCTCATGACCCCGGATCGCGGCGTCATCTCGGTCGATGGCGAAGCGCTCGACGACACCACGCGACGCTTCCACGTCGCCGTTCATCGCCGCCGCATCGGTTATGTCTTTCAGGATGCGCGGCTGTTTCCGCATTTCGACGTGCGGCGGAACCTCGACTACGGACGGCGGATGAACCGGCTGACCAGAGATGACGCGCAGGAGAAGCGCCTCAGCGAAATGCTCAATATCGGCCACCTGCTCGATCGCCGGCCGGGCCAGCTTTCCGGAGGCGAGCGGCAACGGGTGGCGCTTGGCCGCGCGTTGCTGGCGCAGCCCCGGCTGCTGTTGCTGGATGAACCACTGGGATCGCTGGATGAAGACCGGAAGGCGGAAATCCTGCCCTACCTGACGCGGCTGCGCGACGAAGCCGGCGTGCCGATGGTTTATGTCAGCCATGACCCGGATGAACTGCGCCAGCTCGCTTCGCACATCGTGATGCTCAAGCGCGGCCGGGTCGCGGCGTTCGGCGGGCCCGAGGTCCTGCCCGCTTAACCCGAACTGCCCGTGCGTGGTCAGGTCCCTGCAACCGCCGACCAGGCCTTCGCCGCTTTCTGCTTCAATGTACCCATTCTGGACGGCGCCGGCCGTTTTTCCTCGTCTTGTGGCAAACGGAGTCCGACTGCGTTGACGCGGCCCTGGCTGATGTTACGCGCGACGAGGACGATGGCGTCAAGCGGCAGGGTCGCCCCCTCTTTCGGCGCGCGATCGAGATGGACATCGAAATAATCCGCCAGCGTCAGCTCCGCTGCGGCCGGATCGACGGAAACGCCGTAGATCTGCGCGATGTCGCCAAGGCTGGTTTCGCCGGAGACCAGGAAGTCGCCCAGCAGATGCGGGTCCGGCGACGCCATCGGCTGCATATCGACAAAAAAGCGGTCGAGGGCCTCGGCCTTTTCCGGCGGCGCCAGCAGATAGAGATAGTCTCCCGCTTCGATCGGTTCGGCCTCAGCGGGCGTCAGGATTTTCTCGTTGCGAATCACGAGCGTCGGCTTCGACCACGACGGAATCAGCCCGCGCCGAAGAAACAGGCTTGTCGGTCGTACCGCATAGCCGACCAACTGTTGTTCGAGCTGTCCCGGCAAATCGAGTTCGACGCGGCGCGGCCCCCGGTCGGCCCGCGGCAACGCCACATGCAGTCGCCGGGCGGCCGGAGCAAGCGTCCAGCCCTGCAGCAAAAGCGAGATGATCACCACGACGAACGCGACGTCGAAATACAGATACGCCTTCGACAGGCCGACCAGCATCGGAATCGAGGCAAGAAAGATCGCAACCGCCCCCCGCAGCCCGGTCCAGGCAATGAACAGCTTTTCCCGCCAGTTAAAGGGAAACGGCGCGAGACATAAAAAGACCGCGAGCGGCCGCGCCACCAGCATCAGCACGAACGCGACGAGCACCGCCGGAAGCGCGCTGTCCATCAGGCGGTACGGCGAGACCAGCAAGCCGAGCAACACGAACATCACGATCTGCGCCAGCCAGGTCGCGGCGTCGAGGAACGTCACCACCGAACTGTGCGCGCGCGTCGGACGATTGCCGATGATGATTCCCGCGAGATAGACCGCGAGAAATCCCGATGCATGAAATATCTGCGCCACCCCGAAAATCACGAGCGCCGCGGTCGTGACGAACGGCGCATGCAACCCCTGGGGAAGCGCCACCCGATTCAGGGCGACGACCACGAGCCGTCCGCCGATCACACCGACAATGCCGCCCAGCATGGACTCCCGGAGAAACTCGATCACCACATGCCAGACCGAACTGTCGCCGACCGAGATCAACTCGACCAGCATCAGCGTGAGAAACACCGCGAAGGGGTCGTTGGTGCCGGACTCCGCCTCCAGCGTCGCGCCAACCCGCGGACGCAGCCGCAGCCCTTGCGCGTGGACCAGCAGGAACACCGCGGCCGCGTCGGTGGAGGCGACGACCGCGCCGATCAGCAGCGCCTCGGTCCAGTTGAGATCGAGCGCATATCTGGCGACCGGCGCCGTGACCAGTGCGGTCAGCAGCACGCCCAGCGTGGCGAGCACCATCGAGGGCGCCAGCACCGTGCGGATGCTCTGGAACCGGGTCTTCAGACCGCCGTCGAACAGGATCAGCGCCAGCGCGGCCGACCCCACGAGATAGGTGTTCTGGACGTCGCTGAATGACAGGCCGCCGGGCCCGGAATCACCCGCCAACATGCCTATGAACAGAAAGACGAGCAGCAAGGGAGCGCCAAACCGCAACGCCAGCAGGCTCGACAGAATTCCGGCCATGACCAGAATCGCGCCAAGCAGGATGGCCAGACTGACCGAATCCAGGGATGCCATCAGAGGTCCGAAGCGGTAAACACGAGCGCTTTCATCCTTATCGCCGGTGCCGCAGCGCGCCAATCGATTTTCTGCCGGTCGGCCTTATTTGTGCGCCAGGCCGCGACGTCGGCACCTGGCCGCGCCGCATGAAGGCTTCAGCTTGCGCTGGCAGCGCCATCCATTAGATTAGGAGGCAGCAACTTTCGTTCATCCGGATTCAGATCAGTTGATGAGTTACGTCGAAGCCTCCGAAACCCCCCTGCGAAAGACCGGACAGATCAAGCTGCACGGCCCGAGCGGTTTCGCCGGAATGCGCAACGCCGGAGCCCTGACGGCGCGCTGTCTCGACGAACTCGCCGATTTCGTGAAACCCGGCGTCCTCACCTCGCAGATCGACGATCTCGTTCGTGAGTTCGCCTTCAGTCACGGCGCCTATCCGGCGACGCTGATGTATCGCGGCTATCGCTACTCAACCTGCACCTCGGTCAATCACGTCGTCTGTCACGGGATGCCCGGCGATCGCGTCCTGAGAGAGGGCGATATCGTCAACGTGGACGTCACGTTGATCGTCGACGGCTGGTACGGCGATTCCAGCCGCATGTATCCGGTCGGCCCGATCGCACGCAAGGCCGAGCGGCTGATCGATATAACCTATGAAGCGATGATGCGCGGCATCGCGGCGGTCAAGCCCGGCGCGACCACCGGCGATATCGGTCACGCCATCCAGAGTTTCGTCGAGCCCCAGGGCATGAGCGTCGTCCGCGATTTCTGCGGCCACGGGCTCGGCCGCATATTCCACGATGAACCGAACATCATCCATGTCGGACGGCCCGGCGACGGCGTGCGGCTCAGGCCCGGAATGTTCTTTACCATCGAGCCGATGATCAACCTCGGCAAACCGCATGTGAAAATCCTGTCCGACGGCTGGACCGCCGTCACCCGCGATCGTTCGCTGTCGGCGCAGTTCGAGCATTCGGTCGGCGTGACCCAGACGGGGGTTGAGATCTTCACGCTGTCGCCGCGTCAACTCGACAAGCCCACCTGAGAAGGCTGAACCTCGAGCCGGACAGCAGATCGCGCGGATCGCGTACGCTTTCGTCACGCGCCGTCCCGAATGGGGGTTGCAAATACCGCGAGCCACGGCAAGGTTGTGGAAACGAGTGGAGTGACTTCGACATTCGCGCCCGCGCCGGCGCGTCCCGGGCGCAAATGTCAGATTCAAACCTCCACCGGCAGCTTATATTTGGGGTCCCTTCGATCCTGACATTCGCAAGAAGGCTCGCTGAAACGGGACGCGAATGTTAGAACCGGAATCGGACCACCAGGAATGGTTTGCTCCATCCGATGCCCGCCAACGCCGACAACCCTTCAGGATTTGCCGAAGCGCCGCACTATCACGGCCATCGCGAACGGCTGCGGGAACGCTTCCGGGACGCCGGGCCTGACGCGCTCAGCGACTACGAATTACTCGAAATGGTGCTGTTTCGCGCGTTACCCCGCCGCGACGTCAAACCGCTGGCCAAATCCCTGATCGGCCGATTCGGATCATTCGCCGAGGTGGTTCATGCGCCCGACGCCCGGCTCCGCGAGATCAGCGGGCTCGGCGAGGCCGCGATCATCGAGATCAAGCTGATCGCGGCGACCGCAAGCCGCGTCGCCAAGGGACAGTTGAAGCAGCGGACCGTGCTGTCGTCATGGACCGCGGTGATCGACTATTGCCGGACTTCGATGGCGTTCGCCGACAAGGAACAGTTCCGCATCCTGTTCCTCGACAAACGCAACCAGCTGATCGCCGACGAGGTGCAGCAGGTCGGCACCATCGATCACACGCCGGTCTATCCGCGCGAAGTCGTCAAGCGCGCGCTCGAACTATCGGCGACCGCGATCATCATGGTGCACAACCATCCCTCCGGCGATCCGACGCCATCGCAAGCCGACATTCAGATGACCAAATCGATCGTCGACATTTCGTCGCCGCTCGGTATTTCCGTGCACGATCACATCATCGTCGGCAAGAACGGTCATTCCAGCCTGAAGGGGCTGCGGCTGATGTAGAGCCTTTTCGCTTCTGATGGGAATCCGGGGCCTCGTTCTGATTCCATCGGAACGGAAACGGCTTCAGGATTACCGCCGAATGAGAATCAGCGGATTGGCGCTGTCGGGAACCAGCCGCCACTGCGCATTGTCGTCGGCCTGGAAGTGCCAGGTCTCGCCGCCCGCCGACATCAGCAGGATCTCACCGCGATCGAGACGCCAAACCTCCGGCTTGAATCCCGCGATCGCCGGATCGCATTTGGGTTTAAGGAAGGCCTGGAAGCTGTCAGGCGGGGCTTCGGTATTGGTCAGCGTGATGCCGCAGATCGGCTGACCGTTGCTTCGAACGAAGGCCCAGTCGCCAATCATCTGGTCCATCGAGCGGGCGAGCGAGCGGGCCTCTGCGAGATTTTGCAGGATGTAAATGCCATCATTCTCCCGCCGGCCTTCGAGAATCCCGCTCTCGACTTCGGTGAAATCGATCACCGACTCTCCGGTCGCGGTCTGCAAGCGCACGATATCGAGGCCCGCGACGGTCCAGGCTGCAATGTCCTTCGTGAACGGCAATGACGCCACACAGCCCGGCTCGAGGTCGAGCTTAAGACCTTGCGGCGCCGTCTCGCCCTTGAGCGTCACCACGCAGGTCCTGCTGCGCTCGGTCGTGGACAGCTCCCATTGCCCGATCATGTTCTTTTTCAGGGCGGGTGAATCCTGCGATAGGGCTGGTCCGCAGGACATCAGCAGCGCGGCGGCGACCAGGACGGCTCTCCGTTTCCGCAACACGGACGCGCCGCCATCGACGTTGTCCGCAAAGACAGGCGCGGCCATCATTTTTCCTTCCCGAGCGCGCTTTCATGCCAGCGCCGCAGCATCAGATGCGATACTGCCGCGAGGCACATATAAATGACAATGCCCGCCACCGAGAGCAACAGCAGCGCCGCGAACATGCGGGGAATGTTGAGCCGGTAGCCTGACTCCGCGATCCGGTAGGCGAGGCCCGAGCCGGCGCCAGCCGAACCGGCCGCGATTTCAGCAACCACCGCGCCGATCAGCGACAAGCCGCCGGCGATGCGTAATCCGCCGAGAATGTACGGCAGAGCGGCCGGCAGCTTCAGATAACGCAGCGTCTGCATCCGCGATGCGCCATAAAGCCGGAACAGCCCGGCGAGATTGCGATCCACCGAATTGAGGCCGAGCGTGGTGTTCGACAGCACCGGAAAGAAGGCCACGATCCAGGCGCAAACCACAACCGCCGTCTGCTGCGGCAGGTAGATCAGAAGCAGCGGCGCAATCGCGATCACCGGCGTGACCTGCAGGATGATCGCATAGGGCAACAGCGCCTGCTCCAGCCATTTCGACTGGTTGAACAGCAGCGCGAGCGCGACGCCGCCGATGGCGGCGGCGATAAAGCCCTCCATCGTGGTCAGCAGGGTCGTCAGCAGCGAGCGCCACAGGATCGGCCAGTCCTGCACCAGCGTCGCCGCCACCAGGCCCGGGCCCGGCAGCACATAGGGCGGAATGTCCTTGAAGCGCACGAGCGCGTCCCACGCGAGAACGCCGACGCCCAACACCGCGAGCGGCAGCAGCACACGCACCGCCGGCCTCAGCGAATCGCGCGCCGATGCCTCGCTGCCGGTCGGCGCAGGCGGGGATGGTGACGTCATCGCCGCGCTCTTCCAGCCACGGCCCGGGACAACGCGGACGACACCTCGCGGCAATACGCGGCGTACTCCGCCGAGGTCCTGAAATCCTCACGCCGCGGCTCGGCGGTGTCGATGGCGTATTCAGCGCAGATGCGGCCCGGACGCGGCGTCATCACGACGACGCGGCGGGAGAGGTAGACCGACTCGAACACGGAATGGGTCACGAAGATGACGGTCTTGCGCAAGCCGCGCCACAACGCGAGCAGATCGTTGTTGAGATGGAAACGGGTGATCTCGTCAAGCGCCGCGAACGGCTCGTCCATCAGAAGAACGTCCGGATCGGTGACGAGCGCGCGGGCAAGCGAGACCCGCATCTTCATTCCGCCGGACAGTTGGCGCGGGTAGGCGGCGGCGAACTCCGCCAGCCCCACCCTCGCCAGCGCAACCTCGACCCGATCGCCGATGTCGGCCCGCCGCGGGCGCGAAAGCTTCAACGGCAGCGCCACGTTGTCGCGCACGGTCGCCCACGGCATCAGCGTCGGCTCCTGAAACACGAAGCCGATGGAGCGCCCGCCGCCGGCAAGCTGAACCCTGCCGGACGTCGGCTCGCTCAATCCGGCGATGATCCGCAGCGCGGTCGATTTCCCGCAGCCGGACGGCCCAAGCAGCGACACGAAATCGCCCTTGCGGACATTGAAATCGACAGGTCCCAAAGCCACGACGCCGCGGTCATAGCGTTTGGTAACGCCTTTCAGGCTCACCGCGTCGCCGGCGCGCGGGCCCACGCCGGATGGGTAGGACGCTATTGCGTGATCGATCATGTAACGCGGCTTCCGTCACTTGATCTGCAAGTTCCTGGGTCGCAAATCCAGACCGACACCCTTGTTCACGAATTGCAGGGTGTATGCCTTGCGGTAATCGAGATCCCGTCGCACCACGCCGGCCCGCACCATCTGGTCGAACAGACCAGCATAACGCACATCGGTCATGGCGCCGATGCCGTCGCGCAAGGAGTCGCCCGAGTCGACGATGCCGTGCTCTTTCATCTTCGCCACCGAATACGCCAGAAGGTCGTCGGTCATTTCGGGATTGAGCTTCTTGATCATGGCGTTGCCGGCGGTGTTGTCGCCGTAGAGGTAGGTGTACCAGCCGATGATCGAGGCATCAACGAACCGCTGCACCAGATCCTGTTTGGTCTCGACCAGATCGCGGCGTGTCTCGATCAGGGTCGAGTACGGATTGAACCCGGCATCCGCGAGCAGGATCACGGTCGGCTTGAAGCCGGCCTGCCGTTCCACCGCGAACGGTTCGGATGTCACGTAGCCCTGCATCGCGCTTTTCTTGTCGGCCAGAAAAGGCTGCGCGTTGAACGTGTAAGGCCTGATCTTCCCGGCGCTGAATCCATACTCGGACTTGAGCCACTGGAAGTAGCTTGCGATGCCTTCCTTGGAGATGAACAGATTAAGCGGCTTCAGGTCCTCGATCGTTGTCACCTTCGATTCCGGGTGGGCGAGAAAAACCTGCGGGTCCTTCTGGAACATCGCGGCCACCGCCACGACCGGCACGTTGTTGGCGACCGCATCGAACGACTGAAGGGTGTTCGCGGTCATGAAGAAGTCGAGCTTGCCGGCGATCAGCAGAACCCGGTTGTTCACATTCGGGCCGCCCGGAACGATGGTCACGTCGAGACCGAATTTTCTGTAGGTGCCGTCGGCCAGGGCTTGAAAGAAACCGCCGTGCTCACCCTCCGCCACCCAGTTGGTGCCAAAGGAGACCCTGTCCAGCGCCGGTTCGGCCGCGGCGGATGAGGCGACGCCAAGCGCAAGCCCGATTGCGACGGTCAGTCTTCGCAGCAAAAAGGCAAGGCTCATCCTTCGGCTCCTCGATCGTTCTGGCCCATGAAGCGGGCATTATGGCTTTGATTTGAACGCGCCTTGGCGCGAAACGGTGTCCATGCCGCTTGAAACAACGCTATAACCTGCATTCCCGTTCAATGAAACGCCGCGCGAAATGATCCCAACGCCCCCCTTCGACTGGCTGGCCATCGATTGGCCCGGCGTTGCACCCGAAGCCGCTGCAAACTGGATCGCGGTGCTGCCGCTGGCGGCCACCGAGCAGCACGGACCGCATCTGCCACTCACCACCGACGTGCTGATCGCGGAGGCTTACCTCGCCAAGGTCCGCGAATGGCTGCCGCAGGAGATCCCGGCGACTTTCCTGCCGGTGCAGCCGATCGGCATTTCCACGGAGCACATGGATTTTCCGGGCACCCGGACGCTGTCCAACGAGGCGGCGCTCAGGGCCTGGACCGCGCTCGGCGAAGAGGCCGCGCGGCGCGGAATCAGAAAGATCGTCATGGTATCCAGCCATGGCGGCAACAGCGCCGCGATGTCGATGGTGGCGCAGGACTTGCGCGCGCGGCATCGGATGCTCGCGGTCACCACGGCGTGGGCGCGCTTCGGCGTGCCCGACGGCCTGTTCGATGCGCAGGAGCTGCGCCACGGCGTTCACGGCGGCGCGGTCGAAACCTCGATCATGCTGGCCCGCTACCCGGACCGGGTCCGCAGCGACCGCATAGCCGATTTCAGCCCCGCAAGCATTGCGATCGAGAAAACCTATCGCTGGCTCGGCACACAACGGCCCGCGCCTTTCGCATGGCAGGCTCAGGACCTTCATCCCAGCGGGGCCGCCGGCGACGCGACGCAGGCCTCCGCGGAGAAGGGAGAGCGGCTGCTCGCGCACGGCGCCCGCGCGTTCTGCGAGTTGCTGGCGGACGTGGCGAGGTTCGACCCGGCGGCGTTGACAGGCGGTCCGGGCGGTCGCACTTGAGCATGATCAAAATAATCGGTCACAGGTTCGCCGGTGTTCTTCCGTCTCCCGCGTTGCCGCGCGCAAACGTCCTGTCGCACCTCTGTCATAGCCGGATGGGATTTCTGGGCGGATGGCGTTGCCTCTGGATCACTTAACGACTGGCGCAAATCAGGTGTCCCGCCAGGGAAACGACGGCCTCGCCAGGCTAATCCTTGCGGATAAGCGCCGGTCTGACTGGAGCGCCCGGTGAAAGGGATTCGATCAAACAGGCCTCGGCAAATCCAGCCGGCGCAGGCGTTGAAGCGGGCGACATGCGCCCTCGCCGGCCTTGCGGCGAGCCTGCTGGCGCAGAACGGGTTCGCGCAGGCGGCGGACTTTCCCGCGGTCAGGAAAGCGCGCCCCCTGACCGCCATCGACTGGTCCGGCTTTTATGTCGGCGGCCACGCCGGATTTGGTGGCGGCCGATCGGCCGCGACACTCTTCGATCCCGCACCGGCCGCCGGCCGCAACGTGTTCGGCGGACTGATCGGCGGCATTCAGGCCGGCTACAATGTCCGGCTGCCGTCGGGGCTGCTGCTCGGCCTTGAAGCCGACGTCTCGTTTCCGAGCTACATCGAGTCCAATTCGTTCGTCTCAGGGCTCGCGACAGCGCGTTCCGACATCACGCACCAATGGGATTTCATCGGAACGGCGCGCGCGCGGTTCGGCTATGCCGCGGGTCCCTGGCTTGCCTACGCCACCGGCGGCCTCGCCTTCGCCGGCGACCGCTATCTGAACGATCTTCCCTCGGGCGATCAGGAGAAGATGCTGGATGCCCGCTTCGGCTGGGTCGCCGGCGCGGGGCTTGAATACGCCTTCGCGCCATACTGGAGCGCGCGGCTTGAATACCTCCACTATCAATTCGAGGGAACGGGCGTTCAGTTTCCGTCGGCCGCGCAATATGCCGCGACCATGAACTTTCAATCGATCCGCGTCGGCCTCAACCGCAGGCTCGGCGGATCATTGCCGGGCACGGGCCCGGCGGAGCCGCCGGCCGGCCTGGAATCCGACCGCTGGGAGGTTCACGGCCAGACCGTCTATCTCGGACAGGGGTATCCGTCCTTCCGCGCGCCCTACAGCGGCCCCAACAGCCTGAGCCCGGCCGCACAGCATCAGGCGACGTGGAGCAACGCGCTGTTTCTGAACGCACGCCTCTGGGACGGCGGTGAAGTCTACTACAATCCCGAACTGCTTCAGGGTTTCGGCCTCAGCGACACCGTCGGCGTCGCGGGCTTTCCGAGCGGCGAGGCGCAAAAATCCAACTTCCCCTATCCGCGCTACAACACCTCGCGGCTGTTCGTGCGCCAGACCTTCGGTTTCGGCGGAGAGCAGGAAGACCTGGCAAGCGATCCGGGGCAGATCGCGGGCAAGGCCGATATCTCGCGACTGACGTTGCAAGCCGGCAAGATGGCGGTCATCGACATGTTCGACGGCAACGTTTATGCCAAGGACACCCGCGCTGATTTCATGAATTGGTCACTGTGGGCGCCGGGCGCCTTCGACTATGCCGCCGACAGGCTCGGGTTGACCTACGGCGTGACTGCCGAACTCAATCAGAAACAGTGGGCGCTGCGCGGCGGCTATTTCCTGATGAATTCGGAATCGAACGCCGACAGTTTCGACACCCAGGTGTTCCGGCGCGGCGAGTATGTGGTGGAACTGGAGACACGCTTCTCTCTGTTCGGCCGGCCCGGCAGGCTCCGCTCCCTCGGCTGGCTCAACAGCGCCTTCATGGGCAGCTATCGTGAAGCGCTGAACGATCCCGCCAATCTCGATATCTCGCGGACCCGCATGGGCCGGATCAAGTACGGATACGCCATCAACGTCGAGCAGGCCGTCACCGACGACATCGGGCTATTCGGCCGCTGGAGCTGGAATGACGGCCGGACCGAGATCATGGCGTTCACCGACATCGACGCCAGCCTCTCGCTCGGGACCTCGATCAAGGGAACAGGCTGGGGCCGGCCGGAGGATACGATCGGCATCGGCGGCGCGATCAACGCGCTGTCACGCGATCATCGCGACTTCATCGCCGCCGGCGGCCTCAGCGTTCTGATCGGCGACGGCCGGCTCAACTATCGCCGCGAGCGCATACTGGAGACGTATTATGCCTTTGCGCTGAACCGGTGGGTCACCCTGACGGCGGACTATCAGTTCATCACGAACCCTGGCTATAACGCCGATCGTGGTCCTGTGCATGTGTTCTCCGGACGGCTGCGCGGGGAGTTTTAAGAGCGTTTTCGAGCGAAGCGTATCCTCGGGCTTGTCCCGAGGATGAACACCGGTTCGCGTGAAGAAAACGCGTTAAACCAAGATCTGAGAGCCTCGCTTCTTATCCCGTCAGAAGCGAAAAGGCTCCAGGAGCAGCCTCCTCCTCTCCCTGACCGATCCGCCATCGAGGCATGGGGCGGTTACTTGTGCAAGATCGAGGAACGCAAGACTCCGACGCGGGTTAGGCATACGCGCTCATGCAGAGCCTCCGTCTCGTTCCGCTCTCCGGCCGGCTGTGATCGCGAACATTGAGGCCGACTGATCCCACGAAATTCATAACGCTGATGACGTCATGGATATCGAGTTTCTGAAGCAACAGGCAGAACGCTGCCGCCGCCTCGCAAAGGGAACCGATCCGTTCACCGAAAAGCGCCTGCTCAAGCTTGCCGAAGAATACGAGGCGCGGATCAAGGAGCTTGAGAGACGCGGCCCATGACCGTCCTATCTATAGCGTTTTCGAGCGAAGCATGTCCTCGGGCTTGTCACGAGGATGAACACCGGTTCGCGTGAAGAAAACGCTATAGAGTCTGTTTCAACTGCGTTGAACGGGACTCGTCGCTTATCTTTTTCCTTGAGCATGATCTTATCCGAAAACCGGTTTCCACTTTGCGCTGAAGCGGCTCTTCGGGTCTGGATCATGCCCTAACGGGACAGCACCATCGATACCTGGACGTGGCCTTGCGTCCGCAGCACCTCAACCGACACGTCCTCATCATGCCGGCGCAGACGCAGATCAACGGTGGATTCGCCAAGATGCAGACGCCGCAGGATCATCTCGTTGAGAAATGCCGGGAGCCGTGGATTGCGCAGCCTGATCTCGCTCCTTGCGGGGTCGAACTCCAGGCCCAGCGCCGCTTCCAGCAGCGTGAACGGCGTTGCGCTCGCCCATGCCTGCGGCAGACAGGCGACGGGATAAAGCGTCGGCCCACGCCGCGGTTCACGCCGGAAGCCGCAGAACAGCTCCGGCAGCCGCCGCAAATCCATATAGGAAGCGGCATCGAACAGCCCCTTGAAAACCTGCTCCACCGAGTGCTTGAGGCCATACCGCCCGAGCCCGAGCGCGATCAGCGCGTTGTCGTGCGGCCAGATCGAGCCGTTGTGATAGGACATCGGATTGTAGCGCGCTTCCCCAAGAGCAACGGTGCGGATTCCCCATCCGGTGAAGAAAGCAGGCCGCATCAGATCGGCGGCGACCAGGCGCGCCCGATCTTCACGGACCATGCCGGTGAACAGCAATTGCCCGGCGTTCGACGTCCGCACTTGGCAGGGACGTTTTTCCCCGTCCAGCGCCAGCGCGTAGGTCCCCAGATCCGGCAACCAGAACGTCTCCTCGAACCGGCGCGCCAGACGCTCCGCGGCGCGATCCAGTTCACCGGCCCGATCGGTCAGGCCTAGCGCGCGCGCGCACCGCGCCGCCGCCCGCTTGGCGGCGAAGACGTAACCTTGCACCTCCGCAAGCGCGATATTGCCCTCGGCAAGCGTGCCATCGGCATGGAAGATGGCGTCGAACGAGTCCTTCCAGCCTTGATTGGCGAGCCCCTGCTCGGATGCGCGCCGATATTCGACAAAGCCGTCGCCATCCGGATCGCCGGGGCCATCGATCCAGCCGAGCGCGGCCTCGATCGCCGGCCATAGCTCTTTCAGGATCGACTCGTCGCCCGTACGTTCGACGTAAAGCCCTGCGAGCAGCACGAACAGCGGCGTGGAATCGACGCTGCCGTAGTAGCGTTCGAAAGGCACTTCGCGCAGCGCCGCCATTTCGCCGCCGCGCATTTCGTGAAGGATTTTTCCCGGCTCGGCATCCGCGAGAGGATCGACGGTTTTCGCCTGAAAGGCCGCAAGCCTCCGGAGAACGCCGCGCGCGATGCCGGGGTCGATCCACAACATCTGCAAGGCCGTGATGAGGCCGTCGCGCCCGAACGTGGTCGAGTACCAGGGGATCCCGGCATAGGGATAGCGGCCCTGCGGCGTCTGCGTCATCAGGATATTCAGATCGGCCATCGACTGGCACAACACCTCGTTGAAGACGTCGTTCGAGGTTTCGATACTCGTCGTATGAGACCAGGCGCGCCGCATCTCACGGTGATGCGCCAGCAAGCCCCGGTAGAACGCAACCGGCCTCTCCGTCTCCGGCTTGTTGCAGGACACGGTGAGAAAGATTTCGGTGGTCTGCTGCGGGGGAAGATCGATCTGATAGACCGCGCTGTTGACCGTCAGCCGCGTCGGCCGTGGCGCGAAATGCAGGCGCGAGGTCCGAACGATGTCGTCGACACCAGTGTAGGACAGAACGACGGTGGCGGGATCTGCCAATTCGCTGGCGCCTGTCCCGCGACGCTCGCGGCGCTCGCCCCGAACCTCGAACAGGTCGGCGAAATCATTGTCGAATCGGAGGGAGAGGGCGATGCTTGCAGTCTGCTCGCCGTGATTCTGCAAACCGATCCTCTGATACGCCGTTCCCCGCCAGAGAAAGGTCGTGCGCACGATATGGATCGTATCCTTATGAAATACGATCCGGTCGCCGTCATAGATATCGGGATTGGTGAGATCGACCGTGAGGCCGGAATTGTCGTTGCGCAGGTTGGAGCCGAGCAGAAGCGGCTGCATGTCGTTGAGATGCAACTCCAGCCGGGCGAGGTATCGCGTGTCGGAATTGAACAGCCCGTCCGGGCCTCCCGCCGAAGCGCCGATATCACCATGGCTGTCCAGCACGACGAAGGTGTCATCGTGTTTAAGCGTGCGGCGCGGACGCGCCGACGGCCCGGTCATCGGAATATAGAAAGGCGATTCCGAGAGAGCTTCGGACGGCGCGCTCGTCATTCGAGCCGCACGTTTTGTCGCCATCATCTACCCCCTGCCGAATTCCTGATCATGCGGCTCCGTCCAGCGCCCGACGCCTGACGGAGATCAGGGTTCAAGCCGCGTGAACAGCAAGGCGGCTCATCTCCTTGGCGACGAGGTTTCGATAGTGTCCATCTTTGCGCATCAGACAAGCGGGCTGGCCGTCTTCGATGATTCTGCCGTTCTTGAGCACGACCACACGATCGAAACTGCGCAAAGTCGAAAGCCGGTGCGCGATCGCGATCACTGTACGGCCTCGCATCAAGCTGCCGAGCGCCTCGCGGACTGCCTCCTCGGACTCACTGTCCAACGCTGCGGTGGCCTCGTCAAGCAGCAAGATCGGCGTATCCTTGAGGAAAGCCCGTGCGATAGCGATACGCTGGCGCTGGCCTCCGGAAAGCTTCACGCCGCGGTTGCCGACCATGGTCGCGAATCCTTCGGGGAGATTGTCGACGAAATCACAACGCGCGGCGCTGGCTGCGCGCAGCACCTCGTCGTCGGTCGCCGTCGGACGACCGTAACGGATGTTCTCCAGAATGGTCCTGTGAAACAGTGAAATGTCCTGCGGCACCACGGATATGGCCTCGCGCAGGCTGTGCTGCGTCACGCGCGAGATATCCTGGTTGTCGATTGTCACGCTTCCGCGTTCCGCATCGTAGAACCGCTGCAACAGGACGAACAGCGTCGACTTGCCGCCGCCGGACTCTCCGACCAGCCCGACCCGCTGTCCCGGCTGTATCCTGAGGTTGAAGCGCTCGAAAACGGATCGGCCGCCCGGATATCGAAACGAAACATTGTTGAAGGCGATGGCCGCGCCGTTCTTTCGTAACGGCCTGGCTTCGGGATGATCGGTCAGCTCGTGCGGGACCAGCAGCGTCGCGACGGCTTCCGACAGCCGCGCCACGTGCTGGGTGACGTCCACGAGCGCGACGGCGAGATCTCTGGTGGCGTGCAGAATCGACAGGCCGAGCGTGCAGACCAGCACGACGTCCCCGGTGGTGACGCTACCGCGTTGCCACAGCGTAATGGCCCACGCCAGCAGCGAAATGGTCAGCACGATGGTGATGACGGCATGAGCGATCCTGAGCTTCTCCAGATAACGAAGACTACGTCCGCGCGCGCTCATTTCGCGGCCGACCGTGGCATTGAACCTGTCCAGTTCATGGTCGGTCCCGCAGAAGGCCCTCACCAGCGGCATGTTGTTGACGACATCGACCATCTCGCCATCAACCATCGCAGCCTTGTCGGCGTAATCGTCATGCAGGGTCTTCCCCCCGGCGGCCACTCCGAACATGACGAGGACCATGAAGACGGCGACGAGCGCCAGCCCGGCCGCCATCGGAAGACTGACCGTACCGATCAGCGCAATCGCAACCACCGTCGCGATACAGGGCGGCAGTACATTCCAGACCAGCATGTTCTCGACGGTATGGACCGCGTTCGAGGTCGCCGTGATGCGGCTCGTCAACATCCCCGGCATCCGTCTAGCGAAATAACTCGGCGCATGACCTGTCAGATGCCTGAAAATATCGCGGCGCAGGTCGCCGGTGACGCCGACGAATGTGAAGCTCGCGACCCAGCTCGCGACGCGCCAGAGCAAGTTGTCGGCAGCGATCAGCGTCACGAGAAAGATGAACGCCAGCCATACCGCCCCGCTATGACCGGGCCCGCGCGTCAGCGCATCGACCAGCGATTTGACGCCGTACTGCGTCCCGACTGAACACACCACCGCCGCGACGACGCATGAAAGGATCGCGATGTGCGACGCTGACCGCCGGCGGCAATAACGCATCACGAATGCAAAGGGCCGACTGGCGTACTCCGAAAGATCGTCCATGCATCCCTACCGTGCTGTGAAGTTGATCAGAGTAAAGAGCGAAAACGTCTTCTCGGAAGATGTTCGACAATGCCGCACAAGCCCCTCAGAAAAGCCGTCAATGCGCACAAACTTCGTTGCAAAGCCTGCATAGGTTGTCTGCAGGGGAGTGATGGCATCACCAAGACGACAATGTGGAAGAAGTCGCACGGAAGAAAGGAACCTCTCAAATCCGAGAACGTTCCTTTGTCCCGACAACCCTGACGCCTCCACTCGCCGACGAGACATGAACAATTACAGGAGACTGATAGATGCGCATCGCGCAGGTTGCTCCGTTGACGGAAGCTGTTCCTCCGAAGCTGTATGGCGGCACTGAACGAGTTGTGCACTGGCTGACGGAAGAACTCGTTGCCCTCGGCCACGACGTGACCCTTTTCGCCAGCGGCGATTCTCTTACGTCGGCCCGACTTGATGCGACCTGGCCGAGGGCTCTACGCCTGGATGGCGCCGTACGCGATCCTAACGCCCTTCACATGGTGATGCTGGAACGGGTCCGCCGGAAATGTGACGATGAAGAGTTCGATTTTCTCCACTTTCACCTCGACTACTACCCCTTCTCACTGTTTTCGAGACAACCAACACCCTTTCTCACCACGCTGCACGGCCGCCTCGACCTCCCGGAGCTCCAGCCGGTATTCAACGCATTTTCTTCAATTCCCTTGATCTCGATCTCGAACGCACAACGCCGCCCGGCGCCGCAAGCCCGCTGGCTTCGTACCGTGTATCACGGACTCCCCGAAAAGCTGTTGACGCCCCGCCCGGTCAAGCCGAGCTACCTCGCGGTGCTGGGCCGCATCGCTCCGGAGAAAGGCGTCGACCGCGCCATCAGGATCGCGCTTCGGTGCGGCATCCCGCTCAAGATCGCCGCTAAGGTCGATCGCGCCGATCAGGACTACTATGATGAATGCATCCGTCCGATGATGGATCATCCGCTGGTGGAATATATCGGCGAGATCAGCGACCACGAGAAACCCGACTTTCTCAGCGGAGCCATCGGGCTGCTGGTGCCGATCGCCTGGCCTGAACCGTTCGGCCTCGTGATGATAGAAGCGATGGCGTGCGGCACTCCCGTCATCGCCTACAATCGTGGCTCCGTCGCCGAGATCATCACGGATGGACGAACGGGGTTTATCGTCGAAGACGAGATCAGCGCGGTTGCCGCGGTCCACAGCCTGACGACGCTCGATCGCGGAGCCATCCGGGCGGAGTTCGAAGCGCGATTCACGGCGCGGCGCATGGCGCTGGATTATCTCGACTCCTATCGAAACCTCATCGAGGCTACGGCGCCGAGGATCAAGCTGGTCAGCAACGCCACCTAGGATCGAGCCTTTTTGCTTCTGATGGAATCAGAAGCAAAATTCTCCGCGGAGCATCATCCTGCGGTCCCCTTATCCAGGGGCCGCAGGAGCGTCGTTGCATCAGACCAGCGACAGCTTGCGATCAATGACAAGCAGCACGCGGTCGAGTTCATGGCCACGCCGCAGAATGAGGCCACTCGCCGAGATCACGCTATACGCGCCCTGCTTGCGCGCCAGTCGCGGATCTTTCTCGATCCGATAAATCGGAACTTCAGAAGCGCGACGGAAGACCGAGAACACCGCGCGATCCCTGAGAAAGTCGATGGCATAATCGCGCCAGTCCCCATCGGCAACCATCCGTCCATAAAGATTGAGGATGCGATTGAGTTCGAGACGGTTGAACGTCACCCTGCCTGGGATGGGAACGGGGGCGGGGTCACGTTCCGTCACGCGGCTCCCGCCCGGATCAAGATCGTCCGGTAGCGAACTCATCGGCGCCTCCTGTCACGGTCGGATGACATCATCGCGCCGGCTGCGACCTGTCGCAAGAGGTCTCGGCTCCCAGTCCGGAAAGGGGCGGGATCACGTCATTGTCTTGTTCCTCGCGCTACCGCGGCGCCCGGATAACAAGAACGTTAGGTAAAATCATAATGCAGCCCAAATTCCGACAAGCAACCGCCCCGCTGAACTGCGAAAAAACATTCTCTGCGATGGCCCGATTCTTTTGGAACCGGTTCCTCAGCCCCCAGCCCCCCGGGGCCATCAGGATCGGGCCTATTCGCAGAGATCAATTTCGGAGTTGCAAAAGCCCGGACCCGGTGTCGGGCTTTTTCTTTTTAGAGTATCCTGAAGGCAGGCCGCATTCATCGCGCAGGATTCGGGTCGCGGAAAATGAGAATCCGTATCAATGCAGCCAATCTCAATGCAGCAAGGTGTAGGCCGCGCCGAGCATCCGGCCGGGTCTTTCGCGATTGCCATCCTGGACATAGACAACCGCAGCATCGACGCCGTTATGGGCGATATTCTCGATTGGCACCGCCCAGGTGCCCGCCTTGCCCGTCCAGTCACCGACCTTGAGCCAGTTCCTAACGACATTGTGGTAGGTCACTTCGCGGCCGCTGTTCTCTCCGCGCCCGATCGCAATCGGGACCGCCCTGGAAACCGCACAGACCCAGATTTCGCCGCGACCCGAAAGATGCTTGCCGTTGGCGGATGCGACTGACACATTGAGCTGCCTGCCAGAGACCGACATTGAAACCGGCACCGACATCACATCCTGGCTTTGTTGCGTATCGCGGACCGCCCTTTCGATGGCCCCGCGATCGCTGCCGATCACATGGGCCGATCCATTGACGATCACCTGCGGCGTGTAGACATCGCGGTCGCCGCGCATCTGCGAATAGGCTTTCTGGCGCGCGGTGAAGCGATTGTCCGCGAGCGTATCCTTCCAGCCGAGATAATCCCAGTAATCGATCGGCATGCTCAGCGCGACGATCGACGGGTCCTTTGAAAGATCACCCAGAATTTCATCGGCGGCCGGACATGAGGAGCAACCCTGCGACGTGAACAGTTCAACCACCGCGCGCGGCTCCGCCAAAGCTGCACGACTGAGCGCGACAAGCGCGCAAACGCCGAGCGCACCGGACAGTCGTGTCAAACCACCACGAGACATCATCAAGATCACCGAAACCGCGGCACGGCGGGGGGCCTGCGGCATGAAGGAAAAGCACACTTTAAGAATGCGAGAAGCCGGCATTTTGATAGGCTGCCCCTCGCTTGCCCGCCACTCAATTCGCGGTGAAGGCCTCATACGTCAAGTGCGCCGTTCTGACATTCATCGCTCCGGCGATCGCGGCCCTCGGGATACGAATGTCAAACGCACGTCCGAGGGGCTATGCGCGCTTGAACGCGATGCGAATGTCGGAATCGGATCAGCAGGTCAAGCCGCGAGTTTGCGCAGCACATAGTGCAGGATGCCCCCGTTGCGATAGTAGTCGAGTTCGTCGAGCGTATCGATGCGGCAGAGCAGCAAGACGCGGCGAAGCGAGCCGTCGCGGGAAACGATATCCGCCGACAACTTCTGGCGCGGCTTCAGATCGCCCTGCAAGCCGCGAATCGTCACCGTCTCATCCCCCGTGAGCCCGATGGACTGCCAGGACACGCCGTCCTCGAAGGTCAGTGGCAAGACGCCCATGCCGACGAGGTTGGAGCGGTGGATGCGCTCGAAGCTCTCGCAGATCACCGCGCGCACGCCAAGCAGCCGCGTCCCCTTGGCTGCCCAGTCGCGCGACGAACCGTTGCCGTATTCGGCGCCGGCGAACACGACAAGCGGCACATTCTCCTGCTGGTACTTCATCGCGGCGTCATAGATCGACATCTGCTCGCCGTCCGGCCAGTGCCTGGTCGAGCCGCCCTCCGGGACCGCGCCGTCGGCGCCCCTGAGCATGAAGTTCTTGATACGGATATTGGCGAAGGTGCCCCGCATCATCACTTCATGATTACCGCGCCGCGTGCCGTACTGATTGAAATCCGCCGGGCGCACCTGATGTTCGCTGAGATATTGTCCGGCCGGCGACGTCAGCTTGATCGCACCGGCCGGCGAGATGTGATCGGTGGTGATCTTGTCGCCAAACATGGCCAGGATGCGCGCATCCACGATATCCTCGATCGGCTCCGGCTCCTTCTTCATGCCATCGAAGTAAGGCGGGTTCTGCACATAGGTCGAATTCATGTTCCAGCGATAGGTCTCGCTCGCAACGGTCTGGATCTTGCGCCAGTTGTCATCGCCCTTGAACACGGCGGCGTACTTCTTCTTGAAGATTCTCGAGGTCACGTACTTCTTGATGAAGGCGTTGACCTCCTTCGAGGTCGGCCAGATATCCTTAAGGTACACCGGCTTGCCGTCAGTGCCCGTGCCGAGCGGCTCGCGGCTGAGATTTTTGGTCACCGAGCCCGCCAGCGCGTAGGCGACGACCAGCGGCGGCGAGGCAAGATAATTCGCCTGCACGTCCGGCGAAACGCGGCCCTCGAAATTGCGATTGCCCGACAGAACCGCAGCGGCGACGATGCCGTTGTCGTTGACCGACTTTGAAATCTCCGGCGCCAGCGGCCCCGAATTGCCGATGCACGTGGTGCAGCCGAAGCCGACAAGATTGAAACCCACCTTGTCGAGATCCTGTTGAAGCCCGGACGCCGCGAGATATTCGGCGACCACCTGGCTGCCCGGCGCCAGCGACGTTTTCACCCAGGGCTTCGCGGCCAGCCCTTTCGCCGCAGCCTTGCGCGCCAGCAGCCCGGCGGCCATCAGCACGCTCGGATTGGATGTGTTGGTGCATGAGGTGATCGCCGCGATCACCACGTCGCCATGTCCGAGATCGAAGTTGCGGCCTTCGACCGGGAATCGCGCCCCGGCGTCGGTCTTTCTGTATTCGTCGGCGAGCGCGCCGGCGAATCCATCCGCGACCGCCGACAGCGGCTGCCGCCCCTCCGGCCGCTTCGGTCCCGCGAGCGACGACACCACCGTTCCAAGATCGAGCGCCAGCTTTTCTGTGAAGACCGGATCGGCCGAAGCGGAGCTGCGAAACAGGCCTTGCGCCTTGGCGTATTTCATCACCAGCGCGACGCGGGCCGGCGGCCGGCCGGACGTCTTGAGATAATCGATGGTCGCCGCATCGATCGGAAAGAAGCCGCAGGTCGCGCCGTATTCCGGCGCCATGTTGGCGATGGTCGCCTTGTCCGCGACCGACAGATGATCGAGGCCAGGTCCGTAGAACTCGACGAACTTGCCGACGACGCCCTGCTTGCGCAGCATCTGGGTAACGGTGAGCACGAGATCGGTGGCGGTCACCCCTTCCTTCAGCGCCCCCTTCAGCTTGAAGCCGACCACGTCGGGCAGCAGCATCGATAGCGGCTGGCCAAGCATGGCGGCTTCCGCCTCGATGCCGCCGACGCCCCACCCCAAGACGGCAAGGCCATTGACCATGGTGGTGTGGGAATCGGTGCCGAGCACCGTATCCGGATAGGCGACCTCGGTGCTGGCGGTCTTCTTGCCGATCGTCAGCCTTTCCTTTCGCGTCCACACCGTCTGCGCCAGATATTCAAGATTGACCTGATGGCAGATGCCGGTGCCGGGCGGCACCACCGCGAAATTCGAGAACGCCTTCTGTCCCCATTTCAGGAACTCGTAGCGCTCCCGGTTCTGCCTGTACTCCTCGACCACGTTGCGGGCGAACGCCTTGTTGTCGCCGAAGAAGTTCACGATCACGCTGTGGTCGATGACAAGATCGACCGGCACCAGCGGATTGATCTTCTCAGGCTTGCCGCCGAGATTCTGCATCGCGTTGCGCATCGCCGCGAGATCGACCACCGCGGGCACGCCGGTGAAATCCTGCATCAGAACGCGAGCCGGACGGAAGGCAATCTCGTGCTCGAGCCTGCGCTTTCTCAGCCATTTGGCGAACGCGGCGATGTCTTCCTTCTTCACCGAGCGTCCGTCCTCGTTGCGCAGCAGGTTTTCCAGCAGCACCTTCATGGAATAGGGCAGCCGGGAGATGCCCTTGAGGCCATTCTTCTCCGCGGCCGGCAGACTGTAGTAAGCGTAAGTCTTGTCTCCGACCTTGAAGGTTTTCAGGCACTTGAAGCTGTCGAGCGAAGCCATGTGAGAAATCCCGAATTAACGTCTGAGGTACCGGCCAGCAAACCAATAGGGTATTGAAACACCGCTGACGCACCAACCCCCGGGGTTTCGCTGCGGCGCGTTTTGTGCTGCA
The DNA here is from genome assembly GCF_000012725.1 of Nitrobacter winogradskyi Nb-255. Classification (NCBI taxonomy): domain Bacteria; kingdom Pseudomonadati; phylum Pseudomonadota; class Alphaproteobacteria; order Hyphomicrobiales; family Nitrobacteraceae; genus Nitrobacter; species Nitrobacter winogradskyi. Next base: position 358,690 of record NC_007406.1, on the reverse strand, counting down.
TCAGTTCCAGTTTTATAGAGTCTTTCCAGATCGTCCGCCACCGCCCCTCAAATGCTTGTACCCCGCCTTTCAGCCATACACAGAAACGCGACAGTTCCGCGAACAGGACCGCCATGAGACTTTCAGGGAACGGATTGCGATGCGTCAGAGGAGGACGGGAGGTGTTCTCCGGCCTCGATGTGGCGGCGGAGTCGGGCCACGCCGTGGCGATCACCGGCCCTAACGGCGCGGGGAAAACGTCCCTGCTCCGGCTGCTCGCGGGTCTTTTGGCGATAGCGGACGGGTCGATCAGCCTTGAAGGCGGCGATCCCGAGTTGACGCTGCCGGAACAGGCGCATTACCTCGGCCATCGCGACGCCCTCAAGCCTGCGCTCACGGTCAGCGAAAACCTGTCGTTCTGGCGGGATTTCCTCGGCGGCGGGAAATCGGGCGAATCGGATGCGCTCGCGGCGGTCGGGCTCGACCATGTCGCGCATCTGCCGGCGGCCTATCTCTCGGCCGGACAGCGGCGACGGCTGTCCATCGCACGGCTCCTGGCCGTCAAGCGCCCGGTCTGGCTGCTGGACGAACCGACCTCGGCCCTCGACGTCACCGGTCAGGCCGCCTTCGCCGCGATCATGACCGGCCATCTCGCGGGCGGCGGCATCATTCTGGCCGCGACCCATACGCCGCTCGGCATCGCCGCGCGGGAACTGCGGATCGGAGGCGCGGCATGAGGTTGGCTCCAATCCACATGCGACGAGCCTTGCCCCTCCTTCCCTCGTGGGAAAGAAGAAAAGGGTCCTCTTCATGACCGCCCTCGCCGCCGTGATCCGCCGGGATGTGCGCGTCGCGCTGCGCGTCGGCGGCGGCGCGCTGATCGGGGTGCTGTTTTTCCTGACCGTCGTGGTGCTGATGCCGTTCGCGGTCGGCCCCGATCTCGCGCTCCTGAAAAAACTCGGGCCCGCGATTCTCTGGCTCGGCGCGCTGCTGGCGAGCCTGCTGACGCTCGATCGCCTGTTCACCGCCGATCACGATGATGGTTCGCTTGACCTGATCGTCATGGGCCGCACGCCGCTCGAACTCGTCTGCGCCGCGAAGGCGCTGGCGCACTGGCTGGCCGTAGGGTTGCCGCTGGTCGCCGCGACGCCCGTGCTGGGGTTGCTGCTCAACCTGGACGCCGTCGCGACCGGTGCCGTGGCGCTGACGCTCCTTGCGGGAACGCCGGCGCTCACCTTCACGGGAATGGTCGGCGCCGCCCTCGCCGTCGTCCTGCGCCGCGGCGGGCTGCTGCTCTCGGTGCTGGTGCTTCCGCTGTCGATCCCGGTTCTGATTTTCGGCGTCGCCGCTTCCAATGCCGCGATGTCCGGACCATCGCCGTTCGGCACTCCGTTCTCGATTCTGTGCGCGCTGTCGCTGGCGAGCCTGGTCATCGGTCCGTTCGCCGCCGCCTCAAGCCTGCGGCACGGGCTGGATTGAGGCGCTTGATGCAGCCAATCAATTTTTGCTCAAGGAGGAAACCGGACGCAAATCCGCATTGCCTGCGGTAGCTCCGGCGACTATCAGTGGTGCCCATGTCGTTGATTGACCTCGCCAACCCCTCCCGGTTTCTCACGCTTGCCGGCCGGATTCTGCCGTGGCTCGTGGCGGTCACCGCGCTCGTGCTCGCGGTCGGCCTCTACCAGTCCGCCATCGCGCCCGATGACTATCAGCAGGGCGCGACCGTGAAGATCATGTTCATCCACGTTCCGAATGCGTGGCTGTCGATGTTCGTGTGGGGCGTGATGAGCGTCGCGGCGCTGGGCACGCTGGTGTGGCGGCATCCGCTGGCCGACGTCGCGGCCAAGACCGCAGCGCCGATCGGCGCGGCCTTCACATTTCTCGCGCTGCTGACGGGATCGCTGTGGGGCCGACCGATGTGGGGCACCTATTGGGAATGGGATGCGCGGCTGACCTCGGTTTTGATCCTGTTCCTGATGTATCTTGGCCTGATGGCGCTATGGCGCGCGGTCGAGGATCCGTCGCGCGCCGCGCGCGCCGCCGCGGTGCTGACGCTGGTCGGCTCGGTCAACATTCCCATCATCAAGTTCTCGGTCGACTGGTGGAATACGCTGCATCAGCCGGCCTCGGTGGTGCGCATGGGCGGCTCGACGCTCGACCGCGCCTTCCTGATTCCCCTCGTGGTGATGGCGATCGGCTTCACCCTGCTGTTCCTGACGCTGCATATCGCGGCGATGCGGAATGAAATCCTGCGCCGGCGCGTGCGCACCTTGCAGATGCTGCAAGCCAGCAAATCGGTGGCGTGACAATCATGGCGCTCGGTCCCTATGCCTCATTCATCGTGACATCCTACGTGTCGGTCGCAGCCGTGGTTGTCGCGCTCATTGTCTGGGTGATCATGGATTACCGCCGTCAGAAGGCGCGCCTGCGCGGCCTTGAAGCCGCGGGCGCGGTCAGGCGATCGGGACGCAGCGCAGCGGAGGTTCAATGACCGACCCTGAGCCGCCCGCCGCCGCGCCGAAACGGCGCTGGCTGATGGCGCTGCCGCTCGTGCTCTTTGCCGCGCTGGCGCTCCTGTTCTGGTTCCGGCTCGGCGACCGCGACATTTCGCGAATCCCCTCGGCGCTGATCGGCCGCGCCGCGCCCCAGATCCCGCTGCCGCCACTGTCCGGCCTCATGGCGGACGGCAAGCCGGTGCCGGGGATCGACCCCGCGACCTTCGTGGGCAAGGTCAGCCTGGTCAACGTCTGGGCGTCCTGGTGCGTCCCCTGCCATAGCGAGGCGCCGCTGCTGACCGAGTTCGCCAAGGACCGGCGCGTGCAATTCGTCGGCATCAACTACAAGGACGCCTCCGACAACGCCCGCCGCTTCCTCGGCCGCTACGGCAACCCGTTCGATGTCGTCGGCGTCGACAGCAATGGCCGGGCCTCCATCGAATGGGGCGTCTACGGCGTGCCCGAGACCTTCGTGGTCGCGCGGGACGGCACCATCGCCTACAAGCTGGTCGGGGAAATCACCCCTGAGAACATCGAAGCGGTGCTGAAGCCGGAAATCGAAAAGGCCCTGAAAGCGGGCTCCTGATCCAGCCCCGTTCGTCTTTCCGGCCGGCCAGCTTATAGGCAAGTCATCAGTTCTTGCTGACATCCCCTTCCCGGGCATCGCTGGCTTCCAGAGTGGCCGGCTCCAGATGATGGCGCCGGGTCAGCGGCATCTGCATCATGGCGAAGATCATGGTGAGCGGGACCGCTCCGAAAACCTTGAAATTGACCCAGAAGTCCGTGCTCTGGGTCCGCCAGACGAATTCGTTCAGGACGGCCATCGCCGCAAAGAACAGCGCCCAGCGCAGCGTCAACAGCCGCCAGCCGCGCGGCGTCAGGTTGAACACCTGATCGAACATGATCGCGATGAAGGAGCGGCCGAACAGCAATCCGCCGCCGAGCACCGCCGCGAACAGGGCATAGATGATGGTGGGCTTCACCTTGATGAAGGTCTCATCATGCAGAACCAGCGTCAGCGTACCGAACACGATGACGATGACCGCCGTCACCAGCGCCATCAGCGGGATATGTCGCGTCACCGCATAGGACGCGATCATCGCCGCCACGATCGCCACCATGAACGCGGCCGTTGCCACGAACAGCCCGAACTTCGCATTGGCGGCGAAGAACACCAGCAGCGGACCGAGTTCGGTCGCGAGCTTGAATAGCGGGTGCGGTTGCGACTTGTTCATCATCCTGCCTGTTATGACCGGCTTTATCCGCAACAGCGGATGAAGCCGGTGTTTCGCGCGGTTTCGGTAGTCCCGGCATGCCCGCCCGTGGGGTTCGGGCACGATAAAAACTAATGCTCGATCCCCGCGACCGCCCGCGCGAAATCGCCTGCCGTAAACGGCGCGAGGTCGTCCACTCCTTCGCCGACGCCGATGAAGTGCACGGGCAGCTTATGCTTCTCCGCGAGCGCCACCAGAATGCCGCCGCGCGCCGTGCCGTCCAGCTTGGTCATCACCAGCCCGGTGACGCCGGCGGTGCGATGAAACGCCTCGACCTGCGACAGCGCGTTCTGTCCGACCGTGGCGTCGAGCACGAGCAACACGACATGCGGAGCCGACGAATCGACCCTGCGGATGACGCGAACCATCTTTTCCAGTTCGTTCATCAGCTCCGCCTTGTTCTGCAGGCGGCCCGCGGTGTCGATCAGCAGCACGTCGCTGTTCTGGTTTCGCGCCTCGGTCAGCGCGTTGAACGCCAGGCTCGCGGAATCCGATCCTTGCGCGCCCGCGATCACCGGCGATCCGGTTCGCTCGCCCCAGACCTTCAACTGGTCGATCGCCGCGGCGCGAAACGTGTCGCCGGCCGCCATCATCACCTTGCGCCCCTCGGCGGACAACTTCGCCGCCAGCTTGCCGATGGTCGTAGTCTTGCCGGAGCCGTTGACGCCGACCACCAGAATAACGAACGGCTTGACCGTTTCGTCGATGATCAGCGGCCGCGCCACCGGAGCGAGGACTTTTTCCACTTCGGTCGCGACGACGGCCTTCACCTCGTCGGCGGAGATCGCCTTGTCATAGCGTCCCTCGCCGACCGCCTCCGCGATGCGTTCGGCGACCGCGGTTCCGAGGTCGGCGCGCAGCAGGACGTCCTCGATATCATCGAGCATGGCGCGGTCGAGCTTGCGCTTGGTGACGAGATCGGCCACCGCCGTCCCGAGCGAAGCGGAAGTCCGCTTGAGGCCGCCGGACAGCCTGCGCCACCAGCTCTGTTTCGGTTGATCCTCGGAACTGTCACTCATCGTGGAGGTGTGTTAGCCGTTTCGACGATCATGCCGCAACCGGAAATAAAGCGAACCGTCGATACGGCCCAGCCGACGCCGGAGGAGATCCAGGCCCGCGTCCTCCACCGCGACGGGCTGATGCTGGTGATCGACAAGCCCGCGGGCATCGCCGTCCATCGCGGCCCCAAGGGCGGCGCCAATCTCGAAGCGTCGTTCGACGCGCTGCGGTTCGGCCTGCCGCGGCCGCCGGTGCTGGCCCATCGGCTGGACCGCGACACCTCGGGCTGTCTGGTGCTCGGGCGGCACCGCAAGGCGACGGCTTCGCTCGGCCTGCTGTTCAAGCACGGCAAGATTTCAAAGACCTACTGGGCCGTGGTCGAAGGCGGCCCGAGCGAGGATGAGGGCGCCATCGATATTCCACTGGGGCGGCTGAACGAAGAACGCGGCTGGTGGCAGAAGCCGGATCCGAACGGGCTGCCGTCGACCACGAAATGGAAAGTGCTGGGGCGATCCTCTCCTGACACCTCCACCGTTTCCGGAGCAGGAGTTCAGTTGACCTGGTTGTCGCTGGAACCGCTTACCGGCCGCACTCATCAACTGCGCGTCCATTGCGCGGCGATGGGCTGGCCGATCGTCGGCGACAACATCTACGGAACCCAGGCCAGTTTACGCCGTTCGCGGAACGAACAATACGTCCCGCGCCTCGACGAGCCGGGCCTGCATCTGCATGCACGCCAGATCGCGATTCCGCTGTCGAGGAACAAGCCTCCCGTGGTGGTCACCGCGCCCGCGCCCGCGCATTTGCACGCGCGGCTCAGGGCGTGCGGCTGGAACGCAGAGTAGGCTAAAGCTCCGCGGGAGAACCTTGGGCGTGCGAGCCGCGACGATTCACCTTGAATCCGCCGCGTTCCTGCTTCATATGGTAACACGACCTTGAAAATGTCAGGTCACTGCGAGCCGCGTGTTCTGGGCCGTTAACGGTCTCTGGCTTGCCCCTTCAGCCAAAGTCAATCGACGCCCCAAACACGCGGGTGTCACCGACGCCCTGGCACGCTCCGGCCGATATGGCCGAGCGCCTGGTCCCATAATGGAAAGAAGCAACCTTTTGTCCTCCTTTCAGGATTTCGGCCTCGCCGATCCGATTTCACGTGCGCTCGCGGAAGAGAATTATCTGACGCCCACGCCCATCCAGGCTCAAACCATCCCTATTGCCCTCACCGGACGCGACCTTGTCGGAATTGCCCAGACCGGCACCGGCAAGACCGCGGCCTTCGCGTTGCCGATCCTGCATCGGCTGCTTCAGAATCGAATCAAGCCGCAACCCAAGAGCTGCCGGGTTCTGGTGCTCAGCCCGACGCGCGAACTTTCAGGCCAGATTCTCGAAAACTTCAACGCCTACGGCCGGCACCTGCGCCTGACCTCGGCCCTCGCGATCGGCGGGGTCCCGATGGGACGTCAGGTCCGCGCCGTGATGCATGGCGTCGAGGTGATGGTCGCAACGCCGGGCCGCCTGCTCGATCTCGTTCAAAGCAACGGGCTGAAACTCGGTCAGGTCGAATTTCTGGTGCTGGACGAAGCCGATCGCATGCTCGACATGGGCTTCATCCACGACATCCGCAAAGTCGTCGCCAAGCTGCCGGCGAAGCGGCAGACGCTGTTTTTCTCGGCCACCATGCCGAAGGACATCGCGGAACTCGCCAACCAGATGCTGCGCGACCCGGCCCGCGTCGCGGTTACGCCGGTCTCCTCGACCGTGGACCGCATCACCCAACGCATCATTCAGGTCGATCATGCAGGCAAGGCCGCGTTCCTGGCCCAGCTTCTGAAGCAGGAACCGGTCAACCGGGCGCTGATCTTCACGCGGACCAAGCACGGCGCCGACAAGGTCGTGAAAAGCCTCGCCAAGTCCGGCATCAGGTCCAACGCGATCCACGGCAACAAATCGCAGAACCACCGCGAACGGGTGCTGGCGGAGTTTCGGGCCGGCGAGATCCGGACGCTGGTTGCGACCGACATCGCGGCACGGGGCATCGACGTCGACGGGATCAGCCACGTCGTCAATTTCGACCTCCCGAACGTCCCGGAAACCTACGTCCACCGTATCGGCCGCACCGCGCGGGCAGGCACCGATGGCGCGGCGATCTCGCTGGTCGCCGGAGCGGAAGAGATGGCCTATCTCCGTGATATCGAGAAACTGATCCGCGTGGTCCTCCCAAGGGAAGACCGCCGGACATCTGGGCAGCGTGAGGCGGCGCCGGCTCCCCAGCAAAATCGCGGCGGAAGCCCCGCACCCCACGGTCATGCGGCCAGAGCGGGCGACGCCTCCTCGGGGAAAGGTTCCCGCCGTCGCCGCAGCAAGAAGGGGACGCCGCAAACCAGCCGGCGACCGGAATCCGGCCGGCAGGAGACCTCCCGTTCAGCACCGGGGAGCAAGCCGGGTGGAATGCAGGGGGTTGCCTTCCTGCACCGCAAAAGCCGGCCCGCGCGATTGAAATCCAGTCAGCCGCCTCAGCGCTAGCGGGTGAGCACGACCTTTGCTATCCACGTCGCGGCAAATCGGGATGTCAAACCTGGAAGTCATCTACGGGGATTGCTGCCCGACGGATGCAAGTGTCAGACTCGAACGACCGGAGCGGGCGAGGACGTGGCGGTTTTCCGCCCGCCTCCCGCTTCTCAGAATATCGAAATCGATCGCGTTGATGCGTCTGGATCGCTTCGATCCGGAATCATCATGATCCAGGGCGTTTTCGAAGTGGGTACCACCCCTAGAGCGTTTTCCGGCGAAGTGGATACCGGTTCGCCGCAAGAAAATGCGACCAGACAACCATTTCTAGAGCATGGTCCGATTCAACTTGATCGGATCATGCTCTAGAGAATGCATCAGACAAGAAACCGGAGCCTCATTCCGATTTGATCGGAACGGAAACGGCTCCATTGAACCGCCACTCGATCCGGAGAACCTTCATGGCGAAAGAAGAATTGATCCAGTTCGAAGGACTGGTCACCGAAATCCTCCCCGACGCCCGGTATCGGGTGCAGCTCGATGCCGGGCACGAGATCGTTGCCTATACCGCCGGCAAGATGAAAAAGAACCGGATCAAGACTCTGGCCGGCGACCGCGTGACCATCGAGATGTCCCCCTACGACCTCGAGAAAGGACGCCTGATCTTCCGACACAAGGACGAGCGCCCCGGCGGACCGCCGCGCAGTGGACCGCCGCGCGGAGGGCAGTTTCGACGCAGGTAGTCGTCGACGCGGGAAAATCTTGCGCCGATATGGGAGCCAAAGCCCGGCGAACCCAACCCTTAAAAAATCCTGCACGTCAGGATTGTTTTGGGGCCTGCCTTCGAATAATATTGGAATAGCGATTTTCGGCCGGACGACATTAGCTACCACCGGTATAGCCGGTTTAGACGCTGACGACCCTTCCAAAAATCCGATCTCACCAGCTCGCCAAAAGCGAGCTTCGACATACGTACTTGATAAAGGGACTACCCGTGAGCATGGGAACCGTGAAGTGGTTTAACGCAACCAAGGGCTACGGCTTCATTCAACCCGACGATGGCGGCAACGACGTGTTCGTTCACATCAGCGCGGTTGAGCGAGCCGGACTCGGAACGCTGCGTGAAGGACAGAAGATCAGCTACGAGATCGTTGCTGATCGCCGTTCCGGAAAATCTTCAGCCGACAATCTCCGAGCGGCTGGATAGGCAGCGCCAGCGTCCTGTTGGTAACGAAAAGATCACATCAGAAGAAAAGGCCGCGCCCTCAGCGCGGCCTTTTCAGTTTGCGACGCGTTGCGAGCGGGCAAGATAGGTCAGAAGTGGCGGCCGCCTCAATCCCTCCTGCGGGAGCGTTCTTCGGCGAAGTATATCCTCGGGCTTAACGTAATGATGGAAGCCGGTCGCGCGTAAAGCAAGGATTCTAGGTCATCGACTCATTAAATCGCAACCAGATGCGGATTGAGGCGAGCTTGATGGAGGTGAGGAAGTTGTCGTCACGTTTGTCATATCTGGTGGCGACGGCGCGATAGTGCTTGATTTTGTTGAAGAAGCGTTCGACCAGATTGCGCTTGCGATAGAGCCGTCTGTTGAATTGCAAGGCCGCAACGCGATTTGGCATCGGCTTCACATTGGCTCTCGCGCCGCGCGCGGCCAGCGTTTGACGCAGGGCGTTGGAGTCGTAGGCCCGGTCGGCCAGCAGCACGTCGCCGCGTTCGACGGTGTCGATCATGTCCTGCGCGCTACGCCCGTCATGGGCCTGGCCTTCGGTGATCTTGAGGACGATCGGCAGGCCGCAGGCATCCACCAGCGCGTGGATTTTGGTGGTCAGCCCGCCGCGCGAGCGACCCATGCAACGGGATCGCGTCTGTTTTTTTGACCGTTGGCCGCATGTTGATGCACGCGGATCGACGACGAATCGATCATTTGGATGTCGCCATCGTAAGCCTTTGAAACAGCCGACAGAATGCGATCCCACACGCCTGCCTTGCGCCACCGGTTGAAGCGGTTCACGCAAGTGGTGTGCGGGCCGTAGCGCGCTGGAATGTCCGCCCACGGCGCACCGGTGCGCAGCCGCCAGAAAATCCCGTTCAGCACCCGCCGATCATCCACCCGTGCAACGCCGCGCGACTTGTTCGGCAACAGCGGCTGGATCACAGACCATTCAAAATCCGTCAGATCAAAACGTGCCATTCAATCCTCCCACCTCTGGAGATTGAATCACGCATCCCGTCCAAACGGAATCCCGTTTATGGGTTCGTGACCTAGTTGTTTGATCCCGGCATTTGATGGTGCATTATTTTCCGGAGAATGGAAGGATGCGCTATGGGACAGGTTCTTCACGGGAGCGCCACGACGACAGAGGCAATCCGTCGAGCAATACAAAATAGTGAAGAGAGCCTGAGAGCGCTGTCGAAACGCTACGGGATCAACCAGAAGACCGTCGCAAAATGGAAGAAGCGGACCTCGGTGGCCGACCTTCCGACGGGACCGAAAGATCCGCGCTCGACGGTGCTCTCATCCGAGGAGGAGGCGATCATCGTCGCCTTCCGCAAGCATACCCTGTTGCCGCTCGATGATTGCCTCTACGCGCTTCAGCCAACGATCCCGCACCTGTCGCGGTCTTCATTGCATCGCTGCCTGCACCGTCACGGCATCAGCCGGCTCCCGGAGGTCGAAGGCGACAAGCCGATCAGGAAGACGTTCAGGAGCTACCCGATCGGCTACTTCCACATCGACATCGCCGAGGTGCAGACGGCTGAGGGCAAGCTGCGCCTGTTCGTGGCCATCGACCGCACTTCGAAGTTCGCCTACGCCGAGCTCCACCAAGAGGCGGGCAAGATGGTCGCGGCTCAGTTCCTGCGCAACCTCATCGTGGCAGTTCCCTATGCCATCCACACGGTGCTGACGGACAACGGCATCCAGTTCACCAACCACGCCCGTCACAAATATGCGTTCCACCACATCTTCGATCGCGTCTGCGACGAGAACGGCATCGAGCACAGGCTCACCAGGATCAACCATCCCTGGACCAACGGACAGGTGGAACGGATGAACCGCACCATCAAGGACGCCACCGTCAAGCGCTTCCACTACGACAATCATGACCAACTGCGCCGGCACCTTCAGGACTTCATCAAGGCATACAACTTCGGTCGAAGGCTGAAGACGCTCAAAGGCCTCACACCCTACGAGTTCATCTGCAAACGATGGACTTCAGAGCCCGATCGATTCATCATCGATCCAATCCATCAAATGCCGGGACTGAACACCTAGAGCCTTTCCGCTTCAGATTGAATCAGAGGCGGGGCTCTATGATATTGTTTTGACGCGTTTTCTTCACGCAAACCGGTATTCACTTCGCTCGAAAACACTCCAGCCACCGTGATCCCGCGCAGCGAGGATGACCTGTCCGTGTCAGGTCGTCGGACAAATGATGCTGCTGGGGTTGCCAAAAAACACACACGCCGACTGCCGCGGCCGGGTGAAGGCGGTGTCGCTCAGCCTGATGCCGGCCTTCGACATGACGTAGCCGAGGACCGGTTCATAGATATAGCTGACTTCGCTGAAGATCAGATATTGATTGGGAAGCACTTTGCCCGACGAATCCCGTCCGATGAGTCCCGATGGAATGCTGACGGTCGATCCCGCGCCTCGCGGCGCCTTGCCCTTGCTCCATTGCACCCGCGCCACCGATGTCGCGGGGTCGATATATAACTCCGAGATCGTCGCCTGGACGGGCGCCGAGGAGTAGGGCCACATGATGCCGTAGCTGGCAGCCAGAAAATTCGTTACGTCGGCATCGTTCACCACCTTGGACTGCGAAGTAAGATCGGACAGCGTTCGCGCAACCAGCGTGACCTTGCGATTGACCGCTACGCCTGATGACACCTCGATGGTCCCGAACAGCATCACCAGCATCAGCGGAACGATCATCGCAAACTCGGTCGCCGCTAGGCCGCGCGTATCCCGCCGCAGCGCTGACGCCATATCCTTAAGGCAAGACCACATGCCGGAGCCATTTCCGTTCCGATAGAATGCGAGCGAGGCTCCAGATCCTCGTTGTGAGGCGCTTTCTTCGCGCGAACCGGCATCGACTTCGCTCAGACACGCTCCCCACATCGGCTTTACATTCTCAATACGCATACGCTGCCGTTTCCCGCCTGCCCATCATCAGGATGATGGGGCCGGATAGGGCTCGTTCTTGAAGGCGGCGGTCGCCGACAGCAGCCGCTTGCTGCCGCTCAGGTTGGCGATATTGTAACCTAGCCCGGTAACGTACAGCGGCCACTGATAGAACAGCCGGACGACGACGATATCTCCCGGACCGCCCGGATTGTACTGGGTGTTGTCGACGAAGCTCCCGCCGGCGATCGGATCGGAGATCGTCACGCTTCCGAAACCGGAAGGATAGCTCTGGACATCGACATAGATTCCGTTCTCGCAGTCGAACAGAACATTGACGTTGGCGCAGACGACGTTGGCCTTGAAGCTCTGTTTCGTAAGATTGGTGATCTGCGCCTCGCCGGTCATGATCGTACGCGCCGAGTCCTGCAAGGCGGTCTCAAGACTCTGGCTCGCAAAGAACACCAGTCCTGTTTCGATGATGGCGAACAGCAGCGCGAAGAACATCGGCGCGACCAGAGCGAATTCCACCGCCGCGGATCCGCTCTTATGGCCGGGGAAACGAGCGGCCATCCTTGCTGTGGCCTTCAAGCGGCGAAGCGACGACATCGGGAAATCCTTGCACGCGGCGGGATTTATCTACCGCCAAGGACTACCCGAAACTGATTGTGGAAGTGTTTCGCCCAATAGAAGCAAAACGCCCATTGTCGTATACTTGATGCTAACCAATTCCGGACCGTGAAGCTGACGCCGCGCCAGGCAAGCCGGATACGCGTCGTCGACCGGCGCTTTATCTTGTGGCGCCGCCGCCGGCCTGCGAACTCAGATTGCTCGCCTGGTCCATCGTCGCCTTGAAGTATGCGGCGCTGTCCCCGAGGGTGACCCGCTTCTGGCAGATCGGCATGCAACTATATGATTCACGCTCGAGGCCGCGATACACCGTCACCACCTGATCGCTTGGCCCCTCGACCTGAATAACGCGATCAACCATGATGCTGCCCGCGCGGTCCATCGCGATCATGTTGGTCGCGCCATAACCCTTACCCGTCACGACAACGAGGCCGCCAGGCTGCAGGGTGACGTCGGCAATCAGCGGGTTGCCGACCACGATCGTCGCGATAGGTCCGGGCAGCCTGACCAGCTTGGCCTGATCGACATTGACCGAGATCGGCTCACTGATCACCTCGGCCGGAGCCGTCGCCGCACCCAGCAAAATCGCTGCCGCAAACGATACGCCGATGACCGAGACACGCGACCGGCCGCGCACGAATTTGAACCACATACTCTATACTCTACTCGGGAACGCAGAGAGCCGAAAAGGCGATGCCAACAGTGCCGGCTCCCGACATTGAATCTGCCGTTAATTGATGAATGAACCGCAAACGCGCGCCCTGAGAGGCGTGCGGTCAGCCCTTCGTTTCCGGACGAGCGGATGATTTGCAGAAGCCGCCGCCGCGAACATGCGAAGCGCTGGAGGATGGCGCCTGAATAGAACGCATTTTTATAAATCTCCCTTAAATGTAAATTCACCCTGCCGCACACACAGCCCGTTATGGCCGTGTTTCTGCAATCGAATTAACTGCGCTGCAATTCTCCTCGCTTACGGTAAGGCCATGGTCACGGTGCTCGAGAACGCCGTTAGGACCAAGTGAAGTTCGACAGCCACGTGAACACATGGAGCCAGTTATGAAGAACCTTTTTTCACGCTTCCTGAAGGATGAATCCGGTGCGACCGCGATCGAATACGGCCTGATCGCCGCTGGCATTGCCGTCGCGATCATCACCGCGGTCAACACGCTCGGAACCTCGCTGAACACTACCTTCACGAAGGTCGAGCAAGACCTGAAGAAGTAAACCGAAGTCTTTCGTTTCGCCATCGAAGAGGTCCCGGCATGCCGGGGCCTTTTCTACTCATGCTTCCCTTCCGCTCGCGCATAAGAGTTGCGCCGGACCGTGATGATCATGTCCAGACCTTCCGTGCCCGAGACGCATCTTCCGCCGCGCGATGAGGCAACGAGACAGGCGATCCAGACTGTCTGCATGGCGCTGACAGTCGCCGTCATCGCCGTCGCGGCGAGAATTATCGCCGTTTGGCCATGACCTTTCCCGTTTCCAGAATATTCACATCGAACGCATACTATCGGACTCCATAACGGATCACGCCGCAGAGGAACGGGAGTGGTATTTCCATGGTGCTCGATGTCGCGCGATTGCTGTTATTCCCCGCGCTGATGGCGTTCGCGGCCGCGAGCGACCTGCTGACCATGACGATCTCGAACAGGGTGTCGCTGCTCTTGGTCGCCGGCTTCCTCGTGCTGGCTCCGCTGAGCGGCATGGGACTTCACGAAATGCTATCCCATGCGGGAGCGGGGCTTGCGGTCCTCGTCGTGGCGTTCTCGTGTTTCGCGATGGGCTGGGTCGGCGGCGGCGACGCCAAGGTGGCGGCGGCGGCCGCTCTCTGGTTCGGCTTCGGGCACACGCTGGAATACCTCGTCTATGCCTCCCTGTTCGGCGGAGCCCTCACGCTCCTGCTGCTCCAGTTCCGGCAATGGCCTTTGCCGGCCTCGCTTTACGGTCAGGACTGGCTTCTCCGGCTGCACGGCAAGAACACCGGCATCCCCTATGGCATCGCGCTCGCCTTCGCGGCCCTGCTGATCTACCCGGAAACCGACTGGGTGCGAGCCGTCGATCTGGCGCGCTTCGGCCTTAACTGATCGAGCGCAACAACAGCTCGTTAACGCGATTTAGATACGCCTCATTAACCATGCTTTGACGAATAAATGTTCAACTCACGTGACGGCGACGCAAGCGCCGCGCCGTAACGTGGACAATCAGCGCATGAACACCGCACGCATCGTCGTCCTGACCATCGCAGTCGGCGCCGGCGGCCTCGCCGCCTACCTCGCGAGCGGATCCGACAAAGAGACCCAACCCGTTCAGACGGAGCAGCTCCGGACCGTGGACGTCCTGGTTGCGAAGTCCGACATTCCGCTCGGCCAGGCGGTCACCGCGAACGACGTGGCATGGCAAACCTGGCCCGCAGACAGCGCCAGCCACAGCTTCATTCGCCGTGACCAACGTCCGGACGCCACCACCCAGCTCGCAGGGTCAATCGCCCGCTCGCCCTTCATCGCCGGAGAACCCATTCGCGAACTCAAGCTCGTCAGCGCGAAAGGATCCGGCTTCATGGCTGCGATCCTGCCAACGGGGATGCGCGCGATCTCGACGGAAATCTCGCCCGAAACCGGAGCCGGCGGCTTCATTCTTCCCAATGACCGCGTCGACGTGATCCTGTCAAAACGGGAGAAGAACGCCGATCACGCCAGCGGAGATTCCGTCAACTCGGAGACCGTTCTCGGCAACGTGCGCGTTCTCGCGATCGACCAGACCATCGAGGAGAAGAACGGGCAAAAGGTCGTAGTCGGCCGGACCGCGACACTCGAACTGAAACCGGAGCAGGCGGAGACGCTGGCGCGATCGCGCCAGATGGGAACGCTGTCGCTCGCGTTGCGCAGCCTCGCCGACGCCAATGCCCCGGAAGGCGACATCAATGATCGGAGGCGCGACAGCATCAATGTCGTCCGTTACGGCGTTCCGACCCAGACCAGCGTACAGAGGTAATCAAGGACGCCCGCCATGGAATGGACGACAAAACCCACATCAGTGCGGGCCTTTGTGGCGCGGTCGCTCGCCTTCGCGGCAATCGGCGCTTTCACGCTGGACGCGGCGCTGACGCCGGTGTTCGCGAGCGATTACCGCGTATCCGGTGCTGCAACCGCTGGCGCGAACATGCACGCGCAATCGCTTTCGCTCGGCATCGGCAAGTCTGTCGTGGTGGACCTGCCCCGCGACGTGAAGGATGTCCTGGTCGCCGACCCGAAGATCGCAAACGCCGTGGTGAGGTCGGCGCAGCGCGCCTACATCATCGGCGCGGCGGTCGGTCAAACCAACATCATCTTCTTTGACAGCAGCGGCCAGCAGATTTCGGCTTACGATATCGCGGTGACGCGCGACCTGAACGGCTTGCGCACCGCGCTCAAGCAGCTGCTGCCGAACGCCGCCATCAAGGTCGATGGCCTGGGCGACGGCGTCATGCTCTCCGGATGGGTATCGAACCCGATCGAGGCGCAACAGGCCGGCGATCTCGCCGCGCGCCTCACCGATGGCGCACAAAAGGTCGTCAACAACATCGCCGTGCGGGGCCGCGACCAGGTCATGCTCAAGGTCACGGTGGCCGAGGTCGCGCGCACCGTCATCAAGCAGATGGGAATCGATCTCAGCGCCAGCATGAACTACGGCACCGCGGTCGTGAATTTCACCAACGCAAATCCGTTCACCGCTCTCGGACGGCCGCTGACGAACAACAGCGCGGCGGCGTCATTCGGCTCGACGATGGTCGGCGGCGCCCCTGTGCCCGCGGTCACCGCGACGCTCCGGGCGATGGAAAGCGCCGGCGTGATCCGGACGCTCGCCGAGCCGAACCTCACCGCGATATCGGGTGAGTCGGCGACGTTCATCTCGGGCGGCGAGTTTCCCATCCCAGCCGGCTTTTCATGCGATCCCGCCACCCGGGTCTGCCTGACGCAGATCAGATTCAAGAAGTTCGGCATCTCGCTGAATTTCACGCCGGTGGTGCTGACCGAGGGCCGGATCAGCCTGAGAGTGATGACCGAGGTCTCGGAGCTGTCGAACGAGAACTCGATGACGCTGAACCAGTCAGTCGGCAACTCGCTCACCGTGCCCTCGATAAGAACCCGGCGCGCGGAAACGACACTGGAGATTCCGTCCGGCGGTTCGATGGCCATGGCAGGACTGATCCATCAGCAGACCAAGCAGGTCATCAACGGATTGCCGGGCATCGCCCAGGTGCCGGTCCTTGGAGCGTTGTTCCGCAGCCGCGACTATGTCAACGGCCAGACCGAGCTGATGGTTCTTGTGACTCCTTACGTGGTGCGCGCCGTCGCGCAGAAGGATCTGTCGCGACCCGATGACGGCTTCGCCGATGCATCCGATCCGCAATCCGACCTCCTCGGCAGCCTCAACCGCATCTACGGCGCTCCGGGTCGCGTCGAGCCGGCGCGTCACTATCGCGGCACCTACGGCTTTATCACCGACTGAGGCGGGCAAGGAACGAAACGATGACATCCGCAGATTCCGCCGCCCGCCGCAACCTTCGCCTCGCCATTCTAGTAGCCGCGGGCCTCTCCGCCGCGCTGGGCGCCTGCACGCATACCGCCCGGGTGGACACCACCGGAAGCATTCCGGACGATTATCGCTTGCGGCATCCCATCGCGATCCAGGAAGCGGACCGGACCGTCAATATCTTCATCGGCAACACACGAGGCGGCCTGACGGCCCCGCAACGCGCCGATGTGGTGGGGCTCGCGAGCGTCTGGCTCCGCGAGGGGACCGGCGCCATTGTCGCGGAGGTGCCGACAGGCACCGGCAATGCCCGCGCGGCGGCAGATTCATTCAGGGAAGTGCGTTCGCTGTTGGCCGCAGCCGGCGTGCCGCCGCGCGGAATCATCGTCCGCCACTACCATCCCGCCGATCCGCGCCTGTTCGCCACCATTCGCCTGACCTATCCGCGCATCGCCGCCGTTGCCGGCCCGTGCGGTGTCTGGCCGGACGACATCGGTCCCTCGGTCAAGAACAGGGGCTATCTCGACAACAAGCCTTACTGGAACTTCGGGTGCGCCACTCAGCGCAACCTTGCATCGATGATCGACAACCCGTCGGACCTGGTCCAGCCGCGGCCCGAAACTCCGGCCTACACGGCTCGCCGCACCCAAAGCTTCGAAAAATACCGCAAGGGGATGACCACCACGACGGATTATCCCGAAGCCGAGAAAGCCAAACTCAGCGACACAGGCAAATGATCAGTTACGCTCGCAACGACGCAGATTCGACCACATCCCCTTCGCCGCGGGCGGAGGATCATATCGCGCCTGCGCCGCGTGTCTCGGTGCAGGCCTTCTGCGAGACGATGGAAACAGCCACGGCCGTTCAAGCCGCCAGCGAAGACCGCAGGCTGGCCAAGGCTCACCTCAAAATCCAGATGGGCGGCATGACCGCCGCGGTGGAAGCCTATCGATCGGCGCCGACACCGAACGTCATCATTCTCGAGACCGAAGGGCACGGCGACATCCTGGCGGCGCTCGACCACCTTGCGACCGTATGCGACGCGGGCACGCGCGTGATCGTGATCGGCCGCGTCAACGACGTGACGCTGTATCGCGAGTTGGTCAAGCGCGGCGTCAGCGATTATCTCATGGCGCCAGCCGCTCCCATCGACATCGTCCGTTCGGTCTGCGGCCTGTTTTCGACCCCGGAAGCGAAAGCAGTCGGCCGGATCATCGCAATCGCCGGCGCCAAGGGCGGCGTCGGCGCCTCGACGATCGCCCATAATGTCGCCTGGGCGATTGCGCGCGATCTGGCGCTCGATTCCGTCGTCGCCGACCTCGACCTCGCATTCGGCACCGCGGGGCTGGATTTCAATCAGGACCCGCCACAAGGCATCGCCGACGCTGTCTTCTCGCCCGACCGTATCGATACCGCGTTCGTCGATCGCCTGTTGTCGAAATGCACTGATCACCTGAGCCTGCTCGCCGCCCCGGCGACGCTGGACCGCGTCTACGACTTCGGCACCGAGGCATTCGACTCGACGCTCGATACGCTGCGGGCGACGATGCCCTGCATCGTGCTCGATATCCCGCATCAATGGTCGGGCTGGACCAGGCGGGCCCTGATCGGAGCGGACGACATCCTCATCGTGGCGACGCCAGACCTTGCGAACCTCCGCAATACAAAGAACCTGTTCGACCTGCTCAAGGTGGCGCGGCCGAACGACCGACCCCCGCTCTATTGCCTCAACCAGGTCGGCGTTCCGAAGCGGCCGGAGATCAGCGGCGGTGAATTCGCCAAGGCCATCGAAAGCCAGCCGGTCGTCAGTATCCCGTTCGATCCTCACATGTTCGGGTCGGCCGCGAACAACGGCCAGATGATCGCGGAGATCGCGCCGAACCATCGCGCCACGGAGATGTTCCTGCAGATCGCCCAACGCCTGACCGGGCGCGGCGAAGCAAAGAAACCGAGAAAATCGTTCCTGCCGCCATTCATCGAGAAGCTGCGGGCGAGATAGGTCAGAGCATGATCCCGACCCGAAGGACCACGCCAGCGCGAAGTGGAAACCGGTTTTCGGAGAAGATCATGCTCAAGCAAGAAGAGATAAGCGACCAGTCTGGTTCAACGCACTTGAAACAGACTCTGGAGCGGGATGAGGAAAAGTGTGTAGCGGTTTTCCGTCCGCATCCCGCGTCTCAAAATACCGGGAATCGATCACGATGGTTTTGATCGGTTCGATCCAAACCATCGTGATCGAGTGCGTGGAGTAAGTCGTGTTTGGCAAGCGTAGCGGACCAGAGGACAACGCCCGGAAGCTGGCGAGCCTGACGGAGGTCATGCCGCCACCCTCGAACGCGCGAGCTTCCGCGGAAATCGCTTCGCCAAAGATCGCCTCGCCGCCGCTCGCGCCGCCGCGCCCGGCGGCCCAGACGCCAAGCATCGACGCCCGCAGGTCCGACACCTATTACCAGGTCAAGGCGACCATTTTCGGCGCTTTGATCGAGGCCATCGACCTCGCCCAGCTCGCCAAACTCGACGGCGAGTCCGCGCGCGAGGAAATTCGCGACATCGTCAACGAGATCATCGCGATCAAGAATATCGTGATGTCGATCGCCGAGCAGGAAGAACTGCTCGACGACATCTGCAACGACGTTCTCGGGTATGGACCGCTCGAGCCGCTGCTGTCCCGCGACGATATCGCCGACATCATGGTCAACGGCGCCGGCACGGTCTTCATCGAGGTCGCGGGAAAGATCCAGCGCACCGGAATCCGGTTCCGCGACAATCAGCAGCTGCTGAACATCTGTCAGCGGATCGTCAGCCAGGTCGGGCGGCGGGTCGATGAGTCCTCGCCGATATGCGACGCTCGTCTCGCCGACGGATCCCGCGTCAACGCCATCGTCCCGCCGCTCGCGATCGACGGGCCCGCGCTGACGATCCGTAAGTTCAAGAAGGACAAGCTGACCCTCGATCAACTGGTCAGGTTCGGCGCCATCACTCCCGAAGGCGGCACGATCCTTCAAATCATCGGGCGGTGCCGCGCCAATGTGCTGATCTCGGGCGGCACCGGCTCCGGCAAGACCACGCTGCTGAACTGCATCACCAACTATATCGACCACGACGAACGCATCATCACCTGCGAGGACGCGGCCGAGCTTCAGTTGCAGCAACCGCACGTCGTTCGGCTCGAAACCCGTCCCCCCAACATCGAGGGCGAAGGCCAGATAACGATGCGCGACCTGGTCCGCAACTGCCTGCGCATGCGCCCCGAGCGCATCATCGTCGGCGAGGTTCGCGGACCGGAGGCATTCGACCTGCTGCAGGCCATGAACACCGGCCATGACGGTTCGATGGGCACGCTGCACGCGAATAACCCGCGCGAAGCGCTATCGCGCTGCGAATCGATGATCACGATGGGCGGCTTTGCACTGCCTTCGCGCACGATCCGCGAGATGATCTGCGCCTCGATCGACATCATCATCCAGGCCGCGCGCCTGCGCGACGGCTCGCGACGCATCACCCACATTACCGAGCTGATGGGGATGGAGGGCGACACCATCATCACCCAGGATATCTTCGTCTACGATCTGCTCGGTGAGGATGCCAACGGCAACGTGATCGGCCGGCACCGTTCGACGGGAATCGGCCGGCCGCGGTTCTGGGAACGCGCGCGGTACTACGGCGAGGAGAAGCGACTTGCCGCCGCGCTCGATGCGGCGGAAGTCAAGGTCGAGATCTGAGGACACGCGCTCATGAACTTGCAGACCCTGGCCCTGGCATTCATGGCCGCGACCGCGGTGGGCGGCGTCGCGTGGGTTTTCCTGTACCCGGTGCTATCGGGCGAGATGAAAGCTGAGAAGCGCCGGGCGGCGCTGGCGCGGACATCCCCGGCCATCCGGCAGGTCGACCGAGCCCAACGCTCGCGCCGCGAGCAGATCGAGGAATCGCTGCGGGAGATCGAGCAACGCCAGAAGCGCGACAGAAAGGTTACCCTCAACAACCGCATCGCACAGGCGGGCCTGTCGTGGTCGAAGGAGAAGTTCCTGATCGTTTCCGGCATTCTCGCCCTGGCCAGCTTTGCCGTTCCCATTGTTCTGGGAGCCGGGCCGCTTGCGGCAGCAGGCCTGGCCTTCGCGGCTGGCTTCGGCGTGCCGCGCTGGCTGCTCGGTTTCCTCAAGAAGCGCCGGGAGACCGCGTTCTTGCGCGCGCTCCCCGATGCGGTGGACGTGATCGTCCGCGGCATTAAAGCCGGCCTGCCGCTGTTCGAGTCGCTCAAGGTTGTCGCGGCCGATTCGCCGGAGCCGCTGAAAAGCGAATTCGCGGCGATCATCGAGACCCAGGCCATCGGGATGCCGCTCGGTGAAGCCTGCTCGCGGCTGTACGAGCGAATGCCGGTTCCCGAAGCGAATTTTTTCGGCATCGTGATCGCGATCCAGCAGAAATCCGGGGGCAATCTTTCGGAAGCTCTCGGCAACCTGTCCAAGGTGCTGAGGGACCGCAAGAAGATGGCGGAGAAGATCAAGGCGGTGTCGATGGAAGCCAAGGCGTCGGCCGCCATCATCGGCTCGCTCCCGCCGATCGTCATGCTGCTGGTCTATCTATCCACTCCCGACTACATCGCGCTGCTGTGGACCCACCCTACCGGGCGGCTGATGCTGGCCGGCTCCGCGCTGTGGATGACGGCCGGCATCCTCGTGATGAAGAAAATGATCAACTTCGACTTCTGACGGTGCAGCAGCATGCTCGACATCCTGATCGAGAAATTCCACAACCCGCAATTCATGACGATGGTTCTTGCCGCCATCGCCGCCAGCGCAACCGTCTACACGCTGATCACGCCCTTCTTTGCGGCGGACGGTCTTACCAAGCGGATGAAGGCCGTCGCCAGCGAGCGCGAGCGCATTCGGCTGCGCGAGCGCGAACGGCTCGCGAGAACCGAGAAGGTCTCGCTTCGTCAGGCGCCGAAGCAGTTCATCTCGAAGATCGTGGAGGATCTCAATCTCGGGAAATGGGTGGCTCAGGAAGCCGCCCGCGAGAAGCTTGTCATGGCGGGATATCGCGGCCAGGCTCCGTACGTCACCTTCCTGTTCTTCCGCATGGTCACCCCGATCGTGATGCTGATCGGAGCGATCGCCTATGTTTTTCTTCTATCGCACACGCAGCAGTCCACAACTGTCAAGCTCGGCATCTGCATCGGCGCCACGTTCTTCGGCATGCAGGCGCCGATGCTGTTTCTGCATAACGCCATTACGAAGCGCCAGCTCTCGATCAAGCGGGCTTTCCCGGACGCGCTCGACCTGCTGCTGATCTGCCTTGAATCCGGCATGTCGATCGAAGTCGCGTTCCGCAAGGTCAGTACGGAGACCGGCAACCAGTCGGTCGCGCTGGCCGAGGAGCTCACGCTGACCACGGCGGAACTGTCGTACCTACAGGACCGCAAGGTCGCCTACGAGAATCTGGCGAACCGCACCGGCGTGGAAGGGGTGAAATCGGTGTGTCTCGCGCTCCAGCAATCAGAACGATACGGCACCCCGCTCGCGCAAAGCCTTCGCGTGATGGCGCAGGAAAATCGCGACATGCGCATGACCGAGGCCGAGAAGAAGGCAGCCGCCCTGCCGCCCAAGCTGACGGTCCCGATGATCGTGTTCTTCCTGCCCGTGCTGTTCGTGGTCATTCTCGGACCGACCGGCATCAAGATCGCGGCGCAGATGCACTGAGAATTCGCAGACAGGGCGGCTTTACCTTCATTGGCTTTGTTCGAGCGAAGCATGTCCTCGCGCTTGACCCGAGGATGGATTACGGTTCGCGTGAAGGACACGCGTTAAAGCAAGATTACAAAGCCTCGCTTCCGAGTTCTATCAAAACCGAAAGTCTCTAAGAGACCGGCCGGTCCGGCCGCGGATCGCTATCCGCTCGTGATCGGCGGGAGTTCCGCCTGACGTTGTCAGCCGCGCCGACCCGCGCGTCGCCGCCGCGTCCCAGCATCTGCTTCAGGTAAGCCACGTTCGCCGCGGCTTCGTCGATCGGCAGGTCAGCCTTCACGATATTTTCGGCTTCGTCAAACCGGCCCTGCAACCCGACGGCCAGCGCCAGGTTCTGCCGGATCCGGCTATCCACGGGAGCGCCGGCGTGAGCGCGACGCAACGTCTCCTCGGCCTTGGGCAGTTCCTTGGTCAGGACATAGGACATGCCGAGATTGGACAGCACCGAAGGTTCGTCGGGCATGATTCTGAGCGCGCTCGCGTAATAGCGGCGCGCATCATCGTGACGGCCCAGCTTGTCGAGCGTGGTGCCCTGAACCGAGAGAATCCGCCAGTCCGGACTCGCCGGTGTATGCGCCCGGCTGAGCACATCGAACGCCTGCTGCGACTGACCGTTTTCGGCCAATGCCCGACCCCAGCCGGCAAGCACCACCTTGTTGCCCGGATTCAGGATCGCGGCGCGTTCCAGCACCGCGACCGCCTGGGCGCGCTGCCCGATCGCGCGCAAGGCCAATCCATACCTCAGGGCCGCGTCGGCATCCTTCGGATTGGCCCGAAATCGCTCGCCATAGACTTCGACGGTGCGATGCGGATCGGTTCCGGAATGCTTTTCCGACTTTGTCTCGGCCTTGGCGCCGAGCGAGCCTGTGACATCGGATATAGCAGCGGTTTGACAACCGCCAAGTCCGATGGCCAGCATTGCGGTTACGGTTGAGGATGCGAGAAGCCTTGCAAGACACGACTGCCGACGCATGGTACTTTTCATTCGTATCTGCTAGCTGATCGAAAGTAGGGGTGACCTCAGCAATAGACTGTTAACCCTAACGCCCGGTTAACTGCCATCGACGCCTGCGGCATCCTGCCAACTCCCTCTTCGGATCGAGATCATCCACCATGCATCCCGCGTTTGCGACCACGCCGGCCGAGAAGGCTGTACCGATCATCCTGGCGTCCAAGGCGGCCTGGGAAGCCGACGGCGACAGCCTTGATGATTCCGCCCGCCGGTTCGCCGAGGCGAACGGTTTTCAGGCCAAGTCGGGACAGTACCTCGCGCTACCCACAACGAACGGCGACATCTCCCGCATCCTCTTCGGACTGGGCGAGAAGCCGGACCAGACACGCGATCCCTTTCTCGCGGGCAAGCTGCCGGGGTTGCTGCCGCCGGGCGCCTTCCGCTTTGCCGATACGGCTACGGCGAATGATATGCATCTTGCGACGCTGGCCTTCGCGCTCGGCAGCTACCGCTTCGATCGCTACCGCAAGGCTGATGCGCCCAAAGCGCGGCTGGCGCCGCCCGATGGCGTCGACATCGCTGACATCTCGCGGATGGCGGAAGCGGCGTCGCTCGCCCGCGACCTGATCAATACGCCGGCCAACGACATGGGGCCGGAAGATCTTGCGACCGCCGCCCGGAATCTCGCGCGGCGTTTCGATGCGGAATTCAATTGCATCGTCGGCGACGATCTGATGCAGCGGAATTTTCCGCTGATCCATGCGGTCGGCATGGCCTCGCCGCGCGCGCCGCGCCTGATCGATCTCACCTGGGGCGACCCGGCCCATCCGATGGTGACGCTGGTCGGCAAAGGCGTCTGCTTCGACACCGGCGGCGTCGATCTCAAAACAGCCAGCGGCATGCAGATCATGAAGAAGGACATGGGCGGCGCGGCCAATGTGCTGGCTCTGGCGCTGATGGTGATGGATGCGAAGCTGAAGGTGCGGTTGCGCGTGCTGATCCCGGCGGTCGAGAACGCCGTCGCCGGCAACGCGTTCCGGCCGCTCGACATCTTTCCATCGCGCAAGGGCTTGAGCGTGGAGATCGGCAACACCGACGCCGAGGGCCGGCTGGTGCTCGCCGACGCGCTCGCCTTGGCCGACGAGGAAGCGCCTGAACTGCTGATCGATGTCGGAACGCTCACCGGCGCGGCTCGCGTGGCGCTCGGACCGGATTTGCCGCCGTTCTATACGAGCGACGAGAACCTTGCATCCGACCTCGCGCGCTGCGGGAAAACCGAGAACGATCCGTTGTGGCGGATGCCGCTGTGGCCGGCCTACGATGCCTGGCTGGATTCCAAGATCGCCGACATCAACAATGCGCCGTCAGGCGGCTTTGCCGGCTCGATCGTATGCGCGCTGTTTCTGCAACGTTTCGTCGAGGCGGCGAAGACGTGGCTTCACGTCGATATATACGGCTGGACGCCGTCGGCGAAACCGGCGCGGCCCGAGGGCGGCGAATGCCAGGCCGCGCGCGCCATCTACAGATTGCTGAGCGAACGCTATGGATGATCCGCGACTCACACCGGCCAGGCCCGAGGTCGCAGCCCGCTATCTGGAGGGCCGGGTCGACGCGGCGCGCTTCACCGATGGCGAGGAATTCGAAGTCGTCGAAGCGGCGGCGCCCCTGCAGCGCGAGCCTGCGCCGGATGCGATGCTCCAGACCCAGGCGCTGCGCGGCGAGCGGGTCACAGTCTACGACCACGACGCTGAAGGCTGGGCCTGGGGCCAGTTGAACGGCGACGGCTATGTCGGCTGGCTTCCGGACCGCGCGCTGGCTCGGCCCGGCCCGGCACCGACACACAAGGTCACGGCCTTGCGGACGTTTGCATTTCCCGGGCCGTCGATCAAGCTGCCGCCGCTGGAGACGTTCTCGCTCGGCGCAAGACTCACTGTCCAGCGCCACGACGGCTGCTTCGCCGTCACTGATGATCGCCTATACATCCCCGCCCCCCATGTCGCGCCGCTCGATCATAGCGCGGCGGATTTCGTCACGGTGGCCGAAATGTTCGTCGGAACGCCGTATCTATGGGGCGGCAAGACCAGTCTCGGCATCGATTGCTCCGGCCTCGTGCAGGTCGCGCTCAACGCATCCGGAATCGCCTGTCCGCGCGACAGCGACATGCAGGAAGCGGCCATCGGCCGCACGCTGTCTCCGCAGGAGGCGCAACAGCCGCGACGCGGTGATCTGATGTTCTGGAAAGGACACGTCGCCATCGTCCGGAACGAGGCCACGCTTCTCCACGCCAACGCTCATCACATGGCGACGGCGATCGAGGGTATTCACGACGCGGTCACCCGCATCAAGGCGGCGGGAAGCGATGTAACGAGCGTGAAACGGCTGGCTTGATTATTCCGCGCCCGCTTCGCCGGGCGCGGTCTCCAGCCGGAAGGCCGCTGCAAACAGCGCGCGCGTGTAATCCGATTGCGGATTCCTGAACAGTTCCGAGGCTGGCCCTTCCTCGACCACCTTGCCCTGGCGCATCACGATGAGATGGCTGGCAAGGGAGGCGACCACGCGCAGGTCATGCGAGATGAACATGTATGTCAGGTCGCGCTTGCGCTGCAATTCACGCAGGAGATCGACCATCTGCGCTTGAAACAGCATGTCGAGCGCGCTGGTCGGCTCGTCCAGCACGACGAAATTCGGCTCCAGCACCACGGCGCGCGCGATGCTGATGCGTTGACGCTGGCCGCCTGAGAACTCGTGCGGATAGCGGAAGCGCGTCGCCGGATCGAGTCCGACGTCGGTCAGCGCTTTCACCACCCGCGCCTCCCGTTCGGTCTCCGACAGCGAACCCTGATGCACGCTCAAGCCCTCGGCCACGATGTCCCCGACCGACATGCGTGGACTCAAGGCTCCGAACGGGTCCTGAAAAACGATCTGCATGTCACGGCGGAATGGCCGCATCTCCTTGAACCGCAGACCCTGGATATCCTTGCCCAGAAACACGATGGGACCGTCAGAGGAGATCAGGCGGAGCAGCGCGAGTCCGAGCGTGGTCTTGCCGGAGCCGGATTCGCCGACGACGCCGAGCGTTTCTCCCTGGCGAACCTTGAGCGTCACGCCATCGACCGCCTTGATGTGGCCGATCGTCTTGCGCAGCAGCCCGCGCCGGATCGGAAACCAGACCTTGAGATTGTCGGTTGCGATCACAACCGGCGCGTCAGGCCGCGGCGGCGCGGGATCCGGCTTCGGCTCCGCGGCGAGCAGTTCGCGCGTGTAGGGATGCTGTGGCGACTCGAAAACCTGCTCGACCGGCCCCTGCTCGACGATCTTGCCGCCGTTCATGACGCAGACGCGATCGGCGATGCGGCGGACGATGCCGAGGTCGTGGGTGATGAACAGCAGGCTCATGCCGAGCCGGGCGCGGATTTCCGCCAGCAACGCCAGAATCTGCGCCTGCACGGTGACGTCGAGCGCGGTGGTCGGCTCGTCCGCGATCAGAAGGTCAGGCTCGTTGGCCAGCGCCATCGCGATCATCACGCGCTGGCGCTGGCCGCCGGACAGTTGATGCGGATAGCTGGGAAGGCGGGTTTCCGGCTCGGGAATGCCGACCTGCGTGAGCAGCTCCAGCGTCCGCTTCCGCGCCGCCGCGCCGCGCACTCCCCCGTGCAGCAGCAGTATCTCGCCGATCTGCGCCTCAATGGTGTGCAGCGGGTTGAGCGACGTCATCGGCTCCTGGAAGATGATCGAGATATCGTTGCCGCGGATGCTCCTGATCTCGCGCTCGGACAGGCCGAGCAGTTCGCGTCCGTTGAAACGGATATGACCGGAAGGGTGCGACGCGGCCGGATAGGGCAGCAGCTTGAGGACGGAGAGCGCGCTGACGGATTTTCCAGAACCGGACTCGCCGACCAGCGCCACGCACTCGCCGCGTTTGATGTCGAATGAAATGCGATCCACCGCAACAGACGTTCCTCCACCGTGGTGAAACGCGACGGAGAGGTCGCGAACGTCGAGCAGCGGCTGATCGATGGCGTCCATCCGGGGGCCTTACCTGAATGTCTTGCGCGGATCGAAGGCATCACGCACGGCCTCGCCGATGAAGATCAAAAGCGACAGCATGATCGCGAGCGAGAAAAACCCGGTGAAACCAAGCCATGGCGCCTGCACGTTGGCTTTCCCTTGCGCCAGCATTTCGCCGAGCGAGGGCGAACCCGGCGGCAATCCGAAGCCAAGGAAATCGAGCGCGGTCAATGTCATCACCGACGACGACACGATGAACGGCAGGAACGTCATGGTCGCGACCATCGCGTTCGGCAGAAGGTGGCGGAACATGATGGTCGCATTGGACACGCCGAGCGCCCGCGCCGCGGTAATGTATTCGAAGTTGCGTCCACGCAGGAATTCGGCGCGCACCAGGCCGACCAGCGACACCCACGAGAACAGCAGCAGGATCCCGAGCAGCACGAAGAAGCCCGGCACCAGGATCGACGACAGGATCAGGAGCAGATAAAGCGAGGGAATCGCGGTCCAGACCTCGATGAAGCGCTGGAAGCCGAGATCGACCCAGCCGCCGAAATACCCCTGCACGCCGCCCGCCGCGATTCCGATCACCGACGAAACGATGGTCAGGCACAGCCCGAACAGGACTGAAATCCGGAATCCGTAGATCAGCCGCGCCACCACGTCGCGACCCTGATCGTCGGTCCCGAGCCAGTTGTATTCGAGATCACGACAGCCCGAGAGGTTCTTTCGCTGCACCACGTCCTTGCATTCGGCTTCGGTCAGAAGCCAGGTCGGCTTCGAGGGTGCCGGCGTCGGCAGGTCGAGGTTATGGGTGTCGTAGGAATAGCGTATGGGTGGCCAGACGATGGTGCCTCCCTTGTCCGCGATCAGCTTCTGCAGATAGGGGTCGCGATAATCGGCGGCGGTCTCGAAATCGCCCCCGAACGCTGTTTCCGGATAAGTGACGAACGCCGGAAAATAGAGATGTCCATCGAACCTGATCAGAAACGGTCGATCGTTGGCGATCAATTCCGCGAACAACGAGAGCCCGAACAGGATAAGGAATATCCAGAGCGACCAGTAGCCGCGCCGGTTCGCCTTGAAGTTCTGCCAGCGGCGGCGATTGAGCGGCGACATGCCAAGGGAATGGCGCGCCGGCGGCACAGCCTCGCCAAGCGGCGATGTTGCCCCAGCTTCGACGGGCGTGGTCGAAGTCATGGCCATCAGACCTCCCGCGCCTCGAAATCGATTCGCGGATCGATCCACATGTAGGTCAGATCAGAGATCAGGTTCACCACGAGCCCGACCAGCGAGAAGATATAGAGTGTGCCGAACACAACCGGGTAGTCGCGATTGAGCACGCTCTCAAACCCGAGCAGGCCAAGCCCGTCGAGCGAGAAGATGGTTTCGATCAACAGCGATCCGGAGAAGAAGGCATGAACGAACGCGCCGGGAAATCCGGCGATGACGATCAGCATGGCGTTGCGGAAGACGTGATTGTAGAGCACCTGCCGCTCGCTGCAACCCTTGGCGCGCGCGGTCATCACATACTGCTTGCGGATCTCGTCAAGGAACGAGTTCTTGGTCAGCAGGGTCATGGTGGCGAAGGCGCCGAGCGCCATCGAGATCAAAGGCAGCGTGAGGTGCCAGAAATAATCGAGAATTTTCCAGTACCACGGAAACTCGTTCCAGCCGTCCGACGTCAAGCCCCGCAACGGGAAAATGCTGAAGAACGATCCCCCCGCGAACAGGACGATGAGAAGGATCGCGAACAGAAATCCCGGAATCGCGAAACCGACGATGATGACTGCCGACGTCCAGGTGTCGAACTGCGATCCGTCCTTGACGGCCTTGCGAATGCCAAGCGGAATCGAGATCAGATAGGTCAGCAGCGTCATCCAGATGCCTAGCGACATCGAAACCGGCAGCTTCTCCTTGATCAGCTCGATCACGGTGGTGTCGCGGAAATAGCTCTTGCCGAAATCGAAGCGGGCGAAATTCCACACCATCAGCAGAAAGCGTTCATGCGCCGGCTTGTCGAAGCCGAACTGCTGCTCAAGGCTCTTGATGAAGGCCGGATCAAGCCCCTGCGCGCCGCGATATTTTGAGTTGACGGCGTCGGACGACGCGCCGACCTGGCCGCGGGCGCCGAAGTCGCCACCGGACGAGCCGGAAATGCGCGACATTCCGCCGGTATCCGAGCCGCTCAACTGCGCGATCACCCGCTCGACCGGACCACCGGGCGCGAATTGCACCACGACGAACGACACGAACAGAATGCCCAGCAATGTGGGAAGCATCAGCAGAATGCGGCGGACAATGTAGGCGCTCATGCTTATCCCGCCTGCCCGGATGATGCCGGCCGGGCCTGTGTCGACCACCAGATATCAGGCGCCATGACGCCGAGGTATTTCGGCAGGCTCGGCGGATGGGCGAACACATCCCAATAGGCCAGCCGGTGCGTGTTCGAATACCATTGCGGCACCCAATAGCGGCCGGCGCGAATCACGCGATCCAGCGCGCGCGCCGCGAAGACGAGCCTGGCGCGGGTGTCGGCGACGATGACCTGCTCCATCAGCGCATCGATCGCGGGATCGGCGATGCCCGCCAGGTTGTTCGAGCCCTTGGTCGCCGCCGCGCGCGACGAAAAGAACGGCCGCAGCGAATCGCCTGGAATGGTCGAGAAACTGAAACGTTCGATGATGATGTCGAAATCGAAGTCGTCGCGCCGCGAGCGCGACTGAACCGGGTCCACGAGCCGCAGCGTCGCCTCGATGCCGAGGGTCTGGAGATTCTTGATATAGGGCATGTGGTGAGCCTGGAAGGCCGGCTCATCGAGCAGGAATTCGAGGCGGAAGACCTCGCCCCGCGGGGTCATCCGCTTCCTGTCCTTGATATGAAAGCCTGCCTCGTCGAGCAGTTGCGCGGCCCTGCGCAACTGCTTGCGGTCCTGTCCCGATCCGTCCGAGACGAGCGGAGTGTAGGGATTGCCGAACACTTCATCCGGCACCTTGCCGCGGAAGGGCTCCAGCAACGCCACCTCCTCCTGCGACGGCGGACCGCTCGCCATCAGATCGGAATTCTGGAAAGGCGATACCGTCCGCACATAGGCGCCGTACATGATGGACTTGTTGGTCCACTCGAAATCGAAGGCGCAGTCGAGCGCTTCGCGGACGCGAGGATCCTTGAACTTGTCGCGGCGGGTGTTGATGAACCAGCCCTGCGCGCCGGACGGCGTCTCGTCCGGCAATTGCTCGCGCTTGACGCGGCCGTCGGTCATCGCCGGGAAATCATAGCGCGTATTCCAGATGCGGGAGGTGAACTCCTCGCGGTACAGATAACTGCGGCCGGTGAAGCCCTCGAACGCCACATCACGGTCGCGGTAGAAATCGAATCGCACCGTATCGAAGTTGTAAGCGCCGCGGCACACCGGAAGGTCCGCGCCCCACCAATCCTTCACGCGATCGAATTCGATGAAACGATTTGCCTCGAACCGGCCGACCTTGTACGGCCCGCTGCCGAGCGGAACGTCGAGCGTCGTTTCATCGAACGGGCGCGCCGTGTAATAGGCTTGCGAAAAGATCGGCAGGCCGGCGACGAACAAAGGCACATCCCGACCGCGTTTCGCGGCGAAGGTCACCACGAGCGTCGCGTCGTCGGGCGCTTCCGCCTTCACCATGTCGCGCACCTGCTGCGTGATCAGGGGATGACCCTTGGTCTTCAGGACCATCAGGGAAAAGGCGGCATCGCGCGCGGTAATTTTTTGTCCGTCATGAAACCGCGCCTCCGGCCGCATCGTGAAGCGGTAGGTCAGGCCATCGGCCGAGATGCGAACCGATTTCGCCGCCAGGCCATACATCGCATCGGGCTCGTCACCGGCGCGCGCCATCAGCGACGTGAACGTCATCCCCATGCCCTGCGCGCCGTCGCCCTTCAGGATAAAGGCGTTGAGCGAGTTGAAGGTCTGGAACGATTGATTGAAAGCGCGGCTCGACGGAATGGTCGCGAACAGCCCGCCCTTCGGCGCGTCCGGATTGACGTAATCGAAGTGGTGAAAATCAGCCGGATATTTCAGGTCCCCGAAGGCCGACATGCCGTGAGATTGGCCTTGGGATTCGCCATGCGGGTTCGGCTCCGCGCCGTTCGCGGCCACGGCGACGGCCGGCCGCAGCCATGCCGCGCCTGCCGCACCGATCCCAAGACCGAACACCTGCCGACGGCTGGGCCGACTCATCCTTGCGCTGCTCCTCAAGATCGCTTGCCCGCCGCCTTGCCGGCATCATGCCACCACAGCGTTGGAAAGGCGGAAAGGCCGTACTTCGGCATTTTTTCCGGCCGGCCAAAGCGATCCCAGCGGGCCGTGCGATGGAACGGATAGGTGAATTGCGGCACCACGTAGTGATTCCATAACAGCACGCGGTCGAGCGCCTTGGTGGCTGCCACGAGGTCGGCGCGGTCCTTCGCGAAGATCACGCGCTCGATCAGCTTGTCGACGGCGGGATTCTTGATGCCGACGACGTTGCGCGAGCCCGGCATGTCCGCGGCCTGCGAACCCCAGAACTCCCTCTGCTCATTACCGGGTGACAGCGACTCGATCCAGAGATTGCCGACGACGTCGAAGTCCCAGCTTCTCATCCGATTCTCGTACTGTGTCGAATCGACGGTCCGAACGCTGACGGTAATGCCCATGCGCTCCAGCGACGGCTTGTAGAACAGCATGATGCGCTCGGTGCTTGGAGCTTCCGACAATAACTCCAGTTCGAACGGCGCGCCGGTTTTTCCGTCCACCAGCTTGTGGTTGCGCACCTCAAATCCCGCCTCCTTGAAGAGCTTCATGCCCTCGCGGAGATTGTTGCGAACCGCCTTGGGGTTGCCGCCGACCGGATTGCTGTAAGGCGTGGTGAACACTTCGGCCGGCACCTCGGCGCGAACGGTTTCAAGGATTTCAAGCTCCCTGCCCTCGGGCAGGCCGCTCGACGCCAGTTCGGTACCCTCGAAATAGCTGTTGATGCGCTTGTACTGACCGTAGAACAGCTGCTTGTTCATTTCCTCGAAATTGAACGCAAAGTTCAGCGCCCGCCGCACGCGAGGATCCCTGAACTTGTCGCGGCGGATGTTGAGAGCGAACGCCTGCATCACGCCGGCATTGCGATTGGGGAATTCCTCCAGAATGACGCGGCCGTCCTTCACCGCCGGAAAATCGTAAGCCGTGGCCCAGTTCTTGGCGCTGTTTTCGGTGCGCCAGTCGACCTGATCGCCTTTGAAGGCTTCCAGCGCGACCGTGCCGTCGCGGAAATACTCATAGCGCAGCTCGTCGAAATTGTTGTGTCCGATACTGAAATTGAGATCGCGGCCCCAGTAATCCTTGACCCGCTCGAGAGTCACCGAGCGCGCCGCGTCGAAACGCTTGATCCTGTAGGGGCCGCTGCCGAGCGGCGGCTCCAGCGTGGTCGCGGAAATATCGCGCTTCCTGCCCGCATCATCGGTGCCTTCCCACCAGTGCTTCGGAAGCACCATCAGTTGCCCGACGATCTGCGGCAGTTCGCGGTTGCCCGGCGCATCGAAGGTGAAGGTCACGTCCCGCTCGCCGGTTTTCTCCACCTTGGTGATGTGACGGTAATAGGCTCCATAGAACGGATGATGCTTCTTCAGCACGTTGAGCGAGAAAATCACGTCGTCGGGCGTGACCGGCTTGCCGTCGTGCCACTTCGCCTCCGCCCGCAGCCGGTAGACCACGAAGGAAAAATCATCGGGATAAGCGACCGACTCGGCCAGCGCGCCGTATTCCGTTGAAACCTCGTCCAGGGAGGGAGCCGTCAACGCTTCATAGACCAGCCGCACTTCCGATGCGATCGAACCCTTCACTCCCGACACGACAGGGTTGAAATTGTCGAAGGTCCCGATCGCGATCTGCCGCACCAGACCGCCTTTGGGCGCGTCCGGATTGACGTAATCGAAATGCTTGAAGCCTTCCGGATATTTCACCTCGCCGAACAGCGAAAGTCCGTGCCGCCATTTCAGGCCGGCCGGTGCGGCCTGCGCATGAGCAGCCTGGATCGAGGAAGCGCCGGTCAGGACTTTGATTGCGGGGGCGGCTGCGATCAGGGCTCCGCCATGGAGAAGTCGTCGTCGTGTGAAGGCCAATGCGAATATTCCTGCGAACTGTCAGGGCGAGTTATAGCGTTTTCGAGCGAAGCGGGCACCGGTTCGCGTGAAGAACACGCGTCAGATCAGAATAATGGAGCCGCGCCTCCGATTCCATCAGAAGCGGAAAGGCTCCCGTACCGGATGCGCCTCAGCAGGACCGGCCAGCGCGAGATCATCCACATTCAATCTGGAAGCGCACCGGAAGCGCAATCGACGCAAGAAGCCGATCGCGCTCCGGGCGCAACTTCAGGCGCGCAGTGTTTCGGCGGATTATGTCGGTTTTCAGGGATGACGCCACCCCACCTCTCGAACTTGTGCGGCGAAACCCACCAGTCAAGCGTGGGTAGACGACAAAATGAGCGGCTCTGGAAACTCCCGCCAACTGTTGGCGACGCCATGCAGCGCGACTACACGGCAGCGGCTATAGCGTTTTCGAGCGAAGTGGAAACCGGTTCGCGTGAAGAAAACGCGTCAAAACAAGATCATAGAGCCTCGCTTCTGATTCCATCGAAAGCGAGGCTCTATGGCTTGTCGGAATTCTTGCGCAGATAGGCAATGAGGTCGGCACGGTCGCTGTCCTTCGGAACGCCGACAAAAGACATCGCCGTCCCCGGAATGTATTCCTTCGGGTTGGCCAGAAACTTGTCCAGTTCATCGAGCGTCCAGGTGCCGCCCTTGGCCTTCATGGCCGCCGAGAAATTGAAGTCATGACCCTGGCCGCGCGGCTCGCCGACGATGCCGTAAAGATTAGGGCCGACGCGGTTCGGTCCGCCCTTCTCGAAGGTATGGCAGGCGGCGCATTTCTTGGCGACGACAGCGCCGTTCTCGGCCGAAGCGGCTTGCAGCCTCTTCCCCAGCGACACCGCCGCCGCGACGTCGGCTTCCTTACTTGCGGCCGCAGCCTTGCTCGCGGCCACCGGCTTGTCGTCCTTCTGAACGGCCGCCGGCTCTTCCTTGACGTCGATTTTATAGCCCGGCTTCGCCGGCACGGCCGGCGCGAAAACCGCCCGCGCGATTAAATTCATGACCAGCAAAACGAGGCAGGTGCCCAGAACCGCACCAATAAATTTATTGATCATCGAGGGAGTCCATTCGCGGCAAGGCTCCACGCTCGAAAGTCGACCGCACGGCCGGCTGAACGACCACGGAAACGCCGCCGAGACGTCCTCGCGGAGGCGGCAGAACGAGATAACGGTTTGCCGCCGGTCTGACAACCCGTATAAATGCCGCAGATTCTAAGAACCTGCGCCAATTCCGTATCTTCCCCGATCGATGACCGAGAACCGCACCCTCGTGCTGATACCTGCCCGCATGGCGGCGACCCGACTTCCAGGCAAGCCATTGCTGGATATCGGCGGCCTGCCGATGATCGTCCATGTCCTGCGGCGGGCCGAGGCCGCCGGCATCGGGCGCGTCGCCGTCGCCACCGACACGTCCGACATCGCGACCGCCGTGACGGCCCATGGCGGCGAGGCCATCATGACGCGCGCCGATCATCCCTCCGGGTCCGACCGCGTTTTCGAGGCGCTGGGCAAACTGGATCCCGAAGGACGGATCGATACGGTCGTCAACCTCCAGGGCGACTTCCCGACCATCCGTCCGGGCACGATCCGCGAGGTGCTCCAGCCGCTGGCCGATAACGCGGTCGATATCGCGACGCTGGCCGCCGAAATCCATACGGAAGAGGAAGCCGCCAACCCGAACGTGGTCAAGGCTGTCGGATCCCCGATCGGCCCGCGGCGGCTGCGCGCGCTTTATTTCACCCGCGCCACCGCCCCGCATGGCGAGGGCCCGCGCTATCACCATGTCGGGCTTTACGCGTATCGCCGCGAGGCCTTGCAACGCTTTATCGAGCTGCCGCCCTCGCCTCTCGAGCAACAGGAACGGCTTGAGCAATTGCGGGCGCTGGAAGGCGGAATGCGGATTGACATCATGATCGTGGACGACGTGCCGCGTGGCGTCGATACCGCGACCGACCTCGAAACCGCCCGCCAGATCATCGCCTGTTCAGCCTCTGGCGAACATCCGGCGCGCTGATAGAACAGCTGATGACCAGGACCATGAAGATCGTATTCCAGGGCGAGCCCGGCGCGAACTCCCATATCGCCATCGCGGAAGCCTATCCCGATGCCGAACCGCTACCCTGCGCGACCTTCGAGGACGCCCTCGCCGCGATCACGTCGGGCGAAGCCGATCTCGGCATGATCCCGATCGAGAATTCGGTAGCCGGCCGGGTCGCCGACATTCATCACCTGCTACCGCAATCCGGGCTGTTCATCGTCGGCGAATACTTCCTGCCGGTCCGCCATCAGCTGATGGCGCCGCGCGGCGCAAGGCTCGCGGATATCAAGACCGTCGAAAGTCACGTTCACGCCCTCGGGCAATGCCGCCGCATCATCCGCAAGCTTGGCATCCGGCCGATCGTCTCGGGCGATACCGCCGGGGCCGCCCGTCTTGTCGCCGAACGCGGCGACACGAGCTGCGCGGCGCTCGCCTCGCGTCTGGCCTCGCAAATCCATCATCTCGATATTCTTGCCGAGAACGTCGAGGACGAGGATCACAACACCACGCGTTTCGTGGTGCTTGCGCGAGAGGCCGACTGGGCCCGGCAGGGATCCGGGCCGCTGGTCACCAGTTTCATCTTCCAGGTGCGCAACCTGCCAGCCGCGCTCTATAAAGCGATGGGAGGCTTCGCCACCAACAGCGTCAACATGACCAAGCTCGAAAGCTACATGGTCGATGGCAATTTCCTCGCCACCCAGTTCTATGCGGATGTCGAAGGCCACCCGAACGATCGCGGCCTCGCATTCGCGCTGGAGGAGTTGAAGTTCTTTTCAAAAGAGCTTCGCATCGTGGGCGTTTATCCGGCTCATCCGTTCCGCGCGACGTTCCGCGAACGGGCGGATTGATCAAGTTTCGGGCGTTTCGCCGCCTTTTGTGTTGGGCAGAATTGCACAAAAGCCGTTTCAAATTTGATATCCCAACGCCAAAAAGTTATTTTTATTAAACAATTCAATGTAGTATTCGCCTTGCAGCCGCCCACCGTGCGGCACATACGGACGCCGTTATCCATATTTGTGAGGATGGTGGGCTACTTCCCATCTTAGGTGCGGCTAATAATGGGCTACGCTGGTGGGAACGCCGTGCCGCGAATGGCAGGGCCGACTCCCGGCGTTTCTCGGCCGACAGCCGTGACGCGGGCACGACGCGACAGATGCAGTGGAGTTTTTCGAGCCATGACAGACGCTTTCGCTCCGGCTCATGACGGCCTCGGTGCGCGAAAAAGACCCACGATTTCGTTCGAGTTCTTTCCGCCCAAGACCGAGGAGATGGAGCGCAATCTTTGGGGCACCATTACCCGCCTCGCGCCTCTCGATCCGAGCTTTGTCTCCGTGACTTACGGGGCCGGCGGCTCGACCCGCGAGCGCACCCATTCGACCATCGCGCGCATCCTGTCGGATACCCGGCTTCGTCCCGCCGCGCATCTCACCTGCGTCGGCGCGCCGCGCGGAGAAATCGACGAGATCGTGAGCCGCTATCGCGACATCGGCGTCCGCCATATCGTTGCGCTTCGCGGAGATCCTCCGGGTGGCATCGGCACGGCCTACAGCACCCACCCCGAAGGCTATCGCACGTCCGCCGACCTCGTCGCCGGCATCAAGCGGCGGCATGGCGACATCGAGATTTCCGTCTCGGCCTATCCGGAGAAGCATCCCGAAAGCCCCGACATCGATACCGACATCGACGTGCTCAAGGCCAAGG
Organism: Nitrobacter winogradskyi Nb-255; assembly: GCF_000012725.1. Classification (NCBI taxonomy): domain Bacteria; kingdom Pseudomonadati; phylum Pseudomonadota; class Alphaproteobacteria; order Hyphomicrobiales; family Nitrobacteraceae; genus Nitrobacter; species Nitrobacter winogradskyi. The sequence goes on along the minus strand of NC_007406.1, from coordinate 321,578 downwards.
TCGATGCCGGCGCGACCCGCGCCATCACCCAGGTCTTTTTCGACAACAACCTCTATCTTCGCTATCTCGATCGCGTCCGCGCGCGCGGCATCGATATTCCGATCGTGCCTGGCATCATGCCGATGCATAATTTCAAGCAGGCGAGGGCCTTCGTGACCAAGGCGGGCACCACGGTTCCGGCCTGGCTCGCCGAAAAATTCGAAGGCCTCGATGAGGATCCGGAAACGCGCAAGCTGATCGCGGCGACGGTCGCGGCCGGGCAGGTTCAGAAGCTCGCCAAGCGAGGCGTCGATACATTTCACTTCTACACCATGAACCGCGCCGACCTGGTGTTCGCGATCTGCCATCTGCTCGGCATCCGACCCGACGCCGCCCAGAAGGCGGCGTAATCTTGATCCTCCGCCCAAGCCACAGTTGCTCGCGACAACCGCGGGCGTGACGATCGCAGGATGACACGCGTGACAAAAAGTTCGAACACCATCGCCGACAAATTCCGCGCCCTCGCTCGCGAACGCATTCTGGTGCTCGACGGCGCCATGGGCACCATGATCCAGAATCGGGGATTCGACGAAGCCGCATTCCGCGGCGAGCGGTTCAAGAATTTTCACCGCGACGTGCGCGGCAACAACGACCTTCTCATCCTCACCCAGCCGCAAGCGATCGAGGACATCCACGCGCAATACCTGCGCGCCGGCGCCGACCTCGTCGCCACCAACACGTTTTCATCGACCTCGATCGCGCAGGCCGACTATGATATGTCGGATCTCGTGTACGAACTCAATCGCGAGGGCGCGAAGCTCGCGCGCTCGGCCGCGGAGAAAGTCAGCGCCGAGGACGGCAAGCCGCGCTTCGTCGTCGGCGCCATCGGCCCGACCAACCGCACCGCGTCGATCTCGCCGGACGTCGCGAACCCCGGATACCGGGCGGTGACCTTCGACGACCTGCGCAAGTCCTATGGCGAACAGATCAACGGCCTGCTCGACGGCGGCGCCGATCTGCTGCTGGTCGAAACCATCTTCGACACGCTGAACGCCAAGGCGGCGCTGTACGCCATCGCCGAAATCGGCGAACAGCGCGGTATCGACATTCCGGTAATGGTCTCGGGAACCATCACCGACAAGTCCGGCCGCCTGCTGTCAGGCCAGTTGCCCGAGGCGTTCTGGCACTCGGTGCGGCACGCGGGGCCGATCACCATCGGCTTCAACTGCGCGCTCGGCGCCGAAGACCTGCGCGCGCACGTCGCCGAGATCGGCCGCGTCGCCGATACGCTGGTATGCGCCTATCCGAACGCGGGCCTGCCCAACGAGTTCGGCGAGTACGACGAAAGCCCCGATTACATGGCGCGGCTGATCGGCGAGTTCGCGCAGGCCGGCCTCGTCAACGTCGTCGGCGGTTGCTGCGGCACCACGCCGGATCATATCGCGGCGATCGCGGCAGCCGTCGCGCCGCACAAGCCGCGCGTCGTGCCGGTGATCGAGCCGCGGTTGCGGCTGTCGGGGCTGGAGCCGTTCTCGCTGACCTCCGACATTCCCTTCGTCAATGTCGGCGAGCGCACCAACGTCACGGGCTCAGCCAAATTCCGCAACCTGATCAAGGCCGGGGACTATGCCGCCGCCCTCGACGTGGCGCGCAACCAGGTCGAGAACGGCGCCCAGATCATCGACGTCAACATGGACGAAGGCCTGCTGGATTCGGAAGCGGCGATGGTCACCTTCCTCAACCTGATCGCGGCGGAGCCGGACATCGCGCGCGTGCCCGTGATGGTCGACTCCTCCAAGTTCTCCGTGATCGAGGCCGGGCTGAAATGCCTGCAGGGCAAGCCGGTGGTGAACTCGATCTCGCTCAAGGAAGGCGAGGAGAAGTTTCTGCACGAGGCGCGGATCGCCCGCCGCCACGGCGCGGCCGTCGTGGTGATGGCGTTCGACGAGCAAGGGCAGGCCGATACCTGCCAGCGCAAGATGGAAATCTGCAAGCGCGCCTACGACATCCTCGTCGAACAGGTCGGCTTTCCGCCGGAAGACATCATCTTCGACCCGAACATCTTCGCCATCGCGACGGGTCTCGAGGAGCACAACAACTACGGCGTCGATTTCATCGAGGCGACGCGCTGGATCCGCCAGAACCTGCCGCACGCGCACATCTCGGGCGGCGTCTCCAACCTGTCGTTCTCGTTCCGCGGCAACGAGCCGGTGCGCGAGGCGATGCACTCGGTGTTCCTCTATCACGCCATCAAGGCCGGCATGGACCTAGGAATCGTCAATGCCGGGCAGATGGTCATCTATGACGACATCGATCCGGAGCTTCGGCAGGTTTGTGAGGATGTGGTCCTCAACCGCGATCCCGACGCGGGCGAACGGCTGCTCAATCTCGCGGAAAAATTCCGCGGGCAAGGCAAGCAGGCCAAGGAGGCCGACCTCTCCTGGCGCGAATGGCCGGTGGAGAAACGCTTAAGCCACGCGCTGGTCAACGGCATCACCGAATATATCGAACAGGACACCGAGGAAGCGCGGAAGTCGGCCGATCGTCCGCTGTCGGTGATCGAAGGACCGCTGATGGCCGGCATGAACGTGGTCGGCGACCTGTTCGGCGACGGCAAGATGTTCTTGCCGCAGGTGGTGAAGTCGGCGCGGGTGATGAAGCACGCGGTCGCTTATCTGATGCCGTTCATGGAAGAGGAAAAGGCGCGCAATCAGGCCGCCGGCATCGAGGGCGCGGGCAGCACCTCCGCCGGCAAGATCCTGCTCGCCACCGTCAAGGGCGACGTCCACGATATCGGCAAGAACATCGTCGGCATCGTGCTTCAGTGCAACAACTACGAGGTGATCGACCTCGGCGTGATGGTGCCGGCCGCCAAGATCATCGAGACGGCGAAGGCTGAGAAAGCCGATATCGTCGGCCTCTCCGGCCTGATCACGCCGTCGCTGGACGAGATGGGCTATTTCGCGGCGGAGCTTGAGCGTCAGGGGCTCAACCTGCCGCTCCTGATCGGCGGCGCGACCACCAGCCGCGTCCATACCGCCGTGAAGATCGATCCCAACTATCGCAATGGTCCGGTGATCCATGTCAATGACGCCAGCCGCGCCGTCGGCGTCGTCGCCTCGCTGATGTCGCCGGAGCGGCGGGAGGCTTACGCGGCCGGCGTGCGCGCCGAATACGCCAAGATTTCCGCGGCGCATTTCCGCGCCCAGCAGGACAAGAAACGGCTGCCGCTCGCGGCCGCCCGCGCCAACGCGGTGCCGATCGACTGGAGCAGCTACCGCCCGGTCAAGCCGACATTTCTCGGAACCAAGGCCTTCGCCGACTATCCGCTGGAGGAACTGGTGGAGGTGATCGACTGGACCCCGTTCTTCCAGGTGTGGGAGTTGGCGGGACGCTTTCCGGCGATCCTTGACGACAAGGTGGTGGGCGAAACCGCCCGCGCCCTCTATGACGACGCGCGAAAGATGCTGGATCGGATCGTCAAGGAGAAATGGTTCACCGCCTCTAGCGTGATCGGCTTCTGGCCCGCCAACCGCATCGGCGACGATATCGCCGTCTATAGCGACGAAAGCCGCACCACGCAGATCGCGACCTATCACACCCTGCGCCAGCAACTTGAAAAGCGCGAGGGCCGTCACAACGCCGCGCTGGCGGACTTCATCGCGCCGAAGGAGACCGGCATCGCCGACTATATCGGCGGTTTCGCCGTCACCGCCGGGCTCGGCGAGGATGAAATCGCGGCGCGCTTCAAGAACGCCAATGACGACTATTCATCCATTCTGGTGAAGGCGCTGGCCGACCGCCTCGCGGAAGCCTTCGCGGAACGGATGCATCAGCGCGTGCGAACGGAATTCTGGGGCTACGCGCCGGATGAGGCGTTGACCAACGATCAGCTCATCCGGGAAGAGTATGTCGGCATCCGCCCCGCACCCGGTTATCCGGCGCAGCCCGACCATACCGAGAAGGCCACGCTGTTCCGCCTGCTGGACGCGACGCGCGCGACCGGCGTCGAACTGACCGAGAGCTTTGCGATGTGGCCGGGGTCCTCGGTCTCCGGTCTCTATTACAGCCATCCCGAGAGTCAGTATTTCGGTGTCGGCAAGATCGAGCGCGATCAGGTCGAGGACTATGCCGCGCGCAAAGGGATGGAGGTCGCCGAGATCGAGCGCTGGCTGGCGTCGATCCTCAACTACATTCCGGGTCAGGATGCTTCCGGAAAGCCCGCAACGACGCCGGTCCCCGCGCCCGCCAACGACGCCTCCGCCGACGTCGCCAATCATCCGCCGGGCTGCCAGTGCGCGGTCCATCTGCGGCTTCGCAAGACCACGGCGCGGGCGGGCTGACCGTGGACGCATCCGCGATCGCCGCCGCCTTGCTCGATTCATCCGCGGACGCGATCGTCGCCACCGACCGCAACGGCACGATCACGTTGTGGAATCCGGGCGCGGTCAGGATTTTCGGCCATAGCGCGGATGAGGCGACCGGCCAGTCGCTCGATCTGATCATTCCGGAAAACCAGCGCGCCCGGCACTGGGCCGGCTACCGCGAGGTAATGCTGACCGGGCGGAGTCGCTACAGCGACGGCGACGTGCTCGCCGTTCCCGCGCTTCACAAGGACGGCCGACGTATCTCGCTCGAATTCACCATCGTGCCGCTGACGGACGCGAGCGGCCGCATCAACGGGCTCGCGTCGGTGCTGCGTGACGTCACCGCGCGTTTCGAGGAAATCCGACAACTGCGCCGCAAGGCGGCGGTCGCCTTACGGACTTGAGCGATCTTCCCTTGCCGCGCCTGTCGGGCGCGCGTGGATACCCGCCTTACCCCTCGTCGCTCGCCAGCACGCCACGCACCGCGGCTGTCCATCCCTTGAGCTTCCGCGCACGCGTCTCGGCGCTCATGGCCGGCTTGAAACAGCGGTCACGCCGCCAATTGTCGGCGAACCGCGACGGCTCCGGATAAACGCCCGCGGAGAGCCCCGCGAGGTACGCCGCGCCCAGCGCCGTGGTCTCCTGAATGACCGGCCGGTCGACCGGTACCCCGAGCAGGTCCGCGAGACGCTGCATGGTCCAGTTGGAGGCCGTCATGCCGCCGTCGACCCCCAGCACGGTGTGCGCGGCGGCGTCGGCCGGCCAATCGGCGCGCATCGCCTCCCAAAGATCAAATGTCTGGTAGCAGACGCTTTCCAGCGCCGCGTGAGCGAGTTCCGCCGGCCCGGTGTTGCGGGTCAGTCCGAACAGCGCGCCACGCACATTCGGGTTCCAATACGGCGCACCCATGCCGACGAACGCCGGCACAAGATACACCGATTGGACGGGATCGGACTGCTCCGCCAGCGGCTCCGTCTCCGAAGCATTCTTGATGAGGCCCAGGCCGTCCCGCAGCCACTGCACCGCCGAGCCGGCGACGAAGATCGAACCTTCCAGCGCGTAGGTACGCTCGCCGTTCAGTTGATAGGCGATCGTGGTCAGCAGCTTGTTGGTCGAGGCGACCGGCGTCGCGCCGGTGTTGAGCAGCGCGAAGCAGCCGGTGCCGTAGGTCGACTTGATCATTCCGGGCGTGAAGCACGCCTGACCCACCACCGCCGCCTGCTGATCGCCGGCGATGCCCCGGATCGCGATCGGCGCGCCGAACAATTCAGGCGCGCTGTCGCCGAAATGCGCCGAGGAATCCTTCACCTCCGGCAGCATCGCACGCGGTATCCGGAGAATATCCAGGAGCGCGTCATCCCAGTGCCCGGTGTGAATGTCGAACAGCATGGTGCGCGACGCATTGGTGGCGTCGGTCGCGTGCACCTTGCCGCCGGTCAGCCGCCACAAGAGATAACAATCCACGGTCCCGAACATCAGCTCACCGCGCATCGCCCGCGCCCGCGCCCCCGGAACCGAATCGAGTATCCAGGCGACCTTGGTGCCGGAAAAATAGGGGTCGATGATCAAGCCGGTTTTCGCCGATATCGCGGGCTCATGACCCTCGGCTTTCAGCCGCGCGCAGACATCCGCAGTGCGCCGGTCCTGCCACACGATGGCGCGACGCACCGCCTTTCCGGTGACGCGGTCCCAGACCACCGTGGTTTCCCGCTGATTGGTGATGCCGATGGCGGCGATGTCCTTCGGCGTGACGCCCGCCTTCTTCATCGCCTGCCGGCAGGTTGCAACGGTCGAGGTCCAGATGTCTTCCGGCTCATGTTCGACCCAGCCCGACGCCGGAAAGTGCTGCGGGAATTCCTGCTGCGCGATCGCGGCGACGGTGAGGTCGGCGCGAAACACGATGGCCCGTGACGATGTGGTGCCTTGATCAATGGCGAGGACGTGGGTGACCATGACGTTGTTCTCGAACTTGCGGGCTCGCGGCGGCGGCGCAACGCGCCAGAGTGGCAAGGCAAGCGGATTGCCTGTCCAAGGTCAAGTTTGTGCCTTCGTTTTGATTCACGCTTCGACGGACGATAAGGATAAGATGCCTGGCGCGACTTCTCCGCCCCCTCCCGCGAGGCGGAAATGCCTCTCCGGGAACGAAACGCCCTCTGTTTTCATGACTGTTCAGCAACCGAAAGACCCTAGATGATACTGGCAAAGATGATTCTGGCCGGCTCCTTGCTCGCGATCGTCGGTGCAGCGGCTCCCGCTCAGGCAACACCACCGACCCAGCAAACGCCATCGGCGGAGACCCGCAAGGGTCTGGTGACGGTCGTCAACCGGCTCAACGGCACGATCGCGATCCGGGAGGAGAAGAACGACAAGAGCAAGGACAAAGACGAAGAGGACAAGCACAAGGACAAGGACAAGGACAAGGACAACAAGGATAAGGCGGAAGCCGAAGGCGCAACCACGCAATTCAGGATCGACCTCAAGCTGTCGGAGTCGGTGCACGCCGGCGACAAGGTGAAGTTTTCCGTCAAGGACGGCGGCGATCCCAAAACCGGTACTGACAAGACCATCACCAAAATCGAGGTGGAGTAGACGGCCAAGCCGATCGCCCCGGAGCCGTTCCGCTTCCGACAGAGTTGGAAGCGGGGCTCTATTGATATTGGTCTGACGCGTCGTCGGACGCGCGGGAGCGCATCCCGGAATTTACCGGAGCGCCTCTTTACTGAAGCACCTCGAATAGGCCGGCCGCGCCCATGCCGCCGCCGACGCACATGGTGACCACGGCATATTTCGCCTTGCGCCGGCGTCCCTCGATCAGGGCATGACCGGCAAGGCGCGCGCCCGACATTCCGTAGGGATGACCGACCGCGATCGCTCCGCCGTCGACGTTGAGTTTTTCGGGATCGATGCCCAGCCTGTCGCGGCAATAGATCACCTGCACCGCGAACGCTTCGTTCAACTCCCAAAGATCGATGTCTCCCACGGTGAGGCCGTGTCGTTTCAGAAGGCGCGGCACCGCGAACACCGGGCCGATGCCCATTTCATCAGGCTCGCAGCCGGCTGAGACGAAACCGCGGAAGATGCCGAGCGGATTCAGGCCGCGCCTCGACGCCTCCGTGCCGCTCATGATCACGGCCGCGCTCGCGCCGTCCGACAGCTGGCTGGCATTGCCGGCGGTGATGGTGCAGCCTTCGCCGCGAACCGGCTTGAGCCCGGCGAGACCTTCAGCCGACGTATCGGGACGCGGACCTTCGTCCTGCGACAGCGTCACGTCCCTGAACGTGACGTTCCCGGTTTCCTTGTCGACGATCGCCATTCTTGTGGAGATCGGCGCCAGTTCGTCCTTGAATCGGCCCTCCTGCTGCGCGGCGGCGGTGCGGCGCTGGCTTTCGAGCGCATATTCGTCCTGCGCCTGGCGCGAGATGCCGTAGCGCTTCGCGACCACTTCCGCGGTGTCGATCATGGGCATGTAGACCTCGCGCTTGATCTCCAGAAGCGCCGGATCCTCTGCGTGAAAGGTGTTGGCGTGCTCGTTCTGCACCAGGCTGATCGACTCGCCGCCGCCGCCGACCGCGATTCCGACGCCGTCGAACAGGACGGAACGCGCGGCCAGCGCGATCGCCTGAAGGCCCGAGGCGCATTGGCGGTCGATGGTGGCGCCGGCGACGGTCACGGGGAGCCCGGCGCGAAGCAGCGCCTTGCGGGCGATGTTGCCGCCAGTGGCGCCCTGCTGCATGGCCACGCCCATCACCACGTCCTCGATCTCCTGTGGATCAACCCCGGCGCGGACAGCGGCTTCTCCGATGGCATGGCCGAGCAGGGTCGCTCCTTCAGTGGCGTTGAGAGCGCCCCGATAGGCCTTGCCGATCGGCGTGCGGGCGGTGGAGACAATCACGGCTTCGGTCATCGGCGGTCTCCTGGCAATTCGGGTTCATCCTGATTTAGAGCCTTTCCGCTTCTGATAAAATCAGAAGCGGGCTCCATGAATTTGATTTGACGCGTTTTCTTCTCTCGAACCGGCGTCCGCTTCGCTTGAAACGCTCTGACGCGTTGCCGTCAGGCGAACCGGTATTCATCCTCGGGTCAAGCCCGGGGACATGCTTCGCCCGGAAAAGCTTCTCATTTGTTAGAACGCCGCCGCCAGTTCCCTCGCGCCCGGCTTTGCGCTGTTGCTGTCCATCCGGGCGTTGGTGACCGCAAGCAGCTTCGCCACCGTGTTGTGACGGATCGCCACCGGATTGCGTTCATAACCCCGGCGCTGGAAGAAATTCGCCGTCGGCACCCGTTCGCGCATCACAGGCGGCATCGTCACCATGTCAAAGCCGGTGCCGTCGCCGGTGAGATTCATCATCTCCAGTTCGGCGGCGGTCAGCGGGCGGGCATAGCCCTTGTTGCGAGCGAAGATGATCGAGGTCAGCAGCTTGTGGGTCTGCAGCAACGGACCGACATCGATATCCAGCACCAGCGCATGGATCGCCCAGCCTTTCGGCGTGTCGGCAAGCTTCTGGTGCGCGCTCCAGGTATCGGGCACCGAGCGCGCATAGGCCACCATCCGCTTGACCACCGCGATCTTGCGCTCGGCCGCCGCACGCTGCGGTCCTGACGATCGCGCCGCTTTCTCGCCAAGCGCGCGCAGGAGGTCATCACCCTGTTCGGCGAGAAGCTCGACGCTGTTGGTGGTGAGCAGCTGGTTATAGCCGATCGCGGTGGAGATCGCGCGCGATCCCGGCCGGGACGTGCTGAGGCCCGACTGCATGTCGTGATTGCCATTGCCGCCGGTCTCGAACGAATAGACCCGCACTGCCTGCTCTTTCGTCAGGCCGTAGGCTCGCGCCACACTCGCATAGGCGCGCTTGAAGTCGGTCTCGGTTCTCGGCCGCTGCGGCGTGAACTGGAACTGCTCCGCCGCCGCCCTCAGGAAATCGGCGACGACGGGAATGGACTTGCGCTGCCGTGGCGAACGCTCCTCTTCCGGCTCCGGGTTGATCGGGCGTTGCGGTCCATCATAGAGCGGAGGATGGACCAGCACATAATCATCGAGCGAGACGGGCTGACGGTCGCGCCGCTTGGCATTCCTGATCCGTCTCTTGTCGGCAATCGCGTTCCAGTAGGCGCCCGCCTCCTGCTCGAACGCAGCGCGAGCTTCCTGATACGCCTTCAGCTTGCGGCGGTAATCCGCAATGGCGGCCGGGGATGCGGCCTGCGCCATCGCGCCGGCGAACGACGCGGGCGCCGCTGCGCTATCGGGAACCTCGGCGAGCGACGCAAGCAGCAGCGCGCCCGCGACGATTTGGTGACAACGACGAATCATTCGGCTCAACATCGAACCTGTGTAGCAAGCCCGCCGCGGATGTCAGCCGCCAAGAGGTCGTGGCGGAGCCCGGTCATGGCCGGGCCCGCCGCCGCGTGGCCGGCGCTCAAGGGGCTCCGAGCACCGGCATCGTTGCTGTTGCCGTTGTCGAACCGGATACGTTCCGATAGATCATGCCGTGGAGCATTTACGGCTGAGTGGAGTCCGGTTAGCTGCAAGAAATACTCTCGAATCATTTTGCGCGTATTCGATCGCAAAACCGGTATCCACTTTTGCGGAAAACGCGCTAGACACGAAACCACATGTCAGGCCGCCCCAAACTCGTACTCGCCTCCGGTTCGCCGCGACGGCTCAGCCTCCTCAACCAGGCAGGTATCGAACCCGACGCGCTGCGGCCTGTCGACATCGATGAGACGCCGACAAAGGGGGAACTTCCCCGCGCCTGCGCCAATCGCCTCGCTCGCGCCAAGGCTGATGCCGCCTTGAGAGCATTGCAGATCGACGACGAGCTTCGCGGCTCGTTTATTCTGGCGGCCGATACCGTCGTCGCCGTCGGCCGCCGCATCCTGCCCAAAGCCGACTTGGTCGATGAGGCCTCACAGTGCCTGCGGCTGCTCTCGGGACGAAATCATCGCGTGTATACCGCCGTGTGTCTCGTGACCCCGAAGGAGAATTTTCGTCAGCGGCTGGTCGAAACGCGTGTTCGCTTCAAGCGGCTGAGCGAGGAAGACATTCAGGCCTACATCGGTTCCGGGGAATGGCGAGGCAAGGCAGGCGGCTACGCAATTCAGGGCATCGCCGGCTCGTTCGTGGTCAAGCTGGTGGGATCCTATACCAATGTGGTCGGATTGCCGCTCAACGAGTCGATTGCGCTACTCGGCGGCGAGGAATTTCCGATCCGTGCCGGCTGGTTGGATGCCGGTTAGGAAACCAGCCCGCACGCGGCCGGACAAGCCGTGCCCGATCTGCGGCAAGCCGGCGGCCGAGGATTCGCGTCCGTTTTGCTCCGAGCGCTGCCGCGACGTGGATCTGAATCGCTGGCTGTCCGGTTCCTACGCCATTCCCGCCAGCAGGGCCGATGATGACGATGCGGAATAGGCCGCGGGCCTGAGGTCAGCGACTCGGCCTGATCGAGAGGCAAGCTCGCAGTTCAACACAACAACACCGGCAGACGGGTGGACAGGACCTTCCGGCCTGACTATAAACCGGCGCGCCCTGCAAAAGCTGGACGACGCCCAGGTAGCTCAGTTGGTAGAGCATGCGACTGAAAATCGCAGTGTCGGTGGTTCGATCCCGCCCCTGGGCACCATCCCTTGCGTCGCCGCCTGAAAATTCAATCGCTTAGAGCGCGAATTTGCCCCACCGCTTCCCGCTGCCGGGAAAAGTGGGGCAGTTTTGTTCAATCTTTGTTTTCGCCGAAGCGCGCCATCGCGTTCGCCGCGAGGACCTTCTGCCGAGCGCCGCGGGTGTAGCGCACGATCTCCTTGGAGGTCGTGTGGCCGGTGACGGCCATGATCTCGCTTTCGCTCGCGCCGAGTTCGGCAAGACGTGCCGCCGCCGCCTTGCGCAGACCATGCGCCGAACAGTGCGGCAGACCCGCCTCATCACAGCGCTCGCGGAACCAGTTGCCGAAGCCGTTTGCTGTGAACGGCTTGCCGAATGCCGTCACAAGGTACGTGAGGTTGCCCGAAGGCGTTGCGTCGATGATTGCCTTCAGCTCAGGCCGCACGGGTATCGAGAGAGTGACAGGCTTGCGGTTGCGGTTCTTCACCTGCGTGAAAGTGAACCATCCGTCCCGGATGTGCTGCCGGCCGAGCGCGACGACATCCGAGCGCCGCTGTCCGGTGTAGAGCAGCAGGGCGAGGGCAAGTCGCGCCTTGCTGCCGACCGAGTGCCGTTCTTCGAATTGCCGAACCTCTTCGATGTTCCACGAGTGGAAGCCTTCCGAGCCACTCTTGAGGTACGGCACATCCTTTGCCGGATTGCGCTGCGCGAGGTCGTTCTCCAGCGCAAAGGTGAAAACCTGGCGGAGCGCTTTCACAATACCGTTCGCGGCCTCGGGTGTGTCGGATTTTTCATCGCGGCGCCTGCGCAGGTGGCGCGGCTCCATCAGCGCATACGGCTTATCTCCGTCGCGCTTGCAGATGCTATCGAGGATCAGCCGGCGCACATGCTGCGTGCGCGGCTCCAGCCGCTTGTATTCCGCCGAGCGGTAATATTGCTCGCAGAGCCAGCGCAGCGTTCCCTTGCCCGCAGGAACGCGGACGGGCCGCTTGTCTGAAGGAAGCTCAAGCCGTCCCGCGAGAGCGTCGCGATACTCTTCCAGAAATTCCGGGGTGCCGGGCGTCTTGCGCAGGCGGACCTTCTTCATGCCGGGCCGGCGCACGTAAATGCGCACGTTGCCGTGGCGATCCGTGTCCTCGTAGGTGTATCTGAGCTCGATCTTGCCCGTACCGTCCTTCATGCGGAACGCGACCATGGCGGCCACTCCCTCACAGGTCCTCGTCGTCCCATGGATTGGCGGCACGGGACTCATCATCAAGAATCGCCTCGAACGCCTCGTCAAGCCTGATCCGGTCCCAGACCGTGCGGCTGTTGATCCGCTTCGGACGCGGCATGCGCCCGTCCTCGACCAGTTCGTCGAACAGGGAGGGAGAGACGCCAATATAGGCAGCCGCCTGCGCGCGGGAGAGCCCTCGCGGGCTTAGCGGAATGATCGTTGCCTTCGCCTTCTCCATGACACTGCCGATCGCGTGCGCCGTTGGGCTTAGCGTCTATTTCGGCATTGGAGAGCGGCACTTGAATGCGCGGAAGTGGTCACAGGCTGGTCACGGACCGGCCCACAGAATCCCCGGAAACCCGCAGCCAGAGCCACTTTGCGACACTTGCAAATTTGCAAATGAGAGCGTCCAGCAGGTATCATGTAAGTATAAGGTCGATTTATTTGAGAAGTTGTTTTGATGAAAAACGGCAGGGGAGATTTTGAGCCGCAGGGCCTGACCATCAGCTACAAGGAGCTCGGCACGATCAGCATCGACGAACTGATGCATGCGCTCATTGAGGATATTCACGCGCTGAAGGACCTCTACAACGTGCAGTACGTCAAAGGCCCGAGGCTGAGACTCTTCGTCACGAATGAATACGGCGAAGTCGTTCGCGTACGCAGGCCGGGCGGCGGGTCAATTTCTTACATGGATACGCATCACTACCGACCGGCGTGCAGGGATTATGATTTGTAGACGTAGGAGGGAGATTGAATCCGCCTTGCTACATAGATCTTGAACAGGCGCGGCAAGTGCTCTGTGAGATGGGAGTCGAGCTGAATTCCCGGCAGATGAAGCGCGCAGCCGACAAGGACGCAAGCGGTCGCAGAAAACTTCCGTTCTTTGTCGATCCGATTGATGGCAGGCTGAGGATCGAGAAGGGCACGCTGGTCCGTATCTACAGAGAGGCGCAGATCGAAGCAGAGAACAGCGCGAGGTAGTAATATAGAAAATCAGTTTTTTCTTGAGTTTACAGAGTCAATACTGAATCATGTCGAGTAATGTCAGACATAAGAAAACGGGTAGGCAGGAAAGGCACGACTTACCAAGTACGATACCCAAGTAAATCTTCGAAGACGGGCTATGCCTACAAGACCTTCGCAACGCGCAAGGAAGCGCTTGCGTTCAGAGATGACTCGGCAGCCCGCGCGAGTGCCGCGCGCCCGCAGAGCGACAGCCGAACGGTGGAGCAAGGTGTTCAAAAGTGGCTCGACGTTTGTGAGAAGGAAGGCAGGAACGGCCGCGAACCCGTAACCAAATACACGCTTGCCAATTACCGCTATCGCGCAGACATCATGCTGAGCTACCCTTGGGACAAGCAGCTGCACGAACTCACCAAGCCCGACATCATTGAGTTTCGCTCCTGGCTTCTGCAGAAGCACAGCCGTGACGTGGCGCAGAAAGTGCTGCTTTCGTTTCATTCGATGATCCGCGAGTTGGTCGGGCGCGGCATTCTTCAAAACGATATGGCGGCGGGTGTGAGTATCGCGGCAGCATCGCGATACGATACGTCCGTTACCATCCCTTCGGAAGCCGATATTATGGCCCTTCTCGCCGCGGCCGATCGCCTGGCCAACGCCCGAAATCTGAAGGTGCAGCAGAGCTGGCAACGTTACAGACCGATGCTTTACCTCGCTGTCGATTCAGGCATGAGACCGCAGGAATACCTCGTCCTCGCACGATCAGCCATCAAGGAAACCGGCGTCGAAGTATCTCGCGCCCTGGAGGGCGGCGGGACGGCAATCACAGTCACGAAGACGCGCGCCGGACGGCGCTTCATCGACCTTAGTGCCGAGACGCTCGACATGGTGCGCCACTATGCTGAGCATCATGCGGTCGCTAACAGGTACGATCTCGTGTTCCCGACTGAGACCGGCAAATGGTTAAGTATCCGGAACTGGCGCAACCGCGCTTTTGCGCGCGCTTGCGAGGAGGCCGGGCTGATGGTGGAAGAGGAGGAGAACGGCGAAAAGGTCATGAGACCCAAGTACAGGCCGTATGATCTTCGTCACTTTTATGCATCGATGCTCATTGAGCAGCGCGTCAATCTCAAGCGCATTCAAACGCTGATGGGTCACCGCAACATCCAGACAACGCTGAACGTCTACGGCCATCTTATCGAGCGCGCTGAAGCTGTGGCCGACAAGCGCACCAGCGTACTCAGTTTCGTAGAGAGGGACGCATCGACTGCTCCGGCTGACGGCGTGAAGTCGAGAAGCCGGCCACGGAAGCGCAAAGCGGCTTCTGACGCGTCGTTTCTGGAAGCAGCGGAATAGTTTTCATAAGGCCAAAAATGCATGTGGCAAGTCTGTGGCGAGTCCTCTGTAAGCCGCAGAAAATAAGGGCTTTCAACTTGCTCGACACGCAAGGGGTCACAAGTTCAATCCTTGTACCGCCCACCATTTTAAATTCAATGACTTAGCTAAAAGTTACGGAAAGAAACGGTCTCTCAAGGGGCGCTTTCGCCACAAATCGCCTGTCCTCGCAAACCCGCAGAAATCCGCCACTGTCCGTTTCGGCCCGTCCGGGCTTGTGGCGCGCATGTGGCAAGCGAGATTCGCGTGTGGAGGTTGCGGCAAGTCGGAGCCAGATTGACTTATGGAAATCTGGTGATCCCTCATGGCCTCTCGCGACCCTTAGACGCCTGCACAAGGGCTCGCAGGGCGGCCGCCGCCTCCCGGCGCTGGAATTTTTTTCTCGGATTTTCGCCGATCTTCCCTATAATTCACCGGATTCGACCTGTGGCGAGCGGATGGCAGACGAAATCCTGACGATCCGGGAGGTGGCGGAACTTCTCAAGATCAATGAGAAGACGGCCTACAAGCTGGCCGCAGCAGGCAAGCTGCCCGGTTTCAAGGTTGGAGGGTCGTGGCGCTTTGAGCGGCAGGAAATTGCCAACTGGATCAGGCGCAAGGTTGAGGAGCAGCAAGGGGGCAACCAGGGAGTATGACGAACGAAGCCGATACTTGCCGAAAGTTCGTCGTGCCCAAGCTGCAATCGTGCGGCTGGGACAACGAACCCCATTCCATCGCCGAGCAGCGTAGCATCACGGACGGTCGCGTCATTCCTGTCGGCAAGGGCTTTGTGCGAAAGCCCCCCAAGCGGGTCGATTATCTTCTGCGCTACACTCGGGATTTTCCCCTTGGCGTGGTCGAAGCCAAGGCCGGTTACAAATTAGCGACCGATGCCGTGCAGCAGGCCCGCGACTACGCAGAAACCCTTGGCCTCAAATTCGCCTACGCCACCAATGGCATTGAGATCATCGAAATCGACTACTTCGCAGGCACCGAAAAGCGCGTTGCGGATTTTCCAAAACCCGAAGAGCTCTGGCGGCGTTATCAGGCAGGCAGCGGGATGGACACGCCCGAGCGCGTGGATCACCTCATCGCCCCTTACAACACGGTGGGCGGCAAACCGCCGAGATATTATCAGCAGATCGCCATCAACCGGACGGTCGAATCCATCCTTGCCGGAAAGAAGCGCCTGCTTCTCACGATGGCGACGGGAACAGGCAAGACCATCGTGGCCTTCCAGGTTTGCTGGAAGCTCTGGTCAAGCCGTTGGAATAAAACCGGGGAGCATCGCAAGCCGCGCATCCTGTTCCTTGCAGATCGCAACATCCTCATTGACGACCCGAAGGACAAAACCTTTACCCCCTTCGGGGACGCCCGCCACAAGATCGAATCCGGCGAAATCATCAAAAGCCGGGAGATGTATTTCGCCATCTATCAGGCGCTTGCCGAGGACGAGCGCCGCGCCGGTCTCTTCCGGGATTACCCGCCGGACTTCTTCGACCTCATCATCGTTGATGAATGCCATCGAGGAAGCGCCCGCGACGATAGTTCCTGGCGCGTCATTCTTGAGCATTTCAAGCCCGCCTATCAGCTTGGCATGACGGCGACGCCGCTGCGCCAGGACAACCGCGACACCTACCTCTATTTCGGCAACCCGATTTACGAATACAGTCTGCGTCAGGGCATCGACGACGGCTTTCTTGCCCCCTACCGCGTGCATCGCGTCATCACGCAATGGGACGCCGCCGGATGGCGGCCAAGCAAGGACGAGGTGGACCGCTATGGCCGCGCGATCCCCGACGATGAATATCAGACCAAGGATTTCGAGAGAGTCATTGCTTTACGCGCTCGCACACAGGCGATTGCCCGTCACCTGACGGATTTCCTCAGGAAGACCGACCGCTTCGCAAAAACGATTGTCTTCTGTGTCGATCAGGAACACGCCTCCGAAATGCGCGAGGCGCTGGTCAATCTCAATTCAGACCTCATTGCCCAATATCCTGATTACGTGGCTCGCGTCACGGCGGACGAAGGCACAATCGGGCGGGGGCATCTATCGA
The DNA here is from genome assembly GCF_000012725.1 of Nitrobacter winogradskyi Nb-255. Classification (NCBI taxonomy): domain Bacteria; kingdom Pseudomonadati; phylum Pseudomonadota; class Alphaproteobacteria; order Hyphomicrobiales; family Nitrobacteraceae; genus Nitrobacter; species Nitrobacter winogradskyi. Next base: position 305,027 of record NC_007406.1, on the reverse strand, counting down.
GATTTCAAGACGTCGAAACCAAAACGCCTGTTATCCTCACATCATCGCAACTGCTGACCACGGGCGTCGATGCGCCAACCTGTAAGAACGTCGTCCTTGCGCGCGTCGTGGGGTCGATGAGCGAGTTCAAGCAGATCATCGGACGCGGAACGCGCCTACGCGATGACTACGGCAAACTCTGGTTCAACATCCTCGATTACACCGGGGCGGCCACCCGCATGTTCGCCGACCCCGACTTCGACGGCGATCCAGCACGAATCACGGAAGAGGAAGTGAATGACGCTGGGGAAGCCACCTCGACGACGGAGACGATCCCCGAAGGACAGGAAGCGGAGCCTGCCACGCCTGAGGAAGGCGAACCCGGCGTGATCGAGCCGCCGACCGGCGAGCCCCGCAAGTTCTATTTCGACGGCGGCCAGGTCGAAGTCGTAGCCCATTTGGTCCATGAGTTGGACCCGAATGGGAAACAGCTTCGCGTCGTCAAATACACCGAATATGCCGCTGAAAGCATTCGCTCGCTTGCACCGACATCCGCCGACCTCCGCCAGCGCTGGGCGGATGCCGACCAGCGCAGGGAGATCATAGCCGCGCTCGCCGAGCGCGGTATCGACTTCGCTGTGTTGGCCGAGCAGACCGGCCAGACCGACGCGGACCCCTTCGACTTACTTTGCCATCTGGCCTTCAATGCGCCGCTTCGCACCCGTCGCGAGCGGGCGCAGCGCCTCAAGTCCGAGCGCAAGGATTATTTCGAGAAGTTCTCCCCCGAAGCGCGTCAGGTGCTCGACGATCTTCTCGAAAAATATGCGGAACACGGTGATGCGCAGTTTGTCCTCCCGGACGTTCTGAAAGTTCCGCCCATTTCAACCCACGGCCAACCCGCCGAAATCATCAAGCTGTTCGGCGGTCCCGATGAGCTTCGCCGGGCCGTAAACGACCTACAAGGATTGCTCTATGGCACGAACTAAAAAGAAGAACGGCGCAGACGCCGCACCGATGACGACCTCCCAGATGCTGGGAAGTCTCCTGAAATCTGCACGCGACATCATGCGCAAGGACAAGGGGCTCAACGGCGATCTTGACCGTCTGCCACTTTTGACATGGATCATGTTCCTCAAGTTCCTCGACGACCTTGAACAGCAACGCGAGGAAGAAACCGCCCTATCCGGCAAGAAGTTCAAGGCCGCCATCGAAGCCCCGTATCGCTGGCGCGATTGGGCCGCCGATCCGCAAGGGATCACGGGCGATGAACTGCTTTCCTTCATCAACGCCGAGGAAGCCGTGCGTGCCGACGGCAAGAAGGGCCCCGGCCTGTTCGCCTATCTGCGGGCGCTTTCCAGTTCCAATGGCGACAACCGCCGCGACGTGATCGCCACCGTCTTCAAGGGCGTCGATAACCGCATGAAAAGCGGTTACCTGCTCCGCGACATCATCAACAAGGTCGGCGGAATTCATTTCACGTCGTCGGACGAGCTTCATACCCTCGGCGCGCTTTATGAATCCATGCTCCGCGAAATGCGCGACGCGGCGGGCGACTCCGGCGAGTTCTACACGCCGCGCGCCGTCGTGCGCTTCATGGTGGAAGTCACCGACCCGCGTCTTGGCGAGACCGTCCTCGACCCTGCCAGCGGCACGGGCGGGTTTCTGGTGGAGACATACAACCACCTTGAAAAGCAGGTGAAGACCGTCGCCGACCGCAAGCGACTTCAAGATGAAACCATTACCGGCTGCGAACCGAAATCCCTGCCTTATCTGCTTTGTCAGATGAACCTTCTGCTGCATGGGCTGGATGCGCCACAGATCGACCCCGGCAATGCTCTGCGCTTCAAGCTCTCCGAGATCGGCGAAAAAGAGCGTGTGGATGTGATCCTTACCAATCCGCCCTTCGGAGGAGAGGAAGAAAAAGGCATCCAGGGCAACTTCCCCGAAGATCGGCAGACGGCGGAGACTGCGCTGCTATTCCTTCAGCTCATCATGCGAAAGCTCAAACGCCAGCCGACTTCCGTTGGTCGTCCCGCGCGTGCGGCGGTCGTCGTGCCGAACGGCACGCTGTTTGGCGACGGAGTATGCGCGCGCATCAAGGAGGAGCTTCTCAAGGACTTCAACCTTCATACCATCGTGCGGCTGCCCAATGGCGTGTTCGCGCCCTACACCAGCATCCCAACCAATATCCTGTTTTTCGACCGCTCCTGCCAAACGAAGGAGGTCTGGTATTATGAGCAGCCCTTGCCCGACGGCCGCAAGAATTACACCAAGACCCAGCCCATGCAGTTTGAGGAGTTCAAGGGTTGCATGGCGTGGTGGACGAAACGCGAGGAGAACGATCAGGCTTGGAGAGTGTCCGCCAAGGAGCTTCGGGATGCTAACTGCAACCTCGACCGCAAGAACCCGCGCTCCAAGGTGGATTTTGAGCACCTGCCACCAGATCAGCTTGCCGAAGATATCTTGAAGAAAGAGCTGCGGATCGCCGAGCTGATGCGGAAGATCAAGACCACTCTAGGGGCAAGCGCATGAGTGCGGCCTGGCCGACCGTTGCTCTTGGTGATTTGCTCCGTCGTTCTGAGCACATAATACCGCTCGACCCGGAAGCGACTTACAAAGAAGTGACGGTTCGCATCAACGGCAAGGGCGTCGTTGAGCGTCGTCAAGTGCAAGGCGTTGAGATCGCCGCTAATCGCCGCTACCAGGCGAAATCGGGCCAGTTCATCATTTCGCGCATTGATGCGCGACACGGTGCAAGCGGCCTAATTCCCGACGAGCTGGATGGCGCTGTCGTCACTAACGACTTCCCGCTGTTCGATGTAGCCGAAGATCGTCTGGACGCTGCTTTTCTTGGCTGGATGTCAAAGACCGCATCGTTTGTTGAGCTGTGCAAGCGCGCAAGCGAAGGCACAACCAATCGTGTCAGACTGTCAGAAGATCGCTTCAAGGCCCTAAGCATCCCACTCCCGCCGCTCGACGAGCAGCGCCGCATCGTTGCGCGCATCGAAGAATTGGCTGCGAAGGTGAAGGAAGCGCGTGGCCTTAGGGCTGCCGCCATCGAGGAAGTCGAAGCGCACTGGCCCGCAATACTCAGGCTTGCATTCGACGGGAAGCTTGTCAGCCTCGTTCCGTTCAAGGCGAGTGCGCAAGAGATTCTGAAGCAAGCGGCGACGTTCCATGCGAACTATCAAGAAACGAAGAACAACAACGCTTATCCTAACAAGCCGCAGATTTCAGATAATGGCCCTTACGCCCTTCCAACGGGATGGTGTTGGACAACCTTGGGCTCTGTGCTGACGCACATGGTCGATTGCGTCAACGACACCCCTAATTTTTCGGAAGTCGATACAGGCTTGCTTGGGCTAAAGACAACGAACATCAGACCCTACCGGCTCGATTTGCAACGTCGATGGTACATGACCCCCGGCGACTTCGCCTCCTGGAATCGTCGGCAACCTCCGCAAGCAGGTGACATCGTTCTTACAAGAGAAGCGCCTGTCGGCAACGTATGCATGCTGCCGGAGGGCATATCGGCGTGTTTGACGCAACGCCTGATGCTGTTACGGGCAGAAAATCGGGTGATACAGAGTCGCTACCTGCTGCATTTCTTGAATAGTCCCTGTTTCACCGACCAAATCGCAGCCAGCGGTCGAGGGCAGACACATCCGCACATCCGCGTCGGCGATGCGCCACATTTCTTGCTGCCGCTCCCCCCGATGGAGCAGCAAGTCAAAATCGTGGCCGAACTTGATGCACTTCAATCCAAACTCGACTCGGTGAAGGCGCTCCAAACCGAAACCGCCGCAGAGTTGGACGCCATGCTTCCCGCAATTCTCGACAAGGCGTTCACGGGGGAATTGTAGAATCGACATGAGCGCAGCGCCGAGCCAATCTGCCCCGCTGACTGAAAAGGCTGCCCTTGCAGACCTCGTGACATGGGCGGAAAAACGCCCCGCATGGCAGAAAGACGCCCTTCGTCGGCTGGTCACAGGTGAAACGCTTGACGATCAGGCGATTGCGGAACTTACGGAGCTTTGCCTCGACCCTAAACGTGCCCATGCGCCAATCTCGCAATCGCATATTGGAGCCGTAACCAGCTCGGCGGAGCCGATTTCACTTGTTTCCATAAAGAATCCTACCGCCATCAACGCGCTGGCGAGCCAGCAAGAGCTGTCCTTTGAACAGTCAGGACTGACGGTGATCTATGGCGACAACGCTTCAGGAAAGTCGGGTTATGTCCGTGTCTTGAAGCACGCATGTCGGTCACGAGACGCGAAGTTCGCCATCCACAGGGATTTGGAGGACAAGACCGACACCCCGCAATCTGCCGAGATATTTTTCGCACGTGGCTCGACCACGGAGCAATTCAGTTGGACCCCCGATGGTGAGCCGCACAGCGATCTCCCATCGGTCAGCATCTTTGACTCTCGAAGCGCTAGCATTCACGTCGAAAGCACCAACGACGTCGCCTATATTCCCCGGCCAATGCGTTTGCTGGAAACACTGGCCGATGCCTGCGACCGCATCAAAGCAGCACTCGACAGCAAGATTGCAACGCTCAATAAACAGGTGCCGCTTGCGATTGCAGCCCCCTCGCTGAGCAGGGAAACGGCGGCTGGCAGCTATGTGTTTGGGCTCAATGCAAAGTCCAACATTCCGCAGCTCGACAAGCTCGCTGTGTTGAGCGAAGCGGAGAATGCCCGCCTTACCACATTGGAAACCGACTTCGCTCAAGATCCGAAGCGCGCCGTGGCCCGTCTTGATAATCAGCGCGGGGAGATAGAGCGCATTCAGACAACCCTCCAAACGCTCATCGGCGCAACCAATGCAGCGGCGTTCTCGGAAATCGGTACGTTGCGAAAAGCGCACAGCGAGGCCGTGGAAGCCGCGTCCATTGCTTCTCAAAAGTTATTCAGCGCATCGCCGTTGCCAGAGGTAGGGCAAGCCGCTTGGCAAAAATTATGGGAGGCCGCGCGAACCTATGCGGACACCGTAGCCTATCCCGGCAAGACGTTTCCTTCGAGCGATCCAGATACGCTTTGCGTGCTTTGCCAGCAGCCCCTTGGCGCGGACGCCATCGCGCGCCAAGAAACATTCGAGTCGTTTGTCAAAAGCTCGACGAAGTCTGACGAAGCGGCGGCGCGCGCGAAGCTCGACACGGCGCTCGTTCAGCTAGAGGCGCGGACGCTGCGCCTGGACGGTGTTTTGAAGCACAGCAAGTTCCTCGCGACCGAAATTGGCGATGCGTCTCTTGCGAGGCAAGTCCGTCGGGCCTTTATCGTTGTGCTCTGGCGCCTTCGAGCGATGCTTCGGGCGTATGGCGCACCCAAGCCACTCGGCACTGACCCACTTCCGGCGCTTTCTAACCTTGCAGCCGACCTCAAAACGCGAGCCGCGCAGCTTTCCGCCGATACGCAAAGCGATGACTACAAGAAACTGAAATCCGAATACCTTGAACTCAAAGACCGCGCCGCCCTTGCACCGCTGCTCCCTGACATCAAAGCGCAGATCGCTCGCCTCCAGGAGAGTGAGACGATCAACACGGCGCTCAAGGCGACCGCGAAAAAGCCCATCACCGACAAGAACAAAGAACTGTCGGACCGCATGGTGACGGATGCGCTACGCGGCCGGTTCGCGCGAGAGATTGACAAGCTGAAGCTGTCCCGCATGCCGGTCGAACTGCGCAAAGAGAAGGACCGGCAAGCGGTATCGTATTTTCGCGTCGCGTTGGTGGAGAGACCGGACGCCAAGGTCGGCGAGATATTCAGCGAGGGCGAACACCGCTGCGTCGCGCTTGCTGCGTTCCTTGCCGAACTGGTCACGGCGCAGCGTTATTCCGGTATCGTTTTCGATGATCCCATGTCGTCGCTTGACCACATCCACCGGGGCGCGGTTGCGTCGCGGCTGGTGGAAGAGGCGGAACACCGCCAAGTCGTCGTGTTCACGCATGACCTTGTGTTCTTGTACGAACTTCGGCGCGAGGCGGAGAAGGCAAACCGGCCAATCGCATTTCGCAATGTCAGACGGCAACAGAACAGGCCCGGTTACGTTGAAAACGAGTTGCCGGATAAGGCCAAATCGGGTCTTGAAATGTGCAATGCGCTGCGATCCTCGATTAAAGCGGCAAAATCTGGCTTCGACCATCTGAATGATACGCAGCGCACTATTTTCTGTAAGGGCGCTATTGGTCAAATGCGCGATGCCTGGGAGCAAGCGATCTGTGATTATATCCGCCCCGTGCTCGAAAGGTTCGACAACAAGGTCAAGCCGACCTCGATGTTTAAGCTGGGCATTCTTACTGAGGACGACGTGAAGTGCGTGATGGCCGCCCAAGCAAGGTTGTCCGAAGACCTCCATTCGTCGGCGCAGGCGTTAAACCCCGAAGCCATATCGCTCAATGATCTGCTTAGCGAGGTCAAGGCGCTTGAAGATTGGATTCAGTCGATCCGTGAGCGACAAAATAATGCGACCAGGCCAACAATCAACTGATTGCAACAATCAGGGCTCCTGCGGGATAGCCGTCTTCTTAAGCAGTTCCTCGGTCGCTAATATGGCCGGTTCTTTGGCTGGTTTGTTGTCATGGATTGTTCCATTGCTTCCAAGCGACAGTGGCAAGGTCAGTGTGGGCTTGGCCCGTCGTGTAGCCGGTTAGCTGCTGGGACGTGCGGAGAATAGCAGGGCTAATCTCCGCATCCGGTGCGACGATTGCGGGAAGTGTGTAATCGTAACGAAGAAACATTACACTGCCGCCGCTCTGTGCGCTTTCGGCAAACTTGTGCAGTTTAACGCGGCCTCCTCTCCGATCAATTTCACAATCATTTCCATTTGATGGGGAGGCACCCTCATGCGTGCATTCCGCAAGGCGTTGACGATCGCCTGTGCGAGGGCACTCTCGCCAAGAGCGTCCGCCACAAGACTGTGCGTGAGAAAATCGACCGTCGATACGACTCTCAGTGCAGGGAAGTCTGCCGCGCAAATTGACTGCGCCTTCCTTTCATCGATCAGGGCGATGGCGCCGGTCTGGCAGGCGAATCCGATGGTTGCCGCTTCTCCATCATCCAGGGTGCGTATGGCGGTTCCGTCGACAAGGGAGGCATAGACTTTGTTTCCGCTCTCATCCAGCCGGAACACCTGCATGGCGTTGGCGGCAATGAGGGCTTGAATCTGGTCGTAGTCACGATGCCCGTTGCGCCTGCCTTCCGCGAGCTCGGCAAGCGCGTTCTCGGTAATGACGACTGCACCCGGTTGTGCACGGATGATTTCGAGCGCGCATCCCGTCGCGTTGAGATTGATCGCAACGCTTGCATCGGCAACAAGAACGGTCTGCGCGTCAATGGGAAAGCTTGAAGAGCTCATCAGCCTCGCTTTCCTCTATGTCCGCACCGTCCAAGACCTCTCTCACCTCGTGCCTGTCGAGTTGGAGAAGACGCGCAAGTTGTCCCTCGCTGTAGAATTGCTTTTTCCATGCCTCGCGGGCGAGCAGGGCAAGACGCGGCGGGACGAGTCCCCGCGCAAGGACGGATGATGAGGGCCGCGCAGGCAGCTCACCGAGCACCTCCCGCGCCTGTTCGTCGGTTATGCCGCCATGCGACTGAAACCAGTCCCACGTGCCGTCTTTCGCAAGCTTTAGCTCTTCGAGCCTCCGCACCATGGCTTCGCGAGAGACGCCGAAGGCGTGAGCCAGAAAGATGATGTGGCGCCGCGTCAGGTGCGACTGTCCCGCGGTTATCTCCGCGAAACGCTGGCGGACGGCGCGGCTGGGCGTCAGGAAACAACGCTGAAAGATATTCGCGTACCGTTCTTCCCGCGAGACGAAAGGCTCGTCGTCGGTGAGAACCTCGGGCTGCCGCCGGGTGGATATGAAATGCGCGAGTTCATGCACGCCCGACTGCGTGAGACGCTCATGCGGGTGATTGGCATTCAGCAAAATGCAAGCGCCAGCGGCGTCATCGTACGCGAACAAGCCCGCAACCTTGCCATCGAGCCGCCGCACATACACGCGAATGCCCAGCTGCAAATCGAGTATCGAGACAATGTCGGTAACCGGCCCCGGCCCAAGTCCAACCCAGTCTCGCAGTTCCTGCGCATCCTGTTCCGCCTGTATGCGGATGTCGCCGGGCAGAATGGGGCGCTCCGGCGGGTAGTTGCGGGTCCGGGCGACACCCAGCGCGTTCTCCAGCTCCACTTCGGCGCGAACGAGATCGTTCAGAAGTCGTGACGCCTGCTCGACGGCGTGGTCGCTGCTTTCCGAGAGCTTCCGAAAACGCGGAACCATGTCGAGGTGAACGGCTTCCTTGCGCAGGATTGCGTTGGCCGACGTGCGATAGGACGTCGCAAGCTTCTGCAATTCATCGATCTGGATGCGTCGTTTTCCCTGCTCTATCGCCACGATGGTCGTGCGCGCGGCTCCGATCGCGGCTGCCGCTTCCGCCTGGGTGAGCTTGGCTGCCTCCCGCGCAATACGAAGCCGTTCCCCGATCTCCGCATCACCTAGCCGTTCGCTATTTCCATTCATTGACTTGCCCGCGTCCATTTCTTGATGAAGGAGCGCGCTCCCAGATCATCGGTGAACTTGTTCCACTCGGCGGCGTGCCGTTCGAGCAGGCCGATCAGCCGCCCTTCGGCTTCTGCCGCGGTCATGCCAAGCGCCGTACTTGTCAGCGCTGCATGCCGCTTGAGCGCCGCATGATTGTTCGGCTGTGCCATGTCGGCGAGATGGTCGAGGTGGAGCGTCCCCGCGATGGCGTATTCACGAAAGGCCGAATTCACCTTCTTGAATCCCGGATGGACGGCCTCTTCAATGGTTGCGGCAGTCAGGTCGTTGCACACATACGCATCGGGGCCGTCAACCAGTCCCGCCGTATGAATGCTCATGCGGCGCAGCATGCATGCAGCGCAGATGCCGCATTGGACAAGGTTCCCGTTCAAGGCACTCCAGCGGGCGTTGCGCCAGCACGACTTCGTATCGTCCCATTTGCTACCTGGAAGAGCCGCATACTCCCGCAGCGTTTCTGCTTTCGTGTGCCACAGGCGCGGAAACACGAATCGCACAGGCCGCCGGAACAGGGCATTCAGAAACCGCTCCATGCGACTCGTGAACAGCGGGTGATTGCGATAGTCGGGATAGGCGTGCGCAACGGTTACGAGGGCCGGGCCGAATGCGCCCTGTCCGCTTTCCGGAACGAGGATGACATCGGCTTCGGCAAGATAAGCGGCGATCCCGCTGATCAGCGCGAACTTGAATCCCCGGCTGCGGCCGCTCGTCTCGCCGGTCGCGGCTACCGAGTAAGGCACCGCGGCGAAGGGCTCCCGTTGCCCTTTGAACGGCCTGCCGCCCGCTTTCGGTCCGACGCGGACGCGCACGAGGCGCTCACCAAGCGACTCAGCCATCAGGCCGGCGACGGCACGCGAATCCATGCCGTCGCTGTAGGCGATCACGGCTTCCGTCTTGACGGGAAGCTGCAAGAATTCCTGTTGCGGTTTGGGGGCGGCGCTTCGGCGCTTGATGAACTCGAGGTCCCAGATGTCGCCCGTCAGGAAGCGAAGGGCTTCATGAAGGGCAGTAAAGACACCCGGATCGGACCAGCGGCCGGGATCATGGACTGGCACGCGGAGAGCGATCTTCCGCGTCCAGCCGAGCGAAGGACGCCTGATCGACCGATCAGCGTACTCCACCGCCGCCGCCACGAGCATGGCGTCATAGATCACAGGCTCCCACCGAGCGAACGCGTAGTGCTCAAGGGCTGCCGTCGAGAAGCTCAGATCGCGGCCCAGCTGACAGACCAGATGACCCTTGCGCGCGCGGCGGCCCGGTTCGACAACGTCGATCGCCTTGTCGGGAATTCTGGGCTGGAACGCCGTAGCCGTCATAGCGCAGGCCCCTCGTCAAGGCCGGTATGGCGGCGCAGGTTGACGGAGCGGCGCTTCGGGGGCTTCCCGGGAGTGAGAAGCTCACGGGCGAGCGCGCCGCAGTCGACAGTCTCTCTGGCGGCATCGAGCCGCTCGCGGACGTAGCCGCTGCTGCGTGAGCCTGCCTCCCGCTGGTAATGCTCATCGATGCTGCGCAGGGCGCTATGCATAGTCCCTTCGAGGGCCATCTGCACGGCGGCCTGTGCTCCGGGGTCGCCGACCTTGCCGTTCTGGACCGCTACGATCGCGCAATCGATGAGCTGGGTGGCAGCCGCCGAGCCTGGACAAGACGCGCGCAGAGCTTCGAGCTGTTCGATCCGCATCGAAGGGAACAGCGAGTCGCCGCCCATGATGTCACGGACGGCCTTCAACGGCCCTTCGAGGATGTCGCGTTTCAGCGCATAAGGAAGGGCCTCGCAGACCTCGGCGGGCGAGTGAGCCGCTTTCGCGGCGCGCTGCGCCAGCACCTTCCAATGAGGCCGCAGGGGCAGACTTCTGTGGGGGCCGTCACTCATGGCGAATCTCCATGTCAGAAGCATACGATAAAAATGCTGACAATGTCAAAATAGACTCTGGGAATCACGAAACAATTGCGTAAAGTAACGAACAATGATACTTTTCGCGAATGAAATCAGAGAAGAGCCTTCACGCCCGCGACTACATCACCGCTCTCGCAGCGAGCGGGCGCTATCTTTTTTCCTCGAAAGAAGCGCAGGCGGCGTTGGGGGTTAGCGCCGACGCGGCCAAGCTAGCCCTCAACCGCCTTGGCAAGCGGGGCCTGATCGCGGCCCCGGCCCGCGGCTTCTATGTGATCGTCCCGCCGGAGTACCAGTCTCTGCGGTGCCTGCCGGCGGAACAGTTCATTCCCGACCTCATGAAGCGTCTGGGCGCCGCCTACTACACGGGCCTGCTATCCGCGGCCCAGTTCCACGGCGCCGCCCATCACCGCCCGCAGGAATTTCAGGTGATGGTGGCGAAGGCCCGGCGCACGATCGTCTGCGGCGCCGTGCGGGTCGCTTTTTTTGTACGCAAGAATCTCTCCGCGATTCCCGTGCAGAGCTTTAACACGCCGCGCGGAACGATTCTCGTCTCCTCGCCGGAAGCGACGGCATTCGACCTGGTCGGATATCAGGGGCAGATCGGCGGTCTCGATCAGGTGGCGACCGTTCTCGGTGAGCTCGCCGAGAAGCTGAATCCCGAAAAGCTCGCCGACGTGGCGCAAAGTGCGCCGGTCCCGTGGGCGCAGCGACTCGGATATTTGCTCGGCAAGGTCGATGCCGCCGACCGGACTGAAGCTCTCAGATCGTTCGTCAGCACTCACGCCCGGCAAACGGCGCCGCTGCTTCCTGCAGCGCCGCTCGACGGCGCTGCGCGCGATGATGTCTGGAAGCTCGCTATTAACGCCGACGTGGAGGCCGAGCTGTGATCCCTCGCGACTACATAACCGAATGGCGCGCTCAGGCGCCTTGGGTGCAGGACATCCAGGTCGAACAGGACCTCGTGATCTGCCGGGCACTGGTCGAGATATTCTCGCACCCGGTACTTTCCCAGGCGCTGGCCTTCCGGGGCGGGACAGCTCTTTACAAGCTCTACCTCAAGCCTGCCGCGCGATATTCGGAGGACATCGACCTTGTTCAGATGCGGGCCGAACCCGCCGGTCCCGTCATGACCGCGTTGCGCGAAGTGCTCGATCCGTGGCTCGGCGCTCCCCGCTGGAAGCAGACGGAGGGGCGCGTAACGTTCGTCTACCGGTTCATGTCGGAGGACAACCCGCCCATCGGCATGAGGCTGAAAGTCGAAATCAATTCGCGGGAGCACTTTGCCGTGCACGGCTTTACGCGCATCCCGTTCAGTGTTGCTTCGCGCTGGTTCGAGGGAGCTTGCGAGATCCCGACCTATGAACTCGATGAGCTCCTCGCCACCAAGCTCCGCGCCCTCTACCAACGCAGGAAGGGCCGCGACCTCTTCGATCTTGAGACCGCGCTCAAAGTGGACGGCGTAGACGCGGGTCGCATCGTTGAAGCCTTCGGCGCCTACATGGATCACGGCGGGCACCAAGTCACGCGCGCGCAGTTCGAGCGCAACATGGCTCAGAAGATGGGCGATCCCCAGTTCACCGCCGATATCGGCCCGTTGCTGGCGGGTGATCATGAGTGGGACATCGAAGCCGCTGCTGCGGCAGTTGGAGGCAACCTTATCGCCAGGCTGCCGGGGCCGCCATCGGATGACCGCTCATGACGCAGAAGGAAACAAGTCCGCGCGAAAATGAGCAATCGGCCGGCTTGTTGCTGCCGCTCAGCGAGCGGTGCTTCGACCTTTACGCTCTGTCGCTCCCGCGCGGGCCAAACTTCCACCCCTGGTCATTCCGCTCCGCTTGGAGCAGCGGGAAAGACTCCAGTATCGGAGCGGTTCTGCAACTGTCCCCCGCCGGGCCATTCGCTACTTTGATTCTGCGCAGGCAGGTCGACCACCGTTTCGTCCTCACTCACCGCAAGGAGATGATCGGCAGCGAGCAGGAGGCGTTCGCCGACCTCGCAGCCAATATGCAATTCTCGGCTCCCGAACCGCTGCGTCCCGGCGAAAAACGGCGGCCCCTCCTGCTCGATACGGCGGGGAGAACGCCCGGCGATTACTTCAAGCTCCTGACAGGAACGCGCACTCACTATCCGGCGCTGATGGCGATCGGCGAGTTGTATCTCGCCATGCCGCGGCCCGACGACAATTTCGCCGGCGATTTCCAGACGAACAACTTCAATTCCCGCCTGTGGGAACTTTATTTGTTTGCTGCGTTCCGCGAGCAAGACATCACTGTCACTCAGCCACTCCCATCTCCAGATTTCCTTCTGGAGCGGGACGGGCATTCATGCTGGGTTGAGGCTGTCACCGCCAATGCGGAAGAACCCTATGCGCAGGGGTTCACAACCCCGGCGCCGCCGCCCGATGACCGCGCCGAACGGCTGATTGGCGCACCGGCGGAGCGGTTCGCGAAGACACTGCGCAGCAAACTACAGCGCGAGTATGATAAGGCGCCTCACGTCACGGGGCAGTCGTTTGCGTTTGCGATAGCCGACTTCCATGCGCCCGGCTCAATGGTATGGAGCAGGGAGGCGCTGCCTTCGTATCTCTACGGCATACATGCGCAGGTCGGCGAAGGACCTGAAGGCCCGTTCGCGTTTGCGGAGTCCGTCGCAAAGCTGCGCGGTTCCCACAGCATCCCCGCAGGGCTGTTCCGCGACCCGGCCATGGCGCACTTGTCCGCCGTGATCTTCAGCAATGCCGCGACGCTCGGCAAATTCAACCGCATGGGCTTGCTTGCGGGCTGGCGACCGCAAGGCCTGTCGATGGTCCGCGAGGGGCTGATCTTCGATCGCACGCCCGGCGCGCTTGAGCCCAAGACGTTCCGCCTTGACGTGCTGAGCGAGGAGTATGCGCGCCTCTGGCCGGGTGGTGAAGCATGGTGCCAGGAACTCGAAGTCTTTCACAATCCGATGGCAACCCACCCCATCGACTTTGACCTCATTCCCGGCGCGACCCACTGGTTCGAGGAAAACGGCGAGTTGATGTGCTCGGCATACTGGGAATGCTCGGTTCTATCTTCAATGACCCATCTGAAGATCGAAACGCCGAAAGACGGGATTACGCAGGAGAAATCGAAACAAGCGGGATGATATTTATGGACTTACCGAAGGTGGGAAACACATACGCTCAGGAGCGAGCGGGCATCGCTGCGGTTCAGGGCTACGCCGCCGACAGGAAACAGATATGGCGGGAGACGGGGACCGGCGATGTCGGCATCGACGGGCAACTGGAATTCGTGAACGAGCAAGCGTTGGCAACAGGGCGCACGGTTGCCGTTCAGGTGAAGGCCGGGCCGTCCTACTTCCAGCATGAGACTGCCGCCGGCTGGAAATTTTACCCGGAAGCCAAACACCGGAATTACTGGGAAGCCTTCCCGTTACCGGTGCTGCTCGTGCTTCACAACACCGAGACAAGCCTGAGCTACTGGACGGATGCGCGGCAGGCGTTGCGGACGCCCACGAGAGAGGAGCGCGCCTATATCGAGATTCCAGGCACAAATGTCTTGCAAAAATCGGACCCGATGACGCTGTTCGAGAATGCCGGCGTTCAGGACCAGCCGTTCATCCCGGACCTTCACGACGTTCTGAAGCGGCTTCTTGCGACGGAGTCCCGGGAAGGGACGTTTCCTCTCTCCCATTTCGATCTGTTCGTACATGGCCTGACAAATATTTGCCGAAGCATCTATTACGGCATGGACGCCGTCTGCAACGCCGTCGAATACAACCTGAGTGTCCGAAAGTCGGAGTTCGGCATGGGCATGGGCGAGCCGGAGCACAATTTTGTATTCGGCTTCGTCAAACTCCTGGTCGCGCAGAACCTCGCGCAGATCGATTACGCCGATTGTCTGATCGACTGGATCGACCGGCAAATGCAGCCTCATTTCGTTGCGCCGCTGACATCGCGCGGGCGTGCCCTGGTGGCCCTGATTCACGAGGAGGAACGGGCGATTGGTCGCTGCCGGTGCTCTGCCCGATGAAGGAGGCCGCCATGTCGCGCAAGAGGGGTTCTTTGAGATGGTCCCGCTCTCGTATTTTCCACGATTTCCTCGAATCCGTGCCTTTCAGGATGCGATAAGAAGCGCAGGATCAAAGCATGGATAACCCTCTCTTGTGCATTTTCTGCGACAACGCGCTGGGACCCGACACCAAACCCGAGCACATTCTGCCCAATGCCCTTGGCGGTCGTAAGACGACGCGGCGCGTCATCTGCTCGGATTGCAACAATCGGTTCGGGAGCACGATCGACGATGCACTCGCCAAACAAGTCGAGATCATCCGCAATCTTCTCCAGCTAGAATCGGGCACCGGCAAGCCGCCCCCGATGCTACGCAACGTTCAGGCGGGAACCGAAAAGGTCACGTTCCGAAACGACGGCCAGCCTGAACTGGTCACCCCGCCGTTTACCGTGACTGAGCGGCCCGACGGCACCGCCGAGGTGGCGATAACCGTAAAGACTCCCGAGGAGCTTCGACGGTTTCTGCCTCATATTGCGGCCCGGCTCAGAATGTCCGAGGACGAACTCGTCAAGCAAATGGAAGGAGGAACGGGAGTTGTCGTTGAACGGCGGCCCGGTGAGGTTCATCACCACATTTCGTTTGGCAAAGAGGATGCCATCCGCTCCGTCGCGAAGTCGTGTCTCGTTCTTCTCGCAACACTCGTGGGCAATGACGCCGTCAAGTCTGATGCGTTCAAGGAAGCGCGCACCTTTGTGCTGACAGGGAGCAAGGAGTTCAACGAAAAGCGTGTGACGATTGATTCCCGGCCTGTCCCCGGGGTCGATGACTTGATCCGGGTCTACGGGATGTTTTTCAATCTCATCTATGTCCGGTCCGATTCAGCAGGCCGTGTGATCGGCCATTTCACGCTTTATAATGCGATAAGCTGGCAGATCGTTCTCGCCGAAGCGGGTGGGCCGGCGGAGTGCAAGAGCGGACTGGTTTCGAATCCGCTTGACCCGACATCGTGGAGCGATGCCATCGCCGATACGGTCAACATACCGTTCGCGTGGCTTGATGCGGCAGACAAGGGTTATGAGCTGGAACGCGCGCGTCAGCGGCTCATTTCAATGGCGCAGTACCATCATGATGAGTCGCAGCAGGCGGAGATCGCCCGGATAGTCAATGACGTGTGCGCGAAGTACGGAATCAAGAGCGACAACGATCCAATAGACCCCGCGCACCAGGAAGCCATTTTCAACGAGATAACCGCACGCCTTGCGGCGCATGCCATGCACCAGCCATACGAGCAGAGACTCACAGCCGACCAGATGAAGAAGTTACTCAAGGGCGAATCGAGCGAGTAGGGCGCGCGAACTTCCGTTTGGGGCTGGTTGACCAGGTACTGACACGTTATTGCCTGCCTTTAAGGAAGCGGCGCAATTGATCCGCCTTGCCGACGATGCGGTGCAGCTCAAATTCGCGATCGCCGATGACCTTGTAGTCAACGAGCAGGCCGCGCTCAAACAGATAGTTCGCCGCCGGATTGAGCCTGCGCGGCTCCCAGCCGTAGCGCTCCGCAATCGCTTTGCTCTCTGCCGGGAACTTCGGATCATTCATGATATCGGCGGCCAGTTTCAGGGCATCTTCACGCGGGTCCCACGGCTTCCAGTGCCGGTCGAATTCCGTGAACAGCGACGCCTTCACGAGGGCATGTATCTTCGTGTCCTTGAAGAAGGCGGATAGCTCGTAAAGCGCATCTTTCGTATCGGCAATTGTCAGCCCGGTTTTCTCCGCCAGCGGTTCTACATCGATGATCGGATCGGCGAAGCGGCCATACGTGGTGTTTTCTACGAAGTAGCGGGCGATCGTATTTGCCGCCGCAGAGCAGCCGGTTTGCGTGACCGCTTCCGCCGCCACTGCATGAGGAGCCGGACCCAGTCTCGGCTTGCGGCTGATCCCGTGAATGTCATTGATCAGCTGTGTGATGTCTTCATCGGCACTGATCTCCGGCGCATGCATGCCTGAAAGCAGGGGCGGCAAGTCCTTCGGCGGCAGCTTGTGGCGCACCGGCAGGAAGCGGCATTTGTTGCCCAGCTTGCGCACAAGGCCCGCATCCATTTCCTGATTGACCCAGGGCTTGCCGACGGATTGCGGGGTGAGCAAGACGAGGAAATGGGTGCAATCGCCCAGCCCCTCGTCGATTTTCTGGCGCAGGCTGTCACCAGTCGTGATGCACCATTTGTCCCACCACGTGTCGATGCCGTTTGCCTGCAATGCCGTGGCAATGCGCTCGGCGAGGGCGGCGTCGTCAGACGTGTAGGACAGGAAAACGCGCGGCGCGCCTTCGGGCATTGCATTCTCGTCTGGTGTTTCTTCTTCCTCGCCATCGCCCATTCGCTCGCGAACGAGCGCGATCAATTCCGGTGATCCCTCGACATGCATTTTGAGGTTTTCGAGGCTATCGCCTCGCATGACAACGACCGGGAACTCCCCGGTTTCCGGGTCGCGGATCGATCCGATCTTCTCCCTAATCTGCGCTTCGAGACTCTTAAGGACAGCCTGCATGAGAGCATCCCCGAAGTCGCCGGGCTTTATTCTCTTTCCGTTTATCTCGAAATATATCATCCCTTTGCCTATAACTACCGCATAACGTACCACGTTATGTACGACATACAAGATATTGTGCCGCCATCTACATTAAGAAAGGGCCGCGCCTGCCTGCGCCAGTGGCTCGGCAGACCGGGCTATCGTGAACCCGGCCGCTGTGTCCCGGCCACCCGGCTTCCATCCCTCGCGCAAGATAAGTCTGAAACCGAGAAAGAGCGCGATCAGTCCCAGAGGCTTTCGAGATTCCTCGCTACCCATTCGAGCGACCGCTTTGCCTCTCCTTCCCCCTCGGGCCATTCCGCCGCATACCGCAAGAGCGCTTCGCCATTCCTGCGCAAGGCTTCATGCCACGGCTCCGCCGCATCCGGCGTCACTGTTGTCGTATGGTCGGCAAGGAAGACCAGCCGCTCGCCGAGCCAGCGGGCCAGCGTCTCATGCAGGTCGATGCAATCCTGTCCGAGCGGCGTGCCCCAGGTTTTCTTGTAGTCCTCGCCGGTCACGAATTTCCCGCGTGGCTCATGCCTGCTTTTTCTGTTCCGCTCTTCCTTCATTGTTTCAGCCCCTTCGTACATCGGGAACGGCAGAAGCAGAATCAGGTGCGGGACCTTTACGCGCCCTGCGCCGCCCAAGCGGCGCAGGACCGGGCTCTCGTGAACCGCGCCCCGTCTTCCGCCTTCGCTGAAGCTACGACGGACAAGCCGCCGGGTCACGGCCATCCGGCTTCGATCCCTCGCGCAAGAGCGCACTGACAGCGCCGTTCCGGCTCTGACTTGTCTTGATGTTTTTTGGGGGCCTGCGGCCCCCGCGCCGTCAAGACCGAGCGCAAGCGTGAAAATCAAAGGCCGTGTAGTCCCCCGGCTCAACGCCGGGGTCCGGCCCGCACCCAACCCTTTGATTTTCAGTCTTGACGGCGATCCCCCCGCTCATTGGCGCGGGCCTAGTCCGGTTGCATGCGCAACCGTTTTTTAGACTAGGGAGGAAGCAATGAAATCAGACGTTTATACTCGCATCACGGATCAGATCGTGGCCGAGCTGGAGAAGGGCGTCAGGCCTTGGCACAAGCCTTGGAATGCAGGGCATGTGGCGGGGCCGATCAGCAGGCCGCTGCGGTCCTGCGGCAAGCCGTACAGCGGCATCAATATCGTGATGCTGTGGGCGACCGCGATGGAGCGCGGTTATAGCGCCCCGATCTGGATGACCTTCCGGCAGGCGCTTGAGCTTGGCGCGCATGTACGCAAGGGCGAGAAGGGAGCGCTTGTCGTTTTTGCCAGCAAGATCACCCGCACCGAGCAGGATGACAGCGGGCAAGCGCACGAGCGCGAGATTCCGTTCCTCAAGGGCTACACCGTCTTCAATGTCGAGCAGATTGACGATTTGCCCGCGCACTACACGGCAAGCACCGCGCCGCGTCTGAACGCGGAGCAGCGCATCGCGCGGGCGGAAGGCTTCTTTGCCGCGACCCGCGCCGACATCCGTCATGGCGGGAACAGCGCTCATTACGTGCCCTCGCTCGATTACATCCAGATGCCGCCGTTTGAGAGCTTCCGCGATGCGGCTGCTTACTACGCAACGCTTGCGCATGAATGCACGCACTGGACGCGGCATGAAAAGCGTCTTGACCGCGATCTCGGGCGCAAGCGCTTTGGCGATCAGGGTTACGCGATGGAGGAGCTTGTTGCCGAGCTTGGCGCGGCGTTCCTGTGCGCCGATCTCGATCTTGTCCCGCAGATCAGGGACGACCACGCGCCCTACATCGCCGGATGGCTCAAGGTCCTGAAGGACGACAAGCGGGCGATCTTCACCGCCGCGAGCCACGCGCAGCGGGCCGCTGACTTCCTCACCGGATTGCAGCCTGTCGTCGCACAGACAGCAGAGGCCGCGTGAACTTGCCGCGATTGCAGCGCAGGAGGGCGCGGCTTCGCGCCCTTCGCCGGTGCAATTGTGCATCGATCAAACGAAGGAGAACCAACCATGTCTATTCAGACCATCCCCTTGCAATCCATCCTGCCGCCGCAGGGCAACCCGCGCAGTGCGTTCGACCCCGCGACCATCGAGGGGCTTGCCGCCAGCATCCGGCAGGACGGCCTCTTGCAGAATCTTGTCGTCAGGCCGAGCCGGGGCAGGCAGTTTCGCATCGTCAGCGGCGAGCGGCGTTACCGCGCCTTGAAGCTGTTGCAGGAGCGCGGCGACATCGCGGAGGATTTCGGCGTCACCGTCGAAATCCGCAGCAAGCTCAGCAAAGACGATGCGCTGCGCCTTGCGACCGTCGAGAACGTGCAGCGAGAGAATTTGCCGCCGCTCGATGAGGCGGCGGCGTTCGCCGCGCTCATTCGCAAGGGCGCAAGCCTTGATGATCTTGCCGCGAAGACGGGTCTTTCCCACACGACCATCAGGCGGCGGCTGGCGCTGAACGATCTGTGCAGGGAAGCGAAGGAAGCGCTGGCGGCGGGAACGATCACCCTTGCGCAAGCCGAAGCGCTGACGCTCGGTGATGCGGACGCGCAGCGCAGCGTGCTGGGCGACTTGGAGAGCGGGTACGTCCCCTACAGCGCCGCCGATATTCGCGACCATCTTCTCGATGAGCGTCCGAGCGTGGCCATGGCAATCTTTCCGGTGGAGCAGTACACCGGGACGATCACGACCGACCTGTTTGCCGATGACGAGGAAAGCTACTTCGACGATGCCGATCAGTTCCTTGAATTGCAGCGGCAGGCGGTGGAGAAGCTCGCGACTGAGTACGCAGGCAAGGCGGCGTGGGTGGAAGTGACCGAAGCGCACCGCATCCCCGCTTGGCAGTACGAAGAAGCGGAAGATGGCGAGCAGGGCGGCGTTCTCATCAACCTCGCGCCGTCAGGCCGCGTCGAAATTCGCGAGGGGCTTGTCTCTCCCGCCTGTCCGCCGTCAGGGCTCTTGAGACAGTTTAGGAGTTTTCGGGAAGGGAGGATTTCTGGATCATCGCAGCCAATTTGGAGCGCAGATGAGACAGAAATCCGGACCAGGCAAAGCGCCGGCAGAACAGGTGCTGAAGGACATCCGACGGCAGACGCGCCGGCATTATTCGGCGGAGGAGAAGATCCGTATCGTGCTGGAAGGACTGCGCGGCGAGGAGAACATCTCCGAGCTTTGCCGCCGCGAAGGCATCGCCGCCTCGATGTATTACGGTTGGTCCAAGGAGTTCCTGGAAGCCGGCAAGCGCCGGTTGGCGGGCGACACGGCACGTGCCGCAACCTCTGGCGAGGTGAAAGATCTTCGTCGGGAAGCCTCGGCGTTGAAGGAAGTCGTCGCCGATCTCACCCTGGAGAACCGTCTGCTAAAAAAAAGCATGAACGGGGATGGGGAGAACGAGGCATGAGGTATCCTGCGTCCGAGAAAGCCGAGATCATCGCGTTGGTGGAGCAGTCGCATTTGCCGGCCAAACGCACGCTGGACAAGCTCGGCATCCCCCGCGCCACGTTTTATAGATGGTACGATCGCTACCGCGCGGGCGGCATTGAGGCCCTGGCAGATCACCGCTCTCGACCGGATCGGGTCTGGAATCGTATCCCGGATGACGTCCGCGGCCAGATCATCGACCTGGCATTGGAGCTTCCGGAACTATCGCCGCGAGAGCTCGCCGTGCGGTTTACCGACGAGAGAAAGTACTTTGTCTCGGAGGCTTCGGTCTATCGGCTGCTGAAGGCGCACGACCTCATCACCAGTCCGGCCTATGTAGTGATCAAGGCGGCGAACGAGTTCAAGGACAAGACCACCGCCGCCAACCAGCTCTGGCAGACCGACTTCACCTACCTGAAGATCACCGGCTGGGGCTGGTACTATCTATCGACGGTGCTCGACGACTTCTCGCGCTACATCGTCGCCTGGAGGTTAGGTCCCACGATGTGTGCCTCCGACGTCACGGCTACGCTCGATCAGGCACTGGCCGCCTCTGGTCTGGATCACGTCAGCGTCAGGCAGCGGCCCCGGCTTCTCAGCGACAATGGTTCGAGTTACGTCGCG
Organism: Nitrobacter winogradskyi Nb-255; assembly: GCF_000012725.1. Classification (NCBI taxonomy): domain Bacteria; kingdom Pseudomonadati; phylum Pseudomonadota; class Alphaproteobacteria; order Hyphomicrobiales; family Nitrobacteraceae; genus Nitrobacter; species Nitrobacter winogradskyi. The sequence goes on along the minus strand of NC_007406.1, from coordinate 284,020 downwards.
GATGATCTGGCCACGTGGCTCAGGGCCAAGGACATGCAGCATGTGCGCGGAGCGCCGTATCATCCTCAGACTCAGGGCAAGATCGAGCGTTGGCATCAAACGTTGAAGAACCGCATCCTGCTTGAGAACTACTATTTACCGGACGACCTCAAACGTCAGGTCGCCGCGTTCGTCGAACACTATAATCATGACCGCTACCACGAGAGCATCGGCAACGTTACACCTGCCGACGTCTACTTCGGCAGGGCTGAGACAATCCTCGCCGAACGACACCGCATCAAGCGCGACACCATCGCAAACCGTCGCTTGCAGCATCAGCTGCAGGCCGCTTAAACTCTAACCACAGATGAACCAGAGCCTCTCTTCTAGAAATGTCTGATCAGTCTCAAATTATCTGACGACGGACAATGCGAGCTATATTGAGGGTTTGACGCAAGGAACAGTCGTTCCCACTGTTTACAGCAATGCAGGGGAGGTATTGCATCCCTATTTAACCAAGCAAACGGAAGTTGGCGTAAAGTACGATTTTGGAACGTTCATCGCCACGGCTGCCGTGTTCGAGTTTGAGAAGCAAAACACCATAGTTGTTCCGGATGGGTCAAGCGGCCCCGGTCGTCTGGCGATCGACGGCAAACAGCGCCATCGCGGCGTTGAAATCAGCTTCTTCGGCGAGCCCTACGAGGGCGTCCGACTGCTGGGCGGCGTTACCTATAGCGACGCCAGAATGATCGCGACACAAGGTGGAACCCTTGATGGCACATTTGTCACCGGCGTTTCCAGATGGCAGGGTAATCTTGGCGCAGAATGGGATACACCGTTCCTGGATGGTCTGACCTTCACAGGAAGAATGATCGCGACCGGATCACAATATGCCAGCACGAACAACACACTGAGAATGCCGGGCTGGACACGCTTCGACGTCGGTGCCCGCTACACGACGACGGCTCTCGGAAATCCGCTCACCATTCGCGGAGGTATCGAGAACGTACTTGGTACGAAATATTGGTCTCAAGTATCCGGTAGCATTTTCTCATTGGGAGCCCCGCGCATATTCAAGTTGTCGGCGACTATAGACTTCTGATTGTGAAATCTTGCGATAAACTCCCTGACAAACTGATGTTGAAAGCTAACGGCAAGGCGGTTGAATCGTGTGCGCCTGCTCGGCGGCTTGATTGTCGCCAAGGAAATGAAGGATGGACCTGCGCCACCTTCGTTATATCGTCGCCGCGGCCCGCAACGGCAGCTTCAGCGCGGCTGCGAACGAGTTCAACGCCAGGCAGCCGATCGTCAGCAAGCGCATCAAGGAGGTTGAGGACGAACTGGGCGTGCGCTTGTTCGAGCGTTCTACCGCCGGAGCGCGACTGACGTTGCTCGGTGAGGATTTTGTCGTCGATGCCCGTCGGGTTCTCGATGAGACGGAGCATATGGCCCGGCACGCGAAGGCCAGCCGTGCGGGGACGCTCGGGCACGTCGTCGTCGGGTTCTACAAATCGCTATCGGCGGGAGCCTTCCGCGCGGCGGTGAGCTGCTTCCGAAAGCAAAATCCGGATATCGATATTGAACTGGTCGAACTGCCTTTCGCAGACATTGCGGCGGGCGTGATATCCGGCGCTCTTGATGCCGCGATCGTCCTCGGCGACGCCGGCAAATGCGCGATGTTCAAGACCATCGGGCTTTGGTCCGAGCATCTCGTGATCGCGCTGCCGAAGGATCATCCGCTCGCAGACAAGCCGATCGTCTACTGGCCGGATTTGAGAGGCGAGCGATTCCTCGTCACCGTTCGCGATCCTGGTCCCGATACACGATCAACGAGACGGAGGAATGCCGGACTGCCAGGGCGATAAAGAGGTGCCTTCGCATAATTGTTTGCAACGTCTTCGCTCAACCGCGCGTATTCGGGCGAACCCCTAATCGTGACACGGAGGATCTCCGGTGCTACGTCTGTAATCGTGCCGCCAAGGTTGACAAAGGCCGCGCGGACGAATGGTTCGAATTCCAGGGAGGGTTGGGCCTTTTCGAGCGTCGGCGTTTGTGGGCCGACATATTCGTAGCCATCCATAGCTCCAAGGGTGGTGTCGATATTCGCGTTTTCTTCTTCAAGGGTCTTCTTGGCAGCATCGATGCTGCGACGACAAGTTCACGGATCTTCTCATCGAACCCAGTGCCTTCCTCGCCATCGCCGACACCTGATGCCTCAAGCAGAGATTCGATATCGCCGATCGCGTCGGTCGCCATTTGCAGTTTGGTCATGAGGCGACCGACGATGTATTCCTCAAACGTGCCGGCAAGCATGACATTGTAAATGACGACGTTTTTGTGCTGGGAACCCAGGCGCTGAACACGGCCAATACGTTGTTCGACAATCATTGGATTCCACGGTAAGTCAAAATTGATAAGGACGTTGGCAATCTGGAGATTGACGCCCTCCGATCCGGCTTCGGTTGATACAATAGCCCTTATCTCTGGAGGGTTACCGCGAAAGCGCGCGATCGTATCTTGGTTACGCTGCCCGGACGAGCCGTTAATGATGCCAACTTTCAAGCCAAGCTCTTCAAGGAAAGCCTGGATAGTGGTCTGAGTCTCGCGTCGTCCTGTAAACACCACCATACGCCAGCTGGTGGGATTTTGCTGCTGCAGCATGGAGACGAGTTGTCGGAGGCCTTCCAGCTTCGCGCTTGTTCGCATGGGCGTGACGATGGCTTGCACAGTTGCGGCCAACTCCATCGGCACCGTCCCGTTCCGCGCCATGGTTTGCAATTGCACCATGAGAGCGTGCGGGCTGCTGGTCAACGCCTGCAGGATGCTTATCTGCGCAAGGCGGTTCAGTTTCTGAATCGGTTTGGCAATAGCCTTGATAAGGGCGAGCTCCTCCGATGAGGGTGCCACTTTATGCAGTTGGATCTTGCGTTCGGGAAAATCTAGGTTGGCATCGCCGCGCCGGACGCGTGACATGTAACCATAGACAATCTTGCGAAAATCCTCTCGTGCGTCGGGTTTTAGGATGCGTGCGGTCTCGCGCTTATCTGCGATAAAGCGGCGTGCGAACATGCCTTCGCTTCCGAAGGGATTTTCGTGGCCTCGAGCGACGGTGAGCAGATCAACTAGGGAATAGAGGTCCCACAGCCGGTTCTGAATAGGTGTTGCCGTCAGCATCAGCACGTAGCGAAAGCGGCGCTGTTGCAAAGTGCGATGGAAAACCTTGGCGACCTGCGGGGTGGGATCAACACCGTAGAGATTACGGAGCTTATGCGCTTCATCTAGAACTAACATATCGAAGCGATCATCGGGTATCTTGTCGAGATGAGCGCGGGCCGAATGATAGGTCGTAATTACGGCGCCGACCTCGTCTGGCTCGGCCGAAGCGAGTTTGCTTCCGGTGACGACCTCGCCCGGAATATCAAATTTTGCCTCTAATTCGTCCTTCCATTGGGGCCCAAGCAGCTTGGGCGCGACAATGAGAATCTTGGCAACGCGATTGCGCGCAATCAATTCGCTTGCGACGAGTCCTGCAGAAATGGTTTTGCCGAGGCCGACATCGTCAGCAAGCAGGGTCACCGGCAAACGGCGGCAGAAGGTGATGAGGTTCTGGACCTGATGGTGAAAGGGCTCCAGCCGGTCTTTCCAGCGGAATTCGGATTGAAATCATCCCGGCTCTTAATCACGATAGGGTCAGTAAGGCCCCATTCCAGCGCCGCACGATAAACCGCGTATTCGCCGGATGACTTGGTTCGACGAAGAATCTTTGTCTTTAGTTTTTGCCCCGACCCCATGGCACGCAGATCCAGTTTTGGGAGTAAGAGTGCCGCTGGAGGCGGGTCTCCGCAAGTCCCACTTTCGCTAGCCTGCCGCAGGCTTAGTAGGGACGAGAACTTTTTTGCGCGGCAAGTGAAACCTTATTTACTGACTGGATTGAGGATTTTGTTGTCACTGCGCGTCGAGCTCTCGACGAGACGGAGTAGATGGCCCGGCACGCGAAGGCTAGCCGTGCGAGGACACTCGGGTACGTATTGTTGCGGACCAGAACTGTCATCACGTAGGGCCGGGGCGTCGCGCTGTAATGCGAATCCGCAGTCGGCCTCACCAACCTCGGCGTCGTATTCTGCCCGGTCCATGACGGAGGCGGCGCGACGCCCCTTGGCTACGTCGCTTGCTGGAAGCCAGACAATGCAAGTCCCGCGCTCAAGACCTTCCTGAGCGGCATCCGCGCAGCTGATCCTAGCTTAGTGGTATAAAGCGAGGTATGATTAGTAGTGAAGTGACTGCTGCTAAAATGTGTGTATCTTTGTCCTAGCGACCGACGTTGCTCACGACATTTTCAACAGGAAATAGGCTGTTGGCCTTCTCGTTGGCTCGGAGATTTTTCACACTGACGAATATCGATTGAATATCATTTCGTTATACGAATTTTGCGACGATGCCCCTGATCATGTCATGCCTCATTTATCATCCTCCACCTTCAGAAATCCGGAAGCTCCGGGGATCGAGGTTGTGTTTGCCGAGAGAAGATAAATCCCATCAAGCTGATGAACCACGGCGGCTCTTCGCTCCCCGCTTCCGTTATCGTAAATTCATGCCTTGAATCCCCCACCCCGAGCAAAGCGCTTGCGGATGCGTGAGAGCAGTCCGTCGCAGACGTCGCGATAGGCCTGCAGGCGCTGCTCGCGGTTGCCCTCGATAATGGTGGGATCCGGGGTCGGCCAATATTCGACATCGGCTGCGATCGTCCGCGTCAGTTCCAGCGCCTTGTGATGAGCTTCCGGCGACAGCGTGATGATGAGATCGAAGTTGAGACCTTCCCAGTCCTCGATCTCTTCGAACGTCATCGGCCGGTGCTTCGAGATGTCCTGGCCGAGTTCGGCCATCACCGCAACGGCGAACGGATCAAGCTCACCGGTTCGAACACCGGCGGATCGTACATAGAGGGTTCGCGGAAACATCTGCTGGAGCAGGCTCGCCGCCATCGGCGAGCGCACGCTGTTGTGCGCGCAGGCGAACAGCACCGACTGGGGACTGTGCACGCGCGCAGGCGCGGCCATGGGCTCAAGCCGCTTTCGTTTCGCGCGGGCCCTCCGCGCGGCCATTCCGCATGCATCGCGACAGCAACAGATGTTCCGCCTTTCGGATCATGCGTTACCCTTCCAGTGCAGAACGGAGATCAAGGTGAACAGCCGCCGCGCGGTCTCGAAATCAACGTGGACCTTGCCGTTCAGCCGCTCCTGCAGCGTGCGCGAACCTTCGTCGTGGATGCCGCGCCGGCCCATGTCGATGGCCTCGATCTTGTCTGGCGTCGCGGTCCGGATCGCCTGATAGTAGCTGTCGCAGATCATGAAGTAGTCTTTCACGATCCGCCGGAACGGAGTCAACGACAACAGATGTGTCACCACGGGAGCGCCGTCCTCGCGCCGGATGTCGAACATCAGGCGGTTGCCGGTGATCGCGATATGCAGGGTGAACGGGCCGCCTTCCGCACCCTCCGGTGCGAACAGGTTCTTTTCGACGAGATCATAGATCGCGATCGCCCGCTCGTGCTCGATATCAGGTCCGGAGCGCCCGATCGAATCCTCATCGAGCGTGACCGCCACGATTCGATGGCGAGAATCATCCTCGGATGGGGTCTCCTTGCTCATGGCCTACCGGTCCAGTTCCAACATTCGCATCCCATTTCGGCGCGGCGAGAAGCGAATGCGATTGCCTTCACTATAGCGTTTTCGAGCGAAGCATGTCCTCGGGCTTGACCCGAGAATGGGCACCAATTCGCGTGAAGAAAACGCGTCAAAACAACAATCTGGAGCTTTGCTTCTGACTTCTATCAGAAGCAAAAGCTCTAGAGCATGATCCGATCAAGTTGAATCGGACCATGCTCTAGAAATGGTTGTCTGATCGCATTTTCTTGCGGCGAACAGGTCATCCACTTCGCCGGAAAATGCTCTAGTTGAGACGCACTCCGACCGAACGGGCATGGGCATCGAGGCCCTCGGCCTTGCCCAGGGTCATCGCCGCCGGCCCCAGCGCCCGCAACTGGTCCGGCCCGCATTTGAGGATTGACGTTCGCTTCATGAAGTCAAGCACGCCAAGGCCCGACGAAAACCGCGCGGAGCGTGCCGTCGGCAGGACGTGATTGGAGCCGCCGACATAATCGCCGATGGCTTCCGGCGTATGCGGCCCGAGAAAGATCGCGCCGGCATTACGGATCCGCGCTGCGAGGCCTTCGGGATCGGCGGTCATGATCTCCAGATGTTCCGCGGCGATCGAATCCGCCAGCACCACCGCTTCATCGAGATCCGTCACCAGAATGACGGCGCCAAAGTCGTTCCAGGAGGCGCGCGCGATCCCGGCCCGCGGCAACGTTGCGAGTTGCGTCTCCACGGCGCGCTCGACATCGGCGGCGAGCGCCTCGCTGTCGGTGATCAGGATCGATTGCGCGTTGGCGTCATGCTCCGCCTGCGCGAGCAGATCGGCGGCGATCCAGCCGGCGTTGCCGGTTTGGTCGGCGATGACAAGCACCTCCGAGGGACCGGCGATCATGTCGATGCCGACCTTGCCGAACACCTGCCGCTTGGCGGCGGCGACATAGGCGTTGCCGGGTCCGACAATCTTGGCCACCGGCGCGATGGTCGCGGTGCCGTAGGCGAGTGCGGCGACCGCCTGCGCGCCGCCCACGCGATAGATTTCGGAGACGCCGCCGAGCCGCGCCGCCGCCAGCACCAGCGGATTGATCCTGCCCGCCGGCGAGGGCACCACCATGACGACGCGCGCGACCCCGGCGACCATAGCCGGCACCGCATTCATCAGCACCGAGGAAGGATAGGCCGCGGAGCCGCCCGGCACGTAAAGTCCGACCGCCTCGATCGCGGTCCAGCGCGAGCCGAGTTCGACGCCGAGCGCGTCGATGAAACGGTCGTCCTTTGGCAACTGGCGGCGATGAAAGGTCTCGATCCGGTCGCGCGCCAGCTTCAGCGCGTCCAGCGTCGCGGCGTCGCAAGCCGCCACGGCGGCGTCGATCTCGGCTGCGGTGAAGCGGAGACCCGCGGCGTCGACGGACAGCCGGTCGAACTTGCACGTGGCCTCGATCAGCGCCGCATCGCCCCGCGCCGCCACGTCGTCGACGATAGCGCGCGTGGCCGCCTCGATATCGGCCGAGACCTCGCGCTTGGTCGCAAGAAACGCCTTGAAGCGCGGGACGAAATCGGCGTTGCGGCTATCGATGCGGATCGGCATGGGCTGGGATGCTTCCGGCGGATGTGGAACAATATCACGGGTCACAGGGACACCGGCTCAATGGCGCGACCTCAAATCGCCGTCAACCCTTCGAGATCATTTCGCTCGAAAACGCCATTGGTTCGCACCAACCCCGATCCGGCGCGGCGAACCCGGCCGGCACCATGAGAATCAGATCACTGTTCGCTGACGGGCCCTTCGGGTCGGGATCAGGCCCTGATCCGTTCGATCGAGGCGCCGCACGCCGACAGTTTTTTCTCAAGCTGCTCGAAACCACGGTCGAGATGGTAGACGCGGTTGACCATGGTCTCCCCCTCACCGGCGAGTCCGGCGATCACCAGCGACACCGAGGCGCGCAGGTCCGTCGCCATCACCGGCGCGCCGCGCAGCGTTTCAATGCCTTCGATGGTGGCGGTTTCGCCGTCCAGATGAATGCGCGCGCCTAACCGCGCCAGTTCCTGCACGTGCATGAAGCGGTTCTCGAAAATCGTCTCGGTGATATGGGACGTTCCCCTGGCGCGCGTCATCAACGCCATGAGCTGGGCCTGAAGATCGGTCGGGAATCCGGGAAACGGCGCGGTGGAGACCGTTACCGGATTGATGCCGGCGCCGTTACGCGCGACGCGAATCCCCTCATTGTTCGGCGTAATCTCGGCTCCCGCCTCGGTCAGCACGTCGAGCGCCGCCTGCAACAGTTCCGGCCGCGCCCCGCGCAGCAGCACCTCGCCGCCGGTCATCGCCACCGCCATCGCATAAGTGCCGGTTTCGATCCGGTCGGGCAGCACGGTATGACGTGCGCCGCCGAGCCTACCGACCCCCTCGATGACGATCCGCGGCGTGCCGGCCCCGGAGACCCGCGCGCCCATTTTATTGAGACAATCGGCGACATCGACGATCTCCGGCTCGCAGGCCGCGTTGGTGATGACGGTGGTGCCGCTGGCCAGCGTCGCCGCCATCAGCGCGACATGGGTGCCGCTCACGGTCACCTTGGGAAACGCCACCTCGGCGCCCCTCAGGCCAGCGGGCGCGCTGGCGATCACATAACCGCCGTCGATCGCGATTCTGGCGCCCAGCTTTTCCAGCGCCAGGATCAGAAGATCGACGGGACGGGTGCCGATGGCGCAGCCGCCGGGCAGCGATACCCTCGCCTCATGCATCCGCGCCAGAAGCGGCGCGATCACCCAGAAGCTGGCCCGCATCTTCGAGACCAGTTCGTATGGCGCGGTGGTGTCGATAACGCTGGCGGCCGAGATATGCAGGGTCTGTCCCTGATATTCATGATCACCCGGACGCTTGCCCGCCGACATGATGTCGACGCCGTGGTTGCCGAGAATGCGCTGCAACTGCGCAACGTCCGCAAGTCGCGGCACGTTGTCGAGAATCAGCGTTTCCTCGGTCAGGAGCGCGGCGATCATCAAGGGCAGCGCCGCGTTCTTTGCCCCGGAAATCGGAATGGTGCCGTTGAGCCTGTTGCCGCCGACGATGCGAATGCGATCCATGCCGATTCCCGTTTTCCGTTGAAGTCCTTAGGACCAGAACCCGCCACCGCCCCATGGAACCGGTTAAAGACTCTATCTCTATGTTCTGACACGTTCCTTGGGCTCAAGCCGAGGACATGCTTCGCTCGAAAACGCTATAGCCGCGCCCCGCGCCCGACAGGATCACGATCAGGCCGTGGGAAGAAGCTTAAAACCCGCCGGGAGGAAGCACGCAAGCCGCCTTCCGTCCGGACCTGTCGCACCGATAGAGAGAATGGCTTCAGCGTCATTCGTCCCGGTGCTCCGGGTCGGGGTCTGGCGCGGAAGCCGCCTGATCGCCTCGTCCGCGGGATTGCGATTTCCGCCGCTTGAGATTTTCGCGCAGCGCCGCCCGCAGCCGCATCCGACGTCCTCCGTTCTCCGCGTCGCGGTCGGTATCGCGCTTTTCGGTCATTATCTTCATCTTCTGCCCGAACGTCCGGATGCGCCCTTTATAATCTGCGGGAGCCGGCGAATTGATCTTAATAGACATGCCGGGCGCGGCTGCCGCAACAACCCTTCCCGGCGCGATCCGTCCGCGTTGACAAGCGAATCGCCAGCCTGCGCACCGATTCGCGTTGACGCAGCGCTCCTGACGCCGCCTCAACTTGCGCGCCTTCAAGCCTTGTGGCAAGGATCGGCCGCCGCGCGGAGACCCCTGTAGCAGGGACGATTACCCCGCGTGGCGGCTTGCTGCCGTAGCTCAGTGGTAGAGCACTCCATTGGTAATGGAGAGGTCGACAGTTCAATCCTGTCCGGCAGCACCATTTTTCCTTAGATAGAGCGCACAGGCAATCGTCGGCAACGCGAAGCGGAAAGGCTGATTCGCGGGGTCACGGTCCTGATTCGCGCCGGGAGCGTCCGCAAGCTGCGGCTGTGCGCCCGATTTTGGCGTGAAGGCGCGGGAATTAAGGCTTCATTCGGCTTTTATTAGCGAGGCATTAAGCAAACGCGCGCGGCTTCCACCCGCGACCCGGCTAAAGGACTTCGATCGTTTTGGAGTGTGGCCTCTCAGTGACAGCTTTTTTCGGCAAATCGATTTAGGGTCTTGATGACGGGGCCGACGAACGGCTGCTCGGAACTCGAATTCCTGGAGAACGAAATGAAAAAGATTCTGCTTGCTTCTGTAGCCTTCCTCGGAATGGCCGCCATCGTGCCGGCACAGGCCGCTGATCTCGCGCCGCGCCCCTACACCAAGGCTCCGCCCTATGTTCCCGCGCCGATCTACAACTGGACCGGCTTCTACCTCGGTGGTCACATCGGTGGCGCGTTCGGTGGTCCGGGCAATGTTTTGGCCCCCGGCTTCTTCAACAATAACGACGGCGCGTTCATGGGCGGTGGTCAGGTCGGCTACGACACGCAGTTCTCGCCGAACTGGGTCTTCGGTATCGAAGCCAACTACAGCTTCCTCGACACCGGCTCCTTCTTCGCCAACCGTGGCCTCGGCTCGGTGACCGCCCGCCTCGGCTACACCTGGGGTCCGGCGCTGCTCTACGTCAAGGGCGGCTACGGCTGGGCTGACTCGCGCTTCACCAACGGCTTTGCCGGCAACGGCGGCCGCGACGGCTACACCGTCGGCGGCGGTCTGGAATACCTGTTCACCCAGAACTGGTCGGGCAAGGTCGAGTACCAGTACTACGATCTCGGCAACGTGAACTTCTTCGGTCCGTTGGGCGGTATCGGCAACTTCCGCAACGACCAGCACACCGTGAAGGTCGGCCTGAACTATCGCTTCAACTTCGGCGCCCCGGCTGCTCCGTACGCTCCGGGATACTGATCCTTACGAACCTTACGGTTCCAGGTACGAGAAAGGCCGGCATTTCGATGCCGGCTTTTTTCTTTCTGGAGCCTTTCCGCGTCTGAATCAGAGGCCAACGTGCTCTGGAAGACGTGCTTCGCTCGGAAAACGCTATAGCCTTAAAGCGATAGCCCTTGGCGTCATTCGGGATTCGCCGCGCGCATGGTATCTGTGTCAGGCGGCAGGCCGGTTCAAACACCGATCCCGCATGACGAGGGCAAACAGGACACGCGCCATGAAGTCAGACCCGGTTTCGTTCGACAGCAGCCACGACCTGATGGCGCGGCCCCGGCATGACTGGACGCGCGTTGAGGCCGAGACACTCTATACTACGCCCTTTCCGGATCTGCTTTTTCAGGCGCAGACCATTCATCGCCGCCATTTCGATCCCAATCACGTCGAAACCGCGAGCCTGCTCAGCATCAAGACCGGCGGCTGCCCGGAAGATTGCGGATATTGTGCGCAAAGCGCGCATTACGACGCCGGGGTGAAGGCCACGAAGCTGATGGACAAGGACGCGGTCCTTGAAACCGCCCGGCGGGCAAAGGACGCCGGCGCTGGCCGATTCTGCATGGCGGCCGCCTGGCGCCATCCGAAAGACAGGGATCTCGACCGGGTCTGCGACATGATCAGCGCCGTCAAGGCGCTCGGCATGGAGACCTGCGCCACGCTGGGAATGCTCACGCCCGAGCAGGCCCGGCGGCTGCAGGAAGCCGGACTCGATTTCTATAACCATAACGTCGATACGTCCCCGGAATTCTACGACAAGATCATCACCACCCGCACCATGCAGGATCGCATCGAGACGCTCGCTTGCGCGCGCGAGGCCGGGCTGAAGCTCTGCTGCGGCGGCATCATCGGCATGGGCGAGCAGGTCGGCGACCGCCTCGGTATGTTGATATTGCTGGCCAATCTGGATGAGCATCCCGAAAGCGTTCCCATCAACCTGTGGAACGAGGTCCGGGGAGTACCCGTCAACGACACAGCGGACCGGCCGGATCCGATCGCGCTGGTCCGCATGATCGCGGTCGCGCGAATCATGATGCCGAAAAGCGTGGTGCGGCTGTCGGCGGGGCGGCAGTACATGACCGATGAACTGCAAGCGCTGTGCTTCGTGGCCGGCGCCAACTCCATTTTCATCGGCGACGTTTTGCTTACCACCAAAAATCCGGCGACCTTGCGCGACGCGGCATTGCTCGACCGCCTCGGCATGAGTTCGCCGCTGGATGGGGTGAAGATGCCCGCGGCGTCGCCGAGCTGATCGGGGCGACTGCCGGCTTCGAGCGGCGCGCGCTATTCGCCCGCAGCGACTTCGTAAGAGCGGAAGCCGGTCAACAGGGTCGCCCGACCCATGGACCTCATTTGCGACATCATTTGCGCCAGAGCAAATTAACGGCGATTTTTAACCCTCAAGTTGGCGCTTTTGCGGATTCCGGCTCGACAGCCCCGCTGGAAAGGCTCTAAAAAGGCTATGATCGGTCCGGCGTCCCGGGCTTTTATCCGGATGTTGTCATGGATTATAGCAAGTTCTTCTGTAACGCGCTCGATCGCCTTCATGACGAGCGGCGCTACCGTGTTTTCGCGGATCTCGAGCGCATCGCCGGACGGTTCCCCTACGCCACCCTGCACACGCCCCAGGGGCCGCGCAACGTCATCATCTGGTGTTCCAACGACTATCTCGGCATGGGTCAGCATCCGAAGGTGGTCGGGGCCATGGTCGAGACCGCGACCAGGGTCGGCACCGGCGCCGGCGGCACCCGCAACATCGCCGGAACCCATCATCCGCTGGTCCAGCTCGAGCAGGAACTGGCCGATCTGCATGGCAAGCCGGCAGCGCTGGTGTTCACATCCGGCTATGTCTCCAATCAGACCGGAATTTCCACTCTCGCCAAGCTGATACCGGACTGCCTCATCCTCTCCGACGCGCTCAACCACAATTCGATGATCGAAGGCATCCGCCAGTCCGGTTGCGAACGCGTGGTTTTCCGTCACAACGATCTGGCCCATCTCGAGGAACTGCTTCGCGCCGCCCCCCCTGATCGCCCGAAGCTGATCGCCTGCGAAAGCCTCTATTCGATGGATGGCGATGTCGCACCGCTTTCGAAGATCTGCGACCTCGCCGAGCGCTACGGCGCCATGACCTATGTCGACGAGGTGCACGCCGTCGGCATGTATGGACCGCGCGGCGGCGGCATCGCGGAGCGCGAAGGCGTCATGCACCGCATCGACGTTCTCGAAGGCACACTCGCCAAGGCCTTCGGCTGCCTCGGCGGCTACATCGCCGCCAGGTCCGAGATCATCGACGCCGTGCGTTCCTATGCGCCGGGCTTCATCTTCACCACCTCGTTGCCGCCCGCGATCTGCTCCGCGGCGACCGCAGCGATCCGGCATCTCAAATCATCGACCTGGGAACGCGAACGCCATCAGGAGCGGGCGGCGCGCACCAAGGCCAGCCTGATCGCGGCCGGCCTGCCGGTGATGGTGAGTTCAACACACATCGTTCCGGTTTTCGTCGGTGATCCCGAGCGCTGCAAGCGGGCCTCCGACATGCTGCTGCACGACCACAACATCTATATCCAGCCGATCAACTATCCGACCGTCGCCAAGGGAATGGAGCGGCTGCGGATCACGCCTTCGCCGTACCATGACGACGCGTTGGTCGATCAATTGGCCGAAGCGCTGCTTCAAGTGTGGGAACGTCTCGGTCTGCCGCTACAGGCGAAATCCATGGCGGCCGAGTAACGGCCCGGCGGAACGCTTTCGCTTTCGGCGGAAACACGTCCGCATCGGGTTCGCGATGCGTTATCTTTGCGCGGGTCCCTGTCCGTCTGCTCGGCGGCCCATCGCTTGATGAAACCGCGAGAAGCCGAACGAAGGGCCTCGCTTCTGATTCCATCAGAAGCGGGAGGAATCTCTATGAAGCGGAAAGCCCCCGCCATGCGCTCCCCTCGGAGAACACGATCCGAATCAGATCGGCCGTATTCTTGGCCCCGAGCTTGTCCATGATTCGCGCGCGGTGCACCTCGACGGTACGCGGGCTGATGCCAAGTCTTCTCCCTGCCTCCTTGTTCGAGGCGCCCCTGGCGACTTGAGACAGAACCTCGCGCTCACGGCAGGTCAGCAGATGGCGGCCGGGAAAGTTGGCGAAGCCGTCCCTCTCGCTCCCTCGGGCTTCTCTCCATACCTTCACCGCGGCACGCACCCGTTCAATGATGACATCGGAGGAAAACGGCTTCTCCAGGAAATCGAGCGCGCCGTACTTCATAGCCGCGACGGCCATTGAAATGTCGGCGGCGCCCGAGATCACGAGGATCGGCGCGGCCACCCGTTCGTCGGCGAGCCTGCGCAGGACATCAAATCCAGATTCTCCGGGAAGATTGAGGTCGAGAATCACACAGGCAGGAGACGCGTTGCGAACCGCTTCAAGGAACGATGAACCGTCGCCGAAGCCTTGCGCCGCATAACCCTCGATCTTCAAGAGGAGGACCAGCGTTTCACGGACCGAGGGATCATCGTCGAGGATGAAAATCGAGACATCCGAAACAAAGGACAGAAGTTTTCCCATCCGCTTCCTCACTAAAGAGTCTTTAGTTTTGACGCGTTTTCTTCACGCGAACCGGATTCCACTTCGCTCGAAAACGCTACTGATCACGATGCTAGTTGGATCGGATCGATCCAGGATCATGAACGATCGATTCCAACGGTCTAGGGTGGGATGCGAGTGAGTACCGCCGCGCACTTGTCCCTCATCCCGCTCTAGCAAGAAGCGCGTTACCACAACTTATACGTGTATAATCTGATTCGTGCAGTTTCGTAAACATCGCATGTCGAGAGTTGGGTACGCGGGACGAGCGGCATGGCGCGCAACTCGTGACGATCGCGCGGTAGCGTTCTCGAGCGAAGCGGATGATCTTCTGGCGCGAAGAGAAAAAGCGTTGGACCAGCTCATTGATCCTCGCTTCTGATTCAATCAGAAGCGAAAGCGCCGGGCCGCGAACCGCTGTGCAGCTTTAATTTGTTGTTTTGACGGGTTTTTTTCGCGCGAACCGGACACTTCGCTCGAAAATGCTATAAATGCCCTGATGCAATCGGAGCATCAGATCCTTCCAGACGGATCGTGCTCGATGCGGCTTGCCAACTCCATCAGCCGCCGCCAGGCGCGCTCGACGAATGACATCAAGCGGCCGACATCGCGATCGCTCGGCAGAGGGACTTCGATGCTGTTGCGGTCGGCCTCGGCGGATTTCGGTTCGTCAGCTTTTGGTGTGGCCGACCCCGACCCGCCGGACCCCGTCGCCTCCTGCCCGGACACAACCTTCCCGGTCTTGCCGGCCGACTCACGTGCAGCGAGTTGCGCCTTCAGGGCTTCGTTCTCCGCCTGCAATCGGCCGATTTCCTTGTCCAGCGCGGCATGCTCTTCCGGCAATGCATAGCACGCCCAGCCGGAGCCTTTGTCCTCGCAGTGAGAGACCACGCCGGTCAGCGTGTCCAGCCTGACGAAGCCACCGCTCATCGGCATGAGCGTATAGCGTGCTTTCCCCGCCTCGGACGCCTGCCCGAGCGCCGGCGCGGCCAGACAACAGAATATCGCGGCGATTGCGGAAATCCGCGACAGTTTGAGCGGCGGCGTTGCGTCCATGCTCTCTGCTCCGTCGAGACCGAAATCCGCTTTCACCAGGCGGACGCTTTGCGTGGGGTCAATTCGCCCCATAATGCGACGAGCCGGGTTCAACGCGTCGGCCGCCGATTTCGATCCGTGCCCCTCCCAAACTCCTCTGCCGCGGCAACGAGCAACACTGAGAGCGGGAGATGCGCGGGATTATGCCAATCATAGTATATATCTATACGATCAAAGAAAGGCGCTGAACGTCTGCCGAAAAGCGCGAATACAGGATAGTGTCACAAGAGCAGACGCCCTCGAGGTCTCCAAAGGCGAGCATTCTTGCGCCTGCTGGCGCGTCCGCCTCGCCAGAATCAAGCCGCCGCTTCGCGAAAGCCGCTTTCGCAGCGCGGCAACTCGGCGCATCCGGGTTGCTTTTCCACAATAAAGCCAGCCAATTCAATGTCCTAATCTCATACGACGCAATCTTGACTTGACCTTGGGCCGTCAGTATGGTCCGCGCGGCTTTTGAGGGTAACGGGCGTAATTTCCTGAAGATCGCGGCGTTATGTCGGGTGTCGAGGACATGTCTGACGGCACGGACAAAAACAGCGGCGGGCACGGAGATCGCGAGCATTCGGCTCCCGACGAGGCTGCGCTTTCCGAAAGGCTCGGGAATCTCGATCAGCGGCTGTCCAGGCTTCGTGGACCCGGCCGGAGCGAGACTGACCGATCCGGTGATGGAAGCGGGGACGGAGCTGCCAGAGCCTCGGCGATGGCGCGCGGTTTCCGCCTGTCCTCGGAATTGATCGCGGGCGTTGCGGTCGGAGCGTTGATAGGCTGGGGAGTAGACCGCTTGCTGTCGACCTCGCCCTGGGGACTGATCGTGTTTTTCCTGCTTGGCTTCGCCGCCGGCGTGATCAACGTGATGCGGTCGGCGGGCGTGATTCCCGAACAGAAAGACCGATGACGGATGGCCGTCGGGGTGACTGAGTTGCTTGAACGCCGGCTTTCCGGCAGATCGAAAGTTACACGCGGATGATGGACCCGATCCACCAGTTCAACATCGAGCCAATCTTCACGATCGGCCACATCGGCGGGCAGGAAATCGCCTTCACCAATTCCTCCGCTTACATGTTTCTCGCCGTCGCCCTGACATCGCTTCTGATGCTGGGAACCGGCCGCAGGCTCGTCCCCGGGCGGATGCAGTCGATCGCCGAGATCAGCTACGAATTCGTGGCCGACACCATACGCACCACCGCCGGCAAGGAGGGCATGAAGTTCTTTCCCTTCGTGTTCTCGATCTTCATGCTGGTGACCGTCTCGAACCTCGTCGGCATCATCCCCTACACCTTCACGATCTCGAGCCACATCATCGTCACCGCCGCGCTGGCATTCCTGGTCTTCTTCACGGTGCTGATCTACGGCTTCTATAAAAACGGCCTGAGGTTCTTCAAGCTGTTCGTGCCATCAGGCATTCCGGTCGTGATTCTGCCTCTGGTGGTGACGATCGAGGTGATCTCGTTCCTGTCGCGGCCGGTCTCGCACAGCGTGCGTCTGTTCGCCAACATGCTCGCCGGCCACATCACGCTGAAGGTGTTCGCGAGCTTCGTCACCATGCTAGGGGCGATGGGAATCGTCGGCGTGTTCGGCGCCGTGCTGCCGCTGGCGCTGGTCGTGGCGCTCACCGCGCTCGAACTGCTGGTCGCATTCCTTCAAGCCTACGTCTTCACGATCCTTACCTGCATCTACATCAACGATGCAATTCATCCTGGTCACTAGGACCGGTTGCCCTCCAAAGTCACTCTCACAGCCTCAGCAAGGAGTTTGTTTCATGGATCCGATTGCCGCGAAGTACATTGGCGCTGGTATTGCCTGCATCGGCATGGGTGGCGCCGGCGCCGGCGTGGGTATCATTTTCGGCAACTATCTTGCCGCCGCGGTACGCAATCCGTCGGCCGCCCAGGGCCAGTTCGGCAACCTGATTTTCGGCTTCGCGGTGACGGAAGCGCTCGGCATCTTCTCGCTGCTGATCGCCCTGCTGTTGCTGTTCGCACTTTAAGATCACTGACCGGCTGACGGGGCCTGGAAAGCCGGGTCCCGATCAACCGCAGAGGAGAAGCCCGTGGCTGAAAGTCATGGCAACGCACACGGTGCGACGGCCCACACCGAAGCCGATGGTGGCCACAAGGCCCCGTTCCCGCCGTTCCAGAAGGAGACGTTCGCGTCTCAGCTGGTTTCGCTGACGATCGCGTTCGTCGCGCTCTATCTGATCTCATCGCGACTGGCTTTGCCGCGCGTCCGCCAGACCATCGACGACCGAGAGAACACGATCAAGGGCGACCTCGCACAAGCGCAAAAGCTGAAGGACGATTCCGACGCCGCGTTGAAGGCCTATGAGGCCGAACTCGCCGCGGCGCGCGCCCGGGCGCAGGCGATCGGCAACGAGACCCGCGAAAAGCTGAATGCGGCCGCGGAAGCCGAACGCAAGGCGCTCGAGGAACGGCTGTCCGTCAAGCTCGCCGACGCCGAAAAAACCATCGCCTCCACGCGCGCGGCGGCGATGAGCAACGTCCGCGGCATCGCAAGCGATGCGGCAACGGCGATCGTCCAGCAACTGACCGGCGCAACGCCCGACTCCAAGCTCGTCGATAGCGCCGTCGACGCCTCCATGAAGGGATGACGGGGACAATGCTTGCCGAACCGGAAACCTGGGTTGCCATAGCCTTCCTCCTCCTAATGGGCGTCTTCGCCTATGTGGGCGTTCACCGCACGGTGCTGTCGGCTCTCGATCGTCGCAGCGCGCGCATCAAGAACGAACTGGACGACGCGCGCCGCCTTAAGGATGAAGCCGCCAAGCTGCTGGCCGACTACAAAGCCCGCCATGCGAGCGCCGAGCGCGAGGCGCAGGACATCATCGCTTCGGCCAGAGCCGAAGCCGAGCGCATCGCGGCAGAAGCGAAGGCCAAGATGGAGGATTTCGTCGCGCGCCGCACTAAAAGCGCGGAAGGTAAGATCGCCTCGGCGGAAGCTCAGGCTATCGCGGATGTCCGCGCGGCCGCGGCCGACGCCGCTGTCGCCGCAGCCTCCTCGATCCTGTCGAACTCGGTGAAGGGTCAGCTTGCCGACGAACTGCTCGTTCAAGGCGTCAGCGAGGTTCGCTCCAAGCTCAACTAGAGCGTTTTCAAGCGAAGCGTCGGTTCGCGTGAAGAAAGCGCGTCAGATCAAAATCATAGAGCCCGCTTCTGACTCTATCGGAATCGGGCTCTAAATTCGCCCAAACGCGACAAGCCGGTGCGAGAACTGCTCGTCCCGGCTTTTTTGTTTCGCAAACGGTGCCCGCGAGCAACCGAGCGGCATTATCATGCGCACGCATTGACGACGATCCAACGCCCTCGGTGTGCTGACAAAATCGCTTGCGCAAAATCACCCGCCTATGAGGCGAGCGCAACGCAGCCGCTGCTTTCATTTTATCTTGGCTATATGCCGGTCGGCGCGAAGGACGCCGCGTCAGATCAGGATCCGAGAGCCCCGCTTCTGATTCCGTCGGAGGCAGAAGCGCACTCTATCTCTGTCGCCTTCGGTTCATGCGCGGTTCGGGTTTCAGCGCCTGCGGATCGAACCCGACGTAGAATACGTAGCGATCGGCGGCCGCGCCCTGGGGCGCCGGATAGGAGAGGTCGTCCGACACGAAACTGTAGATTCCGCCTCCGGAATCCGACAGGCTCACCGTGATCGTATAGGCGTTGGTGGCAATCGTTTTCGGGGAAATGCCGTCCTCGACCACCGCGACGCGCAACGGCACCTCCACGGTCGGTGGCGCCCCCGCCGGCCCCACGATGACTCGCCCACGAATACCGACCTTGACCGAGATTTGTTGCGTGTCGGAGTTGTAATCGCATTCTCGCGCGGTGTCGCGGATCGTCGCCTGATAGCGGACCTCGGCGCCTGTCGCCGGCTTGCCCGACTCGCCGACAGCATAGGTCGATGCTCCGGAACGAATGGCGACGGACGGGCAGGTCAGATAATCGGGCACGGAAGCCGTGTCGCCGGGTGCCGGCGCTGTCTGCTCCGGCTGCGATCTGATGCCGAACATGCCCTTGAAGCGATCGCCGAGCGACTGCGATTGCACCGGGAAAGCGGCAACCGTGCAGCAAACCGCGACCATGGTCATCAGCGAGGAAAATCGACTCAGGAAAAGGCCGCCCCAGGGAAAGCACCGGAAGCGCCCGGCAGCCCCCGGCTCGCCTTCGGCGGTATCAGCAACATCAAGCATTTCACGTCATCATCCGATCGTTGGTTCTCATGCGCGGCCTTATAGCAAGCCGAAGGCGTCATACCAAAGTCGCTATCGCGTTATCGAGCGAAGCTATCCCGGAGCTAGAGCGGGATGGGTTTATTTTGAATCGATTGAGATTCCCAAATCAGAATTCATCTGATTCAACATGCTGACTGGGAAGGAGGCCAGCATGGATGGGACGAGCCTATTCGAACGACCTTCGTGAGCGGGTAGTGCGTGCTGTCGTTAAAGGCGGCCTGTCGCGGCATCAGGCTGCGGCCCAGTTTGGGGTGGGCATCAGCACGGCGATCAACTGGGTACAACGCTTCCACGAGACCGGCAGCGTCGCGCCAAGCCAGATCGGCGGCTATAGGCCAAAGAAGATTGCGGGGCCGCACCGCGAATGGCTGCTGCAACGGTGCCGAAAGGACTTTACCGTGCGCGGGCTGGTGGCCGAACTTGCCGAGCGTGGCCTTAAGGTCGATTACCGCACGATGTGGGAGTTCGTTCACGCTGTGAAGCTCAGTTACAAAAAAAGACGCTGATTGCTGCAGAGCAGGATCGTCCCGATGTCGCCCGTCGGCGAGCGCAATGGACCAAGTATCGAGATCGGATTGATCCCACTCGGCTGGTGTTCATCGATGAGACCTGGACCAAAACCAATATGGCGCCGCTGCGGGGCTGGGCGCCGCGCGGTCAACGCATCAGAGCCAAGGTGCCGCATGGCCGCTGGCAGACCATGACCTTTATGGCCGCTCTGCGCCACGATCGCATCACCGCGCCGTGGTTCATCGAGGGGCCGATCAACGGCGAAGCCTTCCTTCTCTACATCGAGAAGGTTCTGGTCCCGACCCTGCGGCACGGCGACATCGTCATTATGGACAACCTCGGCTCGCACAAGGCCAGCGCCGTGCGTCGCGTCATCCGTGCCGCCGGTGCCCGGCTCTTCTACCTGCCGAAATACTCGCCTGATCTGAACCCGATCGAGCAGTTCTTTGCCAAGTTCAAACACTGGCTACGCAAAGCCGCGCAGCGGACCACCGAGGCCGTCTACAATGCTATCGCTCCGATCCTCGAAACCGTTGCACCGGCTGAATGCGCCAACTACTTCGTCAATGCAGGATACAACCAAATCTAAACTCATCATGCTCTAGGGCCGAGGATCAGCAGCGGCTCGTTCGAAACACTTTAGTGCATGATTCGATCAAGTTGAAACGGACCAATGCACCAAGGAATGTTGTCTGGTCGCATTTTCCTGCGGCGAACCGGTATCCACTTCGCTCGAAAACGCTTTAGCTCCGGAGATCATCGTGCAGTACGCCGAACAGCAGGTGATCCTGCCAGATTCCGTTGATGCGAAGATAGCGGCGCGCCAGCCCCTCCCGCGTGAAGCCGCACTTGTCCAGCACGCGGATGGACGGCGCGTTGCTGGGAATGCAGGCAGCCTCGATGCGATGCAGGTTCAGTTCGCCGAACAGGGCCGGAAGCAGCACTCGCAGCGCGGCTGTCATGTAGCCCTGCCCCGCATGCGGCTGGCCTATCCAGTATCCGATGGTGCCCGCCTGCGCGATGCCGCGACGGACATTGGCGAGCGTTATTCCACCCAACATCACGCCGTCGGATTCACGGAACACAATGAACGGATAGGACCTGTCATCAGCGATATCCTCCGCGTAGCGGCGTAACCTCCGCCGAAATCCGGCGCGCGTGAGATCGTCGGCGGGCCAGATCGGCTCCCATGGGGTCAGATAGGCGCGGCTGCACTCGCGAAGCTGTCTCCATTGCAGAAAGTCGGACATCTCGGGCGCACGCAGGAAAAGACCGTGCCCCCGGGGCGCAAGCGCAGGCGCGCTGGACGACAGACGAAACAAAGCCATGGTCGTTCCTCGACCCCGAACCCCCAACAGTTTCCCGCTCGAATCACGCTTTTGACGGATTCAAGATGTGGCTCTCAGATTTTAATCTGACCACGTTGAATCGGATCATGCTCAGGAAGTGAATGTCTCGTCGCATTTCCTTCGGCGAACCGATATCCGCTTCGCCGGAAAAAGCTCTAGTGGAGCAGGATCCGGGCCTTCGACTGCGCCAATCCTTCCGCGAAAGCGACTGCGCTGTCCAGCCCCCTTCCGCTGCCGAGCGCGACGACAGCGGGACGGCTGCGGGCCAGGAGGCCGCGCGCCGCATCACGCGTTGATTCGACGCTGACGGCGTCGATCCTGGCGGTCAATTCCCCGACGCTCTGGGGCCGTCCATAAACGAGCATATGCCGGGCCAATTGTTCGGCGCGGGCGCTGCAACTCTCCAGCGCCATCAACAGGCCAGCTTTCATCTGCGCCTTCGCGCGCGCGATCTCAGCTTCCGTCAGCGTTTCCACGGCTTCGCTGATAACGTCGACGATGACTTCCATCATTTCAGGCGCGTCGCTCGGATCGGTGCCGGTGTAGAGCCCAAACAGGCCGGTGTCGGCATAGGGTGCATGGAAAGTATAGATCGAGTAGCACAGACCGCGCTTCTCACGAACTTCCTGAAACAGTCGCGAGGACATGCCGCCCCCAAGAACGCTGGTGAACACCTGGAGGGAAAACAGCGAGCCGTCGGTCTGCGGCACCCCTTCCAGCGCCAACGTCAGATGCGCCTGTTCCAAATCGCGATGCACTACCCTGGAGCCGCCGTGGCCGAATGTCGCCGCCGCCGGCTGCGGAGGCGGCGCGGCGTCGAAACCGGCAAAGCGGCGCTCGACTTCGGCAACAACCATCCCATGCTCGATCGCACCCGCCGCCGCCACCACCATGTCCGGCCCGCGATAATGCGTCTTGAGGTAACCATGCAGCATATCGCTGTTGAATCGCTCCAGCGTCTCGGGCGTTCCGAGCAGCGAACGGCCGATGGGCTGGTCGGGATAACAGAGTTCGTTGAGTTGCTCGAAAACGACGTCGTCAGGGGTGTCCTGCGCCGCACCGATTTCCTGCTCGATGACACCCTTCTCGCATTCGAGCTCCTTTGCGTCGAAGATCGGGTTGGACAGGATGTCGCTCAACACATCGAGCGCGAGCGGAACGTCGGCCTTCATCACCCGCGCGTAATAAGCCGTCGTCTCGACCCCGGTAGCGGCGTTGAGATCGCCGCCGACGGCCTCGATCTCCTCGGCGATCGCCCGCGACGAACGCGTGGTGGTGCCCTTGAACGCCATATGTTCGAGAAGGTGAGAGATGCCGTGCTCGTCCGGCTTCTCGTCACGGCCGCCGACTCCGGTCCAGACACCGAGCGCGGCGGTTTCCAGATGTGGCATGTCATCAGTCACGACGGTGAGGCCGGACGACAGCTTCGTGACATTGACACTCATCCGGTAACTCCGTGATTGGCGGCGCGGCTGACGGACAGCACGAACCGTTCGATTTCTGCCTGATCGTTGTTCACGATCGTGATCCGCTCGGGCCGGGTCATCAAGCCGTCGAGCCAGGCCGGCAACGGCGGCCGTACGCCGCAGGCCGCCTCAACGGCGTCAGGGAACTTGGCGGCATGGGCGGTGGCGAGCACGATGTTGGGAACGCGCGACTCCGCCGCGTCACGATCGGCCACCGTCAAGGCAACAGCCGTATGCGGGTCGAGCAGATCTCCGGCTTCGCGCCACGCCGTGCGGATCGTGGCCGCGGTCTCCGTTTCGTCGGCACATTCGGCATCGAAATCCGCGCGCATCGCGGCCAGAACCGACTCCGGTAGCGCGAAACGGCCGGACTGCTGCAACGAGGCCATCAGCGCACGCACCTGCGCGGCATCACGCCCGGTCGCCTCGAACAACAGCCGTTCGAAGTTCGACGACACCTGAATGTCCATCGACGGCGAAGAGGTGGCGTGAACCTCGCGCACCTCATAAATTCCGGTCTTCAGCGTGCGCGGCAGAATATCATTGATGTTGGCGGCGATCCGCAGCCGGCGTACCGGCAGTCCCATGCGCTTTGCGACGTAACCGGCGAAGATGTCGCCGAAATTACCGGTCGGCACGGTAAAATCAACGGCGCGCGCGGGCGCGCCGAGCGCGACCGCAGAGGTGAAGTAATACACTACCTGTGCAACGATCCGCGCCCAGTTGATCGAGTTGACTCCCGAGAGCGATACCTCGTCGCGGAAGCGGTGATTGTTGAACAGGCCCTTCACGATCGCCTGGCAGTCGTCGAACGTGCCCTTGACCGCAAGCGCATGAACATTCGGCGCGGCCGTCGTCGTCATCATGCGTCGCTGCACCTCGGAAATGCGGCCGTCCGGGAACAAGGCGATCAGATCAACATTCGCACGGTTGGCGAATGCATCCACTGCCGCGCCGCCGGTGTCACCCGAGGTGGCCACGACGATGGTGGTGCGCTGGCCGCGTCTCGCCAGAACGTGGTCCATCAGCCGCGACAGCAACTGCATCGCCACGTCCTTGAACGCCAGCGTCGGACCGTGAAACAGTTCCAGCAGGAACTGTTGAGAGCCTATCTGATCGAGCGGGACCACCGCGGGGTGCCGGAAGGTCGCATAAGCCTCGTTGGCCATGCGAGCGAGGTCGACGTCGGCGATATCTCCGCCCACGAACGGCCGGATCACCTCAACGGCTACCTCCGAGTAGGGCCTGCCGAAAAAGGCGGCAACCGTATCGAGCCGCAATTGCGGCCAGACCTCCGGCACGTAGAGACCGCCGTCCCGTGCGAGTCCGGCCAGCATCACATCAGAGAAACCGAGTTTTTGATTCTCTCCCCGTGTCGAAAGATAGTGCGTCAAGCCGGCCCCCAAGCGCCGAAGTTTGTTGCCTTACGTCTGATGCCACGAGCCGCCGTCAATGTCGGTGACAGGCGCTGCGTATCATAAAGCCTCTTGAAATAAAGAAGAAATCAGACGGACAGCTCGAAAAGAGAAAGGGCGGCCTTATGGCCGCCCTTGATTATTGTTGTTTTTGCCGGGTTGGCGGTCAGTGTGCGGCGTGGGCCATGGCGGCGGCACCGTTGCCCCAGATATAGATGCAGACGAACAGGAACAGCCACACCACGTCGACGAAGTGCCAGTACCAGGCGGCGAACTCGAAGCCGAGGTGCTGGGAGGGGGTGAAGTGTCCCGCGTTGGCGCGGAACAGGCAGACGATCAGGAAGATGGTTCCGACCAGCACGTGGAAGCCGTGGAATCCGGTCGCCATGAAGAAGGTGGCGCCGTAGACGTTGCCGGCGAAGCTGAAGGCGGCGTGCTGATACTCATAAGCCTGGACGCAGGTGAAGATGGCGCCGAGCGCGATGGTC
This sequence comes from Nitrobacter winogradskyi Nb-255, assembly GCF_000012725.1. NCBI lineage: Bacteria > Pseudomonadati > Pseudomonadota > Alphaproteobacteria > Hyphomicrobiales > Nitrobacteraceae > Nitrobacter > Nitrobacter winogradskyi. The sequence continues at coordinate 259,341 of NC_007406.1, read as the reverse complement.
AGGATCAGGCCCCACTTCAGTCCCTTGCGGTCGCCGTTGAGCAGGGCGTGGTGCGCCCACGTCACGGTGGTTCCCGAGGTCAGCAGGATCAGGGTGTTGAGCAGCGGCAGGTGCCAGGGATCGAAGGTCTGGATGCCCTTGGGCGGCCAGACGCCGCCGAACAGGGCCTCGCGCGTCACATGCACGGGGTCGCCCGGGAACAGCGCGGAGTTGAAGAAGGCCCAGAACCAGGCGACGAAGAACATCACCTCGGAGGTGATGAACAGGATCATGCCATAGCGATGGCTGATCTGCACCACGCGGGTGTGATCGCCCTTGTGCTCGGCTTCGCGGATCACATCCGCCCACCAGCTCGCCATGGTGTAGAGCACGCCGACCACGCCGATGCCGAAGATGATCGGCGCGGCCGCGGTCATATGATGCATCCACAGGATCGCGCCCACGGCCATGATGAAAGCCGCGGTCGCGCCTACGATCGGCCACGGACTCGGGTCGACCAGGTGGTAATCGTGCTTGACTTGCGCCGTAGCCATTTGCGGTCTCTCTCCCTTAGCGGTGCCGGCGGTATTGGGCACCTATTGGTCTCACAACAAAACGCGTCGGTAACTAAACGCGTCGGCCCTCGAAGCTCAGATGCTTCCCCCTGGCCTGTCCGGCTCGTTTGCCGCCACCGGCCTGGGCGCGGCATTCTTCACCGGGAAGAAGGTATAGGACAGGGTGATGGTGTTGACGCCGTCGTACTCTTTGTCGGCGGCGAAGGCCTGATCGACATAGAAGACGACGGCCATCTCCCGCTTCTCGCCGGGCGCCAGGGTTTGCTCGGTGAAACAGAAGCAGTTGATCTTGGTGAAGTATGATCCGACCGCCAGCGGCGTGACGTTATAGGCGGCCTGTCCGGTCGTGGGCGACGCCGACTCGTTGGTGATGGCGTAATGCACGGTGGTGACCTCGCCGACCCGCACCTCTATCGCGGTCTGTTCCGCCTCGAACTTCCAGGGCAGCCCGCCGGAGACGTTGGAGTCGAAACGCACCGTCACCGTGCGCGCCAGCGGCTCCGCCTGCGGCGCGCTCCCTGCCACCTGCGTGGTTCCGTTGAACCCGGTGACGCGGCAGAACCAGTCGTAGAACGGCACCGACGCATAGGCCGCTCCGAGCATCAATGCGACCACCAGGCCGCAGGCGGCGCCGACCTTCACGTCGCGGCCGATGCGCGGCGCGGCCTTCGGCAAGGCCGGGGCCGCGGATTGCTGGTGTTGCGACGCGTCCGTCATTCTCAATCACACCGGACGGACGAGAACGCCCGGCCCTTTGATGAAGGTGACCGCGAAGAACAGCAGGACCAGGACGCCGAGCGCGCAGGCGATCGCGATCGAGCGTTCGCGCCGGCGCTTCTTCTGAGCTTCGGTGAGAACGATCCGGTCTCCGGCCGGCTTGTCGTTGCTGTCCATCGGTTCATGCGCCCCTCTACCAGATCAACGGCGCGACGGCCTTCGCGACCACATCGAGCAGCAGAACGGCGAACAGCGCGAACAGATAGAGAATCGAGAAGGCGAACAGCCGCCGCGTGGCGCGCAGCGCCTGGCTTCCGGTCCGGTGGCGATAGACCTCGATCGCGAGCACCAGCATGCCGGCGCCGAGGATCAGCGAGGTGACGCCATAGACCCAGTCGAAGTAGCCGAGCGGCCAGGGCGCGGCGGCGATCGCCACCAGCACGATGGTGTAGAGCAGGATCTGCAGCCGCGTCGCGTCGGGACCGGCGACCACCGGCAGCATCGGCACCCCGGCGCGGGCGTAATCGTCGGAGCGGAACAGCGCCAGCGCCCAGAAATGCGGCGGCGTCCAGAAGAAGATGATCAAGAACAGAAGCAGCGGCTCAACCGACAACGACCCCGTCGCGGCCGCCCACGCCACCACCGGCGGCAGCGCGCCGGCGGCGCCGCCGATCACGATGTTCTGCGCGGTCCGCCGCTTCAGCCCCATCGTGTAGATCACCACGTAAAAGAAGATCGTGAAGGCGAGCAGCCCCCCGGCGTACCAGTTGACCAGCGCGCCGAGCGTCATCACCGAGAAGAACGACAGCGTGAGGCCGAACCCCATCGCCTCGCCGCGGGTGATGCGGCCGCGCGGGATCGGCCGGTTGGCCGTGCGCGACATCAGCACGTCGATATCGCCTTCCAGCGCCATGTTCAGCGCGCCGGAGGCGCCGGCTCCGACCGCGATGCACAGGATCGCGATGAAGCCCAGCACCGGGTGAATATGGCCCGGCGCAATCATCAGCCCGACCAGCGCGGTGAAGATCACGAGCGACATCACTCGTGGCTTCAGCAGCGCGAAGTAATCGGCGACACCCGCCTCCGAGATCCGGGGCGGCAGCTCAACGGCTTTTTGATCGACAACCGACACGATACTACCCGCTTTGTTGGGTGCGCGGCGCGTGAGCGCGCCGCGCACATTCACATGACTGCTTACTGCACCTTCGGCAGGGTGGAGAACTGGTGGAACGGAGGCGGTGAGGACAGCGTCCATTCCAGCGTCGTCGCGCCTTCACCCCACGGATTGTCGGCCGCCTGCTGCTTGCGCGCGAAGGCGTCGACCAGGCCGTAGAGGAAGATGATGACGCCGAAGCCCGTGATGAAGGCGCCGTAGGACGAGATCTCGTTCCAGCCGGCGAACGCATCCGGATAGTCCACCATGCGCCGCATCATGCCCTGCAAGCCGAGGAAGTGCTGCGGGAAGAACAGGATGTTGGCGCCGATGAACATCACCCAGAAGTGCAGCTTGCCGATGGTCTCGTTGTACATGTAGCCCGACATCTTCGGGAACCAGTAGTACCAGCCCGAGAAGATCGCGAACACCGCGGCAATGCCCATCACGTAGTGGAAGTGCGCGATGACGTAGTAGGTCTCCTGCATCACGCGATCAACGCCCGCATTGGCCAGCACAACGCCGGTCACGCCGCCGACCGTGAACAGGAAGATGAAGCCGATCGCAAACAGCATCGGCGTCTTGAACTCGATCGAGCCGCCCCACATCGTGGCGATCCACGAGAACACCTTCACGCCCGTCGGCACCGCGATCACCATGGTCGCCGCGACGAAGTAAGCCTGCGCCGAGGACACCATGCCGACCGTGTACATGTGGTGCGCCCACACCACGAAGCCGATGCCGCCGATCGCCACCATGGCGTAGGCCATGCCCAGATATCCGAAGATCGGCTTCTTCGAGAACGTCGAGATCACATGGCTGATCATGCCGAAGCCCGGCAGAATCAGGATGTACACCTCGGGATGGCCGAAGAACCAGAACAGATGCTGGAACAGCACCGGATCGCCGCCACCATCGGCCGCGAAGAACGTGGTGCCGAAGTTACGGTCGGTCAGCAGCATCGTGATCGCGCCCGCCAGAACCGGCAGCGACAGCAGCAGCAGGAACACGGTGACCAGGATCGACCAGACGAACAGCGGCATCTTGTGCATGGTCATGCCAGGCGCGCGCATGTTGAAGATCGTGGTGATGAAGTTGATCGCCCCGAGGATCGAGGAGGCGCCCGCAAGGTGGATCGACAGGATGCTGAAGTCCACCGCCGGACCCGGATGACCGCTCGTCGACAGCGGCGCATACAGCGTCCAGCCCGTGCCCGCTCCGGTCGCGCCCGGCTCGCCCTCCATGAATGAGGAGATCAGCAGCAGCGCAAACGCCGCCGGCAGCAGCCAGAACGAGATGTTGTTCATGCGCGGGAACGCCATGTCGGGCGCGCCGATCATCAGCGGCACGAACCAGTTGCCGAAGCCGCCGATCATCGCCGGCATCACCATGAAGAAGATCATGATCAGGCCGTGATTGGTCGCAAACACGTTGTAGGTATGCGCGGGATCAAAAACCTGTATCCCGGGGTACATCAGTTCCGCCCGGATGCCCATCGACATCAGGCCGCCGATGATCCCCGCAACGATGGCGAACACCAGGTACATGGTCCCGATGTCCTTGTGATTGGTCGAATACGCAAAGCGCTTCCACCCTGTCGGGTGGTGCGCATGGTCGCCATGATCGTCATGGGCATGGTCGTGAGCAGATGCTGTTGCCATTGTCTAATCCTGTCTTTCGTCCCTTGAAGTCCTTCGAACCCTGGCGGGCGACCCCTTCGCAGGCGCCGCCCCTCGTCGTCGAAATCGCCCGACGCGACGCCTATTGCATCACGCCGGCAGCCGACGCCACCGCGTTCGCCGGGTTCGAGGCAAACTTCTTCTTCGCGACTTCAACCCACGCCGCAAATTCCTGCTCGCTCACCACGCGAACCGCAATCGGCATGAAGGCATGGTCCCGGCCGCACAGCTCAGAGCACTGGCCGTAGAAAATGCCCGTCTTCGTGGCCTTGAACCAGGTCTCGTTGAGACGACCCGGAATCGCGTCCACCTTCATGCCGAACGACGGAACTCCAAAGGAATGAATGACATCAGCCCCGATCACCTGAACCCGGACCACCTTGTTCACCGGAACAACCAGCTCGTTGTCCACCGCAAGCAGACGCGGCTTCTTGTCCTGCGCCAGCAGCGAGTCAAACTCGAACTTGCCGTTGTCCGGATAGGTGTAGGTCCAGTACCACTGCTTGCCGGTCGCCTTCACCGTCAGGTCAGCCTTCGGAAGGTCAAGCTGCTCAAACAAAAGACGGAATGAGGGAACCGCAATGCCGACCAGGATCAGAACCGGGATGATCGTCCACGCAACCTCGATCATCGTGTTGTGCGTCGTCTTCGACGGAACCGGATTGGAGCGCGCGTTGAACCGCACCATCGCAACAACCAGCAAGGCCGTCACAAACAGCGTGATCAGCGTGATCACCACCAGAAGCCCGTTATGCATCCGCGCAATGCTCTCCATCACAGGCGTCACGCCCTGCTGAAGATCAAAGCCCCACGCATGCGGCTGACCTATCTCATCCGCCGCAAATGCCGCGCCACCTGCGGCAAAAGCCGCTCCTCCAAACGCCAATCCCAGAAACCGGCGGCCAAACCGGCGGCCATATTGGCCCATCGACATCTTCATGCCGCTCGCGCTCCTTGTCATAAATTCACCCTAAACAACCCCCTAAGCAGTTCCCGCCGACGACGAGCCTGCCGCTCATGTAACGCATCCGCGAACAGCCTGCGCGCCGTTTGGCTAGAATGCGTCCAAAGCCGCCTCTCTCAAACCATAATTCGGCGCGCCTCGCAAGGGACCAGGGACAGCGAGTTGAGCGATGCTTCAAACCGCGGCGCGGGCCGCGCCGGGCGGATCAACGCATCCGGCCGACGAAGCAGCGCGCAACCCGACAGCGCGCAACCCGGCGTTTCAGGGGAGCACGCCGCTTGACAGGCGGATTGTCCGATGTAGGCACAGGGGCTTGGGCCGCTTCGCAGATTCGGCCGTGGTTCGGGCTGATCCGGGCCGGACCACCTTCAAGGCGCCGTCACTGACCGTCAGGCGGGGCAAGGCATGGTCGAAAGCAGAGGATCGACCCGGATGGAGGCTTCTAAGCAGCATATCGGATATGCATCTTCTTCGCGCAGGACGGCCCGGCGTCAGCCGCTCCGTATTCTGGCGTGCGGGGCCGCCGCACTTCTGGTTGCCGGCTTTGCCAGCGCGGCCAAGGCCCAGGGAGCCGTCAAATCGGTTCACGGCGACTGGCAGATCCGCTGCGACACCCCTCCCGGCGCGAAGGCCGAACAATGCGCCCTGATCCAGAGCGTGGTGGCCGAAGACCGCTCCAATGCCGGGCTGACGGTGATCGTGCTCAAGACCGCCGACCAGAAAAGCCGCCTGATGCGCGTGGTGGCGCCACTCGGCGTGTTGCTGCCCTCCGGCCTCGGACTGAAGCTCGACAATGCCGACGTCGGCCGCGCCGGTTTCGTGCGCTGCCTCCCCAACGGCTGCGTCGCCGAGGTGGTTCTGGATGACAAGCTGCTTGGACAGTTGCGCAGCGCGAAGACGGCGACATTCATCATCTTTGAAACGCCCGAGGAAGGCATCGGCTTTCCGCTCAGCCTGAACGGGCTCGGCGAAGGTTACGATAAGCTGCCCTGAGCGTTTCGCTTCTGATTCCGTCAGAAGCGAGAATGCTTTGGGTGCGTTTTATCGGACAAGCCTCCCGTTTGGTGGCAATCATACCTATCTTGAACGTCTGTTCTTGAACGTCTGTCCGCCTGAACCGCACGGAACGGGCCCGTTGCATCCGGAGTTCGCATGACCAGCCCCATCACCGCCTCCCTGCTCGACCGCGCGCATCTCGACCGCGATTCCGTCCGTCACGAGATTGCGCGGGGCCTGCGAGGCGCGGACGACGGCGAACTGTTTCTGGAATACAGCCAGAGCGAAGCGCTGATGTTCGACAACGGCCGGCTCAAGCAGGCGACCTATGACACCTCGCAAGGCTTCGGCCTTCGCGCGGTCAAGGACGACGCCGTCGGCTACGCCCATTCGTCCGATGTTTCGCTGGCTGCCCTGATCCGCGCCGCCGATGCCGTCGGCGCCGTGCGCGGCGGCTATCAGGGCGCCTTCGCGGTCGCTCCCGGCCATACCAACGTGCGGCTTTACGGCGACGACAATCCGCTCGACGGGCTGGGTTTCGAGACCAAGGTCAAGCTGCTCGCAGAGATCGACGCCTATGTGCGCGACAGGGATCCGCGGGTGCGTCAGGTATCCGTCAGCCTCGGCGCGACATGGCAGGTCGTGGAAATCATGCGGCCGGACGGCGAAACCTATCGCGATATCCGCCCCCTGGTTCGGGTGAACATTTCCGTCGTCGCGGGGCAGGGCGACCGGCAGGAAACCGGCAGCAAGGGTTATGGCGGCCGTGAAGGCTATGCCCGTTTCGTGGAAAGCAAGGCGTGGCGCGAGGTCGCGGACGGTGCGATCCGCCAGGCTCTGATCAACCTCGAATCAATCCCCGCGCCGGCCGGCGAGATGGATGTGGTGCTCGGTCCGGGCTGGCCCGGCGTGATGCTGCATGAAGCGGTGGGACACGGCCTCGAGGGCGATTTCAACCGCAAGAAGACCTCGGCTTTCGCGGGACTGATGGGGCAGCAGGTCGCGGCCAAGGGCGTCACCGTGGTCGACGACGGCACCATCTCCGCGCGGCGCGGCTCGCTTTCCATCGACGACGAGGGCACGCCGACCAGCCGGACCGTGCTGATCGAGGACGGCATCCTGGTCGGCTATATGCAGGACCGACAGAACGCGCGGCTGATGGGCATGAAGCCGACCGGCAACGGCCGCCGTCAGGACTACGCCCATGTTCCGATGCCGCGGATGACCAACACGTATATGCCGGCGGGCGATCGTGATCCGGCGGAAATCCTCGCCTCGGTGAAGAACGGCATCTATGCCGTGAATTTCGGCGGCGGCCAGGTCGACATCACCTCGGGCAAATACGTGTTCCAGTGCACCGAGGCCTACCGGATCGAAAACGGCAAGGTTGGAGCGCCGCTGAAAGGCGCCATGCTGATCGGCAACGGACCGACCGACCTCCACCGCATCACCATGATCGGCAACGACGTCGCGCTGGACGACGGCGTCGGCACCTGCGGCAAGAACGGTCAAGGCGTGCCGGTCGGCGTCGGTCAGCCGACGTTGCGAATGGAGCGGATAACGGTCGGAGGAACCGGCGGTTAACGAACTCCGCCGCCGCGCCCGGCGACGACTCGTGGTCACATCCACGTGGCAATCTGCGGCTAGGTTCCCGGTCTCGGGAGCGTGAACCATATTTCCGATATTCGCTTGAACCTGAGCCCGACATCAGGAACCTAATCTTACGGGTCGCGTTGAATTGTCCGAGTAGTAGGCGTTGGTGAGTATGATGCCGGTCCTCCGTTATTTCGTGGTGATGGGTTGCTGCCTGATGGGCCTGCTTTATGCGGTGGACCTGATGTGGCCCGGCGAGCGCGAGGCCAAGGTCGATTATTACTCCACACCGGTCGTCGTCGCGAAACCTTCTTCCGCAGAATCCGGATTTGCGAGCCGCATTGAGCGAGCCGTCGGAGAGACGGAGACGCCCGGTTCGATGGAGAACCGGCGCTACCCGGGACAGCGCTTCGAGCGAACGAAGCAGGATTCCCGTCCTGTCGTCTATCCGAACATCGCCACGCTGGCGCCCACACCACATCGTTTGCAGTGGGAACGCCAGCTCCGCTATCTGCCGGCGAATCATGTCTACGAAGCTCGCGCGGAAATGCCGAAGGAAGCGATCCCGGAACAGCCAAAACCCACGGCCAGGGCGGCGACGCGCAAGCAACTCGCTCATGCCCGTCCTGCAAGGATCGCGCCGGATTTCGAGCGTCCGCGCTACGCCCGCAACGCCGGGTGGGATCCGTTCGGCCTGTTCGACTGAGGCGGGCGTCGGCGACCTCGCAACCCGGCTATGGCAACAGCGCATGAAAGCGCGTCGCCCAGGGCCTCGCGGCGTGGCGGTCGAATGGTACAGCCTCTCCGCAAACCGCTTCCGGCCCAACGCAACAGCCTCTTGAATTCGGGCTGAGGTTCTTTCCGCCGCGCGCGGTTGTCAATCTCGCACCCGCGCACGATAATCGGGACTCAAAATCGTCATGACCTGCCGGAGGCAATATGAGCTGGCTTCCTTCCAACGATCCCGCGCTCGGCGACCCCCAATCATGCGATGCGCTCGAACTTGTGATCATCCCGCGCGTCCGTGATCTCGGCGACGGATTCGCCGTGCGCCGCGCGCTGCCTCATGGCAGGCGGCAGATGGTCGGCCCGTTCATCTTCTTCGATCATTTCGGCCCGATACAGTTCGTGTCCGGCAAGGGGATGGACGTCCGGCCGCATCCGCATATCGGACTGGCCACGGTCACCTATCTGTTCGACGGCAGCATCATGCACCGCGACAGCGAGGGTCACATCCAGGAAATCCAGCCCGGCGCCATGAACCTGATGACGGCGGGAAGCGGCATCGCGCATTCGGAGCGCACACCGGATGCGCAGCGCGCTAGCGGGCAGGCGATGCTCGGCCTGCAAAGCTGGATCGCCCTGCCGAAAGGCAAGGAGGAGATCGCGCCGACCTTCCAGCACTACGGCGCGGACAGCCTGCCGACGGTGCAGGACAAGGGATTCCGCGCCCGCGTCATCGCCGGCCGCTCCTTCGGCGCGACCTCGCCGGTCGAGATGGTTTCGCCGTGGTTTTACGCCGAGGTCGCGCTCGAGGCCGGCATGAGCGCGCCGCTTGACGCTGACCACGAGGAGCGCGCGATCTATATCGTCGACGGCGAGGTCGAGATCGCGGGCGACCGGCACCAGGCGCCGCAATTGCTGGTTTTCCGGCCCGGCGACCGCATCACGGTGCGCGCGACACAGCCGACGCGGATGATGTTCCTCGGCGGCGATGCGCTGGAGGGACCACGGCACATCTGGTGGAATTTCGTCTCCTCGAGCAAGGAGCGTATCGAACAGGCCAAGGAAGACTGGAAAACCGGCCGCTTCGCGCCTGTGCCGAACGAGCACGAATTCATTCCGCTGCCGGAAAACTGATCGTTTCAGAGCATTTTCCGGCGAAGTGGATTACCGATTCGCCGACAGACAACGCGTCAAAACATGGATCGAGCGCTTCGCTCCCCTATACCGGCAGCCGATTCGCTTGCGCCAGTTCCTTGAGCGACACCTGCGGCCGCGCGCCGATGTGCTGGATCACCTCGGCGGCGGCGAGCGCGCCGAGCCGCCCCGCGTCTTCGTGGCTCGCGCCGCGCACCAGTCCGAACAGAAACCCCGCCGCGAACAGATCGCCGGCTCCCGTGGTATCGACCAGATTGTCGATCGGACACGCCGGCACCGCGACAACGCCGCCCTCCGTCGCGACCACGCAGCCCTTCTCGCTGCGGGTGACGACGCCGAGCGCGATGTCCTGGCGTAGCTGGGCCAGCGCCGTATCGAAGTCGGACGTCTGGTAGAGCGAGTGCAGTTCAGACTCGTTGGCGAAGATCAGATCGACGGTGCCGTCGCGCATCAATGCAAGAAACTCGTCACGATAGCGATCGACGCAGAACGCATCCGACAGGGTCAGCGCGACTTGCCGGCCGGCGTCATGCGCGATCCGCGAGGCCTTCAGGAACGCCTCCTTGGCGGCTTTGGGGTCCCACAGATAGCCTTCGAGATAGAGGATCGACGACGCCGCGACGGCGTCCGGATCGATATCGGCCGACGACAGATCCTGCGCCGCGCCGAGATAGGTATTCATGGTGCGCTCGCCGTCCGGCGTCACCAGTATGTAGGAACAGCCGGTGGCGGGACCGTCGGATGCCGGCGGCGTATCGAAGGCCACCTTCGCGGCGCGAATATCGTGAATATAGAGGCGGCCGATCTGGTCATCCTTCACCTTGCCGACATAGGCGGTGCGGGCCCCGAACCCCGCGAGACCGACGATGGTGTTCGCGGCCGAACCGCCCGACATTTCGGTCGCAGGCCCCATGTCGGCATAGATCGAGGCCGCGCGCGCTTCGTCGATCAACGCCATTCCGCCCTTGGTCATGCCGTGGGCGGCGAGAAACCCCTCATCGGTTCGCACCAGAACGTCGAAAATCGCATTGCCGATCGCAAGCACGTCGTATTTCGCTGCAGCCATTAAAAATATCCCGTCGCGGCAATTGCGGTATGGTGAGGAATCCGCTCAGACTCCCGGCCCGTGAAGGTGCCGCCTATCATGGCGCTTCCATGCCATCAAGCACGGTACGCCGGCCTCGCCATGATCCGCTCCATCCTCACCGTCTCCTCGGGCACCCTGGCTTCGCGCCTGCTCGGATTCGGGCGCGACGCGCTGACCGCGGCGCTGCTCGGCGCGGGCCCGGTGGCCGACGCCTTCCTGATGGCGTTTCAGTTCATCAACGTGATCCGCCGGATGCTCGGTGAAGGCGCCCTGAACGTGGCGCTGGTGCCGGCGTGGATGCGGCTGCGCGAGGTCAGCGGCCTTGCCGCCGCATCAGCCTTCGCCGGCGACGTGCTCGCAACCGTGAGCGCGACGCTGATCGCGCTGGCCGCCGTCGCCGGCGTGGCGATGCCGCTTCTCGTGGGGATGCTCGCGCCCGGTTTCGTCGGTCGCGAGAGCCTGCAACTCGCCGTCACCGACGCACGGCTGATGCTGCCCTATCTCGCTTTCGCGGGCCCCGCGGCCGTCATCATGAGCCTGTTGAACGCCCGGCATCGCTTCGCGATCGCCGCCTTCTCGCCGCTGTTGTTCAACGTCGCCCTGATTCTCGCCGCCGCGCTGCTGCTGTGGTTGCAACCGGACTCACAGTTTGCCGCGCTGGTGATGGCGGCGACCGTCGGCATCGCGGGATTGCTGCAACTCGCGGTGCTTGCGCTTCTGACCCGCCGCGACGATCTCGCAAGTCCCTTGCGCATATCGTTCGGCCCCGGGATGCGGGATTTCGCCCGCAAGGCCGTGCCCGGCATGATCGCGAATTCCGGGCCGCAGCTGCTCATTGTCGCCGGCGCGGTCGTCGCCTCGATGTCGCCGTCGGGGGTGTCGTGGCTTTATTTCGCGAACCGCCTCATCGAACTGCCGCTGGGAATGGTGGGCGTCGCCATCGGCACCGTGCTGGTGCCGGAAATGAGCCGCGCCCTCAGCAAAGACGACAGAACGGCGGCGGTCCATGCCGAATCCCGCGGAATCGAGCTTGCGGCGGCGCTCGCCTTGCCCGCGACGCTCGGCCTGATCGTTCTCAGCGAGCCTATCGTTCGCGTGCTGTTCGAGCACGGCGCGTTTACCACGGCCGACACGCGCGCCACGGCGCTGGCGCTCGGCTGCCTTGCCCTCGGCCTTCCCGCCCATATCCTGATCAAGGCGCTGTCTCCGGCGTTTTTCGCGCGTGGCGACACGATGATGCCGTTGATTGCGACACTGAAGGGAATCGCGGTCGCAATCGTGTCTGCGGTCGCGCTCGGATGGATGGTCGGAGTCTGCGGAGTAGCCCTAGCGATGGCGCTCGGCGCATGGAGCAGCGCGGCGAGCCTCGCCCGCAGCATGGCTGCCGGCTTTGGATTTTCCATCGATACGGAAGCGCGCCGGCGCCTGCCACGGATTACGCTGGCGGCGCTGGTGATGGGCGGAGTTTTGTGGCTCGCCCTGCGGTTGCTGGCCCCGATATCCGGCGCGCACGGATTGCTCCAGGCGGCCACGCTCATCATCCTGATCGCCGCAGGCGTCGCGGTCTACGGCCTGCTGCTGTTGACGTTCCGGGTCATCGATCGCAACGACATCCAGACCGCGCTGGCGCGATCGCACTCCGGCGACTTGCGCGCCTAGATCGCGCGTGGCAAGGGACGGCACGCCCGACCGAAGACATGAACCACGCGGTTCGCGAGCACGTCGATCAATCGCGCGCGGGCAAACAGGAACTTGACGATGACGACACGGGTTTTTTCAGGCGTTCAGCCGACCGGCAATCTGCATCTCGGCAATTATCTCGGCGCCATCGTTAATTTCGTGAAGTTGCAGGCTGACCACGAGTGCCTTTATTGCGTGGTCGATCTGCATGCCATCACCGTGCCCGTCGCCGTCTGGGGCGGGCCCGACGAGTTGCGCCGCGCCACCCGCGAAGTGACGGCGGCCTTCATCGCAAGCGGCATCGATCCGAGGCAGCACATCATCTTCAACCAGAGTCAGGTGGCCGGACACGCCGAGCTGGCGTGGGTGCTCAATTGCGTGGCGCGGCTCGGCTGGCTCAACCGCATGACCCAGTTCAAGGAAAAGGCCGGCAAGGATCGCGAGAACGCCTCGGTCGGGCTTTACGATTACCCGGTGCTGATGGCGTCGGATATCCTGGTCTATCGCGCCACCCACGTTCCGGTCGGCGAGGATCAGAAACAGCATCTCGAACTCAGCCGCGACATCGCGCAGAAATTCAACAACGACTTTTCGGAATCGATCGCCGCCAACGGCCATGGCGACATGTTCTTTCCGCTGCCGGAGCCCGTGATCACCGGACCCGCGACGCGCGTGATGAGTCTGCGCGACGGCACCAAGAAAATGTCGAAGTCGGATCCGTCAGATTATTCGCGCATCAATCTGACTGACAACGCCGATACCATCGCGCAAAAGATTCGCAAGGCCAAGACCGACCCCGAGCCGCTGCCGTCGGAGGAAAAGGGGCTGGAAAACCGCCCCGAGGCCGACAATCTGGTCGGCATCTACGCGGCCCTGTCGGGGAAGCCCAAGTCCGCGTTGCTCGCTGAGTTCGGCGGCGCGCAGTTCTCAAGCTTCAAATCCAGCCTTGTCGATCTCGCGGTCGCGAAGCTGTCGCCGATCGCTCACGAAATGAAGCGGCTCACCGACGATCCGGCCCATGTCGACCGGATTTTGATCGAGGGCGCCGAACGCGCCAGCGCGATCGCATCGCAGACCATGGACGCGGTGAAGGACATCGTCGGCTTCATCCGCAAGCGCTAGGCCGGATCGACATTCACGGCAGCCAGATCAGGGCTGCGGCCAGGTGAACGAAGCCCGTGAAGTGAACGGTGCGCCTGTCGTAGCGTGTGGCGAAACGGCGGAAGTGCTTGAGACGGTTGAAGCAGCGCTCGATCCGGTTGCGGTGCTTGTAGAGACCGGCGTCATGCGGGATGATGATTTTGCGTGTCCTGTTTGAGGGGATCACCGCTTCGGCGCCCATGCCGGCGATGAGTGCACGCAAGGCGTTGCTGTCATAAGCTTGTCGGCCAGCACGGCGTCCCCGGCCTGGGCTTCGAGCAGCGCGGGGGCTTGTGTGATGTCTCCGACCTGCCCGGCGGTGACGATGAAACGCAAGGGTCGGCCCAGCGCATCGGCGAGCATGTGGACCTTGGTGGTCAGTCCACCTCGGGAACGCCCCAGCGCCTGATCCTTGGCCCCCCTTTTCCGGTAGCCGCCTGCTGATGGGCTCGAACGATGGTTGAGTCGAGCATCAGATACTGGTTGTCGCGATCGGCTGTCAGGGTGGAGAACACCCGTTCCCACACACCAGCATGGCACCACCTGCTGAACCGCCGATGCACCGTCTTCCAGCGGCCATAGCGCTCCGGCAGGTCACACCAGTGCGCGCCGGATCGCAGCACCCACAGGCAGCCGTTCACAAACAACCGATTATCCGATCCCGTCCGTCCCGGATCAGAGGCCTTGCCTGGCAGCAACGGTGGAAAAAAGCGTGATGCGGTTTTCAGTCCGCGTCGTCGTTTCGTAGCGCCTGCTTCTGATCGAAACACTGCCGATCTTCGAACGATTGTTGTTTCCAGAGCATGATCCGACTGAGTCGCTCTGGGAATTTCCGGAGATTATCTTCTGACCGCATTTTCTTGCGGCGAGCGGGTCATCCATTTCGCCGGAAGATGCTCAGGTTTGGTCAGCGGCGGAACGTGGCACGCTCAGTCCTTCACCACGCGCACGGCGCCGAGCGCGGCGCTGGTGGTATGCGCAGCGTAGGCTTTCAGCGCCATGGTGATGCGCCGCGTGCGCGGAGCGGCCGGCTTCCACGCCTTGTCGCCTTTCGCTTCCATCGCCGCGCGGCGTCGCTCGAGTTCGGCATCGCTGACATCGAGATGAACCTTCCGGTTCGGAATGTCGAACGCGATGAGATCGCCTTCCTCGACGAGACCGATCGCGCCGCCCTCCGCTGCTTCCGGCGAGACGTGGCCGATCGACAGGCCCGATGAGCCGCCGGAGAAGCGACCGTCGGTAATCAACGCGCACTGCTTGCCCAGTCCCTTCGATTTCAGATAGCTGGTTGGATACAGCATCTCCTGCATGCCCGGACCGCCGCGCGGTCCCTCGTAGCGAATCAGCACCACATCGCCCGGCTTGATCCTGTTGCCCAGGATGGCGTCCACCGCGGCATCCTGACTTTCGAACACGCGCGCGGGGCCTGAGAAGGTCAGGATGCTGTCGTCAACGCCGGCCGTCTTCACGATGCAGCCGTCGCGCGCGATGTTGCCGTAGAGCACGGCGAGACCGCCGTCCTTCGAGAAGGCGTGTTCGGCATCGCGGATGCAGCCTTTGGCGCGGTCGGCGTCGAGCTCCTCGAACCGCTTGTCCTGGCTGAATGCGATTTCGGTGCGGACGCCTCCCGGCGCGGCGGTGTAGAAGGTGCGCACGCTCTCGCTTTTTGTCCGCTTGATGTCCCAGCGTTCCAGGGCTTCCCTCAGCGAGTTGCTGTGGACCGTCGGCAGGCTGGCGTCGATCAGTCCGGCGCGATCGAGTTCGCCGAGAATGCCCATGATGCCGCCGGCGCGATGCACGTCTTCCAGATGCACGTCCGCGACCGAGGGCGCGACCTTGCACAGGACCGGCACGCGCCGCGACAGCCGGTCGATATCCGCCATCGTGAACGGCACCTCGCCTTCGTAAGCCGCGGCGAGCAGATGCAGCACCGTGTTGGTGGAGCCGCCCATCGAGATGTCCAGCGTCATCGCATTCTCGAACGCCTTGAAGCTCGCGACCGAACGCGGCAGCACACGCTCGTCGTTCTGCTCGTAGTAGCGCCGCGCCATATCGACGATGAGATGTCCGGCCTCGACGAACAGGCCCTTGCGGTCGGCGTGGGTGGCGAGCACCGAGCCGTTGCCGGGCAGGGCAAGTCCGAGCGCCTCGGTCAGGCAGTTCATCGAATTGGCGGTGAACATGCCCGAGCATGAACCGCAGGTCGGGCACGCCGAGCGTTCGATCGCCTCGACGTCGGCATCGCTCACGCTGTCATCGGCGGCGGCGACCATGGCGTCGATCAGGTCGACGGACTTGACCTTGCCGTTGAGCGTGACCTTGCCCGATTCCATCGGGCCTCCGGAGACGAACACCGAGGGTATGTTGAGGCGCAGCGACGCCATCAGCATGCCGGGCGTGATCTTGTCGCAATTGGAGATGCAGACCATGGCGTCGGCGCAATGCGCGTTGACCATGTATTCGACGCTGTCGGCGATGACCTCGCGCGAGGGCAGGCTGTAGAGCATCCCGTCATGGCCCATCGCGATGCCGTCATCCACCGCGATGGTATGGAATTCCTTGGCGACGCCGCCGGCCTTCTCGATTTCGCGCGCCACCAGCTGGCCGAGGTCCTTGAGGTGAACGTGGCCGGGCACGAACTGGGTGAAGGAGTTGACCACCGCAATGATCGGCTTGCCGAAATCTTCGTTCTTCATGCCGGTGGCGCGCCACAGGCCGCGGGCGCCGGCCATGTTACGGCCGTGGGTGGAGGTACGGGAGCGATAGGCGGGCATGTTTTTTCCGAACGGTCAGTGATTTGGCGGGACCATACCCCCGCCGCCGAAGGCCGCAAAACAGAAAAGTGGCTGCGCTCGACTAGATCACGATGGTTTTGGATCGATTCGATCCAAAACCATAAACGTGATCGATTCCAGTATCTTGAGACGCAGGATGCGGGCGGAAAACCGCACCACACTTCTGCTCATCCCGCTCTAGCCGCCGCTTCCTGCTAAGCCGATGTCGCGCGCAGCGGCGGCGTGTCTCTCAATCGACAGTTTCGCGCGCGTATTCTGATCGCAAAACCGGTTTCCACTTTTCGGGATCATGCTCTAATGCACGCTGACGGCCTGCAACTCGTTGCTCCAGGCGCTCGCGACCGCAGCCTCGCGCGAATCGGTGAGCATGATCGGAGTGCCGTCGGCGGCATGCAGCGCGAACAGCATGAGGCCGGGCGCGATTCTCGGAGCCTGCGGAAACAGTTCCGGCACGTCCTCGGAACGCACCTGCTTCACATAGGCGATGTGGCCTTCGCCGAGCTGCGCCAGCGACTCGGTAGAGACGCTTTCAGGCCGGATCGTGGAAATCACTTCACTCATGGTCTCGACTCCTTTTACCAGACTAAGCGGTCGAGTCCGCTACTTGTTGCACCCGAAAGCTTTTATGCCGGCTCACCGGTGTTTTGTCGGGTTGTGCATTATTCGTGTTCATTGATCGCGATTGTCTTAACGACCCTTTCAGGTTCCGGCCTGGCCAGATCGATGGACAATAGCCCGTTTTTCAGGTCCGCGCCCAGCACCAACATTCCCTCCGCCAGCACGAAGGTGCGCTGGAAGTGGCGCGCGGCGATGCCGCGATGGATATATTGCCTAGCTTTATCCTCCTGCTGCCGGCCCCGGATCACAAGCTGATTTTCCTCAATGGTCACATCGAGCTGGTCGCGGGTGAACCCCGCCACCGCCAGCGTGATCCGCAGCCGTTCGGGCTCGCCGCTGTCGCGGTCGCACCGCTCGATGTTGTAGGGAGGATAGCCGTCGGCGCCCTTGACGACACGGTCGAGCGCCCGCTCGATCTCGTCGAATCCCAGAAGGAACGGACTGGACAACGAAGGAACACGAGACATTACAAAGTCCTCTCGAAGCGACTTTGACGCGCGCGACCAGCAAAAATGATGTCGGTCGGGCGTCCGGTCGCGCGCCGGAGCAGATGGCGCGTATTCCATTGGCCGAACCGCCACTTCGGCGAATCGAGCGCAGGGGCCCTTGCGGCGCCCCGCTGGCCGTCTGACGTTTCCAGACGGGTCGAATTAAATATGGCATGATTTGCACGTCGTTCAAGATGTACGGCGCGGCACCAACGCTTTGATATCAGAACAGGATCGCCATTTGCGGGACGCAAGCGCTGAACGAATGCGCGCCCGGCAAGTTGCCACATCCCTGGAACGGAAGGCGCTTGGTGGAGCCAGGCGGGATCGAACCGCCGACCTCTTGCATGCCATGCAAGCGCTCTCCCAGCTGAGCTATGGCCCCAGGATCAGGTTCATGATTCCGGATCGATTCGATCCTCGATCATGAACGTGATCAATTCCAGTATTTGAGGGCAGGATGCGGACGGAAAACCGCACCGCATTTTAACAATTTACCTCATCCCGCTCTCGACCGCGCCGCACCTCATCGGACGGCGCGATCCACAGAGACCCTGAACCACAGTTCAGGACCGATCTCAAGTCTCCTCGTCGTCTCCCACGTCTCCGATGATATCGGTGACGTCCTCGTCGCCCTCTTCCTCGTCGGCGATAAAGGTCGAATCATCGTCCTCGTCATCGTCGAGGGTATCATCGATCTCGATATCATCCTCCGACTCGGGGACGACGGCCTTCTTGACCTTTCCGGTGTTCTCCTCGGCGTCGGCCTCCTCCAGCGAGACCATTTCTTCGGCCTCGGCGGGCTCCGGCGTCGCCTCGGCCCCTGACGCCGCGGCAGCGCGGGCGGCGTCGCTGCGGCCTCGCACCGGCGCCACGACGATCGGCACGACCTCGCCGGTGTAAGGCGAGATCACCGGGTTCTTGTTCAGATCGTAGAACTTCTTGCCAGTCGTCGGGCAAATGCGCTTGGTTCCGAGCTCGGATTTGGCCACGTGTGGAATCCCGGGAGTTCTTGAAAAAACGGAGCTTCACTTGGCTAGTTGCAGCGGCCCTGTCAATAGCGCTTTGCGGACCGGTTCGCGGGCGTGACGCGCCGTCGTCCCTGTGATACCAGCCGCCACAACGGGGATATGCAACTTTGACTCTTTCCGGCCAGACCATGCCGCTCGAGGCGCGAAAATGTCAGTCATTGACCGGGCGCGTCAGGGTGCCCGGGGATAAATCGATCTCCCACCGCGCGCTGATCCTGGGCGCGCTGGCGGTCGGCGAAACCCGAATCTCCGGCCTTCTCGAGGGCGAGGACGTACTCAACACCGCGAAGGCGATGCAGGCGCTGGGTGCGAAGGTCGAACGGCGGACCGATGATAATGGCGGGATCGCCTGGTCGGTGCGCGGCGTCGGCACCGGCGGATTTGCGACGCCGGAAGCGCCGCTCGATTTCGGCAATTCAGGCACGGGATGCCGCCTGGTGATGGGCGCGGTGGCCGGCTGCCCGATCCGCGCCGCCTTCGATGGCGATGGATCGCTGCGCTCGCGGCCGATGCGCCGAATTCTCGATCCGCTGGAGTTGATGGGTGCGCGGGTGATCTCGCAAAGCGACGGCGGCCGCCTGCCGCTGACGCTCGAAGGCGCGCGTGATCCGCTGCCGATCGTGTACCGCACGCCGGTGGCTTCGGCGCAGATCAAATCGGCGGTGCTGCTGGCGGGGCTGTCGGCTCCGGGCGTCACCACCGTCATCGAGCGCGAGGCCAGCCGGGACCATACCGAACTGATGCTGAAGCATTTTGGCGCCGATATCGTCTCCGTGGCCGAGGGCGCGCATGGGCGCAAAATCTCGCTGACCGGACAGCCCGAGTTGCACGGGGCAGGGGTCACGGTGCCGGCCGACCCGTCATCGGCGGCGTTTCCGATCGTTGCCGCGCTGATCACGGAAGGCTCCGACATCGTGCTGGACGACGTGATGACAAACCCGTTGCGAACCGGCCTGTTTGTCACGCTGCGCGAGATGGGTGCGTCGATCGAGGAAAGCGAAACGCGCCTTGATGCCGGCGAGCCGATGGCGCAGCTGCGCGTGAAGGCGTCCCGGCTGCGCGGGATCGAGGTGCCGGCGGAGCGCGCCCCCTCGATGATCGACGAGTATCTCGTGCTCGCGGTCGCGGCGGCGTTTGCCGAAGGCACCACCGTGATGCGCGGCCTGCGCGAATTGCGGGTCAAGGAATCCGACCGCCTCGAGGCTGCCGCCGCGATGCTGCGCGCGGGCGGCGTCGCGGTCGAGATCGCCGGCGACGACCTCATCGTCGAGGGCCGCGGCCGGGTGCCCGGCGGCGGTCTCGTCACCACCCACATGGATCATCGCATCGCGATGTCGGCGCTGGTGATGGGCTGCGCCTCGGACGCGCCGGTCAAGGTCGACGACATCGCCTTCATCGCCACGAGTTTCCCCGATTTCGTGCCGATGATGCAGCGGCTGGGAGCAAATTTCGCATGATCATCGCCATCGACGGGCCTGCCGCTTCGGGTAAGGGCACCCTCGGCAAGCGCCTTGCCGCGCACTATCACTTTCGTCATCTCGACACCGGCGTGATCTATCGCGCGGTCGCCAAAGCCT
Organism: Nitrobacter winogradskyi Nb-255; assembly: GCF_000012725.1. Lineage (NCBI taxonomy): Bacteria > Pseudomonadati > Pseudomonadota > Alphaproteobacteria > Hyphomicrobiales > Nitrobacteraceae > Nitrobacter > Nitrobacter winogradskyi. The sequence goes on along the minus strand of NC_007406.1, from coordinate 239,388 downwards.
TGCTCGACGCCGGCGCGGATCCGGCGGACGAGGCGCGCGCGATCGCGGCCGCGCTTGAACTCGATCCGGAGAGATTCGGCCATCCGGCTCTCAAGGCCCGCGCGATCGGCGAGGCCGCGTCGGTCGTCTCGACATTCCCCAAGGTGCGCGAGGCGCTTCTGACCTTCCAGCGCCAGTTCGCCGCCGAGCCGCCCGGCGCGGTGCTTGACGGCCGCGACATCGGCACCGTGATCTGCCCGAACGCCGACGTGAAGATTTTCGTCGAGGCCGATCCTGTCGTGCGGGCGAGGCGGCGCACGCTGGAAGCGCGGGCGCGGGGCGAGGAGGTCGACGAGGCGGTGGTTCTGGCGGATATTCTCAAGCGCGACGAGAGGGACCGCAACCGGCCCGTTGCACCTTTGAAGGCGGCTGCCGATGCTCATGTGCTGGATAATTCCAACCTCGACATCGAGGCCGGCCTGAAGGCGGCGATCGCGATCGTCGAGTCGGTGAGGGTCCGATCCGGCCGAGCGTGACCGCTCGGCAGGTGCCGGAGGCAGCAATGAATGCGCGTTTCGTGTGGCGTGCGCTGAAAGCACGATGGCGGGATCAGCGCGCCGAGCTTTCGGTCATCGGCGGCCATGTGAGGCCCGGCGATACCGTGTGCGATGTGGGCGCTCACAAGGGCAGCTATGTCTATTGGCTGTCACGGTGGGTCGGCAATTCCGGACGCGTTCTCGCATTCGAGCCGCAGCCTTCTCTCGCCGCCTATCTGCGCGAGGTCGCGCCTGCTCATAATGTCACCGTGGAGCAGAAGGCGTTATGGTCGGGCAGCGGCGTGCTCGATCTTGCCATCCCCGCGATCGATTCTCCCGGCGCCTCGCTGGTCGCGCCCGTGGCCGGCGGCACGCGAATGCAGGTTCCCGTCGTCGCGCTCGACGACTATTTGCGGCCGGGGCAGCGCGTCTCGTTGATCAAGGTCGACGCGGAAGGGGCGGAACTGGCGATTTTCAAGGGCGCCCGGCGCACCTTGTCCGAAGCGCGGCCGTGGCTCATTTTCGAATGTGAGACGAGGCACCTCGCGGAAACCAATGTCGAGGATGTCTTCGGGCTGCTTGATCGGCTCGGATACGAGGGGTTTTTCTTCAGGCAGGGTTCCCTGCACCCTGTATCAGCGTTTGATCCGGCAATTCACCAGAAGCAGTCGGGTCCGCGATTCTGGGATCATCCGGACTACTGCAATAACTTCCTGTTCAAGCCGCGCGGTTGAGGCAAGGCTTACAAAAGCCTTGTTCGCTTGCGGCTTTGACGGTATATCCGCGGCGTCCGGATCATCGTCGACGTGTCGAGGCTGTCCGAGCGGACCGGCCGGAGTTTCAAGCTCCCGCCGCCATTGGAGGAACGTCCCGCTCAGTCTCGATATTGATCGTCCTCGATGTCGATCATTCTGCGGTCGATCGCTTGTGAAAGACTCCGGGCCACATCATCGTTTCGAACGTCAAGGCTTGACGCCGGCCCGTCGCTGCATGTTCCTCGCGACGGTTGTCAGGGTTGCGGACCCCTGACCCTTCGCGCGCGAAACGCATATCAACCCGAACTGCCGGTCGCCGCATTGGAGAACACATGGCTTCGACTGATACCCTCAATCCGTCCCGTGACGATTTCGCCGCGATGCTCGATGAGTCCTTCGCCGGTGGCAGCCTGCAGGAAAGCTCCGTCATCAAGGGCAAGGTGGTTGCGATCGAGAAGGACATGGCCGTCATCGACGTCGGCCTCAAGACCGAAGGCCGCGTGGCGTTGCGTGAATTCTCCGGTCCAGGTCGCGAGAGCACGCTGAAGGTCGGCGACGAGGTTGAGGTGTTCCTTGATCGCATCGAGAACGCGCTCGGCGAGGCCGTGCTGTCGCGCGACAAGGCGCGCCGCGAGGAAAGTTGGGGCAAGCTCGAGAAAGCCTTCAACAACAACGAGAAGGTGCACGGCGTCATCTTCAATCAGGTCAAGGGCGGCTTCACCGTCGATCTCGACGGCGCCGTCGCCTTCCTGCCGCGCTCGCAGGTGGACATCCGTCCCATTCGCGATGTCGGTCCGCTGATGAACAACACCCAGCCGTTCCAGATTCTCAAGATGGATCGCCGCCGCGGCAACATCGTCGTCTCCCGCCGCACGGTGCTGGAGGAGACCCGCGCCGAACAGCGGCAGGAGTTGGTCCAGAACCTCGAAGAGGGTCAGGTCATCGACGGCGTGGTCAAGAACATCACCGACTACGGCGCGTTCGTCGATCTCGGAGGCATCGACGGCCTGCTGCACGTTACCGATATCGCCTGGCGCCGCGTCAACCATCCGACCGAAGTGCTGGCGATCGGCCAGACCGTGAAGGTCAAGATCATCAAGATCAATCACGAGACCCACCGCATCTCGCTCGGCATGAAGCAGTTGCTGGATGATCCCTGGCAGGGCATCGAGGCCAAGTATCCGCTGGGCGCCCGCTTCACCGGCCGCGTCACCAACATCACCGACTACGGCGCGTTCGTGGAGCTTGAGCCGGGCATCGAGGGCCTTATCCACGTCTCGGAAATGTCCTGGACCAAGAAGAACATGCATCCGGGCAAGATCGTCTCGACCTCGCAGGAAGTCGAGGTGCAGGTGCTCGAGGTCGACAGCGTCAAGCGCCGCATCTCGCTCGGCCTCAAGCAGACCATGCGCAATCCCTGGGAGGCGTTCATCGAGAAGCACCCGGTCGGTTCGACCGTGGAGGGCGAGGTCAAGAACAAGACCGAGTTCGGACTGTTCCTGGGCCTGGAGGGCGATGTCGACGGCATGGTCCACCTTTCCGACCTCGACTGGAAGCAGCCGGGCGAGCAGGTCATCGACAATTTCAAGCGCGGCGACATGGTCAAGGCCGTCGTGCTCGACGTCGATGTCGAGAAGGAACGCATCTCGCTCGGCGTCAAGCAGCTCGAGGGCGACCCGTTCGCCGAACCGGGCGACGTCAAGAAGGGCGCGGTCGTCACCTGCGAGGTGCTCGAGGTCAAGGACGGAGGCATCGAGGTGCAGATTTCCGGCACCGAGTTCCAGACCTTCATCAAGCGTTCGGAACTGGCGAGGGACCGCAACGATCAGCGCACCGAGCGTTTCGCCGTCGGCGAGAAGGTCGATGCCCGCGTCATCCAGTTCGACAAGAAGGCCCGCAAGGTGCAGGTCTCGATCAAGGCGCTCGAAGTGGCCGAGGAGAAGGAAGCCATCGCGCAGTACGGTTCTTCCGACTCGGGCGCAACGCTGGGCGATATCCTCGGCACCGTGCTGAAACAGCGCACCGACAACAAGTAAGCGACCGCCTCTTTACTAGAGCATGATCCGATCAAGTTGAGTCGGACCATGCTCTAGAAATGGTTGTCTGGTCGCATTTTCTCGCGGCGAACAGGTCATCCACTTCGCCGGAAAATGCTCTAGCAGCAGCCAAAGGCCCCGGATTTCGCCGGGGCCCTTTTCATTTCCCGAACGAGGATTTGCGATTCAATCGGCCGGAACTTAACGCGGCGATCGCCGTTCTGGTCAGGTGCAGGTATCTGCGTACGAACGGGACGAGACGATCATCACCCCGCGCCCTCTGTGGTCTTTTCGGGCCAGCGGCACAGGTCGTTGATCAGGCACACTTTGCAGCGCGGCGATCGCGCCAGGCAGGTGTAGCGTCCGTGCAGGATCAGCCAGTGATGCGCATGCAGCATGAATTGGTTGGGGATCACGCGCTCAAGCCCGAGCTCGACCTCGAGCGGTGTCTTGCCGGGCGCCATTCCGGTGCGGTTGGCGACCCGGAACACATGCGTGTCAACCGCCATGGTGCGCTCCCCGAACGCCATGTTGAGCACGACGTTGGCGGTCTTGCGTCCCGCGCCGGGCAGCGATTCGATCCCCGCCCTGCTGGGTGGAACCGCGCCGTCAAACTCCGCGAGCAGTTTTTCCGAAAGCGCGATGATGTTCCGCGCCTTGGTGCGATACAGTCCGATGGTCTTGATGTAGTCGCGGACCTTCTCCTCCCCGAGCGCCAGCATTCTGGCGGGCGTGTCGGCGACAGCGAACAAGGCGCGCGTGGCCTTGTTGACGCCGGCGTCGGTCGCCTGGGCCGACAGCACCACCGCGACCAGCAACGTGAAGGGATTGAGGTGTTCGAGCTCGCCTTTCGGCTCGGGATTGGCTCTGCGAAAGCGCGTGAAGGCCTCGTGGACTTCAGCCGGCGTCCATGGCCTGAGAGATGGCGGCAATTCCGCTGGTCCTCGCGCCGGCTTGACGGCGCGCCTGACCCCGGAGACCGGCTCCGCCTGACGTGCCGGCGGCTTTCCGGTTCTCTTCTTCACTCCCTTGGCGTGTCCTGCCGTCGCCGCAGCGGGTTCCTGCTGCCGAGGGTCCGCTACAGGGCCTTTCCCGAGTGATTTGCCGGTCCCGGCTGCGGCGGGCTTCTGCCTTGCAAAGCTGCGGCGGATGTTTTTAGACATGATCGTGGTATAGTGATCAACGATGACCGTAGACAATAACCTGGCTGGCCCCGGACCCGCCGAACAGACGCTGTTTTCGGCGCTCCTGACGCCGCACCGTTCATTAAGTCACGCCAGCTTCATGGTGCTGATGGCTGTATTGGCGTTGGCGAGTTTCGCCACCGGAATGGTGTTCCTGCTGATGGGAGCCTGGCCGGTATTCGGCTTTCTTGGCCTCGATGTTCTCGCGATTTACTGGGCTTTCCGCATCAATTTCCAACGGGCGCTCGCGACCGAGGAAATCTCCATCACCCATTCCGAGCTCAGGGTGCGCCGCACCAGTCATCGCGGCCACATCGTCGAGTGGGTTTCTAATCCGCTGTGGGTGCATGTCGACCAGAGGGTCCACGAGGAGTACGGCATCGAGCGGCTTTATCTGGTTTCGCGCGGCCGCCGGATATCGATCGCGAATTTCCTCGGGCCTGACGAGAAGCTGAGTTTCGTCAAAGCCTTGTCCTCTGCGCTCCAGCTCGCGAAGCGCGGGCCGATCTACAATCCGGTGACCTGAAGGGTCGCCGGAAATCGGGTGGCCGGCAGACGGCGAACGTCCTACATCCTGGCCATGATGACGCTTGCGAAAATTCCTGCTCCGGCTGATTCGCGCATGACGCAGCCGGACGCGCCTGGCGCAGCATTGCGCGATTATGACGCGGTCCGCCGAGCGATCGCCTTCATCTCCGAAAACTGGCGCTCGCAGCCCGCCATCGCAGCGACGGCTGACGCCGCCGGCGTGACGCCGGACGAGTTGCACCATCTGTTCCGGCGCTGGGCGGGTCTAACCCCGAAATTGTTCATGCAGGCGCTGACGCTCGACCACGCCAAGCGGTTGTTGCGCAAATCCGCCAGCGTGCTCGATGCAGCCCTCGACTCCGGCCTCTCGGGTCCGGGACGCCTGCACGACCTGTTCGTCACGCATGAAGCGATGTCACCCGGCGAATGGAAGAATGGCGGCTCCGGCATGAAGCTCGCTTTCGGTTTTCATCCCTCGCCCTTCGGCATCGCGATTGTGATCGCCAGCGACCGTGGCCTCGCGGGACTGGCTTTCGCCGACGGCGGCGACGAGCAGGCCGCGCTCGCCGACATGAAGCGGCGATGGCCCAATGCAGCTTACGTCGAGGATGCAGCTCGCACCGGGGCGCTGGCGCAGCGCGTGTTCGATACGAGGCTTTGGCGAGCCGACCAGCCGCTGCGCGTGGTTCTGATCGGGACGGATTTCGAGGTCCGGGTCTGGCAGACCCTGCTCAGGATTCCCATGGGAAAGGTCACGACCTACTCAACCATCGCCGCCAGTATCGATCGCCCGACCGCTTCGCGCGCCGTCGGCGCCGCTGTCGGCAAGAACCCGGTGTCATTCGTCGTGCCCTGCCATCGCGTGCTCGGCAAAAGCGGCGCGCTGACGGGGTATCACTGGGGAATCACCCGCAAGCACGCGATGCTGGGGTGGGAGGCCGGGCGGATTGGCCTGGAATGAGGTTCGTCAGGCCGCGAGATCCAGTTTCGATGCCACCGTCGCATCGGCGTTGAGCCGATAGATCACGGGCGCGCCGGTCGCCAGTTCGCGCGCGAGAATCTGTTCCGGCGACAGTTTTTCCAGAACCATGACGAGCGCGCGCAGCGAGTTGCCGTGCGCCGCCACGAGCGTGCACTCGCCGCGAAGAACGCATGGCAGGATTTCCTGCACGAAGTACGGCAGCGTGCGCGCCAGCGTATCCTTCAGGCTCTCGCCGCCGGGCGGCGGTACGTCATACGACCGGCGCCACACCAGCACCTGTTCGTCGCCCCACTTCTTGCGGGCCTCATCCTTGTTGAGGCCCGAAAGATCGCCATAGTCACGCTCGTTCAGCGCCTGGTCTTTCCTGACCGGAATCCCGGTCTGGTCCAGTTCCTTGAGCACAAGATCGAGCGTGTGCTGGGCACGGATCAACGTCGAGGTGAAGGCGATGTCGAAAACAAAGCCCTGCGCCTTCAGCTTGCGCCCCGCATCCTTCGCCTCAGCCGCGCCCAACTCCGTCAGATCCGGATCCTTCCAGCCTGTGAACAGGTTTTTCAGATTCCATTCGCTCTGGCCGTGACGCACGAGCACCAGAAGACGTTCGCTCATTCTGCCTGCTCCATTCTTGGATCCCTGGAGCCTTTCCGCTTCCGACGGATCAAAAGCGTGGCTCTCGGATCTTGATTTGACGCGGCGTCTTCGCACGAAACGATATGCATCCCCGGATCAAGCCGGAGGATAGGCTTCGCTCGAAAACGCTGTGATAACCGCAATGCTAAACATCCAGCCCGAGCACGTCTGACATCGAGTAGAGGCCGGGCTCTTTACCGAACGCCCACTTCGCGGCCTTCAATGCGCCATGCGCGAAAATCATCCGGTCCTCGGCATGATGCGACAATGTGATGCGCTCATATGGACCCGCGAAGATGACGCTGTGATCTCCGGACACGGTGCCTCCCCGAAGCGAGGCAAAACCGATGTCGCCGGCCTTGCGGGCGCCGGTAAGGCCGTCCCGGCCGCGCACCGCGCGCTGATCCAGACCGACCTTGCGGCCGTCAGCCGCCGCCTGTCCCAACATCAACGCTGTGCCGGAAGGCGCATCAATCTTGGCCCTGTGATGCATCTCGAGAACTTCAACATCGAAACTTTCGTCGAGTGCCTGCGCCATGCGCTTTACCAGTGCAGCAAGCAGGTTGACGCCTAGACTCATATTGCCCGACTGCACGACCGCCGTGCGTGACGTCACGCTCCGGATCACAGCCATGTCCGACGCCGAAAGGCCGGTGGTGCCGATGACGTGAATCAGGCCGCGCTCGGCGGCGACGGCCACATTCGCGATGGTCGCGGCCGGAACCGTAAAATCCAGGATACCGTCGGCTTTCGCCGACAATGACCAGAGATCCGCCGACACTTCGATTCCGCTGGCGGGAAGGCCGGCCAGAACGCTGGCGTCCTTCCCGATCAACTCGGATTCCGGCGCCTCGAGCGCGCCCGCCAGCACCGCGCCATCGGTTTCGGCGATCGCGCGCACCAGGGCGCGGCCCATCCGGCCGCCTGCCCCTGCAACAATCAAACGCATGTCAGCCACGGCCGAGTCCTCGAATGCTTCTGTGGGTATAGCGGGGGCTGCGTTTCGCGGCAACCAATCAGGTCCCGCATCCGTTGCGCGATGCCGTTCCTATCAAGCACGGCCTACTGCATATTCCCGGCGAGCGTGATCAACTGTCGTACCATCTTCTTCAGCGCATCGGCATCCGCCGAACGCTTCAACCGTTCCATATCGTCGTAGGCGTCGCCCGCGAATGACAGCGCGAGCTGATTGGGAATCACCATCGCCCCGCATACCGAAAGGATCAGGCGCAACTGCGCCAGACATCGTGCGCCGCCGAACCGGCCCGTGGAGGCTGACGCGATCGCAAAGGCGCGTTCATGGAAAACCTGTCCGCGCGCTTCATGCGGACTCTGGACGCGTGATATCCAGTCGATCGCGTTCTTGAGCAATGGCGGCAGCGAAGCGTTGTATTCGGGCGTTACAATGACGACCCCGTGGTGCGCGGCGATCATCTGCTTGAGGTTGACGGCGCTTGCGGGCACGCCTGCGCTTGCCTGAAGGTCGGCGTCGTAGATCGGTAGCGGGAAGTCTCCGAGCGAAATCCGGGTGACTTCGACATCGGCCCGGATAAATTCCTTGGCTATAACCGCGGCAAGCCTTGCATTCTGCGAGCCGGTGCGAAGCGAGCCGGGGATGATGAGGATTTTCGGTGCGAACAGACCTGTCGATCGCATTGCAGGGACACCTGCGGTCCGCGCTATGGCGTTTTCTTCACGCGAACCGGTCAACACTTCGTTCGTTTGAAACGCTAATGGTCCATCAGCGCTTGCGATACACCCAGACGCGAGCGGGAGGCAGGTTCATCCAGATTCGCTCGGACGCCTCGGTCGAAATGCCCGGGAGAGATTTTGGGATGGGCGGGACCACCGAATAGGTGAACTGCACGAAGGGAGCGCCGGGAGCGAGCGTCGCGAAGGCGTCCCGTATCAGCTTGAGCCGGGTCAACATCGGCTTGGTGACGAGCGGCAGGCCGGAGACGATAGCCGAAGCGCGCGCGCTCAGCACGTTCCACAGCGAGTCCCGTAAGGTATACGCATCGCCCTGCACGACCGTCGCCTGCGGGTAGCGGTCGCGAAGCAGCGCACAAAAGCCGGGATCGTATTCGACCAGCACGAGACGCTTCGGATCGACGCCGTGCTCGATCAGCGCGTTGGTGATCGCTCCGGTCCCCGGTCCCAGTTCGATGACCGGATCGGCGGACGCGACATCGACATACTGCGCCATGGTGCGCGCCAGAATACGTCCGGACGGCATGACCGCACCCATATGGAGCGGCTTCTCAATCCACGAGCGGAGAAAGCGGACCTCATCATCAAGATGAAGGGGCTTCTTCGACGCACGCGCGGACAATTGCAAAGGCATTTCGCACCCAGGTGGGGTCAATACTGGCAGGGAGGCAGGCTTAAGTTATTCACAGGTACATCCGACGATCGGCCCGGTCAAGCAAAACGGTGATTACGGAGTCGCCCGAGTGCCGAAGAAGTCCTTGACCTTAGTGAAGAAACCCGCCGCCTCCGGCTGAGTCTCTCCCGACGACAGCTTTTCAAACTCGGCCAAAAGATCCTGTTGTCGCTTGGTCAGATTCTGCGGAGTTTCCACCACCACCTGAACATACATGTCGCCGGTCTGACGAGAGCGCAGCACGGGCATTCCCTTTGTTGCAATGCGAAAACGGCGGCCGGACTGGGTTCCCGACGGCACCCGCACCTTGGTCTTGCCCTTGTCGATGGTCGGCACCTCAATCTCTCCGCCAAGAGCGGCGGCGACCATTGAAATCGGCACACGGCAATGCAGATCGGCGCCGTCCCGCTGGAAGAACTGATGCGGAATCAGCGAGAGGAAAATGTAGAGGTCGCCAGGCGGGCCGCCACGGACTCCCGCCTCACCTTCGCCAGCGAGGCGAATGCGGGTGCCATCCTCGACGCCGGCGGGAATATTGACCGAAAGCGAACGCTCCCGGTTGACCCGGCCCGACCCGCCACAGGACGGGCAGGGATCCTCGATCATCTGGCCCCGTCCCTGACAGCCGGGACAGGTGCGCTCCAGCGTGAAGAAGCCCTGAGCCTGGCGAATCCGGCCGGCGCCCCCGCACATCGCGCAGTTCTTCGGCTTGGTCCCGGCCTTGGCGCCCGTCCCAGAGCAGGACTCGCACGTTACCGAGACTGGAATCTCGATCTGGGCGGTCTTGCCGTGATAAGCCTCCTCAAGCGTGATCTCCATATTATATCGAAGATCTCCGCCTCGTTCGCGTCCGCCTGACCGGCCGCGCTGCCCGGACATGCCGAACAGATCCTCGAAGATGTCGGAGAATGAGGAAGCGAAGCCTGCGCCGAACCCGGCCGCGCCGCCGCCCATGCCGCCCTGCTCGAACGCCGCGTGGCCGAAGCGGTCGTAAGCGGCGCGCTTGTTGCTGTCCTTCAGGACCTCATAGGCCTCGTTGATTTCCTTGAAGCGCATCTCGCTGGACGAGTCGCCCGGATTTCTGTCCGGGTGCCATTTCATGGCCAGCTTGCGAAAGGCTGCCTTGAGTTTGGTGTCGTCCGCGTTCCGATCGACCTCAAGGGTTTCGTAGTAACAGCGTTTGGTCGACATCAGTCCGTTCCGCCCGAAGGTCGCTTCATCCAGAAAGGCGAGCCAGAAATTCGCTCGCCGGATGAAGCATCCCGCTTAAACAAACATGACCCCGCCCTCCGAGACGCATTACGCACCTTGAGGACCGGGGCCATGGTCTTCCTGCCGTTTAAGCCGACTTCTTGTCGTCGTCGACCTCGGTAAATTCCGCATCGACGACATCGTCCTTCGCGGCGTCCTTGGCGGCATCGGCTTCCGCCTGTTGTTTATACATCGCCTCGCCTAGCTTCATGGAGGCCTGCGCCAGCGTGTTGGTCTTGGCCTTGATCGCCTCGGCATCGTCGCCTTTGAGCGCTTCCTTCAGATCGCTGACCGCATCCTCGATCGCGCGGCGTTCGCTTTCCTCGATCTTCGAGCCGTGTTCGGTAAGCGCCTTCTCGGTCGAATGCACCAGGCTGTCGGCCTGATTCTTGGCGTCCACGGCCTCGCGGCGCTTCTTGTCCTCGGCGGCGTTGGCTTCCGCGTCCTTGACCATCTTCTCGATGTCGGCCTCCGACAGGCCGCCCGAGGCCTGGATGCGGATCTGCTGTTCCTTGCCGGTCGCCTTGTCCTTGGCGGAAACGTTGACGATGCCGTTGGCGTCGATGTCGAACGTCACCTCGATCTGGGGCATACCGCGCGGAGCGGGCGGAATGCCCATCAGATCGAACTGGCCGAGGATCTTGTTGTCCGCCGCCATTTCACGTTCGCCCTGGAAGACGCGAATGGTGACGGCGTTCTGGTTATCCTCGGCTGTCGAGAACACCTGACTTTTCTTGGTCGGGATCGTGGTATTGCGGTCGATGATGCGGGTGAACACCCCGCCCAGCGTCTCGATGCCCAGCGACAGCGGAGTGACGTCGAGCAGCAGCACGTCCTTGACGTCGCCCTGCAGTACGCCGGCCTGGATCGCCGCGCCGATCGCGACAACCTCGTCCGGGTTGACGCCCTTGTGCGGCTCCTTGCCGAACAACTGCTTGACCACTTCCTGGACCTTCGGCATGCGCGTCATGCCGCCGACCAGCACCACTTCGCCGATCTCCCCCGCCGTCAGGCCGGCATCCTTCAGCGCCTTGCGGCACGGCTCGATCGTCTTCTGAACGAGATCATCGACCAGCGCCTCGAACTTGGCGCGTGTGAGCTTCATCGTCAGATGCTTCGGGCCGGACTGGTCGGCCGTGATGAACGGCAGATTGATCTCGGTCTGCGTGGTCGACGACAGTTCGATCTTCGCTTTCTCGGCGGCTTCCTTCAACCGCTGCAAGGCCAGCTTGTCGTTGCGCAGGTTGATGCCCTGCTCCTTCTGGAATTCGTCCGCGAGATAGTTGACCAGACGCATGTCGAAGTCTTCGCCGCCGAGGAAGGTATCCCCGTTGGTCGACTTCACCTCGAACACGCCGTCGCCGATCTCGAGAACCGACACGTCGAACGTGCCGCCGCCGAGATCATATACCGCGATGGTGCCGGCCTTCGACTTGTCGAGGCCGTAGGCGAGCGCGGCCGCGGTCGGCTCGTTGATGATGCGCAGCACTTCGAGGCCGGCAATTTTGCCGGCGTCCTTGGTCGCCTGACGTTGCGCGTCGTTGAAGTAGGCGGGCACGGTGATGACGGCCTGATCGACCTTCTGACCGAGATGAGCCTCGGCGGTCTCCTTCATCTTCTGAAGCGTGAAGGCCGAAATCTGCGAGGGCGAATAGGTTTTGCCATCGGCCTCGACCCAGGCGTCGCCGTTGCCGGCTTTCGCGATCTTGTAAGGGACAAGCTGCTTGTCCTTTTCAACCGTGGGGTCGTCGTAGCGGCGGCCGATCAGGCGCTTGACGGCGAAAATGGTCCGCTCGGGATTGGTCACAGCCTGGCGCTTGGCCGGCTGCCCGACGAGACGCTCGCCATCATCGCTAAAGGCGACGATGGACGGCGTGGTCCGCATCCCTTCCGCGTTCTCGATGACTTTCGGCGTCTTGCCGTCCATTACCGCCACGCACGAATTAGTGGTGCCGAGGTCGATCCCAATGACCTTTCCCATGGTCCTCATATCCTTCTTGTTGCGGCAGTCCGGGCAGGCCCTGACGGCACCCTCATCCAGACCCCCAGATATCAATTACTCGCGATATAGCGACGGTGAGCCTCATATAGGAGGGGGGGTGGGGGCCGCAAGGACCGGACATCTATCCGCCGGCTGAAAACGCAATTCTTTTGCGTCCCTGTCAGCCAGGGACGATCCGGACAAGCCGATAATTAACCTAGCCGGCCCAGTCGTCTTGGGCCATGGTGAAGACGGCTGGCGGTGCCCTGCGCCGACGGCTGATGCGCTTGATGCGGCAGTCAGGTTTCGTAGAATGCATCATCTGAATCATCTTCCCGGACCGCTGGCCTGACGATCATTGAACGGCCTCAATGCAAATCCAGATAAGCGCGCATGAGACATTTTCTGCACGTATTTGCCATTCTCTGCCTGCTGAGCGGCGCCAATCCGTCCCTCGCCAGCGACGTGATCTATGCGCCGGGCAGCCGGATCGGGCTGGTTCCGCTGATAGGCCTCAACCCCGCGAAGACATTTCCGGGTTTTGAGACCGCGGATCAGCGCGTCAAGGTCGTCGTCGCCGAACTCCCCGCCGCCGCTTTTAGAGACGTGGAAACTGTCGCGAAGTCGAACGCCGTCGACCCCCGAGGTCCAAAGCCGCAAGGTCTCGAGACCGCGAGCGGGCAGGGTTATTTCATCGTCGAATCCGCCAAGAACGGTGAAGACAATGTCCGGCGCTACTCAATGGTGATTTCGGGCGGCACCTTTTCCGGATACGTCGCGGCGCAGGTGCCGGAGAATGTCGCGAAGATCTATTCCGATGAGGCCGTGCAGAAGATGTTCGCAACGGTCGCCCTGCGCAAGGAAGTCCCGCTCGAGGAGCAACTGGGCCTGCTGCCCTTCAAGCTGAGCGAACTGAGCTCCTTCAAATTGATCCGGACGCTTACGCCGGGAGCCGTCATCCTGTTGTCCGATGCGGAAACGGAAAACAACATCGACAGCAGAGCCTTCATCATCATCAGCCCGATCGGTTCGGTCCCGGAGCGGCCGGATGATCGGAGCCGGTTCGCGCGCGACGTCGCAGCCACGATCCCGAACCTGCGTGAGGGACGCATCACCATGTCGGAGCCGATCCGGATCAACGGATCGCCCGGCTTCGAAACGCGAATCGATGGCACCAACACGCGAACGAATACGCCGGTAACCGTGGTGCAGTGGCTCGTGTTCGGCAGCGGAAAAACGGCGATGCGTCTGATCGGAAGCACGCCGCGGAGCGAATGGTCGGACGTTTTTCCGCGCTTCCGCGCGGTTCGTGACGGTATCCGGCCGCGTTAACCTCTCACGCTTCTGATTCAAATCAGAAGCGTGGCTCCGTGATCTTGATCCGACGCGCGCTGCCATTATTCCGGCGCGGCCGCCTTGGCTCCGCCCTTCGCAACGCCCACCAGCGCCGGGCGCAGCACCCGCTCTCCGATCATGTAGCCGGCTTGAATGACCTGGGCGACCGTGCCGACGGGGATCGACGGATCGGGAACTTCGTACATGGCCTGATGGACGTTGGGATCGAATTTTTCGCCCGCCGGATCAAATTTTTTCACGCCATGCTTTTCCAGAGCGTTGTGCAGCGAGCGTTCGGTCAGCTCCACGCCCTCGATCAGGGCTTTCAGGCCGGGATCTGGCGCCGCGCGAGCGTCCGCCGGCACCGCATCAAGCGCGCGCTGCAGATTGTCGGCGATCTCCAGAACGTCGCGCGCGAAGCCCGAGATGCCGTAGGTTCGAGCGTCCGAGACCTCCCGCGCCGTACGCTTGCGCAGATTCTCCATCTCCGCCAGCGTGCGCAACGTCCGATCTTTCGCCTCTGCGAGCTGCTTGTTCAGCGCGTCGAGCGCATCGTCCTCGGGATCGTCCGGCATGACATACGGCTTGGATACCACCGGCTCGACCTCCGCAGCCGGTTCGCCGGACTTGTCTGTTTTGCCGTCGGAATCGGTCATTACGCAGCCTTCTCGCAATTGTCTCGAATGGAAAGGAATGGTCGTGCGGGATATCGTGGTTCAGGCGTAAAAATCAAGCGTGGCGGGTCCGGCTCACCTGCCGAGCATCTGGCTGACGATGCGCGCGGCGTAGTCCACCATCGGGATCACGCGCGCGTAGTTCAGCCGGGTGGGTCCGATCACGCCGAGAACGCCAACGATATGACCGGCGCCATCGCTGTAGGGTGCGATGATCGTCGATGATCCGGACAGCGAGAACAGCTTGTTTTCCGAGCCGATGAAGATCCGCACGCCGTCGGCGCGCTCGGCGCGGCCAAGCAGATCGATCACCTCGCGCTTGGTTTCAAGGTCGTCGAACAATAGCCGCACCCGTTCGAGGTCCTCCATCGCGTGCAGGTCCTCGAGCAGGTTGGCGTGGCCTCGCACGATCAATTGGCGGTCGTCGCTGTCGCCGCCGGACCAGCTCGCGATTCCGGCCGCGACGATTTTTTGTGTGAGCTGATCGAGCTCCGCCTTGCTTTGCGCCAGCGCGGTTTCCAGCTCGAGCCGGGCCTCGGCGAGCGTCCGGCCGCGAATCCGGGCATTCAGAAAATTGGATGCTTCCGTCAGCGCTGAGGCCGGAACGCCGGAAGGGAGCGTCAGCACGCGATTTTCGACCTGTCCGTCTTCTGCGACCAGCACCACCAGCGCCTTGTCGGGCTCCAGCCTGACAAACTCGATATGCTTCAAGCGCACGTTTGATTTCGCCGTCAGCACCACCGCCGCCGTCCGGGTCAATCCGGACAGCCGCGTCAAGGCTTCCTCCAGCGCGGCCTCGACCGATTGCGCCTTGCCGACCGACGCGAGCTGGCTCTGGATCGATTGGCGTTCCGGTTCGGTGAGATCTCCAACCTGCATCAGGGCATCGACAAAAAAACGCAGGCCGAGCTCGGTCGGCAGGCGCCCGGCCGAGGTGTGCGGCGCGTAAATCAGCCCGAGCTGTTCGAGATCGGACATCACATTGCGGACCGAGGCCGGAGAGAGCGGCACCGCGATCAGCCGGGAAATGTTGCGGGAGCCCACGGGTTCGCCCGTTGCAAGATAGCTCTCGACGATCTGGCGAAAAATGTCGCGCGAGCGCTCGTTCAACTGGGCAAGCCCGGCGTTCGGTGCAATCAGACCAATCGGATCGTGATGGGCCAACGCTATTATCTCCCGCGCATAATGTTCGTCGTGCCTGAGACCGCTTCTAATCTGTCTCTCCCTCGCACCAGTTACAAGCAGGCTTTGGGCAATTGCGGTTCTGAGAGCAATTGCAAGTCTGACCCTTGCCGGTGCGGCTCCCCACCCCTAAAAGCACGGCACGAAGATTCTCATGAATTGCTGGAGGGGTTCCCATGCGACCTAGCCGTCGTGCACCGGATGAACTGCGCGCCGTGTCGCTGGAACGAGGCGTGGTCAAATACGCCGAAGGCTCCTGCTTGGTGAAGTTCGGCGATACCCATGTGCTGGTCACCGCGACGCTCGAGGAGCGGCTGCCGCCATGGCTCAAGGGCCAGGGCCGGGGCTGGGTGACGGCCGAATACGGAATGCTGCCTCGCGCCACGCTGGAGCGGACCCGGCGCGAGGCCTCCGCCGGCAAGCAGGGCGGCCGGACCGTCGAAATCCAGCGCCTGATCGGCCGTTCCCTGCGGGCCGCGGTCGATCTCGAGGCGCTCGGCGAGCGCCAGATCACGATCGATTGCGACGTCATTCAGGCCGACGGCGGCACGCGCACCGCGTCGATCACCGGCGCCTGGGTCGCGCTGGCCGACTGCGTCAACTGGATGAAGGCCCGCAACATGCTCAAGGCCGGCGTGCTTCGAGGCAATGTCGCGGCGATCTCCTGCGGCATCTACAACGGCACGCCTGTCCTCGATCTAGACTATGCCGAGGATTCGGAAGCCGATACAGACGCAAACTTCGTGATGACCGGCGAAGGACGCATCATCGAGGTGCAGGGAACCGCCGAAAAGGTGCCTTTCTCCGATGATGAGTTTCTCGCGCTGATGGCGCTGGCGAAAAAAGGGGTCGCGCGGCTGGTGGATTTGCAGAAAATGGCGGTGGCGTGATTCGCCGCTTGCGCGGTTCATCCGCAGGACTTGCGTCCTGTCGCGTTTTCCAGCGAAGCGGGCTTCCCGTCGCGTCAGGAAAACCTTTCAGAACAAGAAGCTGAAGTCCGATCGGTCATGCATCGTCGAATCGCCGGCAAGCTCGTGATCGCCACCCACAATCCCGGCAAGCTCGCCGAGATCCGCGAGCTGCTTGCGCCTTATGGCGTCGAAGCGGTCTCCGCGGGCGAACTCGGTCTCGACGAGCCTGAGGAAACAGGCGAGGATTTCCGCGCCAATGCCCGGATCAAGGCGACCTCTGCTGCCCTGAGCGCAAAGCTTCCGGCCTTTGCCGATGATTCCGGCCTGGTCGTCGATGCGCTCGACGGCGCGCCGGGCATCCACTCCGCACGATGGGCCGGCAAACCTGCGGATTTTTCCGCGGCGATGGCGCGGATCGAGCGCCTTCTGCAGGAGCGCGGCGCGACCAGCGCGGACCAGCGTAAGGCTCACTTCATTTCGGCGCTCTGCGTCGCGTGGCCGGACGGCCATCTCCAGGAAGTCGAAGGCCGCGTGGACGGCACGCTGGTCTGGCCGCCGCGGGGCACGGCCGGTTTCGGCTATGATCCGGTATTTCTGCCGGACGGGCACGGCCGCACCTTCGGCGAGATGGCCGGCATCGAGAAGCATGGGCTTCCGCCGCGCGGTCTTGGCCTGTCGCATCGCGCCCGCGCATTCGTGAAACTGGCGGAGATTGCCCTTGAGCCCCGCTGATCCGGCCGCTGCGTTCGGCGTTTACATCCACTGGCCGTTCTGCCTGTCGAAGTGTCCGTATTGCGATTTCAACAGTCACGTGCGCCACGCGCCGATCGATGAAGAACGCTTTACACGGGCTTTCGCGCGCGAGATCGAGACCACGGCGGCCCGCTCGCGCGGACGCACGGTGTCCTCGATTTTCCTCGGCGGCGGCACGCCGTCCCTGATGCGGCCGCAGACCGTGGGCGCCATTCTCGACGCAATCGGAAAGCATTGGAGCGTTGCCGATGACGTCGAGGTCACGCTGGAAGCCAATCCGACCAGCGTGGAGGCCACACGATTCCGCGGCTACCGCGCCGCGGGCGTCAATCGGGTCTCGCTCGGGGTGCAGGCGCTCGACGATTCCTCGCTGAAGGCGCTCGGTCGGCTGCACACGGCGCGCGAGGCGCAGGATGCGGTTGCGATCGCGCGCTCGGTCTTCGATCGCTATTCCTTCGATCTGATCTATGCGCGTCCGGACCAGACACCGGCGATGTGGGCCGGGGAGTTGCAGCGCGCGATCTCGGAGGCGGCGGAGCATCTGTCGCTCTATCAATTGACGATCGAAGCGGGGACGCCGTTTTTCGACCTGCATGCGGCGGGGAAGCTCAAGACCCCCGATGAGGCGATGGCGCGAGACTTGTACGACGTCACGCAGGACGTCTGCGCGCGTCATGGCCTGCCCGCTTACGAGATCTCGAACCATGCGCGGCCGGGCGCGGAATGCCGGCACAATCTGGTCTACTGGCGCGGTCAGGAATATGCGGGCATCGGCCCCGGAGCGCACGGTCGCCTCGACATCGACGGCGTCAGGCACGCCATCGCCACCGAGAAGCGGCCCGAAGCCTGGCTCATGCGCGTCGAGGCGAACGGCAACGGAATTGTCGCCGATGACCCGTTGAACAGCGAAGAGCGCGCCGACGAATTCCTGCTCATGGGACTGCGCTTGCGCGAGGGCATCGATCCGCGGCGCTACGCGGCGCTGTCGGGCCGCTCTCTTGATCCCCGGCGCATCGCGATCCTCCGTGACGAAGGCGCGATCATGATCAGCACCGACGGCCGTTTGCGCGTCACGCAGGATGGCTTCCCCGTCCTCGATGCCGTGGTGGCCGATCTCGCCGCATAGAGCATGATCCCGAAAATTGGAAACCGGTTTTCGGGATCATGCTCGATCAAAAAGTTAAGGCTATAGCCTTTTCGAGCGGAGCATGTCCTCGAGCTTGACCCGAGGCTGGATACCGGTTGGCGTGAAGACCGCGCTTCATAACAATCCGGATCAGGCGCCAAAACTTTTTGGCGAGCCTGCCACTGACTGGCCGCCGCCGGATGCGACGCGCATGACGGCGAGGCCGCGCTGATTGGTGCCGTCGGAACGGAATCGAAACAAGCCGTCGATGCCGGCAAAGCCGGAGGCGTTGGTCAGCGTTTCCGCCGCGAAGCGCTGCGATCCCTGAGTACGGGCGAGAGCCGCCACCAGCGCGACCGCATCATAGGCAAGGGTCGCCGTACGCACCGGCTCACCGCCGAACTTGGTGCGGTAGCGGCCTGCGAAGGCGCGGAAGCCCGCCGGATCTGGAGCGGCATAGAGCCCCCCGTGCAGTGTCGTGCTGGAGAACACGCGAGGATTGTCCCACAGCCCGGTGCCGAGAAGCTGGACGTTGCGCAGATTCGCGCCCGCCGCCGTGAGCGCGGCGGCGACCGAAACCACCGTATCGCCATCATCGGCGATCAGCAGCGCGTCGGCCGAGCGGAGCGACTGTGCAACGTTCCGCGCGGCGCTGGCGCGATCGGAGCCGTATTTCTCGAATGCGGCGATCCGCCCGCCGCGACGGCCAACCGTCTGCTTGAAGGCCGCCTCCACGACATTGCCGTAGGCGTTCTCGGGCACCATCGCGGCAAACGAGCGCTTTCCGGTGCTCGCCGCGTATTCGACGATCCGGGTGACGTCCGATTCAGGAAGAAAACTCAGAAGATAGACGCCTCTGCCCGCAATGCTCGAATCCGTTGAAAACGCGATCACCGAAACACCGCGGGTTCGCGCCACCTGGGCGACCCCCGGGACCGACGCAGCAAATAGCGGGCCGAGAATGATTTCGGCCCCTTCGTCGAGCGCCTGTTGAGCCCCCTGCTGCGCACCCCTCGCCGTGCCTGCCGCGTCCTTGACCAGCACCTGGACGTTCGGATTTTGGAATTCCGACAGCGCCATCTCCGCCGCATTCCGCATCGACTGCGCCGCAATGCTCGCATTGCCTGCCGCCGACAGTGGTAGGATCAGGCCGACCTTGACCTGGCCGGTGCCGATTGTGGCTCCCTGCTGGGGCCCCGCGGTCGACTCGGGCTGCGGAGAAGAACCGGGGGGACTGGAAAAACCGTTGGTCAGTGTTTGCTGGACTCCCGAGCAGGCGCCGAGCAGGGGCGCACCCACGACAAGGCCCAGCGCGGTTCGCCGCGTGGGGCCGTGACGCTCAGGTTTTGGGGCGAAGGGGTCTTTCATCATCATCCTTGCAGCGGACCCATCCGGACAGGTCCGAGCACAATCTGGTCAGCAGGGGAATCAACCATAATGCCGGCGCACAGTTAACCAAAACAAAGGGATCATGTCCGCCACGAATTTTCCCCTTACCCAACCTGGAAGCCTGATCCGATCAAGTTGAATCGGATCAGGCTCTGAGGTCATTGTCTTGTCAGACTGACAGGCGAGCGGCGCCACGTGGAAGATGCGATTGATCGATCGGGCGGGTCGATGCGCCGAGAGCGCATGTTAGGCGCGCCATGCTGGCGCTCGCTCGCGGGTCACGACCCTGCTGGCACCTTCAACCCCATGGACCGCGGCGAGAACCCTTGTTCCAGGGGCTGCTCGGGTCGGGCGGCGGGCCGCCCGGGGCAAGACCACCGCCGGACTGTCCGGCGAGCCTCTGCAATGCCGCGATGCGGTTTTCAGTCGAGGGATGGGTCGCGAACAGGTTGTCCATGCCGCGCCCCGACAGCGGGTTGATGATGAACATGTGCGCGGTCGCGGGCGCGCGTTCCGCCTCCATGTTTGGTACCTGATGCGCGGCATTCTCGATCCTGGCCAGCGCCGAGGCAAGCCACATCGGCTGGCCGCAGATGCGAGCGCCCATTTCGTCGGCGGCGTATTCGCGCGTGCGGCTGATCGCCATCTGCACCAGCATGGCTCCGAACGGCGCGAGGATCATCATCGCCAGTGAGCCGATGATGCCGGGGCCGTGATTGTCGCGGTTGCCGCCGAAGAACATGCCGAATTGCGCCAGCATCGAGATCGCGCCGGCGATGGTTGCGGTAATGGTCATCAGCAGCGTGTCGTGATGCTTGATGTGGGCAAGCTCATGCGCGATCACGCCGGCCAGTTCCTCGCGGCTCAGCGACTGCATGAGCCCCGTCGTCACCGCCACGGCGGCATTCTCCGGATTGCGGCCGGTGGCGAACGCGTTGGGCTGCGGATTGTCCATGACGAACACCCGCGGCATCGGCAGGCCGGCGCGCGAAGCCAACTCGGCCACCAGCCGGTGCAGGTCGGGCGCGGTTCCGGGGTCGACCTCATGTGCGCCATACATCGACAGCACCATGCGGTCGGAGTTCCAATAGGCGAAGAGGTTGGTCGCGGCCGCGACGACGAGCGCGATCGTCGCGCCGCTGGCGCCGCCGATCAGATAGCCCACGCCCATGAACAGGCCGGTGAGGCCCGCCAGCAGGATCGCAGTACGAAAATAATTCATCGGATTCCTCGAAAGACTCGTCGAACGCTCGCCGGAATTGTGGCCGGCATCCAGAACATGGGAATTCCGTATCAGGGCGCGCAAGTGCGGCGGCCGGTCGCGGCGAGGAAATTCCGGGATCATCCTCCCGGAGCGGGGAATGGGACTCCGGTCGGAACGGGTGCTGTCAGCGCGGTATTCCGCGTCGTTTCTTCGGCGATGTTGCGCAGCCCTCGTTGAGTGTGAGCCGTATCATCAAAGCTACGAGCCGGCGGGCCGAATTTAAGGCCGACGCAGGGGCGGGCGCCGATCATCTCGAAGCGCCGCGCGCATAAACCGATCGATGCCGCATCGGCGGATCGTGAGGCGAGACGTTATGGTCAGATCCTCTTCTCGCGACGGCCGCTCATGAAGAAAGCCGCATCGCGATGCGATGCGGCTTTCTTGCCCACTCCCCCAGAGTTTTATCCCGTCAGGCCACAGGGTTTCGAAAACCCCATCCCTGGCTGTTACGGTCAGTAGCTCGGAGCCAACGGGATATTGAAGTGATAGTTCAGGCCGGTGCGGAAGATGTGCTCCTGCGCGCCGGTCGTCAGCACGTTCGGCCCGCCACCGATGTTGAAGCTCGATCGGCCGAGGTCGACGAAGAGGTATTCGGTCGTCGAGGTCCAGTTCGGGCCGAACAGGGGGCCGCCGAACAGGTTGACCATCGGGAGCGGGGTCTCGATGCCACCGCCCACCGCATAGCCGGTGCGGGTATTGGAGAAGTTGAAATTATTGAGCGGCGTGTTGAGCGCGGTCCTGATGTTGCCATAGGCGAAACCGCCCGTGGCGTAGAACATCGAGTTTCCGACGGCGTAGCCGAGACGGCCGCGCACGGTGCCGAACCACTGCAGCTTCGAATTGAAATCGAACGAGGCGCCGGGCACGCAGCCGATGCAGGTCTTGTTGTCCTGCAGGGTCGCGCCCTGGAAGTCGGTCTCGAGACCCAGGACGATATTCCCGGCCTGCCAGTTGTAGCCGATCTGGCCGCCACCGACGAAACCGTCGGGTGCGAGATTGAACTGGGCGAGGTTGCCGGCCGGATTGGAGATGGTGGTGCGGTTGCGGCCGACGCCGCCGCCGACATTGCCGCCGAGATACAGGCCGTTCCAGTTGGCGGTGGCAACCGGTGCGTACGGGTTGCTGGCGCCGAAGCGATAGTTCAGGCCGGCGCGGAAGATGTTCTCGCGCATCTCCGAACGCAGCGCTTGACCGGCGAAGGAATCGGTGCGGTTACCGAAATCGAGATAAAGGTATTCGATCTTGCCGGTCCAGTTGCCGCCGAGCGCGGCTTCGACGCCGCTGCCAAAGGTCCAGCCGTTGCGACCGCCGCTGAACGCGAACGGCACGCCGCCTTGAATAACGGTGGTGCCAACGTGACCATAAGCCCAGCCGCCGGTGACATAAGTCAGCATCGGACCGTTGATCAGGCCGACGCGTCCGCGCGCCGTGCCGAACCAGTCGAGCCGCTGGTTATACTGCAGCAAACCGGCAAAATTGGTCCGGTTGTCGGTCATGTCGGCGCCCTGAATGTCGGCTTCGATGCCGAACACGAGCGGGCCGAAGAACGAGTTGGTCTGCCAGTTGTAGCCGATCTGGCCGCCTCCGACCGCGCCGAGCGGCTGCAGATGGGTCGAAATAGCCCCGACGCCAAAATCATGCACGGCACGATTGCGGCCAAGCCCGAGGCCGGCGTTCACGCCGACATAAAGACCTGTCCAGTCATAGACCGGGGCTATCGGCGGAGCCTTGGTATAGGGCCGAGGCGCGAGATCCGCCGCCTGGGCGCTCATCGCGGTGCTGGCCAGCAGAACGCCGAGCAGAATTTTTTTCATTGTGGATAGTCCCCGTCTGCAAATGACCCGGAGACTGTACCCTTCGATGGGAAACTTGTCTGTGGTTCGGTGGCCACACCCGCCGGGAATGATACCGTGAAGCCGAAAATCTCGCGAAAATCAGCGCCTTGCGTGGCGACGCCGGATACCGGCGCGGTTCTGCCGCTGTCTCCCGGAGCTGCCGAAGCCTGTTCCGGACAGTGAACGGGTGCTCGCTGATTCGCCGTCGTTCCGCACGCCGGACCTTATAGCTCCTGGTAGAATCACAAATGCAACCTCAGATTGTGACTCGAAGCGCTTTCTTCACGCGAACCGGCACCCGCTTGGCACATCCGAAACTCGACCGGACGGGCGGGACGGCCTACCTCTTGCAGCGTGGAAATCGCTGATCGCGAAACGCAGCCTTTGCTGCCGGAGGGCTTTCTGCGCTGGTTCGCGGCGCGGCGATGGTCGCCTCGCGCCCACCAGTTGGCGTTGCTGCGAAAGGCTCGCGCCGGCCGCTCGGCGCTGCTGATCGCCCCCACCGGCGCGGGCAAGACGCTGGCCGGATTCCTGCCGACGCTGGTGGAAATCTCAGGCAAGGAGAAGCACCTTCACACGCTCTATATTTCCCCGTTGAAGGCGCTGGCGGTCGATATCGCCCGCAATCTGGAGACTCCGATCGCGGAAATGAATCTGCCGATCCGGGTCGAGACCCGCACCGGCGACACGCCGGTGTCGCGGCGGCAGCGGCAGCGGCGCTACCCACCGGACATCCTGCTGACCACCCCCGAACAGATCGCGCTGCTGCTCGCCTCCGACGACGCGCCCTTTCTGTTCTCATCGTTGCGGCGCGTCGTGCTCGATGAACTGCATGCGCTGGCGATTTCGAAGCGAGGCGATCTGTTGTCGTTGGCATTGGCTCGGCTGTGGCGGCTCGCGCCGCGAATGCGCACGACCGGCCTGTCGGCGACGGTGGCCGATCCACACGCGCTGGCGCGATTTCTGGCGCCGCAGTCGCGAGACAAAGCCGTTTCGGCCGACATCGTCGAGGCCGACGGCGCCGCCGCCCCGGTTGTCGAGATGCTCGACACGAGCGAACGACTGCCGTGGGCGGGGCATTCGGCGCGCCATGCGCTGACCGAGGTCTATGATCTCATCAGGCGCAACAGGACGACGCTGGTGTTCGTCAACACCCGGAGCCAGGCCGAGATGTTGTTTCAGGATCTCTGGCGCATCAACGACGACGGCCTCGCCATCGCGCTGCATCACGGCTCGCTCGATGTCGCGCAGCGCCGCAAGGTGGAGCAGGCGATGACGGCCGGCAGGCTTCGCGGCGTGGTCTGCACCTCCTCGCTCGATCTCGGGGTCGATTGGGGCGATGTCGATCTCGTCATCAACATCGGTGCGCCCAAGGGCGCGTCGCGGCTGATGCAGCGGATCGGCCGCGCCAATCATCGTCTTGATGAAGCCTCGCGCGCGGTTCTGGTGCCGGCCAATCGATTTGAAGTGCTGGAATGCCGCGCCGCCATCGATGCGGTCAACGAGAACGCGCAGGACACGCCGCCGCTGCGCACCGGCGCGCTCGATGTTCTTGCGCAGCATGTGATGGGTCGCGCCTGCGGCGCGCCGTTCCACGCCGATGACCTTTACGAGGAAGTGAGGACCGCGGCCCCCTATGCGGCGCTGGCGCGCGCCGATTTCGACGACGTGATCGACTTCGTCGCCACCGGCGGCTACGCTCTGAAGAGCTATGAACGCTTCGCCCGCATCAGGCAGGACGAAGCGGGGCGATGGCGCATCGCCAATCCGCGCGCGCGGCAGAGCTACCGCCTCAATGTCGGCACCATCGTCGAGGAGGCGATGCTGAAGGTGAGGCTGGTGCGCTCGCGGCACGGTGGCGGTAAGGGTCCTACCGGCGCGATCGCACGCGGCGGCCGGATGCTCGGGGAGATCGAGGAATACTTCATCGAGGGGCTCGTGACCGGCGACACCTTCGTGTTCGGCGGTGAGATCGTGCGCTTTGAGGCGCTGGCCGAGGATCAGGTCTATGTTTCACGCGCCAGCGACGAGAGCCCGAAGGTGCCGTCTTACATGGGGGGCAAGTTTCCGCTCTCGACCTATCTGGCCGAACGCGTTCGCCGCCTGCTCGACGACGAGCGCGCATGGCGCGGCCTGCCGGATCAGGTGCGCGAATGGTTGAAATTGCAGTCGCGGTTCTCACGCGTGCCGCATGCCCGCGAGATGATCGTCGAAACCTTTCCGCGCGCCGGCAAGCATTATCTGGTCTGCTATCCGTTCGAGGGACGGCTTGCGCACCAGACCCTCGGCATGTTGCTGACGCGGCGATTGGAACGCGCGCGGGCGCGGCCGCTTGGCTTCGTCGCCAATGAATATGCGCTCGCGGTATGGATGCTCGGCGATCCCTCGTCGATGATCCGGCAGGGGCGGCTCAATCTCGACGCTCTGTTCGATCCGGACATGCTGGGGGATGATCTGGAAGCGTGGCTTGCGGAATCCGCGTTGATGAAACGCACCTTCCGCAGTTGCGCGATCATTTCGGGCCTGATCGCCCGCCGTTTCACCGGAGCGGAGAAGAGCCGGCGGCAGGTTCTGTTCTCCACCGATCTCGTCTATGACGTGCTGCGCAAGCATCAGCCCGACCATGTGCTGCTGCGTGCCGCGCGGGCGGATGCAGCGACGGGGTTGCTGGATATCCGCCGCCTCGGCGATATGCTGGCGCGGATCAGGGGACGGATCGTTCACAAGCCGCTCGATCGCATTTCGCCGCTCGCTGTGCCCGTCATGCTGGGGATCGGGCGGGAGACGGTCTATGGCGAAGCGTCGGACGAATTGCTGGCCGAAGCCGCCGAGCAACTCGTCCGCGAGGCGACGGGAACATGAGTTGATCATGCCGGATCTGAATCGCTGTGCACGTGACGCGCTTCCTCCCTGGGAAGAGCAGATGAGCCGCGTTGCCGCCGTTACCGTAGCGGGCGCGGATTTCGCCGCCGATCTTTCGGGCGCGTTGTTCTGGGAACGGGAGCGCCTGCTCGTCGTCTCCGACCTTCATCTGGAAAAGGGATCGAGCTTCGCGATGCGCGGCGTGCTGCTGCCGCCCTATGATACGGTAGCGACGCTCGACCGGCTCGCCGCCGTCATCCGGCGCTTCGATCCGCGCACCGTGATCGCGCTTGGCGACAGTTTTCACGATCGCGACGCCCACAACCGTCTGTGCGCGCGGGATCGCGAGGCGCTGTCGGGTTTGCAGGCAGGTCGCCGCTGGATCTGGATTTCGGGTAACCACGATCCGGCGCCGCCGTCCGGCCTCGGTGGCCTTGTCGCAACCGAATGGGAGATCGGCGGGATTGTGTTTCGTCATGAGCCGACGGGCGCTTTCGGCGAAATCGCGGGCCATCTGCATCCCAAGGCGCGGGTCTCGGCGCGAGGCCGTTCGATGGAGCGGCGTTGTTTCGCCAGCGACGGCGCGCGCATGGTGATGCCGGCGTTCGGCGCTTTCGCGGGAGGCCTGAGCATTCGAAACGGGGCGTTCGCCAGAATCTTCTCGGCCGATTTCACGGCGCATGTGCTTGGCCATAGCCGCCTGCACGCGATCGCGGCCTCGCGTTGCTGTTAGATTTCCGGCGAAGTGGATACCGGTTCGCCGCAAGAAAATGCGACCAGACAACCATTTCTAGAGCATGATCCGATCACGTTGAATCGGATCATGCTCTATAGCTTTTTCAAGCGAACCGGATTCTGCTTCGCTTGAAAAAGCTCTGATGGCGGTGATCCCGGATCCTCAATCCCTGCGGAAAACGATCGATGCCATCCAGCCGGCCGTCAACGCCATGAGCGCCGTCGCCACGCCATAAACCATCCCATGTTGCCTGGCGGCCGTGGCCACGAATTGCTCGAAGCCGACCTTGACGATTTCGAACGCCGTATCGGTCTTTGCAATCAGCGTCCCATCGGCAAGCAGCTTGATGTCTATGGTGTAGGTGCCGGTCGGCACCTCCGCCGGGAGCGGAATGCTGGCGCGGAACAGGGTCGGGGTCAGGAAGGTCACCGCCGAGGTGTTCTCGCGGTAAAGCCCGTGCTCGCTTCGCAGCCTTATGAAGGCGCGGCGGAACGGGTCACTCGGCACCACGTCGGCGTAGTCGGAGCCGACGCGTTGCGTCAGCAGTACGTTGTGAAGCCCGAGCTGTTGCCTGCGCAGGATGTCCGGCGCGGCGATCCTGTCCAGCGGCCGGTTGGCGAAAGCCGCGAGATAGGCCGGGACCTGGAGGAATTGCCGGGAATCGGCGTTCACCCAGATGCCGAACCACCGCTCCTTGCGGCGCGTGACCATGTCGACCGGCGGGCCGCTGACAGTGACGACGAGATCGTAGCCGGCGGGCGGAAGCGGCGCATCGCTCTCGCGCTCGATCGAGCCGAACAGCACCAGTTCCTCGCCGGAATAGTTCGGCGTCACGGTGACGCGATGGTTTGATACCGAAACGATGAGGTGCTCGGCATGAGCGTGACCGGCAACGAGGATCGCGGCGAGCAGCAGCGCCAGCGGGGCCATCGTCGCTATTGCGCGCGTCCTCATATATCGCCCGTGGTTTCGCGGACCGTGTAGAGATCGGCGGGGCGAAGGCCCAGCTCGATCGCAAAGCGGATTCCGACGGCCAGAATCAACATCCCCAGCAGCAGGCGCAGATGTTCGCCCCGGATGCG
Source organism: Nitrobacter winogradskyi Nb-255 (assembly GCF_000012725.1). NCBI lineage: Bacteria > Pseudomonadati > Pseudomonadota > Alphaproteobacteria > Hyphomicrobiales > Nitrobacteraceae > Nitrobacter > Nitrobacter winogradskyi. The sequence goes on along the minus strand of NC_007406.1, from coordinate 211,994 downwards.
CTGGCCGGCGCGGGCGCCGAATTGCGCGCCGGTCACGCCGCCGGTCATCAGGATCAACGCCAGCACGGCGTCGACGAGGTGATTGGTGGCGGCGTGCAGCACCGTGGCGAACGTCATGGTGATGAGGGTGAGCATCATGGAGGTGCCGATCACCGTCGAGGTCGGAACCCGCAGCAGGTAGATCAGCAGCGGCACCAGAATGAAGCCGCCGCCGATGCCCATGACCGCGCCGATGAAGCCGATCAGCAGGCCGATGGCGATCACCGGGATGGCCGAAAGGTAAATCTTCGAACGCTTGAAGCGGATTTTCAGCGGCAGGCCATGGACCCAGCCATGGCCGCCCGAGCGCCGCAACGGAACGGTCCGGTTCTGCCGCGCCCGAAGCATCGCGCGCAGCCCCTCCCACGACATCGCCGCCCCGACTCCGGACAGCAGCACGAGGTAGGATAGCGCGATCAAAAGATCGAGCTGCCCCAGCGAGCGCAGACGCGTGAAGGTGAGGACCCCCAATATGGTTCCGATGACGCCGCCGCTTAGCAGAACCAGCGCGAGCATCGGATCGACGGCTCGCTTGCGCCAATAGGACAGCGCACCGGAGAACGAGGACGCCGCGATGTGGCTCGTGACCGTCGCGACGGCAACCGCCGGGGCGATGCCGACAAAGATCAGCAGGGGCGTCATCAGGAAGCCGCCGCCGATGCCGAACATCCCCGATACGAAGCCCACCGCCGCTCCCATCGCCAGGATCAGCAACACGTTGACCGGGATATCGGCGATCGGGAGATAAAGCTGCACGCGCGCTCGTTTTCGGATCTGGCTGCTGACGGGCGGCGCCTTCACAGCGTTGACTTCAGGTCGCGGCACGGCCGCGAGCCGCGTCCCCTGCATAACCGAAATCATCGGTGGCAGGGGTTAAAGAATTCGCGACGGCCCGGTATTTCGGCTCTACCGGTCACGCTTGAAGCGGTGAGCCTGGATTAATGCGCGGTATGCCGCGCCATCGCGTGGTTCGCCCTCGCGGATTTGCCCGGCGCCGGTTTGGCGCGGGGCTTTGCAGCCGCGCTGTCCCATCCGCCCGCGGGGCCGGGAACGCTGACCGCATCGCTGGGCTGCGGCGTGACCACGAAGGTTTGAACCGCGAGCTTGGCGGCGGCAAGCGACGGCGGATCGAGCCGCTTGGCGACTTCATCGCGCTTGCGCCCTGAGTCCACGTCACCCTGGGCGGCGGCGAGGCTGAACCACTTGTAGGATTTCGCGAGATTCTGTTCGACGCCGATGCCGCGGGCGTAAAGAATGCCGAGATTGTACTGGCTGTCGGCTATTCCACGCTCGGCCGCCTTGCTGAACCATTGCGCGGCGCTCACATAGTCGGCGCCCTTGCCGCCACCATCGGCATCGAGCACGGCGAGGTTGTGCATCGCCTTGGCATTGCCCCGGTCCGCCGCCTGCAGGTAATAGCGCCGCGCGGTATCGACGTCCTTGCTCGTGCCGAGCCCCTTTTCATGCAGGGCGCCAAGCCTGAACATGGCGGGCACGATGCCGGCATGAGCCGCCCGTTCGTACCACTTCGCGGCTTCGTCGTAGTTGACGGTCACGCCCTTTCCTTCGGCGTAGCGAACACCGACCTCGAACGAGGCTGCGGGGTCGCCCTGGAGCGCGGCGGAACGCAGCGTCGTGCCGCCGATGCTGTCGGGAAGCGATGCGGCGGGTGGAGTTGCAGCCGGTTCCGGCGTGAGTCCGTTCGGGATCGCACCGGTGACGTCGGCGGACGGCGTGTCCGGCCGGCTCGCCGGCATGGCATCCGAGGGGTTTTTGGCCGGAGCCGCGCTGTCACCGGCGGGCGGTGCGATCATCGATTGCCGATCGATCGGCGTCGGCGCGATCATCGAGGGCGGCTGCGGTATCTCTGGGCCGGCGCTGCCCTCGGGGTCGGCTGGCGGCTTGGTCACGGGAGCCGCGTGGTCGCTTTCGCTGAGGGTGGCGCGCGGAGAACTGTCGAGCAGGGTCATCGCGAACTTGAAACTGCTGAGGACGATCACCACCACGCTCGCCGCAACGAGCAGGGAACGGATCTTGGAGGTGATGTCCGATCCGCCCGTGGCGGGGCGCGCCGGTTCGATGGCGACCTTGGTTCGACCCGCCTTGTCGGGCGACGGCGTGGAGGCGGCGGCCGCCTTCGCCGCGCGGCGCGCGGCGGCGATGAAGGACGAGCCCGACTGCTCGCGCGGGGTTTCGGCGACGTCGCCGGTCTCGCTCTCGGAGGCCGCGATGCGCTCCGACGGCGTTGCCGCGCGTCCCGCCGGACGGGTGCCGGGCTCGAGTGGATGATCGGGCGGCAGCTTCGGGTCGATCGCGGGGCGCGGCGAGGGCGCTGTCGTGGATGGCACGACGCGATCCGGATCGAAGGTCTCTTTGGGGATCAGGGCGTCGGCTATGGCGCGCGGGATCGGCGCCGCCGTGGCGGTGCGGGCCGGCGTGGGCTGCGTGGCCGCTTGCGACAGTACCGGATTCGGCAATTCGGGTTTGGGCGGCAGATTTGCCGTCCGTTCCGGCATTATTCCGCCGCGGGACGGCTCGGCACGGGCGGGCATGGTGTGTACCGCGCGAAGGTCGCTTTCGATCATCGCCAGCCGGTCGACCACATGCTCCAGGGTGTTGTGAACGGCCTCGAGCGAGTCCTGGGTATGGCGGTCGGTTTCCGACTGGCAGAAGCGCATCTCGGATAGTTCGCGCTTGATCGCTTCCACGACCTCGCTATCCATGGTCGGGACAGCGCTTCGCGGACCGCTTTCGGACATCGCCGCGAGTCCGGCCTGCTGCCGTTCCAGGCAATGCAGAATGTCCTGCAAACCTTCCTCGACGCGCCCGAGATGGGATCCTGAATATTCGCCTGCGGTCTCCAGGCGTTCGAGCAGCATCGAGACCCGCTGTTCGAGGTGCGCCAGCGCCGAGGACGAATCGTGACCGGCCGGCAGGCGGTCGAGACGCTCGGACAGCGCTCGCACCGTCTCTTCAAGTTGTTCGAAGCTGCTGCCCGAGGCCGGGCTTTCGCGGTTTTCCAGGGTCTGCGTCAATGCGGCCATGCGCTGTTCGAGCGCGGCGTAGAAATCCCCGTCGCCCGCGGGCCGGCCGAGCTGCTCGACCTTGGACGACAGCATGTTGAGATCGTTGCCGAGGCGCTCCAGCGCGTCGTTGGAGGCGACGTTCGAGACGATGCCGCGAAGCGCGCCGATCGCGCTCTCAAGCTGCTGCATCATGCCGCTGTCGCCGCTGCCCCGCACGATCGAATCGATCTTGTTGCCGAGATTGCGGATGGCCTCGTCGAATCCTGAGAGCTGTTCCGCCGGCTTCAGCGATCGCAAAGCGTCGTAGATCTCCTTGAGGGCGCGTTCGATATTCGCCAGCGCCTGACCATCGCTGCCGTTCTGGCGGACTTCGTCGATGCGCTGCGAAAGCGAGCGAATCTCGTTTTCGAGGGATTCGATCGCCCTGCGCGGCATGGCCTCGGTGATCACATGACGGATATCCGCAAGCTCGATGCGGAATGCGGCGATCGACTGCTCGATCCCGTCGGGGCGTTGCAGGGATTCGATCTGGCTCGTGATCTTGAAGAGTTGCCGTTCGAGGCTGGAGAAATCCGCCTGTCGCGACGTTCTCATCGCGGACGCAACGGGGGCTGAGCTGTATGAGGATGGCGCGCGCGGCGTCTCATCGAGTTCATGCTGGCGCGCGGCGATCTCCGCGATCGCGGATTCGAGCGTGACGAGGTCCGGTGATGTCGGTCGGTCGTAGCTTCCGCTCGCGCCCCGTTGCTGCGGGTTCGCTGCGGGTGTCTGGGCCGTGACCCGGGCGAGCCGGGCATCGAGCCGCGAAATGGCGTCGTTGAGCTGACGGGCGACCGCGGGTTCGCCGTTCTCGGCCGGGCTTGCCAACTGATCGATCTGGCGGGTGATGGAATCTAGCCGTTGATGAATGTCCCTCATCTCGGGGCTGTTCTGGGGAGATGCCGCCGGCTGCGTCGGACCCGGCGGGGTGCCGCCGGAACCGGAACCCGGTCCGTCGTCGCGGGATGTGCCGGCGCGCCGCGCGGCAGCGTCCGCTCCCTCGCGATCGGATGTTTCGATTCCGTCGTCGCTCGACGATCCCCGCGAATTCATGCTTTCGTCCAGTGTCGACCGCGCACCCCGATGCGCCCTCGCGTTTCCCGTGCCAATCTTGAATAGGACAATCCAAACTGGCGCGGGTCCCGCCGCTGAGGCTCAACCTTTTCGTGTTACGGTAAACAAGCGGTTAAGGAGTGGGCCGCCGCCCGCCAAAAGTGTCATTTTGAGACGGAACGCGGGAATTTTATCGGATTGCGATTTCTCCCCAAGGGTGAGTTACCATTGTCATGCAATCATTGATTGCGTAGCTCTCGACCGCCGAGGTCGGCGCGAACTCTCCAACCTTGAGGCTGCGATGCTTCGCGGGGCTGCTTGACCGGCCCGGTTGTTCCTGCAATGAGGCTCCCGCGCTTGCTGTGAGAGACGGAGCGTCCGCGCGATGATGTCTCTTTCATCTTTCGCGATTAAGAGCCATTCGGCTCAATATCCGTTTCCAACCGACACCCGCGTGGTCGCAACGCCCCGCATCGGGATCATTCATGGCGCGTGACCAGATCGATATGACGCTGCTGCAATCGCGCGACGAGCTCGTGGCCTGGCTGGAAGCCGGTGTAAAGCCCGCATCCGAGTTCCGCATCGGCACCGAGCACGAGAAAACCCCGTTCACGCTTGGGGGCCACGACCCCGTGCCTTACGAGGGACCGCGCGGCATCGGGGCCTTGCTCGAGGGGATGCGACTGCTGCTCGGCTGGGAGCCGATCATGGAGCAGGGCAACATCATCGGCCTTCATGACGTTACCGGGGGTGGCGCGATTTCGCTCGAACCGGGAGGCCAGTTCGAGCTGTCGGGCGCCCCCGTCGAGACGGTGCATCAGACTCAATCCGAGCTTGCGGCGCATCTGGCGCAGGTCAAGGAGGTCGCGACGCCGCTCGGGATCGGATTTCTCGGCCTCGGCATGACCCCCTCCTGGTCTCTGGCGCAGATCCCGATGATGCCGAAGGGTCGCTACAGGATCATGAACGACTACATGCCGAAGGTCGGCCGCTACGGCCTCGACATGATGTTTCGGACCTGCACCGTGCAGACCAACCTGGATTTCTCGTCCGAAAGCGACATGGTCAAGAAGCTGCGGGTGTCGGTCGCGTTGCAGCCGGTTGCGACGGCGCTGTTCGCGAATTCTCCTTTCACCGAAGGCAAGCCGAACGGCTTCCTGTCGTACCGTTCGGAAATCTGGCGCGACACGGACAATGCCCGCGCCGGGATGATTCCCTGGGCGTTCGAGGACGGCATGGGTTTCGAACGCTGGGTCGATTACGCGCTCGACGTTCCCATGTATTTCATCAAGCGCGGCGAAAACTATATCGACGTATCCGGCTCCTCGTTTCGTGATTTTTTTGACGGCAGGAACGAGGCCATCCCCGGCGAGCGGCCGACCCTTTCGGACTGGGCCAATCATCTGTCGACAATTTTTCCCGAGGTACGGCTCAAGCGGTATCTGGAGATGCGCGGCGCCGATGGCGTGTCTTGGGGGCGTCTGCCGGCGCTTTCAGCGTTCTGGGTCGGATTGCTCTATGACGACGCCAGCCTCGAGGGGGCGTGGGACATCGCGAAGCGCTGGAATGCGCAGGAACGTCAGGCGTTGCGTGATGACGTCTCGCGGCTAGGATTCAAGGCTCGGATCAAGAATCGCTACCTGTTCGAAATCGCCAAGGAGTGCCTGCTGCTGGCGCATGGGGGATTACGCCGGCGCGGCCGTATCGACCGCCTCGGCCGCGATGAGTCGCGGCATCTGGAGCCGCTCGATCAGATTCTGGATTCAGGCCGCTCTCCGGCCGAGGAGATGCTGGAGAAGTTCAACGGCGCGTGGGGTGGTTCGGTGGAACCCGCGTATAGCGAATATGCCTTCTAGGCCGGATCGACATTCAGGATTCCCAGGCGGTCTGATCGCTGATTCATAGGGTTCCGTGATTCTGACACGGAGCTGCACGATGGGGATCAAGCGGTATGAGCTGAGCGATCATCAGTGGGCGAAGATTGCACCGTTGCTGCCAGGCAAGGCCTCTGATCCGGGACGGACGGGATCGGATAATCGGTTGTTTGTGAACGGCTGCCTGTGGGTGCTGCGATCCGGCGCGCACTGGTGTGACCTGCCGGAGCGCTATGGTCGCTGGAAGACGGTGCATCGGCGGTTCAGCAGGTGGTGCCATGCCGGTGTGTGGGAACGGGTGTTCTCCACCCTGACAGCCGATCGCGACAACCAGTATCTGATGCTCGACTCAACCATCGTTCGAGCCCATCAGCAGGCGGCTACCGGAAAAGGGGGGCCAAGGATCAGGCGCTGGGGCGTTCCCGAGGTGGACTGACCACCAAGGTCCACATGCTCGCCGATGCGCTGGGCCGACCCTTGCGTTTCATCGTCACCGCCGGGCAGGTCGGAGACATCACACAAGCCCCCGCGCTGCTCGAAGCCCAGGCCGGGGACGCCGTGCTGGCCGACAAGGCTTATGACAGCAACGCCTTGCGTGCACTCATCGCCGGCATGGGCGCCGAAGCGGTGATCCCCTCAAACAGGACGCGCAAAATCATCATCCCGCATGACGCCGGTCTCTACAAGCACCGCAACCGCATCGAGCGCTGCTTCAACCGTCTCAAGCACTTCCGCCGTTTCGCCACCCGCTACGACAGGCGAACCGTTCACTTCACGGGCTTCGTTCACCTGGCCGCAGCCCTGATCTGGCTGCCGTGAATGTCGATCCGGCCTAATTCAACAACAGCTCAGGGGACCGTCGCTGGCGGCAGCGCCAGCACGGAATAGATCGCCTCCGCGTCGCGCGAGGCGCGCAGCTTGTTGGCGATGTCCTGATCGCGCAAGAGCCGTGCGATGCGCGCCAGCGCCTTCAGATGATCCGCGCCCGCGCCTTCGGGAGCGAGCAGCAAAAAGATCAGATCGACCGGCTGCCCGTCCATCGCTTCGAAATCGATCGAACGTTCGAGTCGCGCGAAAAGACCGAAAATCTTCTCAAGCTTCTGCAGCTTGCCATGCGGAATCGCAACGCCATAGCCGACCGCGGTGGTCCCGAGCTTCTCGCGCCGCAGCAGCACCTCGAAGATCGCGCGGTCGTTCTGCCCTGTGAGTTCCGCAGCGCGCGCCGCCAGTTCCTGCAGCGCCTGCTTTTTGCTGGTGACTTTCAAAGCGGGAAGGATCGCCTCGGGTGCGACCAGATCCGTAATCATCATATGACGTTCCGAGGTGAGGTTTGCCGTCAGGTTGCGAAAGACACGTCAGACAAGCAGCACAAACGTGAGCCCACATACGGGCGAACGCACACGGTAAGCGGTTCGCGGCCCTCCGGCCAGGATGACCGGCCTTATAGTCTAACGCGCGCCCGATGCCAAATCCCGGACTTTCGTCCGGGCCGGTGGAAAACCGGGCGCGAAGGCCGCGGACCATATGGATCGCCGTCCCAGGCGTCAATGGCGGCGGGTCAGGCAGAGCCGTTGACGGCCGGCGGGTCGATCCAGCCCACGTTTCCATCAGGCCTGCGATAGATCATGTTCACGCGGCCGCTGGAGCCATGCTGAAACACCAATACGGGCGCGCCGGTGAAATCGAGTTCCATCACCGCTTCGCTGACCGAGAGCCGCCTCAGCGAGGTGATGGTTTCCGCGATGATCACCGGATTGAAAGCGGTGACCTCGCCCTCGCCGTTCATCGCCGGCGCCTCGATCACGTAGCTCGGCGCGTCGAGCCCGGCGATCGTTTCCGCGGCTGCGCGCGCCTTGCGCGCCGAGTGATCCTTGAGACGGCTCTTGTAGCGGCGCAGCCGCTTTTCGATCTGCAACAGCGCCTGGTCGGCGCTGGCATAGGCATCCGCGGCATTCGATTCGGCTTCGAGCGTCACTCCGGAATCCAGATGCAGCGCGCAGTCGGTGCGAAAGCCGAAGCCGTCCTTGCTCAGCGTGATGTGGCCCGAATACTGGCCATCGAAATATTTCCGGAGGACTTCGTCGGTGCGGCTGTTGAGACGCCCTCGCAGCGCCTCGCCGACATTGATGCTCTTGCCCGAAATTCGAAGTGTCATGACAAGCCTCATCGATCATGAGTGGGAAGTGATTATCGGGCGTCGCGGTTGCGCAATCAAGCCGGTGCGGCATCGCGCGGGCGGTTCGGCGGCTTCCTGGTCTCGGCGCGCGCGCCGCCTGGCAGATTCTGCTTTTCACGGCGGCGCTGCACCGAGGAAGGAATTCGCAGCGCTTCGCGATACTTCGCCACTGTGCGGCGTGCGATATCAATTCCGGCTTCGCGCAGCCGTTCCACGATGGTGTCGTCGGACAGAATCGCCGACGGCGATTCGGCATCGATCAGCCGCTTGATGTGGTGCCGGACCGCTTCCGCCGAGTGGGCGGAACCGCCGTCGGCCGCGGCGATCGAAGCGGTGAAGAAGTATTTCAGTTCGAAGATGCCACGATTTGTCGCCATGTATTTGTTGGCGGTGACGCGGGACACGGTGGATTCATGCATCTGGATCGCATCCGCCACGGTCCTGAGATTGAGCGGTCTCAGATGGGCGATGCCGTGCGCGAAAAAGCCGTCCTGCTGCCGCACGATCTCGGTCGCCACCTTGAGAATGGTGCGGGCGCGCTGATCGAGCGCACGGACCAGCCAGGTCGCGTTTTGCAAACAGTCCGTGAAATAGGTTTTGTCGCCGTCCTTGCGGATCGTCTTCGACAATTCGGCATAGTAGGTGTGGTTGACGAGTACGCGCGGCAGCGTCTCGCTGTTGAGTTCCACGAGCCAGCCGCCGTCCGGGCCGGGACGCACATACACGTCCGGCACCACCGACTGCGTGCGCGCGGCACCGAACCGCAAGCCCGGCTTGGGATCGAGATGACGGATTTCGCCGATCATCTCGGCAAGGTCTTCATCGTCGACGCCGCAGATCCTGCGCAAGGCCGCGAAGTCGCGCCTCGCCAGCAGTTCGAGATGCTCGACCAGCGCCTGCATCGCCGGATCGTAGCGGTTCTTCTCGCGCAACTGGATCGCAAGGCATTCGCTCAGGCTGCGGGCGCAGATGCCGGGCGGATCGAACGTCTGCAATACCGCGACAGCGGCCGCCACATCGCTTTCGCCGGCGCCGAGCCTGTCGCCGGCTTCGCCGAGGTCGGCCGGCAGGTAGCCAGCCTCGTCGACGAGATCGATCAGATACCGTCCGATCATGCGCTGCGCCGGCGAGGTGAGAGCCACCGCAAGCTGTTCGGCGAGATGTTCACTGAGCGTTATCTCCGCCGCGACGAAAGCTTCGAGATTGTAGCTGTCATCGCTCGAGGCACCGCCTCCCCATTCCGTGAACGCGCTCGGCGCGGCGTCCTGCGCGGTCCGCGCAGCCGCCTCGGCCGGTTCTTCCGGAAAAACATTCTCCAGACCGCTATCGAAGGTCTGCTCGATCTCCGCACGACTGCCGAGATCGCGGTTCATCCATTCCTCGGGCGTGGACGCCGGATCCTGAGCGCCGGTGCGCTCGCCCCCGCCGTGGTCCTCGAACGCCGCTTCGTCGCCTTCTGAATATTCAACATCGCTTGCTGCTTCGGCGGCCGGCGGGCCGGAGCCGTCGCTGGCACGCTCCAATAGCGGATTCCGCTCCAGCTCCTCCTCGACATATGCTGAGAGGTCCAGATTCGACAGTTGCAGCAGCTTGATCGCCTGCATCAGCTGCGGCGTCATCACCAGCGACTGGGACTGTCGAAATTCGAGTTTCTGCGTCAGCGCCATGCCAGCATCGGTCCAAACGGTCCGATTCTTGCTTAGCTTTTCTGCGGACAGATGTACACGCCTGACCGGAACGAATTCGGCTTCCGGCAACCAGCGGCGCGGCAAGGACTCGCGTGAGGCAACCGCGTCAGATCAAAATTTGACAGGCTCGCTTCTGATGATTCCCACCAGAGTCGGCGATGTACCTGGAGCAGGATGAGGAAATTGTGGTGCGGTTTTCCGCCCGCATCCCGCGATCCAAAACCTCGTGATCTAGTAGTCCAGGGCTTGCACCGGGGGCATGGATGGCCTGGGATGAACCGGATGCGGCTCGGCGGCCGTCGCTGCTGCCGGTGCCGCGTTCCGGCTCGCCGTCTGCGCATCGGGTGTGCGGCGGCTGCCGTTCGCGGTCGTCCGCCGATGCGATGGTCTGGATGATTGCCGTCGCCTGGCCGACGAGCGGCGCAGGCCCCAGGAACGCGCGATCGACGGCCCGGCGGTATAGCCGACCACCGCGCCTGCGACCGCGCCGACAGGACCCAGCACCACCGCGCCCGACAGCGCGCCGAGCGCGGCGCTGCCGGCCCGTTCCTGCGCCATCGCCACCGACGATAGCAGCGCCAGCGACGCAACCACTGCAATGACTGTCTTCATTTCACGCTCCCCGTTTCGCCGACGAGAAACGAAAAATGCGGCGAGACCGGGATGGCGCCGCCGCCGACATGCCCAGGGAACCTCCCAATTCGGCCATCGGCACGGTTCAACTTGGGCAAACTCTCGCCGGCTGCCCGGCGCGAAGCACACGAGGAAAATGTCATATGCTCAAGACCAGCCTTATAGCGGTCGCCGCCGCGGGCTTTCTTCTCGCGCTCCCCGCGTCCGCCGCGGACTTCTCCTTCACCGATGAGGCCCCGCAGATGATTTGCGACCACGACGGGAACTGCTACAGCGCGCACCCGCCGCGTTTCGCCGAGCGTTGGCAGGATGACGATAATGGCGATGACGTCTATGAGCGCCGCGACTATCATTCCCGCTATGCGCCGCCCAGCGAATTCCATCGCGACGACGACGGCCCCGCGACCGGCTACGATGGCGGCCCCTGGTGAGATCCCGAATCGCACACCGCGCTGAAGGGACCAGGCCGGGAACGTCTGCCGACCGCTCTACAGCCGGAATTCCTCGCCCAGATACAGACGCCGCACGTCGGGATCGTTGACGATCGCCTCGGGGCTGCCCTCGGTCAGGATTTCGCCCGCATAAACGATGTAGGCGCGGTCGGTGAGGCCGAGCGTTTCGCGGACGTTGTGGTCGGTGATCAGCACGCCGATCCCGCGATTGGTCAGATGGCGCACGAGATCCTGGATATCACCGACCGCGATCGGATCGATGCCGGCGAAGGGTTCATCCAGCAGCATGTAATTCGGACGTGTCGCCAGCGCGCGCGCGATCTCCACGCGCCGCCGCTCGCCACCGGACAGCGCGATCGATGGCGATTTGCGCAGGCGCGTGATGTTGAATTCCTCGAGCAGCGCGTCGAGCTCGGCTTCGCGTTTTTTCTTGTTGGGCTCGACGACCTCGAGCACGGCGCGGATGTTCTGCTCGACGCTGAGGCCACGGAAGATCGAAGCTTCCTGCGGCAGGTAGCCGATACCGAGCCGCGCCCGCTGATACATCGGCAGCCTGGTCACGTCGTGACCGTCAAGCTCGATGGCGCCGCGATCCGCCGGGATCAGGCCGGTGATCATGTAGAACACGGTAGTCTTGCCGGCGCCGTTCGGACCCAGAAGCCCGACCGCCTCACCCCGGCGGACATAGATGCTGACGCCGCGCACTACCTGGCGGGAGCCGAAACTTTTTTCCACCCCATGGACGGCAAGGTAGCCGGGACGCGTGGCCATCCGCGGCGCGGCAGTCCCGCTGGAGGCGGCGCGAAGCCGGGCAGCTTCCGGCCGGGAAGTTTCAGGCGCCGGGCGCGCCGGAGCCCGGGATGGCGGAGCGTCGCGGCGAGATCCGCGAGCGACCGGCGGCGCGTCGCGCACCGGATGGGTCAGCATGTCACCGATGGCGTCGCCGAGCGCCGTGATGTCCGTCCGGGTGCGCGCGATCCCCCGCGCCGCGCGTTTTTGCGGTCGTTTGCGGAATACATTGAAAATATCCACCATGGGCGCCTGTTCAGCCTCTCACGGTTGCTCGCGTGCGTTCCCCGGCGGGCCTGATTCGTCGTTTCACCATGTAACCGGATTCCAGGGTATTTTCATTCCAGGGTATTTTCGCTTCCGATTTGAATCGAAAGCCAAGCTCCGGATCGGTAGTCCGGACGCGATCTTTTCATGCGAACCAGTATTCGTCCCAGGGCGGTCCAGAGGACATGCTTCGCTCGAAAACGCTATCACATTCGCATCCCATTCGACGAACCCTGTTGCGAATGTCAGTATCGGAGTCCCGCCCTCAGACCGGCGGGACACCACGAAGTTACCTGGGTTTTTTAGGGGCAAGGGGGATGGCCGGCCCCGGGGAAGCGCAATCCTGGTCGCCCTGGATGAAGAGACCCTGGACCCTGCCGCTATTGGATTCCACTCGCGAGACCCCTGTGGTCATATCGACCAGAAGGCGATCCCCCCGCAACACGTTCTTGCACTGGGTCAATACGACCTTGCCCTGCATCGTGATCAGATTGGTCGTGGTATCGAACACGGCGGTATCGCCTGTGACGACCTGATCCTTCTGGGTCACAACCACGTTGCCCCTCGCCTCCAGCCGCTTGATCGAGGACGCGCCCGATGGCGCCGGCGCCGCCACGGCGGCGGGTTTTTTCTTCGACGGCGCGCCGCCCTTGGCCGTATCGCTGCTCTGATAATAGACGACGAGCGTCTTTGACGTCATCGTGGTGTCGCCCTGCACCACCTTGACATTGCCGGAGAAGGTCGCCTCCTTTTTTTTGTCGCGCATCTCGAGCGTAGCGGCCTCGATCTGGATCGGCTGATCGCGATTCTGCGAGAAGCCCTGCATCGCGTTAGGAACACCCTGCACCGTGCTTTGCGCGGCCGCTTCACCGGCCGCCATCAAAGCGACGGCGACCACGCCGCCGCGCAGCAGGACCGCCATGCGGAAGGCCGGCAAAAAAAAGCGGCGACGATTCTGCACGGCCGAAATCATTCCTTATCACCGCCCGTGCCGGCATCTGCGGGAGCACGATCCATCACCAGGTGCATGACGACATTGTTCTCAAATCGCACCACGTCGCCCTTTTCGGTGACCTGCATTGTGTCGGCGGTCAGCGTTCCGTTCAGCAGCTTGACATCCACCGGCTGGTCCGAGGTAACGGTGCCCCGGCCCATATCGACGATCGCATGGGTCAGCCGCGCCTCGTATCCGGTCGAAGACAGCATGAGGATATCCTTGCGCAGGTCGAGCACTTGCGTTTTCGTATTGAACACCCCGGTGCGGGAATTCAGGGTCACCGTCGTGCGGTCCTCCATCAGCACCTTGGCGCGCAAGGTGTGCAGCTCGACATGATCGGGATCGGCGACGTCCTGCGTCGCCGTCGTGGCCTGCATTTCGTAGGGCCGCTTGTCGGGCGTGAAACCGGCAAGGCGGGGCGATTCCATCGTAATCTTGGTGCCGGAGACCACGAGATTATCCATATCGAGCGGCAGATTCGCCAGCGTGCGAAAAGGGTTGAAGGCCGCGACGCCGATCAGCCCGGCCATCGCCAGCCCGACCGCCGCCGGCACCGCGATCCGCAGGGTCCGCACCATGCGGCTGTGGCGGGCCGCGCGGGCGAACCTGGCTTCCAGCCCGGTCTGAATTCCGGCTTGGTAGGTGGGATTTTGAACCGGGTACACCGCTGCTCCAGGGGGCCTGTTCTGATTATCCTATCCCGAAATGGGGGACTTCGCAGCCCGGACATTCGTGCGGCGGCAGCACATCACGGCGCATCCTGATCGCATCCGCCCGAAAGCGGGCACCACCGAGAACGAGGAGTGTGACCGAAAGGGGGCGAAAGGTGTAACGACCGGCCGCAAGGCGGCGATCATCGGTGCGATTCGTGGCTTATGAGTGCGCGAAGATGTCTTCGGTTTCCCAGCCGGCCAGATCGAGCATCGCCCGCGACGGCAGGAACTCGAAACACGCCTGCGCGAGCGCTGAGCGATCCTCGCGCGCCAGGGTGGCCTCGAGCTTATCGCGCAAGGCGTGCAGATGCAGCACATCGGACGCGGCATAGGCCAGCTGCGCGTCGCTCAGGGTCGGCGATCCCCAGTCGCTCGATTGCTGCTGCTTCGACAGGTCGATGCTGAGCAGTTCGCGCACGAGATCCTTCAGGCCGTGCCGATCGGTGTAGGTGCGAATCAGCCGCGAGGCGATCTTGGTGCAGTAGACCGGCCGGGGCATCACGCCGAATGCGTTGTACAGCGCGGCGAGGTCGAATCGCGCGAAGTGGAAGATCTTGACGATGGCAGGGTCTTTGAGAAGCTTGATCAGGTTCGGCGCGTCACGCTGCCCGCGCGCGATCTGGATCACGTCGGCCGAACCGTCGCCCGGCGACATCTGCACCACGCACAGCCGGTCGCGGTGCGGCTTGAGCCCCATGGTCTCGGTATCGATCGCCGCCGAACCGGTGTAGCGCGCAAGATCCTGATGCGGCAGGTCGCCGCGGTGCAGGCGGATGGTCATTATGTCTCGGCCTTCATGGTGTCCTGGTTTCGTCGAATCGATTGGCGGCTGAAATATCGTTGAATGACTATAGCGTTGTCGAACGAAGCATGTCCTCGGGCTTGATCCGGGGATGGGCACCGGTTCGAATGAAGAAAGCGTGTTAAATCAAGAAAATAAAGCTCCGCTTCTGATTCCGTCAGAAGCTGAAGCGCTCTCACACACGAGCGGCGCGATCCCTTTGAAAGACCTGGTGGCCAGCGTCCGGCTCGTATCACGCCCAATGACTTGATGAATAGCTTCAACAGGCCGGAAATACCGGATCATTCTGCAAGATTTCGCTAACTCCAGTCCTCGTTTGTATGCACGACAACGACCCGATTTCAATAATATCAACGATAACGAGGCAAGATCGGCAGATTGCGCAGTTCGATCAAGGGTGCCGGATGAAAGCCGAACCACGACAGCGATTGCCACGTTTCGCCGTTTTCATTGATGCTGAAAATGTTCCGCCGAAATTTGCCGACGGTATCTTCAGGGAAATCGCCCAACTGGGCGACGCGCCGGTCCGGCTCATCTATGGGAATCTCTCGGATCCGAACCTAAAGGGCTGGACCGAGGTATTACCTGATCATTCGCTCGAAAGGCGTGATCCTGCGGTGAAAGGCAGGAATTCGGCGGACATGGCGATCGTCATCGACGCAATGGACCTCTTGCACGACGGCCGGATCCATGGATTTTGTCTGATCTCGTCCGATAGCGATTTCACAGGTCTCGCCGCCCGACTCCGGCGTGAGGGCGCGAATGTTTATGGGTTCGGCGAAAAGAAAACGCCGGACTGCTTTCGGCGAGCTTGCAATAGGTTCATCTCGCTTGAAAGCCTCCTTCCGAGAAAGCCCGCACGCAAACCAATAGCTGTTTCGCCATCGATACTGCCCAACTCAAATGCGCTGAAGCCACCGAGCGACGCCGTTCCGATCCTCAACAAGGCGCTTTCGCGGATCGAAAGCGAGGATGGATGGGCGCGCCTCGGTCAAGTGGGGCAGCAAATACCCAAACTGTTCTCGGATTTCGATATCCGTACCTATGGCTTCAGCAAGCTCAGTCGCCTCGTCAGAAAGACGGGCGCATTCGAGATCGACGAGAACAACGGACCGATACGAATCCGCCGTGCAAAACGATGGAATCCAACGACCCCAGGTCGTCAGGTCCAGGATTTGAGCCTATCGGCAGGCAGTTCGGCCCGCCAAAGGCCGTCCTGATCCTTGCATAGCGGGCCTCTCAGCGATACGATTCGGGTAATTGATCAGCCGGAGGCGAAAGCAGCGATGCAGGCGGACGTCAAGAAGCAGATGCTTTCCATACTGAACTTCCGGCTGCTGGCGCTGTTGGTGCCGGCGCTGGCCCTGTCGATCCTGGCGGGCATGGTGATGTACGCCCTCGGATATTTCTCGATGGTGTATGGCGAGGTGGTCCTCGTCCTGAAGATACTGATGCATCTTCTGCTGGCCGTATGGTCGGCGTTGAAAGCGATCCTTCTGGGAACTGTGGTCTTCGGGCTTCTTCTGGTTTTTCTATCGCCGGTCCTGATCGTCTTGTGGGAATTGCGCAAGACACGGAACCTGCCGTCCGACGACGCAATCCTGCCGCCCCAGACCTCATCCGGCGTGGCGGGAGAAACCCCGTAAACACATTGCGTCAGATCACAATCCCGGAGTTCGGCTGCTGATCCTGCAAGGACCGGTGGCTTCTATAGCGTTTTCGAGTGAAGCATGTCCTCGCGCTTGACCCGAGGATCGATGCCGCTTCGCGTGAAGAAAACGCGTCAAAATAACTAGAGCATTTTCCGGCGAAGTGGATACCGGTTCGCCGGAAAATGCGACCAGACAACCATTTCTAGAGCTTCGCTTCTGATTCAGCCAGAAGCGAAAACGCTCTGAAGCACCGCCGGCGGCACCCTACTGGGCGCCAGGAAGGCCGGCCAGATTATCCCGCGATCGCGCGACATCGGGGTGATCGGGACCGAGAGACTTCTCCCGAATCGCCAGCGCGGTCTTGTAGAGCGGCTCGGCCTCGGCGTAACGCGCTTCCGCCTTGTAGATCGAGGCCAGATTGTCCAGCGCCGATGCGACCGAGGGATGATTGGCGCCGAGCGATTTCTCGAATATCGCGATCGCCCGCTTGTAGAGCGGCTCGGCCTCGGCGTAGCGACCCTGGACGCTGTACAGGTTGGCCAGGCTGTTCAGCGACTGCACGATATCCGGGTGATGCGGCCCGACGGCTTTCTTCCAGATCACCAGCGCCCGCTGGTAAAGCGGCTCGGCCTCGTCATAGCGGTTCTGGAGGGTGTACAATTCGGCAAGATCGGTCAGCGCCAGCGCGACCGAAGGATGATCGAACCCGCGCGCCTTGGCGAAGATCGCCAGCGCCTGTTTGTAGAGCGGCTCGGCCTCGTCATAGCGTCCCTTTTCCCTGAAGAGTTCGGCCTGATCGTTGAGCCTCGCCGCCAGCATGATATCGGACACAGCCATGAACGATGCACTCCTGACGCATGGATGAATAAGCAAGAAAACCGGACAACCGTATGCCACTAATCCGCGCGCATTGGCAGAGGATGTTTCGGGCGGCCCAGCAAGCAACGAATGCCGACATCAATCAGTTTGCCAAAAGCATCGACGATCGGGAAACTCTGCCTTCAAACAAACGTTTGAAGCCTCGTGGTGCCCAGGAAAGGACTCGAACCTTCACGGCCTTGCAGCCACTGGCACCTGAAGCCAGCGCGTCTACCAATTCCGCCACCTGGGCCCGGGCGGGTTAGTAGGCATCGGGCGCGCGCTTGTCAAATCCTTGAAGCGTTGCTCGAATGGCGGGCTGGACGGCCCGCCGGTTGACGTGCCGCGGAACGGCGGAATATCCCTTCTCTCGACCTGATACCAACGCCTTTGAGGACCAGATCATGGCATCGAATTCGGACACGCTCGTCACGGTTTTCGGAGGCTCGGGCTTCCTCGGCCGATATGTGGTGCGCGCGCTCGCCAAACGCGATTACCGCATCCGGGTCGGCGTCCGGCGGCCCGAACTGGCCGGGCATCTGCAACCGCTCGGCAAGGTCGGCCAGATCCATGCCGTCCAGGTCAATCTACGCCATCCGGCGTCGGTCCGCGCGGCCATGCGGGGGTCCGAAGTTGCCGTCAACCTGGTCGGCATCCTGACCAAGAGCGGCCGGCAGACGTTCGACGCCGTGGTGGCCAAAGGCGCGGCGACCGTCGCGGAGACGGCCGCGGCCGCCGGCGCGCGCCTGGTGCATGTTTCAGCGATCGGCGCCGACCCGGCATCGGCATCGGCCTACGCCCGCGCCAAGGCCTCCGGAGAAAAGGCGGTCCTGGCGGCGGTGCCGTCCGCGACCATCCTGCGGCCGTCGGTGATGTTCGGTCCCGAGGACCAGTTCGCCAACCGGTTTGCGGCGCTCGCGCTGATATCGCCCATGCTGCCGCTGATCGGCGGTGGCGCGACCAGGATGCAGCCGGTCCATGTCGGCGACGTCGCAACCGCCGTGGCCGACGCGGTCGACGGCAGAACCAAGGCGGGCGCCGTCTATGAACTCGGCGGTCCCGACGTGCTCTCGATGCGCGAGATCATGCGGATCATCCTGCGCGTCATCGAGCGCGAGCGGATGCTGGTGCCGGTGCCGTTCCTCATGGCCCGCCTCATGGCAATGGGCCTGCAGTTCGCGCCGGGACCCCTGAAGCTGACGCCGGACCAGGTCGCGCTGCTCAGAACCGACAACGTCGTTTCCAACACGGCGACGGCCGCGGGCCTCACGCTGCAAGGATTGGGCATCGCGCCGGACTCGATGGAGGCCGTGGTGCCGCAATATCTCTGGCGCTTCCGCAAGGCCGGCCAGTTCGCGCCGAAGGGCGCGTGAGTTTCGCTCCCCGTCAGCTCTACCGTCCCAGCGCCAGCGCGATCAGACCGAGCGTGCCGACGATCACCCGCCACCAGGCGAAGAACGTAAAGCCGTTGCGCGTGACATAGCTCAGGAACGCCTTGACCACGATGATCGCCGTGACGAACGACACCACGAAGCCGATCGCGACGGTCCCGAGATCGTCGGTCGTCATGTCGGCGTGGTTCTTGTAGAAGTCATAGGCGAAGGCGCCGGTCATGGTGGGAATCGCGAGGAAGAACGAAAATTCAGCCGCCGCGCGCTTGTCGGCGCCGAGCAGCATCGCAGAGACAATGGTGGCGCCGGAGCGCGACACGCCGGGAATCATCGCGACGCATTGCGCGATTCCGATCCAGACATACATCGGCAGCGGAAACGCCGTGGCGTCGTGTTCGCGCGGCCGGTGATCGAGCTGATCGACCCACATCAGCACCGCGCCGCCGACGATCAGCGAGAAGCACACCACCCACGGATTGAACAGCAGTTCCTTGATGTATTTGCCTGCGATCAGTCCGACGATCACCGCGGGCAGGAAGGCCGCGAGCACGCCGATGACGAAGCGCCGGTCCGCGGGATTGGAGAACATGCCGAGCGCGACCCGCCACAGTTTGGCAAAATAGATGACCACAATCGCCAGAATCGCGCCAGGCTGAATCAGCACTGTGAACGTGTCCCAGAAGTTCCCCGAACCGAGATCGAAGAAGCGCTCCGCCAGCAGCAGATGGCCGGTCGAGGACACCGGCAGGAATTCGGTGACGCCCTCGATGATGCCGAGAATCACGGCTCTGATCGCATCGGAAATCATGAAAATAGCCTGTTCTGAGTTCTATTCGACTGCGAACGGTTGGTCCTTCTCGCTTATTCGCCGCAGAGCAGCAATGCCCAAAATACATGAAGACGACGGACACATTCTCCGATTCCGTTCGGATTCGGTTTCCGCAGGCTTCGCATGCATGGAATGGAGGCGGCGGCGAGAACGGATTCGCCCGCTGCCCGACAGGTCGGAAGCGATCGCCGTTAACGCTTTAGAGATACTTTCTTAAGCATCGCAAACCTATCAAGGGCGCCATGTTCACGCTGCTGCATCATCCATTCTGTCCGCAATCGCGCTTTATTCGCCTGATTCTCGGCGAGCATGGACTCGATGTCAGGCCGGTGGAAGAGCGGGTGTGGGAGCGGCGTGAAGCTTTCCTGAGACTCAATCCGGCGGGCACCACGCCGGTGCTGATCGCCGAAGGCATCCCGGCGGTTCCCGGCGCCGCGATCATTGCGGACTATCTCGACGAGACCTATGGCGAACGCGTCGGCGAGCGCCGGCTGTTGCCGACCTCGATGCCCGAGCGCATCGAGGTGCGCCGTCTGATGGCGTGGTTCAACGAGAAATTCTTCGAGGAGGTCTCGAGCCCGCTCGTGACCGAACGCATCTACAAGCGCTTCATGGCGGAGGAGATCGGCGGCGGTCCGCCGGAGACCGACGTGATACGCGCCGCGCGGACGAACGTGCGCTATCATCTGGCCTATATCGGCTGGCTGGCGCGAACGCGCAACTATCTGGCCGGCGATCGGCTGACCTATGCAGACCTTGCTGCGGCGGCGCATCTGTCGGCGATCGATTACCTTGGCGACGTGCCATGGGCCGAGGACGAGGCGGCGAAGGCGTGGTATGCGCGGATCAAGTCGCGGCCCTCATTCCGTCCGCTGCTGAGCGAATGGCTGGCGGGAGTGCCGGCGTCGCGCACCTATGTCGACCTGGACTTCTGAACACGGCGGGTCTGAACACCGGCGGGCAGCGCGCGCACCTCGCATCATCCCCGCCGGTTCTCATACGCCTTCAAATGCGTATGGATGGTGCGGAGCTTCGGCACCGGGAGCTTCGCGGCTTCGGCACGAGCGATGAGATCGCCCATGATATGGTCGGCTTCGACCCGGGCGCCGGTCTCGATGTCGCGGAACATGGATGCGGTGAGCTGCGAGCCCGCCGCCGTCAGCATCGCGGTCGCGCCGCTCAGGAATTCTTCGCGCGGTGCATAACCTGCCGCTTTCGCGATACCGGCGGCCTCGTCCGTTAAGGCCAGCATGAAATCACGGCCGCCGGGCGCGGCGACGATCTGGCCGATGGATGCACGCATCACGCAGGTCGCGCCGGCGAGCGCCGCCAGAAACACCCACTTCTCCCACATGTCCTGGATGATGGTTTCGGACGGCTGCGCGCCACACCTTGCGCCGGCGAAAGCTTCGGCGATGGCCCGGACGCGCTCGCTCGCACCGCCGTCGCGCTCGCCGAAGCGAAGCGAGTGCATCGGCGCGAGATGGACGACCTCGCGCTTCTCGTTGAGAGTGACCGCGAGCGAGCACAGGCCGCCGAGCACGCGCTCGCGGCTGAACGCGGCGTCGAGCGTCTCCAGGTGCAGCATCCCGTTGAGCAGCGGGACGATCGCTGTCGTCGGTCCCACGGCCCTCGCGAATGATGCGATCGCGTCTTCCAGATCGAACGCCTTGCAGCTCAGCAGAACGAGATCGAATGTCTCGCTCACGCCATCGGCCTGCACTGTCGGCGGATTATCGAGCGTGAAGTCGCCGTGCGGGCTACGGATGACAAGACCGGCGCTCGCCAGCTCAGTGGCGCGTTTGGGGCGCACCAGGAAGGTTACATCCTGACCGGCCCGCAACAGGCAGCCGCCGAAATAGCCGCCGGTCGCGCCGGCCCCGACGACGAGAATGCGCATCGATGGGCTCCCTGTTTGTCTATGTCCGGAGCATTTTCAGGCGAAGTGGATATCCTTGCGCAAGGCAAGACCTGTGCTGTTTCATCAGATCAGCCGCCTGATCTCCTGCTTGCGCCAGACCATCAGATAGAAGGCCATTTGCAACGCCATCATCGCGCAGAACGCGGCCGGATAGGCGATCCAGACGCCCTCGACCCCGATCTGGCGGCTGAGCACGATGGCGACCGGCACCTCGACCACGACGATCGCGAGAATCGACAGCAGCGTCGGCACCATCACCGTTCCGCTCGCCCGCATGGTGGCGGCGAATACGCACGCCATGCCGAACGGGACCGTGCTCCAGAGCACGATGTACAGCAGCGTCTGCGCCAGTTCGAGCACCTCCGGGCTGGTGATGAAAAGCCCGACGATGGTCCGTGAGAACAGGTAGCCAAGGACGACCAGACCGCCGGTCATCAACAGGTTGAGCCACATCGCGGTGCGCACGACCGCGCCGATCCGTTCGCTCTCGCCCGCGCCGATCGCCTGCGCCGCGAAGATCGACGCGGTGATGGCGATCGAGATCGCCGGGAATTGCGCGTAGCCCAGCACCTGGTTGACGGCGCCATAGGCGGCCGTGGCGTCGGAGCCGAAGCCGTTGACGATGCCGAGCAGCACGATCTCGGCGAGTGACATCGCCATGAGCTGGACGGCGGTCGGAATCCCGATACGCAGCACCTTGCCGAGCAGTTCGCGATCGAGCCGCATCGCGCGCAGCAGCACCTTATCGGGCGCCAGCGGATGGTTCATCCACCGCATGTGCAGCCCGAGCCACAGCAGCGTCACCACCGCCGAGATCGCGGACGCGATCGCCGCGCTGACCACGCCCAGCCGCGGCAAGCCGAACCATCCGCGGATGAGCGCCGGCGTCACGACGAGCCCGATCGCTGTCGAGATCGCAAGCGCCCATAACGGCGTGACCGTGTCGCCGACGCCGCGCATCATCGCGGTTGCGAGCAGGAACGTGAAGATCGCCGGCATGGTGATCATCATGATGCGGGCGTAGTCCGTCGCATCGTCGAGAATGTTGGACGGCACGGCCAGCGCCATCATCAGTTCGCGCGCGAACAGTCCCCCGCCGACCGCAATGACGCCGCCGCCGAGCAACGTCAGGGCGAGCGTGGTTCCCGCGATCGCCTTAGCCTTGCCGGCTTCGCGCGCGCCCCACGCCTGGCCGATCAGCATCGACGAACCCGCGCCGAGTCCGAGGATGAAGGAGAGAAAGAAGAACATCACCGGAAAGAAGATGGAGACGGCGGCGAGCGCATCGACGCCGATCATCTGGCCGAGATAGATGCCGTTGACGGTTCCGAACAACGACTGGAGGACGTTGCTCAGCATCATCGGCATCAGGAAGAGGACATACGCCCGCCACAGCGGTTGCGTGGTCATCATGATCGAATCCTTGTGGAGGCTCAGCGCCCGCGCAGGTCATCACCTCAATATCCGGCGGCGCTTGACCCGCGGGTCCGCGGATCCGGCGCGCCGAACAAGCCATCCGGGGTGATGGCGATGGAGTTGGCCGAGGTCTGTCCCATCGGGACAACGACGGTGTGGCCTCGCGCCCTCAATTCCGCGATGACGCCATCGGGAAATCCTTCTTCGGCGCGGACTTCATCCGGCAGCCACTGATGATGCAGCCGCGGCGCCTGAACGGCGGCGGCGATGTTCATATCGTAATCGAGCACGTTGACGATCACCTGAAGCACCGTGGAGACGATGCGGCTGCCGCCGGGCGATCCCGTCGCCAGCACCGGCTTGCCGTCCTTCAGAACGATGGTCGGCGTCATCGAGGACAGCGGCCGCTTGCCGGGACCGGGCAGGTTGGCCTCGAACCCGACCAGACCGAAGGCGTTCGCCGCGCCGGGTGCTGCGGTAAAATCGTCAAGCTCGTTGTTGAGCAGGACGCCGGTGCCCTCCGCCACCAGTCCGACGCCATAGCTGAAGTTCAGCGTGTAGGTGTTGCTGACGACATTGCCGAAGGCGTCGGCCACGGAGAAATGCGTGGTGTTGTCTCCTTCGCGGGGCGACGCGAGCACGGCGTCGGCCGGCGTCGCGTTCATCATGTCGATCGAGGCGCGCTGTTTCGCGGCGTAGTCTTTCGCAAGCAGGGTCGTAACCGGAGCGTTGACGAAAGCGGGATCGCCGAGATGGCGCGCGCGATCCGCATAGGCGCGCTTCATCGCCTCGACCAGCACATGCAGCGAATCCGGCGATCCCTGATGCAGGTCGCGCATCGGGAAGCCTTCGAGGATGTTCAGCGATTCGAGGAGCACGGTGCCGCCGGACGATGATAGCGGCATCGAGATGATGTCATAGCCCCGATACCTGCCCCGCACCGGCTCCCGGATCAGCGGCCGATAGGACTTGAGGTCCTCAAGCGTCATGATTCCGCCGGCCGCGCCGATCCCCTTCACCAGCTTCGAAGCCACCGGACCTTCATAAAAACCTTGCGGCCCCTGCCCGGCGATCGCGGTCAGGGTCGCGGCCAGATCGGTCTGGACCAGCCGATCGCCCTCGCGCAAGGCGGCGCCGTCGGGACGCGCGAAAATCTTCATCGAGGACGGCCAGCGCGCAAGACGGTCATGCGACCCCGACAACGTGTCGGCGCTGTCGTCGGCTACCGTGATCCCCTCGCGCGCCAGCGTGATCGCGGGCTGAAGAAGGCGGGCAAGCGTGAACCTGCCGGAGCCGTATCTGTCGAGCGCCAGCGCCAGTCCCGCGACGGTGCCGGGCACGCCGATGCCGAGCGCGGAATCACGCGACTTCGCCGGGTCGGGCTTGCCGTCGGCGCCGAGGAAGATGTCGCGTCCGGTCGCGCCTGGCGCGGTCTCGCGATAATCGATGGCGATGTCACGGCTGGAATCGGCCAGGTGAATCAGCATGAACCCGCCGCCGCCGATGTTTCCGGCGCGCGGATAGGTGACCGCCAGGGCGAAACCGGTCGCGACCGCCGCATCGACGGCATTGCCGCCCTGCGCGAGTACGTCAGCGCCGATCCTGGCCGCGAGCCGCTCCTGCGCCACCACCATGCCGTGTTTGGCGGCGACCGGACGAATCGCGTCGGAGGTCACCGCCGGGACCGCGCCGCGCGCATCCTGCGCGAAGGCGAGCGACGACAACGGCGTCCATGCGACGATTACACTCATCGCAAACAGGAAAAATACGTACCGGCGTATCTCGCGGCGGATCATCCATTGGTCCCGTATCTGGAGGATTCGTTGTCGTTAACAGGAACGATGCTATAGGAATTGAGGCGCAGGGTCAGACGCCTCACGCGATTCGACGGAACATACCGGGCATGAACATATCGGCATGGCGGTGACGACAGCCTTACCGGCGGATGGCGCGGAACCCGGAGAGCGTTATGCCTCTCGCACCGCCATCAACAGCTGGATCATGTTCGATTGGGCGGCGCAGCCCTATTTCACGCTGATCACGACCTTCGTGTTCGCGCCGTATTTCGCGACTTTCGTGGCGGCGACCCCCGCCGAGGGGCAATCGCTGTGGGGATTCGCGACCGGCGCGGCCGGCCTCGTGATCGCGCTCGCCTCGCCGGTGCTGGGCGCCATCGCCGACGCCAACGGCCGGCGCAAGCCGTGGATCGCGGCCTTCGGCGCGCTGCTGGTGATCGGCTCCAGCCTGATGTGGATCGGCAAGCCCGGCGACCCCGGCGTGATCCTGCCGCTGCTGATCGCCTACGGCATCGCCACCATCGGCGTCGAGTTCGCCACCGTGTTCAACAATGCGATGATGCCGTCGCTGGTGCCGCCGCACAGGATCGGCCGCCTGTCGGGGACCGGCTGGGCCACCGGCTATGTCGGCGGCATCCTCAGTCTGATCCTGGTGCTGGGCTTCCTCGCCGCCAATCCCGCCACCGGCAAGACGCTGTTCGGCATGACTCCGTTGTTCGGTCTCGATCCCGCCACCCACGAGGGCGATCGCATCACCGGCCCGCTGACGGGCCTCTGGTTCATCATCTTCGTCCTGCCGATGTTCTTGCTGACGCCCGATCTTCCTGCGAAGCGCTCGGTGCGGATGGCGCTCCGCGAAGGACTGATCGGGCTGCGCGGCACGCTCCGCGAACTGCCGCAACGGCGATCGCTGGCGACCTTCCTGCTGGCCAACATGATCTACACCGATGGGCTGGTGTCGCTGTTCGCGTTCGGCGGGATCTATGCCGCGGGCACGTTCGGCTGGCACACCATCGAGATCGGAACGTTCGGGATGCTGCTTGCGATCGCCGGCGCGCTCGGCGCGTGGATCGGCGGCAAGCTCGACGATCGGGTGGGGCCCAAGGCCGTCATCGCGACCAGCATGACGGTCTTGTTGTTGTCGATCATCATGATCCTGATGGTGGACAAGGACTCGATCCTGTTCGTGAGCGTGACGCCGCCCTCGCCTGGCGGCGGCCTGTTCGCCGCACCGGCGGAGAAGGCCTATCTCATCCTCGGATGCCTGATCGGCGGCGCGGGCGGACCTTTACAGGCGGCCTCGCGCACGCTGCTGATAAGGATGGCGCCGAAGGAGCGCATCACCCAGTTCTTCGGATTGTTCGCGCTGACCGGAAAAGTGACGTCGTTCGTCGGTCCGCTGCTGATCGGCTTCATCACCGCCGTCACCGCAAGCCAGAAAGCGGGCATGGCGGTGCTGGTGCTATTCTTCGTCGCCGGGCTTGCGCTACTGTCGCGCGTGCGGGATTAAAGCGTTTTCGAGCGAAGTGGGTGACCTGCTCGCGTGAAGAAAACGCGTCAAATCAATATCATGGAGCCTCGCTTCTGATTCAATCAAAAGCAATCATGCTCTAGCCGCCCGCAATCGGATCACGGCTTGTTGGCTTCCGGAGCCGGGGCCGCCGCCGCAATGGGCAGGCTCTCGTAATAGGCGGCAACGCTTTTGATCTGGTCGTCGGTCAGCTTGTTCGCGACATCAGCCATCACGCCGCCGGGATCGTTCTTGCGATCACCGGCTTTCCACGACCGAAGCGCCTTCTCGATATAAAGCGCCGATTGTCCCGCGAGACGGGGAAAATCCGCTCCCGCGCCGAGGCCATCGGCGCCGTGGCACTGCCCACACCCCTGCAGGTCTTTCGACGGATCGCCGTTCGCGGCAAGCTCCGCTCCGGCCGCGATCACGGCTCGATCGGCGGGCGCGGTTTGGGGTTTCGGTGTCGACATGCCCGCATAGTAGCTGGCGAGCGCCCTGCTTTCGTCGTCCGACAGATCCGATGCGATCATCAGCATGATGCGGTTTCTGCGCGTGGCGTTCTTGAAACTCGCGAGCTGACGTTCAAAGTAGTCCGCGTTGAGACCGGCAAGGCGTGGAATGCCACGCACCGGCTGTCCTTCTCCGTTCCGACCGTGACACGGCGTGCAGGATGTCGCTCGGCCCGGCGGCCTGGTGATGCCCTTGCCGTCATCCGCGAGCGCGGGCAGCGACGACACGCCAAGGAGCAGCAACGCTCCGCCTGCCACCGATCTCATCCGTTTGGTTCGGCTCGAAAACGCTCTAGCCTTAACTTTTTGATGGAGCATGATCTTATCCGAAAACCGGTTTCCACTTTGCGCTGGCGCGGCCCTTCGAGTCGGGATCATGCTCTAGAGCATCGGACCCGAAAGTGGGAACCGGTTTCGGGATAAATCCGATGCTCAATCAATTAACTGGAGCGGCGGCGCTGATTCCATTTGACCGGCGGCCGCTCTAATGACGGAAATGCCTGACGCCGGTGAACACCATGGCGATGCCATGCTCGTCGGCGGCCTTGATCACCTCCTCGTCGCGCATGGAGCCGCCGGGCTGGATGACCGCGGTGGCGCCGGCTTTGATACAGGCGAGCATGCCGTCGGCGAAGGGAAAGAACGCATCCGACGCCACGACCGAGCCTTTGGTCAAGGGCTCGGCGAGCTTCAGATCGCGCGCCGCATCTTCCGCCTTGCGCGCGGCGATGCGCGCGGAATCGACGCGGCTCATCTGGCCCGCGCCGATGCCGACGGTGGCGAGATCCCTGGCATAGACGATGGTGTTCGACTTGACGTGCTTGGCGACACGGAAGGCGAACCGCAGGTCGCGCATCTCCGCCTCGGTCGGCGGACGCTTCGTGACGACCTTCAGTGACATATCATCAATGACGGCGTTGTCACGGCCCTGCACCAGAAGCCCGCCGGCGACCGTCTTCGCGGTCAGGCCGCGCGCGCGCGGATCGGGCAGGCCGCCGGCCAGCAGCAGCCGCAGGTTCTTGCGCTTGCCGATGACCGCGATCGCCTCCTCGGTCGCATCGGGCGCGATGATGACTTCGGTGAAGATGCCGGCCACCGCATTGGCGGCGTCGGCGTCGATGGTGCGGTTGAAGGCTATGATGCCGCCATAGGCCGAGGTCTGGTCACAGGCGAGCGCCCGGCGATAGGCTTCGGTGAGGCTTGAGCCTTCCGCGACACCGCAGGGATTGGCGTGCTTGATGATGACGCAGGCCGCGGTGCGCGCCGCATCGAATTCGGCGACGCACTCGTAAGCCGCGTCGGTGTCGTTGATGTTGTTGTAGGACAGTTCCTTGCCCTGCAACTGCCGCGCGGTGGCTACGCCGGCGCGCCGCTCCGGCGTGCGATAGAACGCGGCGGTCTGGTGCGGATTCTCGCCATAGCGCAACCTCTGCGCGAGACGGCCGCCGACGGCGCGATAGTCGGGCGCATCGGTCTCAAGCTGCACCGCGAACCAGTTGGAGATCGCCGCATCATAGGCGGCGGTCCGGGCGTAGGCTTTCGCGGCGAGGCGCTTGCGCAAGCTCAACGTCGTCGCGCCCGCGTTGGCCTTGAGTTCGTCAAGCACCGCCTGATAATCCTGCGGTTCGACCACGACCGCTACGTCATCATGGTTCTTGGCGGCGGCGCGAATCATCGCGGGGCCGCCGATGTCGATATTCTCGATGCACTCCTCGCAGGCGGCGCCTTTATCGACCGTTGATTCGAACGGATAGAGATTGACGACCAAAAGATCGATCGGGGCGATGCCGTGGTCCTTCATGGACTTCGCATGATCGGCGTTGTCGCGGATGGCGAGCAGGCCGCCATGCACCTTCGGATGCAGCGTCTTGACCCGGCCGTCCATCATTTCGGGAAAACCCGTCAGGTCGGAGACGTCACTGACCTTCAATCCCGCCGCCGCGATTTCCTTGGCGGTGCCGCCGGTCGAGACCAGTTCGACGCCGAGGTCGGCAAGCGCGCGGGCGAACTCGGTCAGGCCGGTCTTGTCGGAAACGGAAAGCAAGGCGCGGGTCACGCGGCGGGGTCGGTCGGTCATGAGGACGATCCTGGGGAAATCAAGGCCGCCCGTTAACATGATTTCGCAGCGCATGAAACCGGCGTTGTCCGATGTGCAGGCGCCGACCACGGACGGAATGCGCGCCTACAGCGGCAATTCCGGCTCGCGCCGTGCCTGACGGCGAGCATTGGTGGCCGCGGCCGAGGTGGCCGAGCGCACGAAACCCCAGCGCACCCGTGAGACTTCCCGCGCATTCTGGTGGATCACGATCTGCACCGTGCGCCGCGGACCGTCGTTGCCGGCGAGAAAAACGCTGTCCTCAAGCTCGACCCGGTCTTGAGTCGCCTCGAACGTCCAGACCTCACGGTTCGGCAACACCAGCATCACCCCATGCGCATCATCGAGGCGAGTGGCCTTCACGGACGGATGCAGGTGAAACCGCAATGCGTAACGAATCTGGCTGCCCTTGATGCGGCCGCCGGGGGCCGGCTCCAGCATGTCCTCGCCCTCCAGCCGCGAGCCGTCATGCGCCATCGTCAGCACGCGTCGGTGGATCAGGCCAAACCGCGCGAGATAACCGTCATGCGAAGCCGTCAGCCGCTCGCCGCCGTCGATGGTTTCGCGAAGGCTTTCGACATGGGCCGGACCGCTGACGATCGGCGCCCCCTGGAGCAGCCGCTTCATCGCCGACTGTTCGACGAACTGACACGAGGATGTCTGATGGCAGACCAGCGTGGAGTGCGCGGCTGTCGAGCGCGCGAACACGCGCCATGTGTCGCGTCCGGTCGAGGACATTCCGCAATTTGTGACGATCCGGTTCAGTCCGGAGGACAGCTCGAACGACAGGCAGCCCGCATGAGCTTCCTCGCTGAGGTTCGGCGGCGGCGGCAGCCCGGCATCGACGATCAGGATCGTCGCGCCGGCGTCGATCCGCTGAAAGCCCGTATGCGGCATGCTGGCCATCGGTATGCCGCGGGTGTCGTCATAGGCGAGGAGCGTCGCCAGAAGGTCGGACGGCGTGCTGCTCATGCCGTTGAACAGCGCGAAGCTGCCGTCGCCGTGGCGGAAGAAGCGCAGCATCGGCATCATGCGGTCGATGGCGTTCAAGAGCGCCGGCGGCGGCGCGATGTTGCGCGCGGCGAAGGTCTGCCGCAGCGGGAGCAAGTCGATCAGCAGTTCGATCAGGGCGCCGGGATTGCGCGAGACATGACCGCCGTCGGGCAGGATCTGCCGCCGCAGTTCCTCGGAGAGCTTGCGGGTCGCGCTGCGGATGGTGCGGGCCTGGTTGGCAAGGCACAGTGAAGCGTAACACAACGCGATCACGACCTGCAGCCGTGACACCCCGTCAGGAGCATCGTGCAAACCAAAGCGAAGCAGGCGGATGTCACGGGCAAGCGCGCGCAGATAGCGGCGATAGAACTTTCCGTCCGCCTCGCCGAGCACGAGCGGGGCCTGCGACAGCAGCGAGATCACGCGCCGCGACATGACGTCGGCGCGCCGGCACGCCGGCCGCCTGCGCGCCGGATTCGAGATCCAGTCCTCTACCAGCGATCGCGCGTTGGCGCGGGTGATCGCGGTGTCGGCGGCGCGCAGATGCCGCAGCCAGCCAAAGCCCAGCAGCGCGGCTTCCCAGTCCTCGGACGGCGGTTCGAGGTCGAAGACCGAGCGGGAGTGACAGGTGACGATCTTGCCCGCGAACACGAAGCGGCCGGCATAGATCTCGGCGGCGCGGGTGGCGTCGGCCGTCCGAAGGTCGTGCGGCGCGATGGTCAGGCGGTCGGCGCGGCCGGGCCATAGCCGCGAAAGCGCCGCAGGCCCGTCGCCGGCGCGCGCCATCGTCCGGCGCGCGAAACGGCTGACGACCAGAGCTGAAATGCGTCTGCGATGAGCGACCGACACGCGCGCCTTCGATGTGGGGATTGCCGCGAATCCCTTTGCGGAGATGAGGACTGAATCCTTTTAATCCGGAAAGGCCGGCAACGCACCATCTTGAAATGCCGCGAATCTCCGCTTCCGCCTTGCGAATCAGGACCTGGTCAATCGCGCCGCGTAGAAGCCGTCTAATCCGCCGAGCGTGGGATCATCATGCGCGAGATGGCAGGGCAACGTACGCAGATCGCCCTCGGGCGTCACGATATCCGCGAGCCCCGCCACTTCGTCCGCGCTGACCGGCACGCGCCGGATCCCCGTGTCGGTCGCAAGCAGCGCGGCAACGACCTGCTCACCCTCCTCGGGTTCCAGCGAACAGGTGCAGTAGACCAGCGTTCCGCCGGGCCTGAGCAGCGTGATCGCCTTGTTCAGGAGCCTTTGCTGCAAGGCGGTCAGCGCCGCGATATCGGAATCCTGCTTGAGCCAGGCCACGTCCGGATGACGGCGGATGGTGCCGGTCGCGGAACAAGGCGCGTCGACGAGCACGCCGTCGAAACCGTCGCCCGCGACATCATCCTGCCATTCGATGGCGTCGGCCACGAGCGATCGCGCGTCCAGCGACAGACGGCCAAGATTTTCGCGCAGCCGCGCCACCCGGTTCGGCGACCGGTCGATCGCGGTCACCTCCGCGCCGGCCTGTACGAGTTGGGCGGTCTTGCCGCCGGGCGCCGCGCAGAGGTCGATGACCCGCCGTCCTCTGAGATCGCCGAACAGGCGCGCGGGCAGCGCGGCGGCGGCGTCCTGGACCCACCACTGCCCCTCGGAGAATCCCGGCAGCATCGTCACCGAGCCGTGCAACGAGGTGCGAACCGTTCCGGTCGGCAAGGTTTCGCCGTGCAGCCGCGTCGCCCAGTGAGCGGCGTTCGCTTTGACGGTGAGATCGAGGGCAGGCTCATGGCTGATCGCGGCGGCAATCGCTTTCGCGGTGCCCTCGCCGTAGTAGCCGCTCCAGCGCGCCATCAGCCATGACGGCGTATCGAGCGATTCCGAGCGGACTTCCTCGATCAGGGACTGGCCTTCGCGCGCGCATCGGCGCAGCACCGCGTTGACCAATCCGGCATATTTCGCCGCGCGGCGATCGGATTGCACGAGCCGCACCGACAGATCGACCGCGGCATGATCCGGCACATCCATCCACAGAATCTGCGCCGCCCCGATCAGAAGCGCGCTCTGCGCGCGCGGCGCATCGGTCGGAATGCCGCGATCGAGCAGCCGCGACAGCAAATGACCGAGGGTGCCGAGCCGGCGCAGGATCGTCGCCACCAGGCGTCGCATCAAGGCGCGGTCGCGGTCGGCAAGCGCTTTCAGGCCGGGATGCGCCGTCGGGCCTTCGAGTTGTTCGTCGAGGGTGCGTCGCTTATGCAGGACACCGTCGAGGATATCCGCTGCGATGCGCCGGGCCGCGAGGCCCGGAGCTTCGGTCGGCGGCGCGAATCTGGTGGACGGCATGAGGCAGGCACATCGCTTAAGGGAATCAGGGACGGTGGACGCATTTGATGTGCGCCCGCCGCGGCAGTCCGAATTCGTGACACGCGAATATGCCAAATATAAGAATCGTCACGCTCTTCGCGTTTTTCGCGGCATGATCCGTGGAGGTAATTTTTCACGCGATACGTTCGTCGCGCCGATCGGAGGATGACATGATCGATGAGCCTTCCGCGTCATCGCGGACCGGAGAGACCCGCTCCCGCAAGCAGCTTTCTCCAGAAGCCCGGCGCGCGCTCGCCGAAGCGGAAGCTCGCCGCGCCGCGCAGACCGATGCGTCAGCGCCGCCCAAGGAGATTCAGGGGCCGGAAGGTCCCGAACCGACCCGGTTCGGCGACTGGGAACGCGGCGGCATCGCATCGGATTTCTAGAGCCTTTTCGCTTCTGATGGAATCAGAAGCGAGGCTCTATGATCTTGTTTTGACGCGCTTTCTTCACGCGAACCGGTTTCCGCTTCGCCGCGGGAAAATGCGACCGGATAGTGATCTCCGGAGCATGGTCCGTTTCAACTTGAACGGACCATGCTCCGAGCGGCGCGCTTTTCGCTCCGATCGCCGCTCGCGCAGACTTGCCGGGCGGCGCGACTCACTCTATGTTAGGAATATGTACCCATACAGCAGAATAAATGCATGGTCCGGGCCTCGCCGACGCAACCTGTTGTCGCCGGTTCTGCCATGGATCTTTATCGTGGGCGTGGCGGCCGGCGCCATGCTCCCGATCCGAAGCTGGATCGACGCACCACGGGCGGTCAACCCCCGGACGCCCACGGAGGCACGGGCGATCTGGGCTCGCGCCGCCGATGCGGCGGGGCGGCACCAGGCCGACGTGATCAGGACGATCGACGGCGACACCTTCGAGGCGCTGGTGCATTTGTGGCCCGGCCTCGACATGACCACGCGGGTGCGGCTGCGCGGCATCGACACCGCGGAAATGAAAGCTTCCTGCGCCGAGGAGTTCCGGCTGGCGAAAGCCGCTAGCGCCCGGTTGCGCGATCTGCTCGGCGAGGGCGGCGTCACCATCGCCAATATCGGGCCCGACAAATATCAAGGGCGCGTGGTCGCCGACGCCGCTACGGCGCGAACGCCTGATGTCTCGGCGGCGATGCTGGCGAGCGGCCTCGCCCGCGTCTATCATGGCGGCCGTCGCGAAAGCTGGTGCAACGGCGCAAGCCGGTGATTATCGGACGGACGGCCTTTCAGAAGGAGCGTTAGGAAGCCAGGAATTCTTCCGCCTTGAACAGCGAATCGAATTCAATGCTTTTCTCTTTATAGAGAGCCATGGCTCCCTCGCCCCTGTCGACGATCGACAGAACCATCACGACTTCCGCGCCCTCGGCCTGCGCGGCCGAGACCGCGATCATGGCGGACGCGCCGCTCGTCGTGACATCCTCCAGGATGACGACCCTCTTGCCGCGAAGATCATCGACGGGGAGACCCTCGATGAGTTTCCGGGTTCCGTGCTTCTTGACGTCCTTGCGAACGAAGAAGCCTGGAAGCGGTTCATTCCTGATGTGGCTGAGAAGGCTGACGGTCGAGATCAGAGGCACCGCTCCCATCTCCAGCCCGCCGATATAGTCGATGCCTTGGCCGGCAAGCCGCGCCAGAATGAGCTCGGACAGGACATGGGCCCCTTCAGGAGCCAGCATCGTCGGTTTCATATCGAAGTAGAACGTGCTGGTTTTTCCGGAGGCCAGTTTGATGTTGCCGCGGCCGAATGATCTGGTCTTGATGATCTCGAAAGCCCTTTGACGGACTTTTATATCTTCAGGCATGGCTTTCGGGCTCGGTCGATGTGAATTGAAACTGTCGTGCCGGAACGGAGGATTGCCGGTCTATACGCTCAACCGGTCGTCGTGACAACGAACCAGACGATCGTTGTCGGCCAGCGGTTCGGAAGCCGGCGCAGTCGCGCGTCGGCTATTCCGGATTCGCCGTAAAGGAATCCGATCAGCGCTGCGTCACCACCACCGGCGTGCCGACCGACACGCGCCGGTAGAGATCGTCGATGTCGGCATTATACATGCGGATGCAGCCGTAGGACACGAAGCGGCCGATCGACCCTGGCCGGTTGGTGCCGTGAATGGCGTATTGCCCGCCGCCGGAGAGAGTCATCGCGGCGACGCCCATCGGATTCGCCGGCGAACCGCCCGGGATCACGTCCGCAATTCTCGGATTGTCGCGTTTGACCTCCGCCGGCGGCGCCCATGCCGGGTTGCGATATTTGCCCTCGATGCGCGCGGCGCCGCTCCATTGCTTGCCGGCCCTGCCGACTCCGACGGGATATCGGAGAGCGCGGTCCGAATCGATGATCAGATACAGCCGGCGCTCGCTGGTTTTCACGACGATGGTGCCGGGCGCATAGCCGCCCTGATAGCCGACCATCTCAGGCCGCGCCTCGGCCGATCCGATCCCGAGCAAGCCCGCCCCCCAAATGGCGGCCAGCACCGCCGCAACCCGCGTCAGCATTCTTCGCTCCAAGTCTGCTTCAAAAAGCCTCGCTTCAAATCTGTTCGCATCAAATGACCCGATGGAGAGGGACTCCAGCGTTCACTTTCTTTATCGAGCATGATCTCATCCGAAAACCGGTTTCCACTTTTCGGGATCATGCTCTAATCCGCGCGCGCCAATGCGCCGTCGATCATCGCGATGGCGTTCTGCACGCCGTAGACCGCGACGAAGGAGCCGAAGCGCGGTCCCTTCTCCTGACCGAGCAGCACCTGATAGAGCATGTTGAACCAGTCGAGCGAGACGCCGGGACGACCATCCCTGGCGGGCTTCTTGTGATTGAGGAAAGGTTCGCGGCGGCCGATCTCGTAGACCGTGTTCTGGATGTCTTCGGCCGAGGCGTCCGCGGGCAGTTGCGACAGCGCTTCGCGCAGGTCCTGCAAGGCGGCGCGCTCGCTCGCGGTCGGCTCGCGGAATGTTTTCGTCGGCGCCACGAAGTCACGGTAATAGTTGATGGCATAGCCGACCAGCGCATCGAGCTTCGGATGGGTCTGCGGCGTGACGCCCGGCCGGTAGCGGCCGATGAAGCCCCACAGAGTTTCGGCATTCTCCGCGTTCGAGGACGAGACCAGCGTCAGCAGCAACTGGAACGTGACCGGCATGTCGGCCGAGGGCGGATGGCCGGCATGAATGTGCCAGACCGGATTGGCGAGCTGCTGCCTCGCATCCTGGCGCGGATAGCCTTCGAGGAACTGCTGGTAGTCGTCGACGTTGCGCGGAATCACGTCGAAATACAGCCGCTTCGCCGCCTTCGGTTCGCGGTACATGAACAGCGACAATGATTCCGGCGAGGCATAGCGCAGCCACTCGTCGATGGTGAGGCCGTTGCCCTTCGACTTGGAAATCTTCTGGCCCTTGTCGTCGAGGAACAGTTCGTAGTTGAAGCCTTCCGGCGGCGTGCCGCCGAGCGCCGAACAGATTTTGCCGGACAGCTTGACGGAATCGATCAAGTCCTTGCCGGCCATCTCGTAATCGACGCCGAGCGCGGTCCAGCGCATCGCCCAGTCGGGCTTCCATTGGAGTTTGCAGCGCCCGCCGGTGACGGGCACGGTGACGCGCTCTTTAGTCTCTGGGTCGTCGTAGGAAACCGTGCCGGCCTTGGCGTCGTGCGCGGATATCGGCACCTGCAACACCACGCCGGTGCGCGGGCAGATGGGCAGGAACGGCGAATAGCTCGCCGCGCGCTCCTCACGCAGGGACGGCAGCATGATCGCCATCACCTTGTCTATGTTCTCAAGCACCTTCAGAAGCGTCACGTCGAAGCGACCAGATGTGTAATAGGCGGTCGAACTGGCGAATTCGTAATCGAAACCGAAAGTGTCGAGGAAAGCGCGCAGCCGGGCGTTGTTATGCTCGCCGAAGCTCGAATGGGTGCCGAAGGGATCCACTACCTTCGTCAGCGGCTTGCCGAGATCCCGCGCCAGCAGCTCCTTGTTGGGCACATTGTCCGGCACCTTGCGCAGGCCGTCCATGTCGTCGGAGAATGCGAGCAGCCGCGTCTTGATCTTGTCCTCCGTCAGCACCCGGAACGCATGACGCACCATGGTGGTGCGCGCGACCTCGCCGAAGGTGCCGATATGCGGCAGTCCGGAGGGGCCGTAGCCGGTCTCGAACAGCACCTCGTCCTTCGGCGTTTTCTTCAGACGCGCGACGATCAATTTCGCCTGCTCGAACGGCCACGCATTGGATTGCTCGGCGAGCGCACGCAGATCGCCCGCGGACATGAGGTCTGACATTATACTCTCCAGGGCGTGCGGCATCGTCCGGCGCGCCACCCGTATCTCTTTGATTGAGCATGATCTTATCCGAAAACCGGTTCCCACTTTTCGGAATCACGCTTTAAAACGGGCTGACGGAAAAATACCGCAGCCACAGATCGGTATAGCGGCCTCTCTCCCAGATTCGGAAGAGCGCCCAGTTCAACGCCTGCCGCAGCACGTCATTGCCTTTTCTCACGGCAATGCCGATGCCTTCGCCGAAATAGCGGCTTTCGATAAAGGGGCCGCCGCTGAACGCGCAGCAGCTTTCAGAATCCGTGCCGTTGATCCAGAACGCCAGTGAAATCGCGTCACCGAAAATGAAGTCCACCTCGTTCTGCCGCAGCGCCTGCCGCAGCGTCTCGTCGTTCGGGTAGCCGTGCAGTTCGGCGTCGGTGAAGAAAACCTTGAGATAGGCCTCGTGCGCGGACCCCGCGACGACGCCGACCTTCTTCCCCTCCAGATATTCCGGGCGCACCTCGGCCATGGCGGCGTCGCGCCGTGATACGAACCGGGCCGGCGTCCGATAATAGGGATCGGTGAAATCGATACGCTTGCGCAACTCGGGAGTGACGGCGAGGGAGGCGATGAGGGCGTCGCCGCGGTTACTCGACAGCGCGTCCACCAGCGTCTCGAACCGCCGCATCTGAATCGTGCAGGTGACCTTGATCTCCTCGCACAAGGTGCGCGCCAGATCGACATTGAAGCCGGCCGGATTGCCGTCGGGACCGGTATAGTTGAAGGGTGGATAGTCGGTTTCCGTCAAAAACCGAATCACGGTGAGGCGGGATAGATCGGGACGGTCGGGACGGTGGCGCGGGTCCCAGAAGCCCGGCACGGCCTGCGGCGCGGCGGTCGCGGTTTCCACCGTGGTCTGGGCACGCGCGCGGTCGAGCGTGGCCCAGGCGCCCAGCATCCACCCGGCGGCCAGCAGACACCCCAGCGTTGCGGCGCCGCGGCGGATCAATCTCTCGTTGGCGGAAACGGTAATCTGTGGTTGCATGGACAGGGGCTTTTCGAACGGAGGGTTTATAGACCATCCGGAACGGGACGCGAGTATCGTTTGCGTGGGGACGTGGCTTGGCGGGGCGGAATCGCGTGGGGAATGGCGGGCGGGCCGACGCATTACGCCGTGCTGCGCCTGGGGGACCGCCGCGTCCTCCCGGCTTCGACGGTATCCCCGCCTCCAGCAACGACAACTGGCTGGACGACCCCGAACCCGGTCCCGCGATCGAACTGGACTGCCTGCGGCATATTCTTGCTCCGGCGCTGCTGAGGGCCGCCGAAGCGCGCGGCCGGGAGGTGGCTACCGGGGCGGATCAGGCGCTGATCCGGTCGGGCGTCATTGGCGAGGAAGCTTATCTGCAAGCGCTTTCCTTTCAGACCGGTC
Organism: Nitrobacter winogradskyi Nb-255; assembly: GCF_000012725.1. Lineage (NCBI taxonomy): Bacteria > Pseudomonadati > Pseudomonadota > Alphaproteobacteria > Hyphomicrobiales > Nitrobacteraceae > Nitrobacter > Nitrobacter winogradskyi. The sequence continues at coordinate 174,458 of NC_007406.1, read as the reverse complement.
TGGCGATCGAGACCTTCGCGGAGGTTTCCCGCTCCGATTGCCCCCTGCCCGATCGTTACCTGTCCAGCGCCGCGCAACACGGGCTGCTTCCGCTGCGTTCGCGCGGAAAACTGGTCTGGATCGTCGCGCCACGCGGCTTTACGGCGCGGCGGCTCTGCCGAATGGTCGCAGCCTATCCATCCCTATGCGATCGGATCCTGCTGGCGTCGCGGCGAAACCTCCATCAGTTTCTGCTGCGGCAGGAGGCTGGCGATGTGCTCGGCCGGTCCGCCGCCAAGGCGCTTCACCGGCGATTTCCCGCTTTGTCCGCCGCGCCCGCCGCAGACGACGGCGCTCATCGCGGACTGCGCACCATGCGGCGTCTCGCTCAGACCGCCCTCCTGAGCGCCATGATGACGCTGACGCCGGCAATTGTCGCCACGGACATCTGGAGCAGCGCGCTGGCGCTGTGGTTTCTCGCATTTATCGGCTTGCGGCTGACGGCCAGCCTGATGCCGCCGCGTCCGGTCCGGCGCCCGCCCCGCCTTCCCGACCACGGTTTGCCAGTTTACACGGTGATTGCGGCGCTTTATCGCGAAGCCTCGTCAGTCGCCTCGCTGTTACAGGCGATCGAAGCCCTGGACTACCCGCGCGAAAAGCTCGACGTCATCATCGTGATCGAGCTTGACGATCTCGAAACCCGCGCCGCTCTGGCGAGACTTGGGCCGATGCCGCATGTCCAGGTCCTGCTCGCTCCGGCGGAAGGGCCACGCACCAAGCCGAAGGCGCTGAACTGTGCGCTGCCGTTCGCGCGCGGCGGCTTCACCGCCGTGTTCGATGCTGAAGATCGTCCCGAGCCCGGCCAGTTGCGCGCCGCGCTCGATGCCTTCCGCACGCAAGGAGCCGATATCGCCTGCGTGCAGGCCAGCCTTTGCATCGAGAATCAGTCTGACAGCTGGCTATCGCGGATGTTCGCCGCCGAATATGCCGGACAGTTCGACGTCTTCCTTCCCGGCCTCGCGTCTTTCGGCGTGCCGCTGCCGCTCGGCGGATCGTCGAACCACTTCCGCGGTATTAGGTAGCAAACTCACCTTGGTATTTATATCAGCAACACTGACATGTCGAGTCCACAAGGCTTATTAACTAAATCTTAACCAAAGATTCTAGGAACAAATGTGGGCCACGGCTTGGTTGGGGTTGATTTCAGTCCAGTTCCAGACTACAAGACTCAGCTATGGAGACCTTGCGAGAATTTATCACCCGGCGTCATAAAGAATTGGACGAGCTAGAAGCTCCGCTCCGGCAGCAACTAGCCGCCATAGCCGACGAGCGCGAAGAGCTTCGTCGTGCTGCACTTGCAGCCGGTCCGCCGCCCATGCGTCCGGCTAATACCGTAACTCAGCAAGCGGACGAAGGCCGCCGATCACGCCGCACGATTCCTGAAAAGACAATCAAAGACGCCGTTGTCGAGGTTCTAAGAGCCAAGGGCTCCGGGATGACTGCGCTAGAAATCTTGGCTGCCATTAATCTCAAGTTCGGGACGGAATATCCGAGAACCAGCCTAAGCCCGCAGCTTTCACGCCTGAAAGCAGACGGGAAAATCAATCGGGATGGCATCGTATGGACGCTTGAAAAGAAGCTTATCGACTACGTCGATCAGCCGTTCCAACGGGATATCGAGGAGGCTTTTAAATGAAAACCGGAGCCTTTCGGCCCCGGTTCAAAGAGCTTGGGGGTGCATAGTGCAAGGGCGAGTTGTCCAGCTCGGGCCCCGGCGGGTGCAAGTCCCGCTATCTCCACCAAGTAGCCCCTTCCACAAGGGCTGCGAGTCAATCCCTTCCAAAAGGATTGGCCTATCGTCTACTGGCTCCCCTCCAAAAGGAGCCACCCTTAACTTTCTTATAGAATCACACCTGACGGGCTACTACAAGGCCTTGCTCTTTTTCAGTCTCTACAAATGAAATACCACCGGTTTCCAAAGCAGCTTTCATTGCCGTTAGATTGTTTCGGGTTGGCTCCCGCCGCCCCGCCTCAAAGTCTCTTACGGTTGAGACGCCGACGTTCGCGGCTTTTGCAAGCGCGTCTTGAGGCCAATTTAGCCATGCTCGGGCGGCTCGACACTGTTCCGGGGTCATTGCCGGAATCTAGTGACCCTAACTATTTCCGTCAAGGTCATAGATTTTCGTTGACGCCATCACTTTCATTACTTATCAATGAGGTCAACGGAAAACGTTGGTCTCATGTCGCAACACTTCCTCCTCTCAGCAAAGGCGCGGACGCTCAGTCTGGCGAAGGTCGCGCGCCTTTCTGACGACGAGGCTTATGATGCGTTCCGGCTGATCCGTTGGGCCGCGACCGATGGTGCGCCGGTTTGTCCGCGTTGCGAATGTGCTGCCGTCTACACCTACACGACCCGCCGCCTATTCAAGTGCAAGGCTTGCTCGCATCAGTTCTCAGTTACGTCGGACACGATCTTCGCAAGTCGTAAGCTCCCGGTGCGCGACTATCTCTTGGCTATTGCGATCTTCGTCAACGGCGCAAAAGGCCATAGCGCGCTTCAACTGAGCCGCGATCTCGATTGCCAGTATAAGACTGCTTTCGTGATGGCTCACAAAATCCGCGAGGCGTTGGCTTCGGAAGCTCATGGCGCAATCGCCTCTGGCGAGGTCGAAGTGGATGGCGCATACTTCGGCGGCTACGTGAAGCCTGCAAACCACAAAGGTAACCGCCGCGACCGCCGCCGCATCATCAATCAGAACGGCAAGCGACGCGTGGTTGTCATCATGCGTGAGCGAGGCGGGCGCACGCTGCCTTTCGTTTTTAAGAGCGAAGATGCTTCGCTTGTGAAGATCGCCCAAACCGTTGCACCCGGCAGCGTCATTCACGCGGATGAAGCGACGCATTGGGACGCGCTACATGCGCGCTTCCTGACCAAGCGGATCAATCACAGCGAAAGTTATTCGGACGGCGATGCTTGCACCAATCAAGCGGAGTCGTTTTTCTCTCGGATGCGCCGCGCCGAAATCGGCGTTCATCATCGTATCGCTGGCGACTATCTATCAGCCTATGCTGGTGAAATGGCTTGGCGCGAAAACAATCGCCGTATCAGCAACGGCGAACAATATCTGATGGTGGCGGACGCCGCTTTGCAACATCCGGTATCGCGTCAGTGGAAAGGTTATTGGCAACGAAACTCTTGACTCGGTCGTGAGTTAACGCTTGAACCACTTCGAATCCGCTTGGGACAAGCGCCCCTAAGCAGATTCTTGGTAGCTGTCAAGCCTTTTTGATTGAGTGTTGCCAAAATCCCTCATATAATGCGATCTCGAATCGCCGATGAGGGCATCTGCTCCACCGGAGCGGTCGCGTGCGATTCAGGAGAATACCTATGCCGGTCAAACAAGGCCTTGGCCTTCCAATCAGACACATCCCCATTTCAGGCCCGGCGGTCGATTTGCTCGATTCCCGCAAAGAGCATAACGACAATAGTCCTGTGACCGCGCAAGAGTTGCGCGTTAGCTTCGAAAAGGTCAAAACGAGCCTGTTTTCGGGGTTAGACACGCTGTTGCAGTCCAAAATCTAAGGACTCAACATACCTAACCCTCAAGGAACGGGGGCCTTACAATTGAGCGAGCCTGACTTCTCAGAAACCAAAATTTCTGAGCGCGTAGAATTTTTGCTCAATGTTGCGCAAGAACTGATTGAACGCGGTATCCTGCCTGACGAAAAACTAATTCTGCACGAGGGCAGAGTTCGCCTTGCTGTTGAATCATATTTTCTCCTCAACAAGGCCTATAAAAAGTGGCGTATTAATTCTGGGCATCACACCGAGAAACCTAAAATTGCTGCTCTACAAGCAACTACGATCGCCCGCATTCAGCCCTTTATCCCAATTAACCACGCCAACGCAGAAACGTTAGCGGAAGCGCGCTGCAATGAGATTTTCGCTCTAACTTATGCGTTCGCCATTCTTGAAAAAGACTTCAATCCCAGTACGCCTCCCAAGAAGGATCTGACGCTGAGGCTGTTAGATATCATCAGCGCGTCTGAGGTTGAGGCGATTGAGCCCTACATCCAAGACACCAACCTAGAAATCAAAAGAAAGTTGGACGAATACACATTGGCGATTCCGCCATCTGACAAGCATAAGATCGATAGTCTAATCACAATCTTTGAGCTAATTTCAGCAAAGGGCGACGCCCTTAAGTAAGCTATCGTCTAATCTCCCAAAGCCGCTGCCGCCCCTCACCAGTTTTGTGAGTGAGGGCCCCTTGTTCTGTCAGACCTCTGAGGGCCTTTGAGACTCTTTTGGTTACGTCAGTTAGCGCACGTCTGTCTCGCGCATCCTGACCGTTCAAAGCCACGATAGCCTGAGCTATCTCGCGGCTTCCAAGCGGTCGCGGCGCGTCTCTCAATTCATCCAAAATCGCCCGCGTTAGCTCGCCCCGTCCGAACAGGACCTGCCGTTTCTGGCGCGGCATTTCCGCATTCAGATCGCCGGTATAGCCAAGCGTTCCTAGCACCCGATCCAGCGCGCCAATGTCGTTCTTAATCTCGGCCATCCGGTCGCGGATACGCTCGGCTTCGTTGAATAGATCGGCGCGCTTTTTCAGCAAGCCGGAAATGGTGTGTTCGTAGGTGTCGGTTCGGGCAAGGCGGATGGTGTCTGACATCCCGCATTGTGTGACTCACACAGGAAAACCGCCATCCGTTGCTTGGTGAGTTTGCTACCTAATACCGCACTTCCGCACAGCGGTCCTTCGCGAGGTGGGCGGCTGGGATGCCTACAACGTCACCGAAGATGCCGACCTCGGCTTTCGGCTGGCGCGCTTCGGCTATCGATCGACCACCTTCGCGTCGACGACGTTCGAGGAGGCGCCCGCGCGTTTCGGCGGATGGCTGCGCCAGCGCTCGCGCTGGATGAAGGGCTGGATGCAGACCTGGAGCGTGCATATGCGCCGGCCCCGACAGTTATGGAAGGACGCGGGCGCGAAGGGATTCTTGACGCTGAACGCCATCATCGGCGGCAACGTGTTGACCGCTTTGACCTTTCCGATCCTGATGATCGATATGGCGTTGCGCTCGCTGGAAGGCGCCGGCGGTGGATTTGCCGCGGGCGCGGTCACGCCGCTGCATCTGACCACGATCGCCGCCGGGTTCGTTTCCACGATCGTTGTGGGACTGATGGGCCTCGCCCGGCGCGGGCAATTGAGGCAGGGGTGGATCCTGGCGTTGACGCCTATTTATTGGGCTTGTCTTTCGATCGCGGCCTGGCGCGCGCTGTATCAACTGCTGAGCGAGCCGTACAGGTGGGAAAAGACCGAGCATGGCCTTTCCCCGCAAATCAGGTCAGCCGCCACCTCTCAGGGGACAGCTTCCCACCACATGGCCGCACGCCGGCGGCAGCGCTACAGATAACGCCTGAGATCGGCGGCGGCGGCTTCAGCCGAGCGTTTGAGATCGAACGACGAGACGAAGCGGCCGTCGCGATCCATCAGATAGATCAGCGCCGTATGATCCATCGAATAGCCGCCGTCCTTCAGCGGGATCTTCTTTGCGTAGACCCGAAATCCGGACAGGGCTTTTTCGACGGCGGCCGGATCGCCGGTCAAGCCTTTCAGACGCGGATCGAAGCTGGAAAGATAGCTTTTCATCGTTTCCTGGGTGTCGCGTTCCGGATCAACGGTGATGAAATAGGCATTGACGCGGTCGGCGTCCGGACCCATCGCCCGCAACACCTCCGACATCTCGAACAGCGAGGTCGGGCAGACGTCGGGGCAATGAGTATAGCCGAAGAAGACGATCGTCGGACGGCCGACCATATCCTTTTCGGTGACGGTCTGGCCCGTCTGGTCGGTCAGTTGGAATGGGCCACCGATCGACGCCGCCGTGGGTTTGCTGGCGAGCCCGCCGAGTAGCCACATCACCACCGTGAGACCGACGACAAGGCTGCCGGCGAAGGCCGCAACCAGGATCAGCGGACGGACGAATCTATTTGACATCGGGTATCCTCGGTGTCGCCCTTCCGAAGGCCGCACGTTCTTGCAGCAACCAATCGGAACGTGCGGAACGGGCCTGGAGCATTTTCGCTTCTGATTGAATCAGAGACGAAACTCCGGATTGTTGTTTGACGCGTTTCTCCACGCCAGCAGGTCATCCACTTTGCTTAAAAAAAGCGTCATGCAGGCAAGCGACGAGACCGGAAGCGTGTCGCGAAGACCACAGCGGTTCCGTCGTGCGCCACAGCGCCGCCAGCAGGGTGGGTTCAGATAAGGCCAGTCCCGCCCTTAAGGCAAGCGCAACCCGGCGCGATCACGTTGTGATGATTTGGCGTGTGATGAATGGCGATATGCAGTCAGCGCGCCGAAGAGGCCTGTGCGTCAAGATAGCACGGACGGTACATGTCAGCGAGTTGGCGGCCCCGCAGGAAGATCATGCGCTTTGTCAGGCCGCCGCGCTGCTTGATCCAGCGCTGCACCGCGGAGGGGTACATCGAATACAGCATATGGGTCGCTTCGGAGTTGATTACGGTGCGGCCGTTCGATCCGAGATCCCAGGCGGCATGAAACCCGAGAGCCGCGTGGGATGTCACGCAAATCCTGTCGTGCGGGACCGTCCCCAGAACGATGGTGCAGGCCGATGCGCACAGACCGTCGATGATGACGGACTGGCCGGAACTGCGAACGGCCTCGAATTTATCGATATAGGTTCCGATCCGGCCGCCCCGATCCTCACCGATCCGGACCACGGCTTCACTCGCGGCAACGTGCCCCAACACGAACACGGCTGCGAGCAATCCGGTCACGATCCTCGTCATCTGCCCCGATATCAATTCTTCGAACCCGCTAGATCACGACGATCTTGTATCGAATCGATCCAGAATCATGAACATGATCGATTCCAGTATGTAAGACCTTATGCGACGCCACAGCCCGCAGCCTCCGGCGGGATCGACGTTTTGTCCAGACCGTCGCGCTCTCTCGAATCAGATTCAAATCCAGTGTTGCCGCCACGCTGCACTTTCAGGCTGCACTTTCAGAAAGCGAAAACCGGTTTGTCGCGACGGCAGCGTTTCGAGCGGGATGGAATCCGGTTCGCGCGGAGAAAACGCGTCAAAACATAAAAGATAGATTCTGTCACCGTTTCCAGGAAGCGGTGTAAGGACTCGAGGCTGGCTATCCGCCAGATCGTGGATGGGTCCGCTCGACGTCGGACCAGCGGTTTCAGACCGGGACTCGATGCCGCCGATGCCGCGCCGAGCATTTCTTTGCCGCAAGCGGCGGTGCTGGAGCGGGCGAAGGGAATCGAACCCTCGTATGCAGCTTGGGAAGCTGCCGTTCTACCATTGAACTACGCCCGCCTATCGGCTTGCCGTCCCTGATGTAGCCGAAGGCGGCCGCGCCGCCAAGATGGTCGAGCGGACGAAGCGCCTCAGGAAGCGGTGAAGCAATCTAGCGTCTGGATCAACTGCGTTGAATCACACTCATCGCTTATTTGTCTGTTTGAGCATGATCCTGTCCGAAAACCGGTCCCCCCTTTGCGCTGGCGCGGCCCTTCTGGCCGGGATCATGCTCTAGAAATGGTTGTCTGGTCGCATTTTCTTACGGCGAACAGGTCATCCGCTTCGCCGGAAAATGCTCTAAATCACCCGCACGATCTGGATACCCGCGATCAGCGCGCCGACGGATAACACGACGGAACCGATCATGTAGGCGGCGGCCGACGCCATTTCGCCGCGCTCGATCAGATAGAACGTATCCAGCGAGAAAGTGGAGAACGTGGTGTAGCCACCGCAGATTCCGACAACAAGGAAGATGCGCGCGGCTTGAGGCAAACTCCACCGGACGGCGAACAGGCCCGCGAATATTCCGATCAGAAGCGATCCCGTGACATTGATGAACAGCGTCCCCCATGGAAACTTCGGGCCCAGCCATTTGCCGAAGCCGATGCCGACGAGATAGCGGGCCACCGATCCCAGCGCCCCGCCGGCCGCGACGGCCAGGATGAATGTCCACTTCAAAGCTTTTGCTCCGCCCGTGGTTGTCCGGCCGTGCGCCAGCCATCATCGTCTCCCCTCAGGCAGACTTGCAGCGGATTCAGAGACTTGATCATCAGCGCCCTTTCTCGGGCGCAGCGGGGAGGAAACAGCTCCTACCGACGCGAAAGCGCCCGGTAGGAGTCATCAGCCTTGCGGCGGTTATCGGGGGACTCCATCCCCATCGATTTCGCTCATGCTAGAGCATGATCCCGAAAAGTGGAAGCCGGTTTTCGAACAAGATCATGCTCGATCAAAAGATGAGGCTATAGCGTTTTCAAGCGAAGCATGTCCTCGGGCTTGACCCGAGGATGGAATTGGTTCGCGTGAAGAAAACGCGTCAAAAAACCTGGAGTCTTCCGTCTCTGACGGAATCAACAGCAGACCTTGACGATCCTACAGCCGAAAATGCTTCGACAGCTTGAGGCCCTGGGCCTGGTAGTTGGAGCCGATGCGCTGGCCGTACATCGCGTCGGGCCGCGCCAGCATCTTCTCATAGACCAGGCGGCCGACGATCTGGCCATGCTCGAGAATGAACGGCACCTCGCGCGAGCGCACTTCCAGCACCGCGCGCGACCCCTCCCCACCGGCGCCGGCATAGCCGAAGCCGGGATCGAAGAAGCCCGCATAATGCACACGGAATTCGCCGACCAGAGGATCGAACGGCACCATTTCCGCGGCATAGTCCGGAGGCACCTGCACCGCTTCCTTCGAGGCGAGGATATAGAACTCGCCGGGATCGAGGATCAGGCTGGCGTCCGGACGCGCCGCGATCGGCTCCCAGAACTCGCCAACCGCATAGCCGCCGCGGCGATCGATGTCGATGACGCCGGTATGGCGCTTGGCGCGATAGCCGACAAAGCCGTGGGCCTGCGCGCCCGAGAGATCGACGCTAAGCGCCACGCCGTTGACGAAATCGGTGTCGTCGCTATCGACGAGCCGCTCGCTCGCATGCAGGGCGTCGAGTTCGTCGGCGTCGAGAACGGCGTCGCCCGAGCGGAAGCGGACCTGCGACAGCCGCGAGCCCTCGCGCAGCAACACCGGAAACGTCTTGGGACTGATCTCGGCATAGAGCGGGCCATGATAGCCGGCGCCGATCATGTCGAAACTCCGGGTGCCGTCGGCGATGACGCGTGTGAACACGTCGAGACGGCCTGTCGAGCTTTTTGGATTGGCGGCGGCGACGATCTCGGGCGGAAGGGCCAGGCTCTCCAGCAACGGCACGATGTAAACGCAGTTGGTCTCCAGCACCGCGCCGTCGGAAAGGTCGATTTCGTGCAGCTTCAGTTCGTCGATGCGTTCAGCGACGGTCGCGTCCGGCCCCGGCAGAAAACTGGCGCGCACGCGATAGGCGGTCGCGCCGAGCCGCAGATCAAGGCTTGCCGGCTGGATCTGACTCTCGACGAACGGGTATTCGGGGAGGATCAGCCCCGCATCCGCCATCGCCGCGATCATGCGGTCGGGCAGGATGCCGTTGGCGTCGCGCGGAAGCGTGAATGACACGATGTCGTCCTTGCGGGGTGAGCGATATCGACCCGAGGACAGGCACTTTTACCGGTAATCCCGACAGGCGCAACGCGAATGTCAATCGATCGGCTTGACGGGCGAGAGACGCCGGACTAGGCATACGTCTCCCGTGGTGATTTGAGCCGGCCGGCTTGCAGCCACGTTAAACAAGTCGCTAAACAGGCCGGGGACAATGTGATCCCGGCTTGTGGAATTTTTCCAGGCCGGTTTTTTTGTGACCGCTTTCCACGGCGGTCATGCAGGAGATCATATGTCCGAAACCAAGTCCGCACCCCGCTATCATCCTGAGACCCGGCTGGTTCATTCCGGCACGCTGCGCTCGCAGTTCGCCGAGACCTCGGAAGCCCTTTTCCTCACTCAAGGCTACGTCTACGACACCGCCGAACAATGCGAGGCGCGGTTCAAGGGCGACGATCCCGGTTTCATCTATTCGCGCTACTCCAACCCCACCGTCGCGATGTTCGAGCAGCGCATGGCCGCGCTCGAAGGCGCGGAAACCGCGCGCGCGCTCGCGACCGGCATGGCCGCGGTGACCACCGCGATACTCGCGCCGCTGAAGGCCGGCGATCATGTGGTGGCGGCGAAGGCCTTGTTCGGCTCCTGCCGCTATGTGGTCGAAGATCTGCTGCCGCGCTACGGCATCGAGTCCACGCTGGTCGACGGCCTTGATCTGGATCAATGGCGCAAGGCCATGCGTCCGAACACAAAAACCTGCTTCATCGAAAGCCCGACCAATCCGACGCTCGACGTGCTCGACATCGGCGGCATCGCCGAAATCGCGCATCAGGCCGGCGCGCGGCTGATCGTCGACAACGTGTTCGCGACCCCGATCTGGCAAAGCCCGCTGGCGCTCGGCGCCGACGTCGTGGTGTATTCGGCCACCAAGCACATCGACGGCCAGGGGCGGACGCTCGGCGGCGTCATCCTGTCGTCGAACGCTTTCGTCCAGGAGCACCTCCAGACCTTCATACGCCAGACCGGTCCGTCGATCTCGCCGTTCAACGCCTGGATCCTGCTGAAGGGATTGGAGACGCTGGGCGTGCGCGTACGCCAGCAGACCGATAGCGCCGCGGCGATTGCGGAGGTGCTGGCGTCGCACCCGAAGGTGTCCCGCCTCGTCTATCCCGGCCGGCCGGACCATCCGCAGGCGGCGCTGGTGAAGAAGCAGATGCGCGCCGGATCGACGCTGATCGGATTCGAGGTCAAGGGCGGCAAGGCGGCGGCGTTCCGCTGTCTCAACGCACTGAAGATCGCGCGCATCTCCAACAACCTCGGCGACGCCAAAAGTCTCGTCACCCATCCGGCCACCACCACCCATCAGCGGCTCGCCCCGGAGATCCGCGCCGGGCTTGGCATCGGCGAAAGCTTCATCCGCTATTCGGTCGGTCTCGAACACAAGGACGACCTGATCGAGGATCTCGTCACCGCGCTGGAAAAGGCGTGATGCATTGTCCCTCCCCTTGCGGGAGAGGAACAATCTCACAACGGCCGATTGACCGTCGCGGCCGGCTGTAGCCTGACGCCCGCCTGAACCTGATCCACCGACCTGATGATGTCATCGCCGAGCAACTGGGCGAAACAGGCATAGCCCCAGTCGTTCATGTGAAGACCATCCTTGGTCACGAAGGTGTCGAACGGCAGCGACTGCCGGTCGTGCCAGTCGCGCATGACCTCAAAGCGAGGGAAAATCCCGACATGGCGGTGGTGCGCCACCTTGTTCAGCAGACGGATCATCCTGTCGGCGGTCTCGCCCCTGGCGTTCACGGCCGGCGCGTATTGCGGATCGACCAGGACCAGATCGGCCCCGGAGGCCTGAATGGTCGCGACGCCGTCTTCGACGGTCTTCACCGTGCTCGCGGGATCGAGATCGCGTAGCACGGCGTTGGTTCCGACCTGCCAGATCACCATGTCCGGCTTGGCATCGATCACTTCCGTCCGCAGCCGCTTTATCATTTCGGGCGCGTCCTCGCCGCCCTTGCCGCGATTGAGCACCGTGATGGCCGCGGCCGGATATTTGCGGTGCAACTGGGCCGCCAGCCGGTTCGGATAATTGAATTCGGGCGACGTCGCGCCGTGACCTTGCGTCGATGACGAACCAAAGGCGACGATGACAACCGCCTTGTGGGCGGCGAGCTTGGCCGCCACATGAGGCAGCGCCCCGGTCGACTGCGATATGCCCTTCGGCGGCAGACAGGGGACGCGGTCGAAGATGTCGCGAACTGAGGCAGCCATTGCCGCTGTCTTGTCGGCGACCGTTCCGGACAGGCCCGGCGCCGGCATACCGGTGCCGGCAGTCGCAGCGCCGAGTGACGGGGACGCGGACAGTTCCGCGCTGCTCCCCGGCAACGCCGCGGCGTTGGCCGGCGCTGTTTGCGCTACCGCGCGCGAGGCCGCCGCGCCCGCCAGCATGAGCGCCAGCGCCACCGGGCCGGCGGTTCTGAAGATGCGGCTGTTGACCATCATTGGCGTCGAGCCTCCGGTTCGGCGGAGTTGATGCGGGCGGTGTTGATCAAGAAGGTCGACAAGGCGCGGCCGAGACAACTGTGAACGCGCTTGGCAAGGCTTGCTCCATGCACCGGGCTGAACAGATCGAACTCACCGCGCTCGTTCCACTGGGTCATGATCGTAAAGCGATCGAACACCGGAACGTCGCGCTGCTGCGCGACCAGGCGCATGTTGTCGATGTAGGCGTTCATCGAGACCATGGTTTCCGTGCGTGGACTGTACTGCATGTTCATCAGCACGACGTCCGCCCCGGCGTTCCGCAGCACGGTCACGCCCTCATCGATGGCCTCGCGAAACTCGTCGATGTCAACGGACCGGATGGCGTCGACGATGCCGGTCTGCCAAACCACCAGGGTTGACCGTGTCGCCGCCACGAGCTTGCCGAGACCGGGAGCGACATCACCGGCGGTCTTGCGCGGGGTCAGTTCCACGGACACGTTAACGGGGATGCCCGGCAGTTTCTCGCGAAGCGCGGCCTGCAATTTCACCGGATAAGCCTCACCCTCGGCTCCGGAAATCGTCGAGGAACGGCTGCCCACCACCAGGATGTTGAGCGGGCCGCCTGCTTTGACGACTGATGCGACGCGGGACAGCGTACTGTCGCTGGTCAGCAGATAGGCAGGTACATCGCAGTTCTTGGTTTGATCAGAGCATCCGGAGACGCCGGCCGATGAAGCGGCCAGCACGATCAAGGCCGACGCCAAGCCGGTCCTCATGCTCCTCCTCCCGCAAGATCCGCGTCGCCGTCGGCGGATTTGGCGCGGCTTCCGCCCTTGCCGGCAACCCCCTTGTACCATGAAAACACCCATGCGGCTGCGCACATGATCAGGATTCCGCAAACGCTGATCAGGAAGTGAACCACGGCGCCGCCAGAGTACTCCGCGAGGATGAATTGCCCGGCGAAGGCCAGAAAGACCCCGATGCAGAAGATCTGCAGCGAATGCTGGCCGCACAGGATCAGCGGCCGCAACCACGGCGAGGCCAGTCCCGGCCAATGCTTCGGCAGGAACCGGACGGTCAGCGCGGCGAGCGCCACGAAGTGCATGAAGCGCAGCACGTCGAGGTTGGTCTTGTCGATCGGATACATCCACTGTTCAGCAATGTGCGGCATGAAATGATTGAGCCGCGGCACATGCCAGGTCAGCGTCGTGTAGAAGGCGAACAGCAGGTAGGCGGCGCAGATCGAAAGCGTCGCCGGCGAGGACAGAATGCGCGACATGCGCTTCGCGCCGCCGAGCGCGCACCACGCGCCAAACACGAACAGCAGTTGCCAGGCGAACGGATTGAAGAACCACACCCCGTTGGGATAGGCGGGCAGCGCCAGGCCGAAGCACCAGGTCAGCCCATAGAGGCCGGCCGACAGCGCCAGGGCCAGCCCGGCGCTGCGCTGCATCACCAGCAGCACCAGAGGAAAGAACAGCATCAGCGCGACGTAGAGCGGCAGCACGTCCATGTTGACCGGCCGGAACTTCAGGAGCAGCGCCTGCACGATGGTGACGTCGGGCTGTTTGAGAAAATCGAGGATGCCCATCTCCTCGGTGTAAAGCGGGTTCTCGGAACTGCTCGCGACGTAGGAAATCTCGGCAAGGAAAATCGTGAACAGAACGATGTGTGCGACGTAAATTTGCCAGACGCGCCTGAGAATGCGCGCTGCGGCGACGATAAACCCGCGCTCGCGCATGGCGCGTCCGTAAACGAGGGCGGCGGTATAGCCCGAGATGAAGATGAAAATTTCGGTGGCGTCACTGAAGCCGTAATTGCGGATGGTGAGCCAGGTCAGGAGGTTCTGCGGCAGATGATCGATGAAGATCAGCCATAAGGCGAACCCACGCAACAGATCGAGCCGCAACTCGCGCTCGCGCGGCGGAGTCGGAATCAGAACGACCGGCGCATCGCGCTTGACGCTTGCGGGGCTCGCTTTGGTGCGAACTCCGACAACCTGATCGATAACTGGCGGCATAGGGTTGGTTTCGATACGACATCTCGATCACCTGCGCGATCGAGATGGATTTACGGGAGAGCAGCTTCACGCTAGAGCCTTTTCGCTTCTGATGGAATCAGAAGCGAGGCCCTATAACCTTGATTTAACGCGTTTTCTTCACGCGAACCGATCACCCGCTCCGCGAAAACGCTATAGCAGTGACAAAAAGGCAATATTGTCGCCGCGATCTTCGTGCGGAACCGGGCTGGCGCACGATCACGGTCGAAGTGGGGCTGGCTCATGCGCCAGTTTTGGCTATGATCGCCCCGATACTATAGCGTTTTCGAGCGAAGTGGACACCGGTTCGCGTGAAGAAAACGTGTTTAATCAAGATCTGAGAGCCTCGCTTCTGATTCCATCAGAAGCGAAAGGCTCTAGAGAGTTTGCGATGTACCGAGCCGTTACCCGCCATATCGAAGTTACCGTCGAACCGAATTTCATGCCGGAGAGATCGTCCGCCGAGCGAGGCCATTTTTTCTGGTCGTATACGGTGGTTATCACCAATGCCGGCCCCGATACCGTGCAGTTGCGCACCCGGCACTGGATCATCACCGACGCCTCCGGGCGAAAGCAGGAAGTCCGCGGCGAGGGCGTGGTCGGCGAGCAGCCGGTGCTGGCGCCGGGGGAGCGTTTCGAATACACGAGCGGCGTTCCGCTACCGACCGCAACCGGATTCATGAGCGGACGCTACCAGATGATCTCGATCCGAAGCGGCGAACCCTTCGAAATAGACGTTCCGACGTTCTCGCTCGACAGCCCCGACAGCAAGCGCGTGCTGAACTGAGCAGCAGCCTGACCAAAAGGCCGGGCCGGCGCCGAGTGGAACCGCGTTTCGGCTACGTTCCGGATCGCTTTCGCTTCTGATGCCATCAGAAGCGAAAAGGCCCTGGGTCGCGTCCCGGTCGCGCCTACTCCACGCCGGCTTCCCGCGGCGTGAACTCGTACACTGAATTGCAGAACTCGCAGGTCACGGCGACCTTGCCATCCTGCACCATGCCCGAGCGGTCTTCCAGCGCAAAACTCTTCAGCATCGCCTCCACGGCGTCGCGCGAGCATGAACACCGCGCATGCAGCGCCTGCGACGAAAACACCATCACGCCGCGCTCATGGAACAGGCGATAAAGCAGGCGTTCACCGGACAGGTCGGGATCGATCAGTTCGAGATCCTCGACGGTGCCGATCAGCGATTGACCCTCGACCCAGGCATCATCATCGGCCACGGTATGCACGGCTTCGCCATCGGGGGCATCTCCGGGAGGGAGATCGGCCTGGCGGGCGCGCTCCGGCGCCTTGGGCAGGAATTGCAGCAGCATGCCGCCGCCACGCCAGCCACGCTTCGGACCGCTCCCGTCCCTGCGCCATTCCTCGCCAACCGCGAGCCGCACCCGCGTCGGAATCTGTTCCGAGCGCAGGAAATATTCATGCGCCGCGTCTTCGAGGCTGCCGCCCTCCAGCGCCACAAGCCCCTGATAGCGGCTCATGTCCGGACCTTGATCGATGGTCATCGCAAGATGGCCGCGGCCCAGTAGCGCGCCGGCGTCGGAAGCATCGCCGAGCCGGGCCTCGTCGAACCGGGCATAGGCCCGCAGCCGGGCCGGCGCGCGAAAGTCCACGATCAGGAACGACACCGGCCCGTCGGTCTGGGTCTGCAGGATGAACCGGCCCTCGAACTTGAGCGAGGAGCCAAGCAGCGTCGTCAGCACGATCGCCTCGCCGAGCAGCTTGGCGACCGGCGCGGGATAGTCGTGCCGGGCCAGCAGTTCGTCGAGCGCCGGCCCGAGCCGGGTCAGTCGTCCGCGCAGGTCCAGCGCGCCCACCTCGAACGGAATCACGGCGTCATCGACCGGAACGGATGACGGCGCGCGCACGGAAGGTTCGCGCAAAGCGGCGGGGTCGGATGTTTGTGAGGTCATGCCGCTTTATCTGGGGTCGGAGACGCGGGATCGAAACCCCTCGAAACCGGATTCTGCGTGCTTGCTGGCGCTGTGCTGCAACACTCGAAATATCCGGATCGACCTTATTCAAAGCATATACCAACGGATGGTTGGAAGGAAAAAAGCATTTCACGTCAAATGTTTGACTGCATCCCTCAACGATGGATGATATTCTGGACAACGCCTGTCGGGGCACGTCATTGCTCAAAACCGGTGACGTGAAGCATGGATCCGTCACATGCCGCTCACAAACTGCGGTGACAGCGCGCACGGCCTCCGCTATCCGGATAAGCGATGGTCCTCCCCACGACAAAAGACGCGACGGCGGCCGGCGCCGGTTTCGATACCGTCCGGATCATCGGCGACATCGACGCGCTGGCCGAAAAGCACGCCGGGCACGAGGACGTTTTCCGGTCCGCCGTCTCCAGGCTGTTGAAGGCCGAACTCGCCAAGGTGCGCGATGCGGCGCAGGCGAAGCTTCTGCGCGACCGTCACGGGCGGCACTGCGCCGAATGGCTTTGCTTCGTCCAGGACGAAATCATCCGCCTGTCGTTTTCGGCCGCGACCCGTCATCTCTATCACTCCCCCATCCCGTCCGATGGCGAACGAATGGCCGTGGTGGCGACCGGTGGCTACGGACGCGGACTGATGGCGCCGGAGTCGGATATCGATCTGCTGTTCATCCTGCCCTACAAGCAGACCGCGTGGGGCGAACAGGTCGCCGAGGCCATCCTGTATTGCCTGTGGGACATGGGCCTGAACGTCGGTCACGCGACGCGCTCGGTCAATGAATCGATCCGGCAAGCGCGGCGCGACATGACGGTCCGCACCGGGATTCTGGAAGCCCGCTTCCTCACCGGCGACCGTGCGCTTTACGATGAACTGATCAGCCGCTTCGACACCGAAGTGGTGCAGGGAACGGCGGCGGAATTCGTCGCCGCCAAACTTGCAGAGCGGGAGGAGCGCCATCACCGCGCCGGCCAGTCGCGCTATCTGGTCGAACCCAACGTCAAGGACGGCAAGGGCGGACTGCGCGACCTGCATACGCTGTTCTGGATCGCGAAGTATGTCTACCGGGTGCGTGAAAGCCACGAACTGCTCCGGCGCAATGTCTTCGATGTGCGCGAGTATCGGACCTTTCGCCGTTGCGCCGATTTCCTGTGGTCGGTGCGTTGCAACCTGCACTTTGCGACGGGGCGGGCCGAGGAGCGGCTGTCATTCGACTTGCAACGCGAGATCGCGGTGCGGCTCGGATACACGTCTCATCCCGGCATGCAGGATGTCGAACGCTTCATGAAGCACTACTTCCTGACCGCCAAGGATGTCGGCGACCTGACCGCCATTTTGTGCGCGAAGCTCGAGGATCAGCAGGCCAAGCCGGCGCCGGTGCTCAGCCGCGCGATGTCGAAGCCGCCTGGCGCGGAGGTCCGCCGGGTTCCGGACAGCGATGACTTCATCATCGACAACAACCGCATCAATCTCGCCGCGCCCGACCTCTTCAAGCGCGACCCCGTCAACCTGATCCGCCTGTTCCGCCTCGCGCAGAAAAATAACCTGGCCTTCCATCCGGACGCGCTGCGGATGGTGAGGCGGTCACGACGGCTGATCAACGCGCAGCTTCGCGAGGACCCCGAATCCAACCGGCTGTTCATCGAGATCCTGACCTCGAACGACGCGGAGACCGTGCTGCGCCGGATGAACGAGACCGGAGTACTGGGTGAGTTCATCCGCGCCTTCGGCAAGATCGTCTCGATGATGCAGTTCAACATGTACCATCACTACACGGTGGACGAGCATCTGATCCGTTGCATCGGCATCCTTCAGGACATCGAGCGCGGCGACAATGACGAGGTCGCTCTCGCCGGCGAACTGATGCGCACGATAAATCCCGAACACCGGCCCGTCATTTACATCGCCACCCTGCTTCACGACGTTGCGAAGGGCCGGCCAGAAGACCATTCGATCGCGGGCGCCAGGGTGGCCCGCCGGTTATGCCCGCGCCTTGGCTTCAACGCCGCCGACACCGAGCTGGTCGCATGGCTGATCGAGCAGCATCTGACGATGTCCAAGGTGGCTCAGTCCCGCGACCTCTCCGATCGCAAGACCATCGAGAACTTCGCGGCCGTGGTGCAGTCGGTCGAACGGATGAAGCTCCTGACCATCCTGACGACCGCCGATATCCGCGGAGTCGGTCCCGGCGTCTGGAACGGCTGGAAGGCGCAGCTGCTTCGTACTCTTTATTACGAGACGGAACCCGTTCTGACCGGCGGCTTCTCCGAGGTCAACCGCGCGCAGCGCATGGCGGCGGCCGAGGCCGAGTTCCGCGCCGCCTTCACCGAATGGTCCGGCCATGAGCTCAATGCCTACATCGCCCGGCATTACCCGGCTTACTGGCTCAAGGTCGATCTCGAGCACAAGATCAGGCATGCGCGCTTTCTGCGCGCCAGCGAACAAAGCGGCAGGAAGCTCAACATCAACGTCGGCTTCGATGAGGCGCGCGGCGTCACCGAGCTGACGATCCTTGCCGCCGACCATCCCTGGCTGCTGTCGATCATCGCCGGAGCCTGCGCGTCGGCGGGCGCCAACATCGTCGACGCCCAGATCTACACCACCACCGACGGGCAGGCGCTCGATACCATCGCGATCTCACGCGAATACGAGCGCGACGAGGACGAAGGCCGGCGCGCCGCGCGCATCGCCGAGATCATCGAGCAGGTGCTCGAAGGCCGGTTGCGCCTGCCCGACGTCATGCCGAGCCGCGCCGCCGGCAAGAGGCTGCGGCCGTTTGTTGTCGAACCCAAGGTCACCATCAACAATCAATGGTCGGACCGCCACACCATGATCGAGGTTTCAGGGCTGGATCGTCCCGGGCTTCTGTTCCAGCTCACCACGGCGATCTCGAAGCTCAATCTCAACATCGCCTCCGCCCACGTCGCGACATTCGGCGAGCGAGCGCGCGACGTGTTCTACGTCACCGACCTGCTCGGCGCCCGGATCACCGCTCCGACGCGGCAGGCCGCGATCAAGCGCGCGCTGGTCCACCTGCTCGCCAGCGGCAACACCGCGGAATAACCCGATCGTCGCGCCCGTAATCCGGACGCGGATCATTCTGCCTGGGCGCGCCGTTCCGCGCTACAGCCCTAATTTTGCGTAAACTCTCAGGTAACCGCGCCTTAAAGCCCGGCCGCTAGGGTCTCCCTTGATTTTGAGGTTCGCATCAAGGATTGCTGCGGAGACACGCGAGCGTCGAAATCGGCACACTGACGTGCGGTGAAATCGGCGTAAGCGTTGTTGCGTATGGCATTGGGACAAAAAAAGCGGAGCGGGCGCAAGGAGCCGGTATTCAGCGGGTTCGCGGCTTCGCTTACGGAGCTGCGCCTCAATCCGCTCGACCGCGTCACGATTGCCGACGACAAGCCGGCCAGGCGAACCCCGCCGCGCAAAAAGGCAACCGCTCCGCGAAGCGAGGCGCCGCGCAAGCCGCCAGGCGGCCGCAAGGGGCAAGCGAAGAAGCGGAAGCGAGCGGGCCTCTCGCGGCTGTTTTACTGGAGCGCCGTGGTCGCCTTGTGGTCGGTGATCGCTGTCGTCGGCGTGCTGATCTATGTCGGGGCGCATCTGCCGCCGATCCAGTCGTTGGAAATTCCAAAACGCCCGCCGACGATTCAGATCGTCGCCGCGGACGGCAGCGTGCTGGCGACGCGCGGCGAGATGGCCGGAAGCAACGTCGCACTCAAGGAGCTGCCGAGCTATTTGCCGAACGCCTTCATCGCGATCGAGGACCGCCGGTTCCATTCGCATTATGGCGTCGACCCGCTCGGCATCCTGCGCGCCGCCGTCGCCAACGTGCTGCACCGCGGCGTATCGCAGGGCGGCTCGACGCTGACCCAGCAGCTCGCCAAGAACCTGTTCCTGACCCAGGAGCGCACGCTTGAGCGGAAACTCCAGGAGGTCGAACTCGCGCTCTGGCTGGAGCGCAAGCACACCAAGGCGCAGATTCTCGAACTTTACCTCAACCGCGTCTATTTCGGGTCCGGCGCGTATGGCATCGAGGCGGCGGCGCAGAAGTATTTTGGGAAGCCCGCGAAGAACGTCACGCTCGCGGAGGCCGCCATGCTGGCCGGTCTCGTCAAGTCGCCCTCGCGGCTCGCGCCGGATCGCAATCCGGAAGGCGCCGAGGCCCGCGCCAAGATCGTGCTTGCCGCGATGGCCGACGCTCATCTCATCACCGGGCAACAGGCGCGCGCCGCCACCGCCAAACCCTCTTATGCGATGAAGCCGGCAAGCGCCGGCACCGCCAACTACGTCGCCGACTGGGTCGGCGAAGTGCTCGATGACCTGGTGGGCCAGGTCGATCAGAACATCATCGTTGAGACGACCATCGATCCGAAACTGCAGAGCGCGGCGGAAGCCGCCCTGATCGACGAGCTGGCGGCGAAAAGCATCAAGTTCAATGTCAGCCAGGGCGCGTTGGTGGCGATGACACCCGATGGCGCCATCCGCGCCATGGTCGGCGGCCGCAACTACGCCGACAGCCAGTTCAATCGCGCGACCATGGCGAAGCGCCAGCCCGGCTCCGCGTTCAAGCCGTTTGTATATCTGGCCGCGATCGAGGCCGGCCTGACGCCCGAGACGATCCGTCAGGATGCTCCGCTCGATATCAAAGGCTGGCGGCCGGAGAATTATACGCATGAGTATTTCGGCGCGGTGACGCTGACCCAGGCGCTCGCTATGTCTCTCAATACCGTCGCCGTCCGGCTCGGACTGGAAGTCGGAGCTGGAAAAGTGGTGCGAACCGCGCACCGCCTCGGTATCACGTCGAAACTTGAGCCGAACGCATCCATCGCGCTCGGCACCTCGGAGGTGTCGCCGCTTGAACTGGTCGGCGCCTTCGCGCCGTTCGCCAATGGCGGATATGCCGCGGGTCCCCATGTCGTCGAACGCGTCCGGACCGCAGGCAACAACAAGCTTCTCTATGCGCGCGGCAAGGAACGGCCCGATCGCGTGATCGATCCGCGCGCGGTCGCCATGATGAACACGATGATGGAGCAAACGCTCATCAACGGCACCGCGCGCAAGGCCGAGATTCCGGGATGGACGGCGGCCGGCAAGACCGGCACCAGCCAGGATTTTCGCGATGCATGGTTCATCGGCTATACGGCGCGGCTCGTAACCGGAGTCTGGCTCGGCAACGACGACAATACGCCGACCCGCAAGGCGACCGGAGGCAGCCTGCCGGTGGAGGTGTGGAGCCGCTTCATGCGCGCTGCGCATCAAGGTGTGCGGCCCGAACCGATTCCCGGCACGCAGCGGAGCGGCTTCCCGCCTGAAGTGGCGCAGTTCGGCCAGCCGGCCGACGCGCCGGTACGGGCGGCCTCGCCCACGCTCGGGCGGTCGCCGCCGCCGCCGATACCGCAGCCGGCGCGGGCCGATGCGCGGCCGCAACCTGCCAGCGGGCTCGGACTCGACGGCTGGCTGAACGACCGCCTGTTCGGCGGGCGATAGTTTATCGCTTCTGAATCAGAAGCGAGGCTCTACGATATTGATTTGACGCGTTTTCTTTCCGGCGAACCGGATCCACTTCGCTCGAAAACGCTATCGGAAATCATCTCCTTCATTTTTAAGGAACGCGTCATCGCAGCACTGCGCGCGCTCTCTCCCGCTCGCGGGGAAGTTGACAATCGCTCGTCGCGATTCCGGCCGTTCCCGCGATCAATCCTGAATGCCGTAGCGATGAAGGTCGTTGCCTTCAACGTCGAGCCACTTCTTGGCCCGCTCGACATGTTTGCAGACGCGAGCGACCACCTTCCAGAATCGCGGCGAGTGATTCATTTCGACGAGGTGGGCAACCTCGTGCGCGGCGAGATAATCCAGCACGAACGGCGGCGCCAGAATGAGCCGCCAAGAGAATGACAGCGACCCGGCGGACGTGCACGATCCCCAGCGACTCGATTGGTCGCGGATCGAGATACGCCTGACCTTGACGCCAAGCGCATCGGCGTAACGCTGCGAGGCTTTTTGCAAGTCTTGCCGCGCTTCCCGTTTCAGGAAATCGTGGACGCGCCGGTCGAGATATTCGAGTCCGCCGGCGACACAAAGAATCCGCTCGCCGCTGTCGCGCGTCTCGGTCCACACCGTGCCGCGCTCGCCGGCGCGATGCACGATCCGATGGGCGACGCCGCGCAGCGGAATGACCGCGCCATGCTGGAAGGGAGCCGCCTTCGGCAGACGCCCGAGACGCGCCGCGATCCAGCCGCCGTGACGTTGCGCGAAGTCCTTGGCTTCCGCGAGCGTTCCTCGTGGCGGCATTGTCAGGATCGCTTCGCGGTCACTCGGATGGATTCGCAAGGTGTAGCGGCGCGCGCGGCGATGCCGTCGCAAGCGGACGGAATAAATCTGGGATCCGTGCTTGATGAGAAGCCGGGACGGTTCAGCGGGGCGTCGGTAAAGAAGTGCGCGGGCCATATCTGCAAATCCGGAAGGGGAGATACCGCCCGGATTTTGCCATATCCGACGCCACTCAAACCGTTCGGCGCAAAAACAAATCATTTGCCCAATATACAGCGTTAACGAGTTGTGATCAGGCTATATAGGGGGTGTGGGAACACATCGATCCCGGATTTCCTCGCTGAACCAGATACCGACATGGATGAAACCCGGTTCATTCTTTGAGAAAGGTCGAAACAGGCCGGTTATCCAGCACGATGGCCGCGCTCTGGATCAGGCGGCCCGATCGATTTCCGCTTGGATTGCGCGATTCATTCCGCGGCCGAAGCACGCGATGCTTTCTCCGGAGGCCCGGCGTTCGACTGCATGAAGTCATTCATGCGCGGGACGATCTCCGACCTGAATCTCGAACCGTTAAACACGCCATAGTGACCGACGCCGCTCTGCACGTAATGGGTTCGCCGGTTGTCCGGGATCGATGTGCATAACGCATGCGCAGCTTCGGTCTGGCCGAGGCCGGAAATGTCGTCCTTCTCGCCCTCCACCGTCATCAGCGCGACGCGCTTGATCTTCGAAGGATCGACCAGCCGGCCGCGGTGAGTCATCTCGCCCTTCGGCAAAGCGTGTTTGACGAACACCTGATCGACCGTTTGCAGATAATACTCCGCGGTCAGGTCCATGACAGCGAGATACTCGTCATAGAAATCGCGGTGCTTGTCGGCCAGGTCGCCGTCGCCTTTGACGAGATGCTCGAACAGGCTCTTGTGCGCATTCATGTGGCGATCGAAATTCATGCTGATGAAGCCGTTGAGCTGCAAGAAGCCGGGATAGACGTCGCGCATTACGCCGGGATGCGGAAACGGCACCTTGGTGATGACGTTATTGCGGAACCAATCGGTGCCTCTCTCGGCGGCGAGATTGTTGACGGCGGTCGGATTCTTGCGAGTATCGATCGGCCCTCCCATCAACGTCATCGACAGCGGAACATAGGGATCGCGCGCGGCCTCCATCGCCGACACCGCGGCCAGCACCGGGACCGACGGCTGGCAGACGGCGATGACATGAACGTTTCCACCGAGCATGTGGAGGATCTCGATCAGATAGTCGACGAAATCATCCAGATCGAAACGACCTTCCGCCACCGGAACCATGCGGGCGTCGGACCAGTCGGTGATATAGACGTCGTGCGTCGGCATGAACGCTTCGACGGTTCCGCGCAGCAAGGTCGCGTAGTGACCCGACATCGGCGCCACCAGCAACAGGCGCGGCTGCGGCGTCCGCAGCGGGCGCGGGTGCATCCGATCGAAGTAGAGCAGACGACAGAAGGGCTTCTCCCAAACCGAGCGGATCTCGATCGGCGTACGCACGCCGTTGACTTTGGTCTCGTGGAGACCCCATTCCGGTTTTCCGTAACGGCGGGTGGTGCGCTCGAACAGTTCGCAACCCGCGGCGACAGATTTGCCGAGCTGGGTATGCGCCCACGGATTGAGCGGGTTTTGGAACAGCATCCGGGTCGCGTCAGTGATGGCGCGGGCCGGATTGAGCGAGGCCTGGGCCATTTCGTACATCCAGTACATCGGCGCCGTCATCGTCGGGCTGACCTCGGCCGGCAACTCCGGAGGCCGTCCAAATTCACCGATCGGCATTGGCCTGTTCCTCTTTTTTGCACCGCAGCATGATGGACCGCCACGGTCCATGACGTCAATCTACCGCTATCCAACATATAGTGGGTTGATCTCTTTAGAGAACCTTATGTGGAACAATCCTCTCCTGCTTCCCCTTACCGGGCAGCAACCTTTCGTGCCGCGCAAGAAGGCGCCGCGTTGGAAAGAACAGTCAGAACGCTAAAGCGGGTGAGGAAAAGTGTGGTGCGGTTTTCCGCCTGCATCCCGCTTCGAAATATTGGAATCGATCACGTTCATGGTTCTGGATCGATACGATCCAGAACCATCGTGGTCTAAAGGATGAACCTGCTCAGGTCGGCATTCTTGGCCAGGTCGCCGATATTTTTCTGGACATATCCGGCGTCGATGCGGACCGTCTCGCCATTGCGATCCGGGGCCGTGAACGAGATGTCGTCGAGCACCCGCTCCATCACGGTCTGCAACCGCCTCGCGCCGATGTTCTCCACCGTCGAATTCACCGCGACCGCGATATCGGCAAGCGCATCGACGGCATCATCGGTGAAGTCGAGCACGACTCCCTCGGTGTCCATCAATGCGACGTACTGTTTGATGAGCGAGGCCTCCGGCTCGGTCAGGATGCGCCGCAGGTCATCGCGCGTCAAAGCGTCCAGTTCGACGCGGATCGGCAGCCGGCCCTGCAATTCAGGCAGCAGATCGGAGGGCTTGGCGATGTGAAACGCGCCTGATGCGATGAACAGGATATGGTCGGTCTTAACGGCGCCGTGCTTGGTCGAGACGGTGGTTCCTTCAATCAGCGGCAGCAGGTCGCGCTGCACGCCCTCGCGCGACACATCGCCGCCGCTGCGCCCGTCACGCACGCAGATCTTGTCGATCTCGTCGAGGAACACGATGCCGTTATTCTCGACCGCGGCGATCGCTTCCTGCGTGAGCTGATCGCTATCGAGCAGCTTGTCGGATTCCTCGTTGATCAGGATCTCATAGGAGTCCGAGACGGTGAGCCGGCGGGTCTTGGTTCGCCCGCCCATCTTGCCGAAAATATCGCCGATCGAGATCGCGCCGACCTGCGCGCCCGGCATCCCCGGAATCTCGAACATCGGACCTCCTCCGGAGGTCTGCGTCTCGATCTCGATCTCCTTGTCGTTGAGTTCGCCGCTGCGCAATCTCTTTCGAAATGAATCACGCGTGGCGGCGCTTGCATTGGCGCCGACCAGAGCATCCAGAACGCGCTCCTCCGCGGCAAGCTGCGCGCGCGCCTGAACGTCCTTGCGCTTGCGCTCACGGGTCTGGTTGATCGCGACCTCGACGATATCGCGCACGATCTGTTCGACGTCGCGTCCGACATATCCCACCTCGGTGAACTTGGTCGCCTCGATCTTGAGAAAGGGAGCGTTGGCAAGTTTCGCCAGCCGTCGCGCGATCTCCGTCTTGCCGACGCCGGTCGGGCCGATCATCAGGATGTTCTTCGGCAACACCTCCTCGCGCAGCGGTCCGGTCAACTGCTGGCGTCGCCAGCGATTGCGCAATGCGATGGAGACCGCGCGCTTGGCGTCGGCCTGACCGACAATGAAACGGTCGAGTTCAGAAACGATTTCACGGGGAGAGATATCTGTCATGACCACCCTAGGTAGGTTGCGATTCGATCCGCGGCAAGCGGTTCACGATGATGGAGCGCCGACCGACGACACTCATGCGTCGCGGATCATCAGAAGCGCGGGGCCGTCGGGCGTTGCCGCGAGACGGTCGCGATGAAAGCCCGCTTTTTCATAGGCGCGAATCGCGCGGGCATTATCCGGATCGGGATCGATCACGATACGCGGCACGCCCTTGATGAGCAGCCTGTCGGCAAAGGAGCGGATGAACGCGGAGCCATGGCCGCGCCCGATCATGCCGGCTTCGCCGATGAACTGATCGAGCCCGCGCGTTCCATCCGGCTGCTCGCCGAGGCCGGTATGCCAGTCGCTGAGCCGGTAGCACTGAAGATAGGCGAAGTCGCGCCCGCCGTCGGTGACGATGAACTGCGCCATGTCCGGATGATCGAGGTCGCCGCTGACCAGTTCGAACTGTTCGGCCGGGTCGCCCCACCATTCCGCGACATGCGGCGTGTCGAGCCAGCGCCGGATCGTCGGCAGGTCGGCGGCGGTCATCGGGCGAAAGCCGTAAGCCATCGCTCAGCTCGCGGCCAGCGCTTCGATCGTCAGGTTTCGATTGGTATAAACACAGATATCGGCGGCGATATCGAGAGCACTGCGGACGATCGTTTCCGCGTCCTTGTCGGAGTCGATCAGGGCTCGCGCGGCGGCGAGCGCGTAGTTGCCCCCCGAGCCGATCGCCATCACGCCGGATTCCGGCTCCAGAACGTCTCCGGTCCCGGTCAGCACCAGCGATACGTCCTTGTCGGCGACAAGCATCATCGCTTCCAGCCGCCGCAGATAGCGGTCGGTGCGCCAGTCCTTGGCGAGTTCGACAGCGGCGCGTGTAAGTTGCCCAGGATATTGCTCAAGCTTGCTTTCCAGCCGCTCGAACAGGGTGAACGCATCGGCGGTGGCGCCGGCAAAGCCGCCGATGACGTCGCCTTTGCCGAGCTTCCTGACCTTTTTCGCGTTGGACTTGATGACCGTCTGTCCGATCGAGACCTGGCCGTCGCCGCCAATGACCACTTTGCCGCCCTTGCGGACGGTCAGGATCGTGGTGCCGTGCCACGTCTCCGGCTGTGATGCTTGCATCTGAACCCCTTCATGATCCGCCAGATTTAGGCATTGCGGCGCGGCCTTGCAATCGGCGCTTGATTTCGTGGATTCGTCGCCACGGTCGTAATGCACGGGTAAAAATTGCATCGTCCCGCAGTAGCGAACAGGTCGTGAGCCTGTTAAAAGAGCCGCGTTCTGCCAGAGCGCGTTCAGCAAGAGCGGTGCCCCGATTTTGCGTCCGACGCGCTCAGATCGTTAAATGGCGTGTGATCTCGTTGTCAAACCGCTCGAAGTCCGGCGGAGGCAGATCATGCGCGACGTAGAGAGCTTTTCATGCGCACGGCGAGCATCAAGCGCAAGACCAAGGAAACGGACATCGAGGTCGCGGTGAACCTCGACGGCTCCGGCGTGTCCGAGGTCGCGACCGGCATCGGCTTTTTTGACCACATGCTGGATCTGCTCGCACGCCATTCGCGCATCGACATCACGGTCAGGGCCGACGGCGATCTCCACGTCGATCATCACCACACCACGGAAGATGTCGGCATCGCGCTGGGCCAGGCGGTGAAGCAGGCGCTAGGCTCGATGGTCGGCATCAGCCGCTATGCGAGCGTCTATATGCCGATGGACGAAACGCTGTCCCGTGTCGTGATCGATATTTCCGGCCGGCCGGTGCTCGTGTTCAAGGTCGGTTTCCCCCGCGACAAGATCGGGGAGTTCGACACCGAGCTGGTGCGCGAGTGGTTCAACGCGTTTGCGGTCAATGCGGGCGTGACTTTGCACGTGGAGACCCTATATGGCGAGAACAGCCATCATATCGCCGAATCCTGCTTCAAGGGTCTGGCGCGAGCGCTTCGAGCCGCGGTGGCGATCGATCCGCGCGCCGCGAACGAAGTGCCATCAACAAAGGGGCAGCTCGGCGGCTGACCGTGCTGTTGTCGGCGGAGAGTGCAATGTCGGTCTACACAGTCCATGCGCCACCGGCCGACGGGCCAGACGGGCGCGGCGCCACGGATAACTTCGTATTCGTTCGCGATGGCTTCTCGTTCGGAGCGTTTGTGCTCGGTCCGATATGGCTGCTTTACCGGCGGCTATGGCTGGTTCTCGCGGGCTATCTGGTCCTGTCGATCGCGATGGAAGTGGTGATGACGCTGCTGCGCGTCGGCGCGGGGACACGCGTTGCGGCGATGGCGGTCGTCGCCGTGCTGATGGGGCTGGAAGCGGCGAGCCTGCGGCGCTGGACGCTGTCGCGGCGCAAGTGGCGTCCGCTGGACGTCGTCGTCGCGGACGATCAGGAGGCCGCCGAGCGGCGCTTCTTCGACCGCTGGCAAGCGATGCGGAGCGCGGACTACGATCCGTTGGCGATCGATCGCGGCGCACCGCCGCCGACGCGAGGCGGTCCGGACACATCCCTTCCGCCGTCGCTACCGCGCGGCGACATCGTCGGCCTGTTCCCGCAACCCGGATTTCGGCGGTGACGGCTGCAATCATCGACTATGGGTCGGGTAATCTCCATTCGGCCGCCAAGGCGCTTGAGTGCGCGGCGCGCGGCATGGAAGGTCTGCAAAGGATCGTGGTGACGCGCGACCCTGACGTGGTGTTCCGGGCCGATCGCGTGGTGCTGCCCGGTGTGGGCGCTTTCGCCGATTGCCGCCGCGGCCTCGATGCGCTCGACGGCATGGTCCAGGCGCTGACGGAGGTGGTGCGCGACAAAGCGCGCCCGTTCCTGGGAATCTGCGTCGGGATGCAGCTGATGGCGACGCGGGGCAAGGAGCACGTCACAACGGACGGCCTCGGCTGGATCGCGGGCGACGTCGAAAGGATTTCCCCGCGCGACGAAAGCCTGAAGATTCCGCATATGGGCTGGAATACGCTCGATCCGGCGCGAGAGCATCCGGTCCTCGAAGGCCTCCCATTGGGACCCAAAGGCCGCCACGCCTATTTCGTGCACTCCTATCACCTGAACGCCGCCAACGAGACCGACGTGCTCGCGCGCGCCGACTATGGTGGTCCGGTGACGGCGATCGTCGGCAAGGACACCGCGATCGGCACACAGTTCCATCCCGAAAAGAGCCAACGGTTCGGACTGGCTCTGATCGCCAATTTCCTGAGATGGAAACCGTGATCCTTTTCCCCGCCATCGATCTTAAGAGCGGTCAGTGCGTTCGCCTCGAGCAGGGCGACATGGCGCGCGCGACCGTGTTCAATCTCGATCCCGTTGAGCAGGCGCGCGCATTCGCCGCGCAAGGTTTCGAGTATCTCCATGTCGTCGATCTCGACGGCGCGTTCGCGGGCAAGCCTGTCAACGCGGATGCGGTGGAGCGCGTTCTGCGGAACGTCGCGCTGCCGATGCAACTGGGCGGCGGCATCCGGGACCTGAAAACGGTCGAAGCCTGGCTCGGCAAGGGCGTCGCGCGCGTCATCATCGGCACGGCCGCGGTGCGCGATCCGGTTCTGGTCAGGGAAGCCGCCAAGGCGTTTCCGGGACGCGTTGCGGTCGGCCTCGATGCGAGGGACGGCAAGGTCGCGGTCGAGGGCTGGGCAGAGACCTCGGAGGTAACCGCGCTCGACATCGCGCGGCGATTCGAGGACGCCGGCATCGCGGCGATCATCTTCACCGACATCGCCAGGGACGGCTTGCTGAAGGGTCTGAACCTCGACGCCACGATCGCGCTCGCCGACAGCATCTCGATTCCGGTGATCGCCTCCGGCGGTTTCGCCTCCATCGCGGACGTGAAGGCGCTGCTCGAACCGCGCGCGAAGAAGCTTGCGGGCGCCATTTCCGGACGCGCGCTTTATGACGGCCGGCTCGATCCGGTCGAGGCGCTGAAGCTGATCCACGCCGCGCGCGCGGCGGCCTGAGGGGATCAAGCGGCGATGTTCAAGGTCCGTGTCATCCCCTGCCTTGACGTCAAGGATGGACGGGTCGTCAAGGGCGTCAACTTCGTGGACC
The DNA here is from genome assembly GCF_000012725.1 of Nitrobacter winogradskyi Nb-255. NCBI lineage: Bacteria > Pseudomonadati > Pseudomonadota > Alphaproteobacteria > Hyphomicrobiales > Nitrobacteraceae > Nitrobacter > Nitrobacter winogradskyi. The sequence goes on along the minus strand of NC_007406.1, from coordinate 144,767 downwards.
TGCGTGATGCCGGCGATCCCGTGGAAGCGGCGATCGCATACGATGCCGCCGGCGCGGACGAACTTACCTTTCTCGACATTACCGCGACGCACGAGAATCGCGGCATCATGCTGGATGTGGTCCGGCGCACCGCGGAAGCCTGCTTCATGCCGGTGACCGTCGGCGGCGGCGTCCGCACCATCGAGGATATCCGCACCTTGCTGCGCTCCGGCGCGGACAAGGTCTCGATCAACAGCGCGGCGGTGAGCCGGCGCGAATTCGTCAAGGAGGCCTCGGAGAAGTTCGGCGACCAGTGCATCGTGGTCGCCATCGACGCCAAACGGGTCTCAAGAACCGGTGGGACGGACCGCTGGGAAATCTTCACACATGGCGGACGCAGATCCACCGGCATCGATGCGATCGAGTATGCGCAGGAAGTGGCGTCGCTCGGCGCGGGCGAAATCCTGCTGACCTCGATGGATCGCGACGGCACGCGCCAGGGCTTCGATCTGCCGTTGACGCGGCGGGTGGCCGACAGCGTTCCGGTGCCCGTGATCGCCTCCGGAGGCGTCGGTAACCTCGATCACCTGGTCGATGGAATCCGCGAAGGCCATGCCACCGCGGTGCTGGCGGCATCGATCTTTCATTTCGGGGAGTTTACCATTCGCCAAGCCAAGGAGCATATGGTTCGCGCCGGACTGGCCATGCGGCTCGACCCCTGACAACTCCGGATTACGGAAGCGCCAGGTATTCAATAATGATCGCGCGCCTCGATGCGCGAGCGGACGAGTAGACGGATTATGCAGCGTTTCACGATCCATGATCTTGCCGCCATCATTGACGCCAGGGCTGCATCGGGGGGCGATGCGTCCTATACGCGAAAGCTGCTCGACAAGGGCCCGGCACATTGCGCGAGGAAGCTCGGCGAGGAAGCGGTCGAGACGATCATCGCAGCGGTCGAGAAAGACCGGCATCACCTGATCGCCGAAGGCGCCGATCTCATGTTTCATTTTCTTGTGCTGTTGAAGGCCAGCGGTGTGACGCTGCAGGATGTGGAAGCTGTTTTGGCGCAGCGCACGGCGATATCGGGACTCGAGGAAAAGGCCGCGCGCAATCGCGACTAGAGCGTTTCAAGCGAAGTGGACACCGGTTCGCGTGAAGAAAACGCGACAGAACAAAATCATAGAGCCCGCTTCTGATTTTATCACAAGCGGAAAGGCTCCAGAGTCTGATTTAACCGCGTTGAAGCAGACTCTGGTCCTATCTTTCGATTGAGCATGATCTTATCCGAAAACCGGTCACCACTTTTCGGGATCATGCTCTAGCCCAAAGGGCAAGCGTCATGGATTCGCGGGCAGACCAGCAACAATATAATCCGTATCGGGTCTTCCCCCGCGCCGAATGGGCCAAGCTTCGCCACGATATGCCGATGACGCTGGCCGCGAATGAAATCGCGGCGTTGCGCTCGATGCATGATCGGCTCGATCTCGTGGAGGTAGAGGAAATCTATCTGCCGTTGTCCAGGCTGCTGTCGATCTATGTGGCTGCGATGCAGCGTCTCTTTGTTGCTCAGCGTCAGTTTCTCGGCATCCATGATCGGAAGGTGCCGTATATCATCGGCGTGGCGGGGTCGGTTGCGGTTGGAAAATCGACCACGGCGCGGGTGCTGCAGGCGCTGCTCGCACGATGGTCGCCGCGCCCCAAGGTCGAGCTCGTGACGACTGACGGGTTTCTGTTGCCGAACGCGGTGCTCGAGCGACGCGGCTTGATGCAGAAGAAAGGCTTCCCGGAAAGCTATGACCTGCCGATGCTGCTTTCGTTTCTCAGTGACATCAAGGCTGGCCGCGCGCCCGTTCGCGCGCCGGTATACTCGCATCTGACTTACGACATCGTCCCCGATAGCTGGATCGAAGTCAGTCACCCCGACATTCTGATCGTCGAAGGCGTCAACGTTCTGCAAACCGGGCCGTTGCCGCGCGACGGCAGGGCCATTCCGGTCGTCTCCGACTTCTTCGACTTCTCCGTCTATCTCGACGCCGAAGAGCCGGTGCTGCGCGACTGGTATGTGACCCGCTTCCTCGCTTTGCGGGATTCCGCCTTTCAGGATCCGCGCTCCTATTTTAACCGTTACGCGCTGCTGTCGGACGACGAGGCGATCGCGACGGCGATTGCCATCTGGGAGCGCACCAACCGCGCCAACCTGGAGGACAACATTCTGCCGACCCGGCCACGCGCGAACCTGATCCTCAAGAAGGGGGCCGACCATGTCGTCGAGCGGGTCGCGTTGAGGCGGCTTTAGAGCATGATCCCGGAAATGGAATACCCTGCGTGAGCGGTTTCTTCACGCGAACCGGATTTCGCTTCGCTCGAAGACGCTACAGTACCTCAGGCCGGGACATGACGGGCGGCCGTCAATCCCGCAAGCGCGTCGGCCAGTCTCTCGCGATCGAGCGGCTTGACGAGAAAGCCATCCATGCCGGCCTCGAAACACGCGTGACGATCGTCGATCAGCGCGTTGGCGGTCAGCGCCAGGATGGTCGTGCGGCGGCCGGACCGGACGGATTCCCGTTCGCGAATTTTCCTGGTGGCCTCGATGCCGTCGAGATGCGGCATCTGGACGTCCATCAGAACGAGATCGTAGGGCGCGCCTGCGGCAAGCGCCGCGTCCCACGATTTCAGCGCCTCCTCTCCGTTGGTGGCGACGGTCACGGCATGTCCGAGACGGGTCAGGAGCGAGCGCGTCAATAGCGCGTTGATCTCGTTGTCCTCGGCGATGAGAATAGAAAGGCTTGGCCCGGAAGTGGAGGCCGGTGTCCTGGATGTCTCTGGCCTGCCGCAATCAGGCTGGCCGCCGGCGGTGCGAAGCGAGGTCGGGTCGTCGGCCGGCGCGGACAATCGCGCGGCGATCGACGCGGTTCGCAACGGCTTGACAAGATAGCCCGTGAACGCGGCCGCACCGGCAACCTGAAGGTCGTGCCTTGTCGATGGCGTGACCATGATAATCCGCCGCTCGGTATGCTGGCGGGCAGCCTGACCGAATCGCCAGATCGCACCGCCGCCCATCGCATGATCGACAACAACGGCGTGCCACGCGCGCTCCGGAAGCAGAGCACGAGCCACCGTCAGGTCCGATGCCGTGCAGATCTCCGCCCCCCATCGCTCCAGCCGCCGGGCGAGCAGCGATGTCTCGATGGCCTGGGGTGCCACGAGCATGACCGGCTGTCCTGTCAGATCCGGCGCGGTAAAGCGCTTTCGCTCCGGCGCGCGATCTTGAGCGGGAAGAGGGACCAAAACCTCGAATGTCGAACCGGAGTCCGGCTTGCTCTGCAGCGTGATTCGCCCACCCATCCGTTTGACGATGCGATCGCTGATGCTCAGCCCCAGTCCAGATCCGCCGTAGCTCCGAATGATCTGATCGTCGGCCTGCTCGAATTCACGGAAAATCCGGGCTTGCGCATCCGGTGCAATGCCGATTCCCGTGTCACGGACCATGAAGCGGATGTCGCCCGGCCGGATGCCGGGAACGACGATCAGCGCAACGCCGCCCGACGAGGTAAACTTGATGGCGTTGCCTGCAAGATTGAGCAGCACCTGCCGCAAGCGCGCGGCGTCTCCGATTACCTCGGCTGGCAGCGTTTCATCGACATAGGAGGCGATTTCAAGCTGTCTGGCCTGCGCGCGCGGCGCCAGCAGTTCGGTTATGTCCTCGATCAGGTCGGACAGAACAAAGGGCCGGCATTCGAGCTCGACCTTTCCGGCCTCGATCCTGGAATAGTCGAGCAGGTCCTCGATCAACGATAACAATGCGTCGCCGGATGCCTTCACCGCCTTGACATAGGTCGTTTGTTCGGGCGTGAGCAAGGTTTCGAGCAGCAACCCGCTCATGCCGATGATGCCGTTGAGCGGGGTGCGAAACTCGTGCGACGTCATCGCGAGGAAGCGCGATTTGGCCTGGCTGGCTTCATTCGCGCGATCCCGTGCTTCGGCGAGCGCGCGCTCGGAGTCGGTTCGATCGGTAACGTCGCGACCGACGCATTGCAGTTCCGCCGGATGGTCGGCGTCGATCCGCATCAAGGCTTCGCGCCATGCGATCCAGCGCGGACCCCGTGCGGTTTCGACACGCTGGTCGTAAACGCGCGTGCCGTTCGATTCGATCGCGCTCTCGCCTTGCTCGAGAACGGGAAGCGCGAACCGGCTGCCAAGCAGCTCCGTTCGCGATCGCTGGGCCAGGATGCAATAGGCCTCGTTCACCGAGGTGATGACGCCGCCTCCGTCGCGCAGCACGATCAGATCGCTCTGTGACTCGAAAAGGTGGCGCGCGCGCTCTTCCGCTTCCTTCAGCTCCCAGTTGCGGTCAACGAGCGCTTCATTATGGAGAGCAATCTTGTGCATCTTCTTGCGCATTCGGCGCAAGCGCATGCTCAGGATAGCCAGCGCGACACAGGCGAGCGCGAACAGGAAGCTGATGCCGATTGCGAACGCATGAGGATCGTAGTCGGCGCTCAGGCTTCCGGCGATGAAGCCATAGGCGCCGCCGAACGCGATTGAGAAGGCCATGAAGGTGCGAAAGGCGACGTTGAGACGGGGATGCCGCCGGATCAGCCTGCGCGCGCGCAGGCGTGCCTTCGTCCAGAATAATCGCGCGGTCATCGATCTCCCCGCACATCCTTGCAGCGTCCGTCGGAGGCGGGTTGCCGCCGACGAAGGCGCGCGCGGTGGATGCACCCCCTCAAGCATGAAGGCATGACGTTGCGAAGTGCTTGAGGGTTGGGGCCGGAAAACGATCCGATGCGAACAAGGTAAACGAGGCGTTACTGAAACATCAACGCCACGATGTCAGGCGGCGCGTTTGATGTCGTCGGCGAGCGCGCGATAGGACAGGGCTTCGGCGAGGTACAGCCGGCCGATCCTGTCAGCGCCGTCGAGATCCGCGAGCGTGCGGGCGACCCGCAGCACCCGGTGATAGCCGCGCGCCGACAACCGCATACTTTCCGCGGCGTCGTGGAGCAGCTTCAGCCCCTGTGCATCCGGCTGCGCGATGGCTTCAAGTGCGGCCGCCGGAGCTTCGGCGTTGGTCCGGACATTCGACAATCCAAGCGCGGCATAGCGCTCCGTCTGAATGTCGCGTGCCGCGGCGACACGAGCGCCGACTTCGGCCGAGCCTTCCGACGAAGGCGGCAGGATGAGATCGGAGGCGGTCACGGCCGGCACTTCGATGCGCAGATCGATCCGGTCCAGGAGAGGTCCGGAGATGCGCATTTGATAGTCCGCGGTGCAACGATCGATGCGACCACGCTTGCAGGCGTAGCCGGGCTCAAAGGCGTGGCCGCAGCGGCATGGATTCATCGCCGCCACCAGCATGAAGCGCGCGGGGTAGGTCACGCGATGATTGGCGCGGGACACGGCGATCTCGCCGTTTTCAAGCGGCTGCCGGAGCGAATCCAGCACGCGCGGATCGAATTCCGGCAATTCGTCGAGAAACAGCACGCCGTTATGCGCCAGCGAGATTTCACCGGGTCTGGCGCGGGTGCCGCCGCCCGTCAGCGCGGCCATGCTGGCGGAATGATGCGGGGCGCGAAACGGCCGCTGCGAGGTGAGCGCACCGCCGTCGATTTCACCGGCCACGGACGCGATCATCGACAGTTCTAGCAGTTCGGCCGGCGACAGCGGCGGGAGAATTGAAGGCAGGCGCGCCGCGAGCATTGATTTGCCGCTGCCGGGAGATCCGACCATCAGCAGGTGGTGTCCGCCGGCGGCTGCGATCTCGAGCGCGCGCTTGGCGCTCTCCTGCCCTTTGATGTCGCGAAGGTCGAGAGCGCTGCCCTGGGTTTCACGGATCCGGGGCTGCGGCCGGGACAGAACCTGAGTTCCCTTGAAATGATTTGCGATCTGAATGAGCGAACTGGCGGCGATGATCTGGATGTCGGGGCTCGCCCAGGCTGCTTCCGCGCCGCAGGCCGAGGGGCAAATCAGTCCATCCTCGCGCGCGTTCGCGCCGATCGCGGCGGGAAGAACCCCGGCCACGGCAGCGATCGAGCCGTCGAGGCCGAGTTCTCCCAGCACGGTGAACCCCGCCAATGCGTCCGAGGGGATAGCCCCGATCGCCGCCATCAGGCCGAGTGCGATCGGAAGATCGTAATGACTGCCTTCCTTGGGCAGATCCGCCGGCGCCAGATTGACGGTGATTCGTCTCGCCGGCAGCGCAAGACCCGAAGCGATCAGCGCCGCTCGTACCCGCTCGCGAGCCTCGGACACGGCTTTGTCCGGCAATCCCACTATGTTGAAGGCGGGCAGGCCGGGAGCGACCTGCACCTGCACGTCGACAGCGCGCGCTTCGATACCCTCGAACGCGACGGTAGATACCCGCTGCACCATGACCGCCCCCTTTTACCGGGCCGAAGCTAGCTCACAACTCTCCGATGCACAAGAACATTAAGAGAACGCAAGTTGAAGTTCTTCAGCCGGGAGCCTGTGAGCGCTTCGCCTCGATCCTGTCCCAGACGATCGCGGCGACATCCGGACCGCCCAACGCGGCGATGGCCCGGATTCCGGTCGGCGAGGTGACGTTGATTTCGGTGAGCAAGCCGTCGATGACGTCGATGCCGACAAACAGCAGCCCACGCTCGCGCAGCGCCGGTCCGATGCGCTCGCAGATCTCGCTCTCGCGTGGGGTGAGATCGGTGGCCCGCGCGGCACCGCCGCGCACCATGTTGGAGCGCAGATCGTCAGCGGCGGGCACGCGATTGACGGCGCCGGCGAATTCGCCATCGACGAGGATGATGCGCTTGTCGCCCCGACTGACCTCGGGCAGGAAGCGCTGGATCACCCAGGATTCGCGAAACGTCACCGAGAACATGTCGAACAGTGATCCGAAGTTCATGTCTTGCGGCATGACGCGGAAGACCGCGGCTCCGCCGTGACCATGCAGCGGCTTCATGACCACCGCGCCATGCTCGGCACGAAACGAATTGATCTCGTCGAGATCGCGCGAGATCAATGTCGGCGGCATCAGGTCGGGGAAATCCATCACGAACAGCTTTTCCGGTGCGTTGCGGACGCTCGCCGGATTGTTGACCACCAGCGTCTTCGGATGGATGCGCTCAAGCAGGTGAGTCGTCGTGATATAAGCGAGATCGAACGGCGGGTCCTGCCGCAGCAACACGACGTCGAAGGATTCCAGGGGCGCGCGCGTGGCATCGCCAAGCGTGAAATGATCGCCGTGATGGTCGCGTACAGTCAGCGGCTGGACCGGCGCGACCACATCCCTGCCGCGAAGCGATAACTTGTCCGGCGTGTAGTACGAGACGTCGTGGCCGCGCCGCTGCGCCTCCAGCAAGAGCGCGAAGGTCGAATCGCCGCGGATATTGATGCGCGCGATCGGATCCATCTGAACGGCGACTTTCAGTTTCATCGTGTGCTGGTCCGGTTGAATTCCGTCTATGCGCGCCCGAGGCTATGTGCTGGCGTCGAATGCACCTAACAGATGGCGCGGCAGACGTCGCGGTGCAATCAGCATGGCGTCGAAGCGAAACTCGAAGGTCTCATGTTCGGGGTGCGCCATCAACCAGGCCTGAGCCGCGTTGATGATCCTCTGCTGCTGTTTCCGCGTCACCGCATAGGCGGCGTCATCGAGACTGCGGCGGGCCTTGACTTCGACGAAGGCGAGAAGCTGTCGCCGACGGGCCACGATATCGATCTCGCCATAGGGGGTGCGAAACCGGCGCGCCAGAATCCGGTAGCCCTTGGCGATCAGATAGGCGGCGGCGCGTCTTTCTGCTGAAAGACCGGCGTGAAACGCCGCGACGCGCACGGGCGCTGCGGCCTCCGGGTCGTTTCGGGAAGGGTCGTTACTTGCAGCCATTGTCGCCAATGTCTCTTATCTGTCCGGCGAGCTCAAGCGCACGGGCGTAGACCTGACGTCGGGGGTGGCCCGAGATTTCGACCGCGCGAGCCACACTGTCCTTGACGCTGCCTTCCTTCAACAGGCTCAGCAACAGTTCGTCCAGATCGCCGGAGGACAGCGCGCCTGAATCTTCCGCCGGTGGTCCGACCACCAGGACGAATTCACCCCGCGTTTCCAACGTTGCGGCAACCTCCGCAAGCTCCGTGAGGCCCGCACGGTGGATATCCTGGTGCAGCTTGGTCAGTTCGCGACAGATAGCGGCGGCGCGATTTCCGAGGACGGCCGCGAGATCGGGCAAGGCTCTGCGGATGCGGCTGCCGGATTCGAACATCACAAGGGTGGCGTCGATGGTCGCGAGTTCGGCAAGGCGGGTGCGGCGCGCGGTCTCCTTCGCCGGCAGAAACCCCTCGAAGAAGAACCGGTCCGTCGGCAGCGCCGCGACCGACAGCGCCGCCAGCACCGAAGACGCCCCCGGAAGCGCGATCACCTGATGGCCGGCGGCGCACACGTCACGAACCAGCTTGAAGCCCGGATCGGAAATCAATGGCGTGCCGGCGTCGGAGACCAGCGCGATGGAGGCGCCTTGCGCCAGTTGCGCCAGAATCTTCGGCCGCGCGGTCGCGGCATTATGCTCGTGGTAGGGCTTGAGCAGGCCTGTGATCGCGTAGCGTTCGGTAAGGCGGCGGGTGATGCGGGTGTCTTCGCAAGCGATGAAATCGACGCCTGCGAGGGTTTCAAGCGCCCGCAAGGTAATGTCTCCGAGATGGCCGATCGGCGTCGCGACCAGATGAAGACCGGGCGCGGCCGCCGGGGCAGCCAGTTGGTGGCCCGCAATGGAAAAAGTGCGGATCCTGGGCGTTTCGATGTGGAATTTCGGGGAGGCGGATTTTGCGCGCATACCGCGGCATTCTATAGCGTTTTCGAAAAGACCGCCCACCGCAAAAATAAATGGAACCAGGCAGGGAGTTAAAGCATTCTGTCCCGATTGTTGTGACCCCGGTATGCGGCGTCATCGGGGTTACCCGCCCGGACGGCTACCCAACAACTTGTTCCGTTAATGCCAGAGAAGGAAAGTGTCAGTTCCGGAGCGTTCCTTGCCGGAGGCGGGGAAATGGGCGAGCTGACGCGCCGTTTCGATTGGGACTCCACATCCGTCGGCACTCCCGATGCGTGGCCGCAGAGCCTGCGCACGGCGGTGCGGATCGTGCTGAACACCAACCACCCGATGTTCATCTGGTGGGGGTCGGACTTGATCCAGTTCTATAACGATGCCTACCGGCAAACCCTGGGACCGGAGCGGCATCCCGGCGCGCTCGGTCAAAAGGGCAGGGAGTGCTGGGCCGAGATATGGGACATCATCGGCCCCCAGATCGAGTACGTCATGTCCGGCCGCGGGGCGACCTGGCACGAGGAGCAGCTTGTTCCGGTCACGCGGAACGGACGACTGGAGCAGGTCTATTGGACCTATGGATTCAGCCCCATCGATGACGAGGAAGGTGTCGGGGGCGTGCTCGTGGTATGCCGCGATGTCACGCGCGAACATCTTGCCAGGATGGCCTTGCAGGAGCGGGAGACCGAGCTTGCGCGCGTGCAGGCGATCGGGCGGATCGGCGGCCTCGAGGTCGATCTGCGCACCGGCCACCGCAGTCGCAAGTCGCCGGAGTACTTGAAGATACACGGCCTTCCGTCCGACGCCGTCCACGAAAGCCGGGAGGACTGGCTTCGCCGCGTTCATCCCGATGATCGCGCGGTCGCCGAGGGGCAGTTCATCGATGCGATCCGGGGCGGCGATCGCGAATACGCGGTACGCTACCGGATCATCCGGCCGAACGACGGCGAGACGCGCTGGATTTCGGCCCGATCGGTGATCGAGCGCGATGCGGACGGGAAAGCGATCCGCCTGTTCGGCGCCCACATCGACATCACCGACCAGGTCGAAGCGGAACGCTCGATCCGCCAGCGCGAACAGGAATTTCGCACGCTTGCAGAAGCGCTGCCGCATCACGTCTGGACCGCCACATCCGACGGCTCGTTCAACTGGTTCAATCGGCGCTTCTACGATTACGTCGGCGCACGGCCGGGCGAACCCGGCGGCAACGACTGGAATAGGATCGTTCATCCCGATGATGCGCCAGCCGCGGCCGCGGCGAGGACTCGCGCGGTAACCAGCGGCGAACCCTATGAGATCGAATTCAGGCTGCGGAGATCCGACGGCGTCTATCACTGGTTTCTGTCCCGCGCCTTGCCGGCGCGCGATGAAGATGGTCGCATCATCCGCTGGATCGGCACCGACACCGATGTCCACGATCAGAAGCGGATCGCGGCAAAGCTTGCCGAACTGAACGCGACGCTCGCCGAGCGCGTCGAGGAGAAAACCCGCGAGCGCGACAGGATCTGGAATGTGTCCCAGGACTTGCTTCTGGTCATGGACCAGCATGGCATCTGGCGCTCCGTCAATCCCGCCTGGACGAGGACGCTCGGCTGGAGCGAGGCTGAGCTGACGGAGCGGACCGCCGAATGGATCGAGCATCCCGATGACATCGTCAAGACCCGGGTTGAGGTCCGCCGTCTCGCTCGCGGTAAAGCGACGGTTCGGTTCGAAAACCGGCTTCGTCACAAGGACGGCTCCTACAGGTGGCTGTCGTGGACCGCGGTTCCGGACCAGAACCTTATTTACGCCGTGGCGCGCGATGTCACTGCCGAGAAGGCGGCCGCCGAGCGGCTGAGGGCGGCCGAAGAAGCGCTGCGCCAGTCGCAAAAGATGGAAGCCGTCGGCCAGTTGACCGGCGGCATCGCCCACGACTTCAACAACCTGCTCACCGGTATCGTCGGCTCGCTGGATCTGTTGCAGACGCACATCAAGCAGGGGCGCACCGATCGCGCGGGCCGTTACATCGAAGCCGCGATGGCCTCGGCCAATCGGGCCGCGGCGCTGACGCACCGCCTGTTGGCGTTCGCCCGCAGACAGCCCCTGGTGCCGAAGCCGGTCGACGCCAACCAGCTCATCCTCTCGCTCGAGGACCTGCTGCGCAGGACGATCGGCGAGGCCATCGAGCTGAAAATCGCTCCATCGAAACTTCTCTGGCCGACGCTGTGCGATCCCAATCAGCTCGAAAGCGCGCTGCTCAATCTCGCCATCAACGCACGGGACGCCATGCCCAACGGCGGCAGGCTCACGATCGCCACGGCGAATGTGAGCCTCGACACCGCCGGGTCCGGCTCCTCCACCAGGCAGCCGGGCGACTATATCTGCATCACCGTCGCCGATACCGGAACAGGCATGACCGCCGATGTCGCCGCGCGCGCCTTCGATCCCTTTTTCACCACCAAACCGATCGGCCACGGCACCGGACTAGGCCTGTCGATGATCTACGGGTTCGCGCGGCAATCGAACGGCCACATCGCGCTCGACACCGCGCCGGGACGAGGCACGTCGATCAGCCTGTCTCTGCCGCGTCATGACAGCGTCGCGGAGGCTGTTCAAGCCTCTCCCGCAAGCAGGATCACCGCCACAGGGGGAACGGTTCTGGTGGTCGAGGACGAGCCTGTCGTGCGCGGCATCATCGTCGAGATGCTGCATGATCAGGGTTATGTCACGCGCGAGGCCGCGGACGGAGCGGAAGGCTTGCGGATTCTGCAATTGGACAAGCCGGTCGATCTCCTGCTCACCGACATCGGACTTCCCGGCATGAACGGACGCCAACTCGCGGATCAGGCGCGCGAACTCCGCCCGGATCTGAAAATCCTCTTCATGACCGGCTATGCGGACAATGCCGCAAACGCCAAGGGCTTCCTCCAACCCGGCATGGACATGATCACCAAGCCGTTCGATCTCGGCCATCTCTCACGGCGTGTGCGTGACATCATTTCCCACTGACGCTCGGTTGCAAAGGTGTGCCGGCGCCATCCCTCACGGCGAAGAACAGGAGCGACTCGCAGTCTGCACCGCGTGACCGGTATCCACTTCGCGGAAGATGCTCCAAAATACTCAGTCACATACATTTCCGGTCAGGAACGGATTGCTCACGCGCTCGTGGCCGATGGTCGATCCCGGTCCATGTCCGCAGATGAAAGCGACGTCATCTCCAAGCGGCAACAGTTTGTCCGTTATCGATTTGATCAGGACGGCGCGGCTGCCGCCGGGCAAGTCGGTGCGGCCGACGGAACCGTTGAACAACACGTCGCCGACATGCGCAAAATGGAGATCGGCGTTAAAGAAAACCACGCTTCCGGGCGAATGGCCGGGGCAATGAAGAACGTCGAACGCGAGTTGACCCACCTCGACCTGATCGCCGTCCTCGAGCCAGCGGTCGGGGACAAAATCGCGCATGCCGGTCATGCCGTAGTGCCGTCCGCTTTCGACGACATGGTCGAGCAGGAACTTGTCGGCGACATGCGGCCCCATGATGGGAACCTTCAACGCGTCGCGCAACTCCGCGGCGCCCCCCACATGATCAATATGGCCATGCGTAAGCCAGATCCGTCCGACCGTCACGCCCGCCTGCTTAATGGCTGCCCTGATCAGCGGAATATCGCCTCCGGGATCGATGACCACCCCGTCCCTGGTCGCCTCGCACCACAGCAGCGTGCAGTTCTGCCGGAACGGCGTTACCGGAATGATTGCGGCGCCGACTTTGGCCCTGGTCTGGTCTTCCCTCGTCATACCCGCACAATGCCGATTTTTAGGGCATCGCCAAGCGATTTCGCGGCATCGCCGGTTCAGCCTCCGAAAAGCTCAAAACACGGCGCAAACGGCCAAGTTCGCCGCTGGCTCCGGCAGGGGAACGGGCGTAGCCCGCGTCTTCAGCTTTATAATATGGTGGCGAACCACGAGATCGGACATACTTGGTCCAACCGCATGGAAACGAACGCCGCCCACATCGCTCTTATGGTCCCGCCGGATCGCCGCCAGTCAGCGACCGCGCTGGCTATCGCACGCGGGACCGGAAGACTTTTACGATCGCTTGGGTTTGCCTGTCTCAGCGAATTGTCGCTGCCGTCGGGACGCCGTGCCGATCTGGTAGCCGTCAACGCGCGCGGGGAGATCTGGATCGTCGAGATCAAATCCTCGGCCGACGATTTGCGTGCGGACAGGAAGTGGCAGGACTATCGGGCGCATTGCGATCGCCTGTTCTTCGCCTTCACGCGCGATCTGCGGTGCGATATATTCCCCGGCGATACCGGGCTGATCGTTGCCGACGCTTATGGCGCGTACTTGCACTGCGAAGCGCCGGAGCACCGGCTGCCGTCCCCGACGCGCAAGGCGATGATGCTGCGCTTCGGGATGGCGGCGGCGCAACGTCTCAATCGCCTCGCCGATCCGCAGGGTCATGCCGAAAGCGAATTTTAGAGCAAGATCCCGAAACGTGGAAACCGGTTTTCGGACAAGATCCTGCTCAGTCGAAAGAAACACAGCTTGATTGAACGCAGTTGAACCGCACCCAGGGGCCTTCTCGCTTCCGTTGGATCAAATCTCGATTCAGCGAGGCGCGCGTTTCGCCAGAATGCGTTGCAGCGTGCGGCGGTGCATGTTGAGCCGCCGGGCTGTTTCCGACACATTGCGATTGCACATCTCATAGATGCGCTGAATGTGTTCCCAGCGCACGCGATCGGCCGACATCGGATTCGGCGGGACCTCGGACTTCGCCGTGCCGCTGGCGAGCAGCGCCGCGACCACGTCGTCGGCATCGGCAGGCTTGGACAGGTAATCGATCGCGCCCAGCTTCACCGCCGTCACAGCGGTCGCGATGTTGCCGTAACCGGTCAGCACGATCGCCCTCGCATCGGGGCGCTCGCGTTTAAGCGCGGATACGACGTCGAGGCCGTTGCCGTCGCCCAGCCGGAGATCGACCACGGCAAAAGCCGGCGCAGACTTTCCGATATGCGCAAGGCCATCAGAGACACTGTCGCATGGGGTCACATTGAAGCCGCGCGTTTCCATGGCGCGCGACAGACGCTCCAGAAACGGTTTGTCATCCTCGACGATCAGCAGCGAGCGGTCGGCTTGCGGGGAGACGTCGGGGGTGGCGTTCACAGGGATACCTCGCGCTTGGTTTGGTATGAAATCATATGGTCGCTGAACCGCGCACCGCAAGCAATTGTTGCCAAGGTCGCGGTCCGTGATAACTATCCTGTTGTCTCCGCAATCGTTTTCGCTGTTTCAAAGCGGATGCGCGGCCACACGATCCTGACCACCGCGCCGTGATCGGGGAACGTCCGGTTCTTGAAGGACACCCTTGCCCCGGTTCGCTCCAGCAAGGTTCGGGCGATAAAGATTCCGAGACCCAGCCCTGTGCGTCCGCTCTGTGCATCGCCGACATTGCGACGACGCGACAGGTAAGGCTCGCCGATCCTCTTGAGAATGTCGGGGACGATGCCCGGTCCGTCATCGGCAATGACGATCTCGACGCTGTCCTTGCTCCACCAGGCATTCACTTCGACCGCGCTACGGGCGAAGTCGACGGCGTTCTCAAGAATGTTACCGACCCCGTAGAGGATCGCCGGGTTGCGTATGCCGACCGGTTCATGGTCGCCCGCCGCCTCGATCCGGGTTTTGATGTCGATGCCGAAGTCGCGATGCGGCGCAACGGTTTCCTCGATCAGGGTGGACAGCGGCATACGGTCGAACGGGGCTCCCGATGACGACAGTTGCGCGATCTTGGCGAGGATATCGCGGCAGCGCTGCGCTTGCTCTCGCACGATCCTGAGATCACCGGCCAGCCGCTGTGGCTCCTGCGCGCCATTTTCCTGCAGAGCTTTTTCCAGTTCCCGCGAAATCAGGAAAATGGTTGAAAGCGGCGTTCCGAGTTCGTGGGCGGCCGCGGCGGCAAGGCCGTCGATCTGGGTCAGATGCTGTTCGCGGGTCAGAACCAGTTCGGTCGCCGCGAGAGCGTCGGACAGTTTGCGCGCCTGCTCCGTCACCTGGAAGGTGTAAAGGCTGGTGACACCGATCGCGAGAACGATCGATAACCAGACCCCTATGAGATAGATCGGCGGCAGGATGAGCGGATTGGATGCATCCCACGGCAGCGGCAAATGGGTGAAGCCCAGAACCGTCGCGCAGGCGACCGCGAAGCCGCCGAGCGCCATCGTCATTCGCGTCGGCAAGGCGGTGGCCGAGATCAACACCGGCGCCAGAAACAGATACGAGAACGGATTCTGCAAGCCGCCGGTGAAGAACAGCAGGACGGCCAGTTCAGCAATGTTCAGCGCAAGCAACGCCGCGGCATGACGCGGCTCCAACCGCTGCATCGGATTGAAGCTGACCTGCAAAACCAGATTGAGCAGCGACGACAACCCGACGATCACGACACAGGGAATGATCGGCAGGTCGAACTGGAGACCCTGGGCGACGACGAAGATCGCCGCGAGCTGCCCCAGCGCCGCAAGCCAGCGCAGCCGCAAGATCGTATCCAGACGGACGTAGCGGCGGGGATGACGGAAATCAGAGGCGGCGACGTCGGGCATTCTCGACGACTATAGCGATTTCGAGCGAGGTTGATACGGGTCCGCTTGAAGAAAACGCGTCAGACCAACGATCCAGAACTTCGTTTCCGATTCAATCAGAAGCGGCGCCTACAAACCGGGGGCCTGATCGAGCATGGTCCGGTGCCGAGAGCCGCTTCACGTTCGAGATCATGCCCTGACTCTGCGCCGCAAGCGCACGTAAAGTGCGCCCTCGCCGCCATGGCCGAGATGCGCCTCGTCGAAACCGACGACCAGCGAGCGAAACTCGGGGAGAGCCAGCCATTGCGGGACCTGCCGCCGCAGGACGCCTCGCTCGGAATCCGCTCCCTTCGCGCGGCCCTTGCCGGTAATGACAAGCACGAAGATGAGGCCATCGCCCGATGCATCCTGCAAAAACCGCAGCAAGGCTCGATATGCCCGTGTCTGCGTCATCCCATGCAGGTCGATCCGTGCATCGATGTCTTTCCGCCCTCGGGACAGTTGCGATCGCTCGCGGCGGGTGAGCGCCGCCCGCGGCGGGTTATTGAACCTGACCGCTTTTCCGGTCGGGTCAGATTCAGACCGGGTCGCGAACTCTGCGATGCTCGCGGATTTCACCTCGAGCCTAGGTTGAAAGGAATCGGGCGGAGATGGTTTGCGCAGCGGCTTGGCTTGCCCCGCGACGCTTTCCCACAACCGGCGTTCCTCGTCGGTAAGGACGCGCCGGCGGCGCGGTCGCGCGGATGCGTCGGGCGAGAAGCGTTTCATCGCGCCCGGCGATGCCAGAGGCGGCGCTGATGCTTGCGATATCGCGGTTTCCGACTTGATCTGACCCCGGGCCGCGCCGATGGCAGGGGAGCGGCTTCCGATGACGCGGCTTTCGCTGTCGGCACAGCGGCGGCCCCGGTCTGCTCTCTCGCGGGGGTCGAAGAAAGCCCGGACGCTGGCGGGGTGCTGCCAGGCTTCTGATCGCTCGGCGGAAACAGCCTTGCGATTGTTGCCGAAGGTCGTGTTTCCGGAAGCGGCATGGTTCTGGCGCGGGCTACCGGATCAAGGCTGTTCGGGACAAGCATGACGAAGTTCATGTTGTGGCGCAGACGGCCTGACACCCGCCCTGCCTCCGAGCCTGCGCCGAAGTAAAGGTCCGCGCGGGCCGGACCAACAATGGCGGACCCTGTATCCTGCGCGATCATCAATCGATGGAACGGCGTTTTCGCCTGGGCGGATTCGATCGGCAGCTCGCCTTCGATAAAGAAAGGCGTACCGTAAACATGCAGTGATTTGTCGACCGCAATCGACCTGCCCGGCGTCAACGGCAGGCCCTGTGCTCCGATGGCCTCGTCATTGTCGGAGAGTTTCACCTCATGAAAAAACACATAGGAACGGTTCTGCCGGCGCAATTCATTCGCGCCATCGGGGTTGTCGGCCATCCATTGCCTGATGCGCTGCATCGACATCTGATCCTTCGGGATGATGTCGCGTTCGATCAGGATACGACCCACCGCGGTATATGGATATCCGTTATAGGAATCATAGTTGATGCGTATGGTCGAGCCGTCCTCGAGACGAACCCGCGCCGAGCCCTGGATTTGCGTGAAGAGCAAATCGGTCTGGCTCTTCAGCCAGCAGATTTCCAGGCCGCGGCCTTCGATCGCGCCGTCCTCGATTTCCGCGCGATCGTAGTAGGGAACCAGCTTTCTGCGGCCAATCTTGCGAAACACCGGCCCGCTGTTAGGCAGGCTCGGCGCGCTTTGCGAGAATCCCCGGACGAAAAGGTTCGAAGGACGGCGGTAGACCGGCACGGTGTAGACATCGGTCCTGGTACGCGATCCGTCGATGATCGGCTCGTAATAGCCGGTGACGAAGCCGTCCGTTTCGCCGAGACGTGAAATGCGCACGGCCCGGAAATGGTCCTCAAAGAAAGCTCTCGCTTTGGCATTGTCCGAGATATTCATCGGCTTCGCCACGCGGCACGGCTCCCGCAAGGATGCGCCGAGCGCCTTGTGGCTGACGGCCGAGACGCGCCGCGCGGTTACGCCGCGGCAACTGGCGCGAAAAGCCTTGAATGCCTCGAGATGATTGTCGGTATTCCAGCCGGCGATATCGGCAAAGGCAACCGGCGAATATTGGGCGCCGGTGATCTCGAGCGGCCCAACGGAACGATGGCCGCTGCCCTGAGCCTGAACGGTGACAGGCGCAGTCGCGGCGGCGATGCATAATCCGACCGCGAACCTTCTGACCCGATAAAGCTCAGCTGGCGCTTCCGGTGCCAACCAGTTTCCAGTTCGGGTCGCGCGAGGAAATATCGCGGGCAAACGTCCAAACATCGGTAATATCGGAAATCTTCTCCGGGTTTCCGTCGACGATGGCTCCGGTCTTGTCGCGGGTGACCGAAATCATCTGCGAAATGAAGCGGACCGTCAGCTGCTCGGCACCGTCGCGCACCTCCGCGCCAATCAGCTCCACCTTATCGATCGAGACAAATCGCGTTTCCGTTTTCTGCTCGAGCCTCTCTCTATCCTTGATGGCCGCATCGAAGCTTTCGTAGACATCGGACGACAACAGGTCCTTCAAGGTCCGGCGATCCCCGTTGGCGAATGCCAGCACGATCATCTCATAGGCGCTCCGCGCGCCGCTCAGGAAATGCGCGGGATCGAAGGAGGAATCCTGCGCCGCGATGGCGTCGAGCCCCAAAGCGAGGGGCGTGCCGGGTTCAGCCACACTCTTCCATCGGTCGGCTGCGCCCCCGACATCGGCGGAGGGCGCCGCCGATGACTGATTGATCACGGTTCCCGGAACCGGGACCACGTTATTGTCCTGGGTGCCGCCCAGGACTTCGCGCGTGGCACGGTCATAAGGCGGACGCTCACTTCCGGTCCGCTGCCCGAGAACGCTGCGCAGACGCAGGAAAATAAAGACCGCCAGCGCGAGGAAAATGATGGTGTAAATATCCACGTCGTCTCCACTTTCTGATCGGTCCGGTCCGGTTCTGATCGGTCCAGGTCACGACCGGCGAACAAACGTCCAGAGAACAAACGTCCAGATGAGGGCAGGTTCGCATGGCCGCCTGATTAATTTAAGTACGAAACCTCGGCCGGCCAAGAGCGCATTCTAGCATAACGATGGGATCAGCGAGGACTCCTTAGCTTGCAAAGCTTACCGAACATAGCGCGTTTCCTATCAAAGGGGAAATTCGGAATTCCAAGGATAAAACCTGTTTCTTCAACAGGTTGAACCTGGGGGCGAGGCAAAAGCACGCGGGCGGCCCAAAGGATGGTCCGGTTCGCCGGCGCTTCCGCCGTCCTTGTGAACAGCGGCAGCATTATGTTAGCCACTCGCCCCGATACGGCACTTCGCCATTCAAGCAGGCACGGCAGGCCGGCTCGAAGTTTCAGGAGAGAAATCCATGACCAACGGCAACGGCACGCCACCCGAGACAGCCCCTTCACCCCAGTTGAACGTGCTGGCCCAGTACACCAAGGATTTCTCTTTCGAGAATCCCAACTCGCCCGCCTCTCTCGCGCCTCAGCAACAGCCTCCCTCGATCAACGTTCAGATCAATGTCGGCGCCAGCAATGTGGCGGAGAACGACTACGAGGTGGTGCTCAAAGTCGAAGGCAAGGCGGAACATGCCGGCAAACTGATGTTCAGTTTCGAACTCGCTTATGCGGGCGTATTCCGGATCGTCAACGTTCCCCAGGAAAATCTTCATCCGCTGGTGATGATCGAATGTCCTCGGCTGTTGTTCCCCTTCGCCCGCGAAATCGTCGCCACGGCCGTTCGTGACGGCGGATTCCCGCCATTGATGCTCGACCCCATCGATTTCGTAAGCCTGTATCGACAGAACATGGAACGTCAGGCCGCGGCGCAACAACAGCCAAGTTGATCATAATCCCGTCTACAGGCCGGTTCTGGTCTTTTCGGAGTCCTGTTCCAGGAATTCCATCCAAATCGCCTTCTCGCCGAGTGTAGCGATGAACTCCCGATGCGCGATGCGGTCGGCCGCGGTGACGCGTGACGCCAGCGGCACGGTTCGCTGGCGTCTTGGCATTTCCAATGACCCGCCGCGCTGGCGGGGCGCAGTTTCCACCAGGATCAATTGCGACTGGCGCGCGCCGATCAGATCGATATAGACTTCCGCCAGCAGTTCGGCGTCCAGCAATGCGCCGTGCTTGGTCCGACGGCTGTTGTCGATGGCATAGCGCGAGCACAGATCGTCCAGCCGGTTCGAGACGCCGGGATGCTTCCGACGCGCCAGCAACAGCGTATCCACCAGCCGATCGCGGCCGATCGCTTGCCTTTTAAGACGATCAAGCTCGGCATTGATGAAGCTGATATCGAACGATGCGTTGTGAATGACCAAGGGCGCATCACCGATAAACTCCAGAAACTCATCGACGACGTGCGCAAACAGCGGTTTGTCGGCGAGAAAATCGCTCGACAGGCCATGGACCGCGAATGCCTCCTGCGGCATGTCACGTTCGGGATTGATGTAGCGGTGGAACGTCTGTCCCGTCGGCATGCGGTTGAACATCTCAACGCAGCCGATCTCAACAAGGCGGTCGCCTCGCAGCGGATCCAGGCCGGTGGTTTCGGTATCGAGAACGATTTCGCGCATGAAGTTCCGTGAGATTGCAGCGTTATCTAGCGAAGTGGAATCCGGTTCGCGTGAAGAAACACGTCAAATCAAAATGCTGGAGTCCGCATTGATTCCGTCAGAGCGGAAACGCTCCCGTGATTCAGGACCGCCGTCGCGGCATCTTAGCAGCCGCTGCCAGAATTTCGCGGATTTGCGTGCGCACAGCATCGACACCGTGCGAGGTATCCACTACGAAATCCGCCCGCTTGCGCTTTTCGGCGTCCGGCAACTGGCGGGCCTGGATAGCCTTCAGCTTTTCGCTCGTCATATTGCCGCGCGCCAGAATGCGTTCACGCTGAATTTCAGGCGTTGTCGTGACGACAACAACGGCATCGACTGACCGTTCGCCCCCGGTTTCAAACAGCAACGGCACGTCGATCACCGCCACCGCGGCACCTGATCGTTCGGCCTGCTGAAGAAACGCCTGACGGTAATCGTAGAGCAGGGGATGTACGATCTGCTCGAGCCGCTTCATGGCTGCGGCGTCGTGCACGACCTTCGCCGACAATTTTTCACGGTCGACCTTGCCGTTGACGGTTGTTCCCGGAAACGCGGCCTCGACCAGGAAAGCCGCCTCTCCTTCGTAGATGGCGTGAACGGTCGCGTCCGCGTCGTAAACCGGAACTCCCGCTTCCGAGAAAAGTCGGGCGGTGGTCGATTTCCCCATTCCGATCGAGCCGGTCAGCCCAATCACCAGCATATTCGAACGTCCGCTGTCACAACGATAGCAGCCACTGAGAACGCAGATAAGCAAGCAACGGCAACAGCGGCAAGCCCAGGATCGTGAAATGGTCTCCCTCGATCCGGCTGAACAGATGGATGCCGAGCCCTTCGAGCTGATAAGCGCCGACACTGGCTGAGGCCGCATCGCCAGCCGCGTCCAGATACGACTCGATCGTGTCCTCGCTCAGTTCCCGCATTGTCATGCGCGCGACCGAGACATTCTCAAACATCAAACGACCGTCACGCACGACCGCGACGCCGGCATGCAACGCATGGGTCCGGCCTGACAGCGCTCGCAGATGTGCGCCCGCATCCGCGCGGCCGGCGGGCTTGTTCAACAGACGGCCATCGCATTCGAGCGTCTGATCCGCGCCGATCACGTAACGTCCGGGCGATCGCGATGAAACCTCACGCGCTTTTTCACAGGCCAGCCTGACCGCGATCTCACCGGCGGTCGTGAGGCCGGAACTTCGCTGGACCGCCCGCTCATCGATCGCAGCCGGCATCGTCTCGAATGGCAGGCCCGCATTGGCGAGCAATAATTGCCGTACCCGGCTTTGTGACGCCAGTATCAGCGGTTCTGATCCACGCCATATCGCCATTGCCGGCTAATCCGGACGTCGCTGCCGGCGCCTGTCGGCGAACAGCTTCATGATCGCCGCGGCTGTCTCCTCGATCGACCGGCGCGTGACATCCAGTTGAGCCCAGTCGTGTTTCACACTCAGGCGGCGAGCGTGAATCACTTCCTCCGTGACAGACTGCCGATCGATATAGGCTTCATTGCCAGGCCCCGCGCCGATGCTCAGCAACCGGTTCTGCCGGACCTGAATCAGGCGCTCAGGCGCTGCATGAAGACTGACGACCAAGGGATTTTTCAACGTTTCCAGTTGGCGCGGAATAGCGATCCCCGGCACCAGCGGAACGTTCGCGGTGCGGGTGCCGCGGTTGGCGAGGTAAACCGACGTCGGCGTTTTCGACGTGCGGGATACCCCGACCAGAACCACATCGGCCTCTTCCAGGCTTTCGACGTGCTGCCCATCGTCATGCATCATCGTGTAGTTCAAGGCGTCGATACGCTTGAAATAATCCGCGTTCAGCGTGTGCTGGGCGCCAACGCGGCCGGTGGTGTCGGCGCCAAGATAAGCCTGAAACAATTGCATGACCGGCCCGATAATCGAAAGGCTCGGGCAGTTGATCTCCTGGCACCTGGCCTCTAGCCGGACCGCGACATCCTTTTCAAGCAGCGTGAACAGGACGATTCCCGGCGCTTCCTCGATTTCCGCAAGAACGCGGTCGAGTTGCTTCTCGCTGCGGACCAAAGGGTAGACGTGCTCAATAGGCGTGACACCGGCATACTGGGCGGTCACCGCGCGTGACACGGTGATCAGCGTCTCGCCGGTCGAATCAGACACAAGGTGAAGATGAAAATCGCGACCGGTCCCAGGCGCCATGGCCTTGCATACCCTGTGTATCGTTGTGGAGACCTGGACGCAATTCCACCTGTCATGTGACAGACGCGGGATAACCTCGATTCTTCTTCACAAGGTCTCCCGAAGGGAAAACTCTGAGCTGTCTCCAAGGATAGCGGGATCGTGTGGATTTGTCTCTTGATAATCACGCGCGATTGCGGGGTAAGCCCATGGTTCTGCGACGATCTTTCGATTGATCGCGAATGCCTTGGATTGCCGTGCCGATGTGGGCAAGGTGCGAAGAACACCGGGACGACATTGCGTTCCCTCAATTCACCGTCACATAGACTCAAACTGAAGAATTTTAAGAGTTTCTTTAGAAAGAGTCGCTTGCGGATATCGTTCCGTTTCTGGCAGGTATCGGGCGCTCCAGCAGGTCGCAAGGCCGAATTCCCCTGAACGAGACGATCGATGTACGAGTGGATCAAAGCCTTTCATGTGATTGCGATCATTTCCTGGATGGCGGGAATGCTCTATCTGCCGCGGCTGTTTGTCTATCACTGCGATGCGGAGATCGGCTCGAAACAGTCCGAGACCTTCAAGGTGATGGAGCGGAGGCTGTTCAAGGCAATCATCAATCCCGCGATGATGATAGCCTGGGGACTCGGCCTTTACATGATGTGGGAGCGGCAGTGGTATGCGGTCGGCTGGTTCCAGGGCAAGCTGGGGCTCGTCATTCTGATGTCCGCCGTTCACGGCTATTTCGCACGCCGCGTCCGCGATTTCGCTGCCGACCGCAACGTGATGAGTCAGAAATTCTATCGTATTATCAATGAGGTCGTGACGGCCCTCATGGTAGGCATCGTCATTCTCGTGATCGTCAAGCCATCCTAGATAGCGATGGCTTTGGATCGAATCGATCCAACCATGAACGTGATCAATTCCAGTATTTTGAGACGCGGGATGTAGGCGGAAAACCGCACCACACTTCTCCTCATCCTGGTCTAGGGCCGGAAAACTTCATCAAAACGGTCTGCCAGCACCTCCTTGCGCGGAGGCGTTCGATTTTCTATATTGCACGTATTCCCACCCTATGCAGGCGGATGTGGCCGCGTTCCGGTTTCTGAATCGAGCCGGCCGCCACGTCAGGTTTGAAGCCTTTCGGTGATCTTCCTCGCTTGATGTTTTTTCCGGTACGGGCAGGACCGCGGTCTTTCCTTTCGGTCGTCGTCCGCATCTTCCCGAACCCACCTGGCCATTCTTCTCTAGCATTCCACAGGACTCTCCCAATGCGGGAAATGAAACTTCAAGACCTCAAGGCCAAGACTCCAGCCGAACTCGTCTCGTTTGCGGAGGAGCTTGGGGTCGAGAACGCCAGCACCATGCGCAAGCAGGAGCTGATGTTCGCCATTCTGAAGCAGCTTGCCATTCAGGAAACCGACATCATCGGCGAGGGTGTCGTCGAGGTCCTCTCGGATGGCTTCGGCTTTCTGCGCTCGCCCGATGCCAACTATCTGCCGGGTCCGGACGATATTTACGTTTCACCTTCGCAGATTCGCCGCTTCGGCCTGAGAACCGGCGACACCATTGAGGGGCACATCCGCAGCCCCAAGGAAGGCGAGCGCTATTTTGCACTGCTGAAAGTCA
Organism: Nitrobacter winogradskyi Nb-255; assembly: GCF_000012725.1. NCBI lineage: Bacteria > Pseudomonadati > Pseudomonadota > Alphaproteobacteria > Hyphomicrobiales > Nitrobacteraceae > Nitrobacter > Nitrobacter winogradskyi. The sequence goes on along the minus strand of NC_007406.1, from coordinate 121,021 downwards.
ATACGCTCAATTTCGAAGACCCCGAGAAGTCGAAGCACAAGGTCAACTTCGACAACCTGACGCCCCTGTTTCCCGATCAGCGGTTTCGCCTCGAACTTGAAGATCCTACCCGCAAGGATTTGTCGGCGCGGGTCATCGATATCGTCGCTCCGATCGGCAAGGGCCAGCGCGCCTTGATCGTGGCGCCGCCGCGCACCGGCAAGACCGTGCTGATGCAGAACATCGCGCACTCCATCACCGCTAATCATCCGGAGTGCTATCTGATCGTTCTTCTGATCGACGAGCGCCCGGAGGAAGTCACCGACATGCAGCGCTCGGTGAAGGGTGAAGTCGTATCCTCGACTTTCGACGAGCCCGCGGTGCGTCACGTTCAGGTCGCCGAGATGGTGATCGAGAAAGCCAAACGCCTGGTCGAACACGGACGCGATGTTGTCATCCTGCTTGATTCGATCACGCGCCTTGGCCGCGCCTACAACACCGTGGTGCCCTCCTCCGGCAAGGTGCTGACCGGCGGCGTCGACGCCAACGCCCTGCAGCGGCCGAAGCGATTCTTCGGCGCCGCCCGTAATATCGAGGAAGGCGGGTCACTGACCATCATCGCCACCGCGCTGGTCGATACCGGAAGCCGGATGGACGAGGTGATCTTCGAAGAGTTCAAGGGCACCGGCAATTCTGAGTTGATCCTCGACCGCAAGGTCGCCGACAAGCGCACCTTCCCGGCGATCGACATCGCCCGCTCCGGAACGCGCAAGGAAGAACTCATCACCGATCCGCAACTGCTCAAGAAGATGTATGTGCTGCGGCGCATCCTCAATCCCATGGGCACCATGGATGCGATCGAGTTCCTGCTGGACAAGCTGCGCAACACCAAGAACAATTCCGAGTTCTTCGAGTCGATGAATACCTGATCGCCATCGATCGGGGCGAGCAGCGCTCGCGCGAGCGACAGTGTTCAGATTTCCAGCCGTTTCGATCCTTACATGAGCTCGTTGAGCGCATCGGGTTGCGTGACCGGCAGCGAGCAGGACTGACCGCGGCAGATGAAGGCGGCGCTCTGCGCCACGGCCGAAAGCTTTGCGCGCGCCGGATGATCGGCCGGTAGCGCATCGGCATGTGGAGCATGAAGCACGATGCTTGTCGCGTACGGCAGTTTTCGCGCGGCGCCGAGCAGCGCGGCGGCTTGTGCATCCTCGCCGGCCACGACGATCTCCGCGCCAGTGAGACGGAGATCGAGCGCATTCATCAGCGAGAGCTGACCAAAGCCCTTCTCGGTCGCGCGCGGCAGCAAGGCGGCGAAGTGGCTGTCGATCCGGTCGCGCCATTTCGCATCACCGGTCAGCGCGGCGAGACGCACCAGGTTTTGTGCAATCACTCCGTCGTGGTTGGGGATGGCGTCGTCTTCGCTCGAATGCGGCCGCACGATCAACCCCTCGGCGTCGTCGGCCGTCAGATAATAGCCGCCATGCGCGGCGTCGGCGTAGTGAGTGTCCAGCGTGGATTGCCAGCGTAGCGCCTGCTCGAGGAATGTGCCGTCGCCTGTGGCCTCGAACAATGCAAGCGCGGCGCGCGCCATCGTGGCGTAGTCGGAAGCGAGCGCCGGAATCAAAAGCCTGCCCTCGCGCCAGGAATGCCCCAGCCGCCCGTCACGGGTCATCATGGTCCGAATGAAGTCGTAGGCGGCGCGGGCGATCCGCAACCAGTCCGGCTTGTCGAAGACGCAGGCCCCGTGAACGAGAGCGGCGATCATCAAACCATTCCAGTCGGCGAGTATCTTGTCATCGAGTCCGGGACGAACCCGGCTTTCACGACGCACCAGCAGCTTCTTGCGCAGCGCGCGCATGTGAGCGCTATCGTCGTTGGCGACGTCGATGCTCTTGAGGCGATTGGGAATGTTGCGTCGCTCGAAGTTGCCGTTTGCCGTGATGTCGTATCGCGCGGCGAAATCAGCGGCGTCGGCGGCGCCCAACACATCGTCGATCTCGCTCAGCGACCAGACATAGAACCTGCCCTCCTCGCCTTCGGAGTCCGCGTCGAGCGACGAAGCAAAGCCACCTTCCGCTGTCAGCATTTCCCGGCGCAGCCAATCGACCGTTTCGATCGCCCGCTCACGGTAAAGCGGATTCTTGCTGCGCGCATAATCGAGCGCGAGCAGATCAAGGATCTGCGCATTGTCGTAAAGCATCTTTTCGAAGTGCGGCACCAGCCACCTGTCATCGACCGAATAGCGCGCATAGCCACCGCCAATGTGGTCGTAGATGCCGCCCTGACTCATCCGTGTCAGGGTCAGCGTGGTAGCCGCAAAGAAGCGGTCGTCACGGGTGCGAGCGCCGGCGCGCCAGAGAAGTTCCAGCACGGAGCATTGGGGAAACTTCGGTGCGCCACGGAGGCCGCCGTTCACCGGATCGGTTGAACGCATGATGGCGACGGCCGCGTTATTGAGTTCGGCGACGCCGAGGTTAGCCGGGCTTTTGGTCGTCGCACGCTCGGAGAGCCGAGCGATCAACGTGTCGCGATGGCGTGCGATTTGGTCGGGCTGATCGCGAAAAACCCGCGCCACCGATTGCAGAACATCGGTGAAGGCCGGACGGCCGAAGTCCGGCAGCTTTGGAAAGTACGTGCCGCCCCAGAACGGCGATCCGTCGGGCGACAGAAACATCGTCAGCGGCCAGCCGCCCTGTTCGCCGAGATGATGCAGCGCGCTCATATAGATCTGATCGATATCCGGCCGCTCCTCGCGATCGACCTTGATGCAGACGAACAGTTCGTTCATCACCGCGGCGACGTCGTCGTCCTCGAAGCTTTCGTGCGCCATGACATGGCACCAGTGACAGGCGGCGTAACCGATCGACAGCAGGATCGGACGGTTGCTGCGCTGCGCTTCGGCGAGCGCTTCCGGTCCCCACGGCCACCAGTCGACGGGATTGTGCTGGTGTTGCAGCAGATAGGGACTGGTTTCCGCGGACAGACGGTTAGCAAGACGGCCTGAGCTTCCAGCGGCTTGGTTCATGTCGGGAGGTCCTTCGGATAATCCACGAAACAGGAAGGGCACGGCGTGTATGTCGCGATAACTTTGAAGTCCGGCCATCGATGCAATTCAAGCCATAGAGCCTTTCCGCTTCTGATAGAATCAGAAGTGGGCTCCATGATTTTGATTTGACGCGTTTTCCTCACGCGAAGCGGTGTCCATCCTCGGGTCAAGCCCGAGGACATGCTTCGCTTGAAAACGCTCCAGGTTTAAAGACATAAGTCATGCATCCACGAGAGCAAACCATCTTCGCGCTGTCATCGGGCCGGCCGCCGTCGGCGATTGCTGTCGTGCGCGCGTCGGGTTCGCAGGCCGGGACCGCGCTTCGTAAACTCGCAGGCGCCATTCCGGCTGCGCGCACGGCGAAGCGTGTCTTGCTGCGCGACAGCGTTGGTGAAGCGATCGATGACGCTGTCATCCTGTGGTTTCCCGCGCCTGCGAGCGCAACCGGCGAGGATATCGCGGAGTTTCACGTTCACGGTAGCCGCGCGGTGGTGAATGCCTTGATCGCGGCGCTGTCGTCGATCGACGATGCGCGCGCGGCGGAGCCGGGAGAGTTTACACGGCGCGCTTTCGAGAACGGCAAGATCGATCTCACCGAAGCCGAGGGCCTCGATGACCTGATTCATGCGGACACCGACCGCCAGCGCCGTCAGGCCTTGCGCCAGTTGCAGGGTCTGCTCGGCGATCGCGCGCGCGGTTGGCGCAAGGAGCTGATCGATGCCTCGGCTTTGATCGAAGCCGGAATCGATTTCGCCGATGAAGAGGATGTGCCGGAGGATCTCGCGAGACCGGCGCTGGAAAAGATCGCGCAGCTTCGTCGCGAGATCGAGCAAACCCTTGCGGCTTCAGCGCGGGGCGAGCGCCTGCGCGACGGCCTGACGGTCGCGATCGCCGGCCCGCCGAACGCGGGCAAGTCGACGCTGCTCAATCGTCTGGCCCGTCGCGAAGCGGCAATCGTTTCGCCGCACGCGGGAACGACGCGTGACATCATAGAGGTGTATCTCGATCTCGACGGTTATCCGGTGACGCTCATCGATACGGCGGGCATTCGCGAGACTGACGATCCCGTTGAGCAGGAGGGCGTGCGGCGGGCCCGCGATCGCGTCGCGAAGGCGGATCTGGTGTTGTGGCTTTCGGATGATCATGGCGGTGAGCCGGACCAAACGATTCGTTCTGGGGAGACGTCGCTCTGGCTGATACGCAACAAGATCGATCTTGCGGGCCCGGAGAATGATGGGGCGAAGCCGGGGCGGTTCGAGACGAAAGCCGGACAGAGCGCGCCGCCGTGGCGGTTCCGTATTTCGGCGTCGCGGGGCGACGGCGTTGATGATCTGGTGTCGGCGCTGACGGCCTTCGCGGAAAAGCTGCTTGGATCGAGCGAGGCGGGTGTGATCACGCGCTTGCGGCACCGCAACATATTGCGGGATGCCGTCGCATCGCTGGCAAAGGCGGAAACGCTGGCGGGCCGGGGCGACGAGCTTGTGGCCGAGGAATTACGAATAGCGATTCATCTCATGGGACGGCTGCTCGGCCGTGTCGATATAGATGATATTCTCGATTCACTTTTTAAGGAGTTCTGCATCGGTAAATAATGAATTCAGTTCATTTTAATGATGCATTAACCATCGCGTTTGCTCAAAGAGCGGTGACGCGATGTTCACGTGAAACACTGACTCGGTCTCCCTCAAATCCAAACTTTCGCATCTTTCGCGCGTGCGATAAAAGTCGCTCGGGAAAACGTGCGAGAGGCTGATGACAGCATCATTTGACGTCATCGTTATCGGGGGTGGTCACGCCGGCTGCGAGGCCGCGGCCGCTTCCGCGCGAACCGGCGCGCGAACCGCGCTGGTCACCCATCGCTTTGCCACCATCGGCGCGATGTCGTGCAACCCCGCGATCGGCGGTCTCGGAAAGGGCCATCTGGTGCGGGAGGTCGATGCCCTCGACGGTTTGATGGCGCGCATCGCCGATGCCGGCGGCATCCAGTTCCGGATGCTCAATCGTCGCAAGGGACCGGCGGTGCGGGGTCCGCGCGCCCAGGAGGATCGCAAGCTCTATGCCGCCGCGATGCAGGCTGCGATTCGTGAAACCGCGAACCTCGAAGTGATCGACGGCGAGGCGGACGACTTGATTGTCTCCGGCGGGAGGATCGCCGGCGTTCGCCTGACCGACGGCCGGCGGATCAAGTCCGCGGCGGTGGTCGTCACCACCGGAACCTTTCTGCGCGGTCTGATCCATCTCGGCGAGAAAAGCTGGCCGGCGGGACGAGTCGACGAGGCGCCGGCGCTCGGCCTTTCCGCCTCGTTCGAGCGGATCGGTTTCGCGCTTGGCCGGCTGAAGACCGGAACCCCGCCGCGGCTTGACGGCACGACGATCGACTGGGCCGCGGTGGAGATGCAACCCGGAGACGACCCGCCGGAGCCGTTTTCGGTGCTGACCGCGCGGATCACCACGCCTCAGATTCAATGCGGCATCACCCGCACCACACCGGCGACGCATGATCTGATCCGGACCAATGTGCATCGTTCGCCGATCTATTCCGGCCAGATCACCAGTTCAGGTCCGCGCTATTGCCCGTCGATCGAGGATAAGGTGGTCCGCTTCGGTGATCGCGACGGGCACCAGGTCTTTCTGGAGCCGGAAGGTCTCGACGATGCGACGGTTTATCCCAACGGGATTTCCACCTCGCTGCCGGAGGAGGTCCAGCTCGCCATTCTTGCGACGATCCCCGGCCTTGAGAACGTGAAAATGACCCGGCCGGGTTATGCCATCGAATACGACCATGTCGATCCTCGCGAACTTGAGCCGACTTTGCAGACCCGGCGAATGCGAGGGCTGTTCCTGGCCGGCCAGATCAACGGCACCACCGGTTATGAGGAAGCGGCGGCGCAGGGCCTTGTCGCGGGTCTGAACGCGGCGTTGGCAGCGGGCGGCGGCGATCCGGTGGTGTTCGATCGCGCCGACGGTTATCTCGGGGTGATGATCGATGATCTCGTGACCCGAGGGATCACCGAGCCCTATCGGATGTTCACCTCTCGCGCCGAATATCGTCTGACGCTCCGGGCCGACAACGCCGACCAGCGGCTGACGGACAGGGGAATTGCCCTCGGATGCGTCGGGGCGGGACGCGCGGCGTATCATCGGGCCAAGATGGCGGCCTTGCAGGCGGCAAAGCAAGGGGCGATGTCGCTGTCGGTGACGCCGAACGAGGCCGCCCGACACGGACTCTCGCTCAATCGCGACGGCCATCGCCGGTCCGCGTTCGAACTGTTGTCCTATCCGGAGATCGGCTGGCGCGAGGTGGCCGCGATCTGGCCCGAACTCTCGGCCATTGATCCCGCGATTGCCGAGCATCTGGAGATCGACGCCAAGTATGATGTCTATCTGAAGCGACAGGCCGCCGATGTCGAAGCATTCCGCCGTGACGAGGGGTTGGTTCTCACCGAGATCGACTACAGCGCGGTGCCGGGTCTCTCCAACGAAGCGAGAAACCGGCTGGAAAAGGCTCAGCCGCTTACCGTGGGGCAGGCGGGCCGCCTCGATGGAATCACCCCCGCCGCTTTGGGGATTCTGGCGGCCTATCTGCGCCGGGAAGCACGACAGCGAACAGCCGCCTCGGCGTGATGATCGTCCTCGATCGGATCGGATGTTTCACGTGAAACATCCGCAAAGGGAGGTAGCCGCAACGCGGCAGAGGGCTGTCGGCCAATGGCCGACTGATCCATATCCCCGTCGCCTAAACGTCTGGCCAGGAATCCGAGACGCGTCTATGCTGGATGGAATGTCCGCGCCCCTGCAAAAGTACTCGCCATGTTCGGCCACAGACAAGGCGGCCGCGCTGGCGCTGACCCCCGTTTCGTCCGAGACCGAGGCGCGGCTGGATGCCTATGTGGATCTGCTGGTGCAATGGCAGACAAAAACCAATCTCGTGGCGTCCTCGACGTTGCCCCAGCTCTGGACCCGCCACATCGCCGATTCGCTTCAGCTTTTGGCGCTGGCTCCGCAGGCCAAATGCTGGGCCGATCTCGGCAGCGGCGGCGGCTTTCCCGGCGTGGTGCTGGCCTGCGCGCTGGCGGATATTGAAGGCGCGCGGGTCGATCTGGTCGAGCGCAATGCCAAGAAAGCGGCCTTTCTCCGTGAGGCCGTGCGGATCACCGCGTCGCCAGCCTCCGTTCACCTGATGGATATCGGGGATTATGTGGACAGATCGGAGGATCGGATCGATTGCGTGACCGCGCGCGCGCTGGCGCCTCTACAAGTGCTACTTGGTTTCGTAGAGCCGCTGGTGAACAAGGGTGCTAAGGCCTTGTTTCTCAAAGGACAAGATGTAGAAGCTGAGTTGACGGAAGCCACCAGATATTGGAACATCGAACCTCGGATTCATTCAAGCTGCACCGGCGGACAAGGCCGGATCGCCGAGTTCGATCATATCGAGCGGCGCGATCGTCGTGGCGCAAGGCAGGCATGGCGTGGTTCATGACGGTAATTGACGATATCGACCCGCGTGACGACCAAGGCCGGTGGCGCGCCCGCCATCCCCGCATCATTTCGCTCGCCAATCAGAAGGGCGGTGTCGGCAAGACCACCACCGCGATCAATCTCGGCACGGCGTTGGCCGCGATCGGCGAGCGTGTCCTGATCGTCGACCTCGATCCGCAGGGCAACGCCTCCACGGGGCTCGGCATCGACCGGCGCGACCGCAACGTGTCCACCTATGACGTGCTGATCGGCGAAGCGCCGCTGCGCGACGCCGTGGTGCCGACCGCGGTGCCGCGCCTGCACATCGCCGCCTCGACCATGGACCTCTCCGGTCTGGAGCTTGAGCTTGGCGCCGCGAAGGACCGCGCCTTCCGGTTGCGTGATGCGATCACCGCGCTCAACGGCAACGCGGCCTATGCCGCCGACTACACCTATGTGCTGATCGACTGTCCGCCGTCGCTCAATCTTCTCACCGTCAACGCGATGGCGGCGTCGGATGCGATCCTCGTGCCGCTGCAATGCGAGTTCTTCGCTCTCGAAGGCCTGTCGCAGCTATTGCAGACCGTCGAGCAGGTGCGCTCCACGCTCAATCCCAACCTGTCGATCCACGGCATCGTGCTCACCATGTTCGACTCGCGCAACAACCTGTCGAACCAGGTGGTCGCCGACGTGCGCCAGTTCATGGGCTCGAAGGTTTACGACACCATGATCCCGCGTAACGTGCGTATTTCGGAAGCGCCGTCCTACGGCAAGCCGGTGCTGGTCTATGATCTCAAATGCAGCGGCAGCGAAGCCTATCTGAAACTCGCGACCGAGGTGATCCAGCGCGAGCGTGAATTGCGCATGGCGCATTAGAGCATCGGACCCGAAAGTGGGAACCGGTTTCGGGATAAATCCGATGCTCAATCAATTAACTGGAGCGGCGGCGCTGATTCCATTTGACCGGCCGCCGCTCTATAGCGTTTTCGAGCGAAGCGGATACCGGTTCGCGTGAAGAAAATGCGTCAAAACAATGATCTAGAGCCTCGCTTCTGATTCCATCAGAAGCGAAAAGGCTCTAGGTTTTCCCATCCCGCACGATCGGCGTCGTGCGCGAGTGATCGGACTTCAGGGCAAAGTCAGGAGCGTGAGTTGAATCCGAGGAAGCCGGCGATGGCCGATGAAGCGCGTTCGCGACTGGGGCGCGGCCTTGCAAGCCTGATCGGCGACGTCGGCGGCGAGGCCGCCCACGCCGAGCGTCCGCGCGTGCAGCGGAAGGTGCCGATCGAATTCCTGAGTCCCAATCCGCGCAATCCACGGCGCACGTTTTCCGATGTCGAGCTTGCCGAGCTGTCGGACTCCATCAAGCAGCACGGCGTCATCCAGCCGATCGTGGTGCGGCCCGTGAAGGGGATGCAGGATCGCTTTGAGATCATCGCGGGCGAGCGCCGCTGGCGCGCGGCGCAATCCGCGGGGCTGCATGAGGTCCCGATCGTACCGGTCGACGTCAGCGATCATGTCGCGCTCGAGATCGCGATCGTCGAGAACGTGCAGCGCGAGGATCTCAACGCCATGGAAGAGGCGCAGGGCTATCACGCGCTCGCCAATGAATTCAACCGTACCCAAGACGACATCGCGAAGATCGTCGGCAAGAGCCGCAGCCATGTCGCCAACATGATGCGGCTGACGAAACTGCCGGACGATGTGCGGGCGCTGATTGCATCCGGCGAACTGTCGGCGGGCCATGCGCGCGCGCTGATCGGCATGCCTGATCCTTCCACGGCGGCGAAGCGTATCATCGCGGAAGGCCTCAACGTGCGGCAGGCCGAGGCGCTCGCGCACGAGGATGGCGCCGCCGAGCGCAAGCCGCAGAAGGCGCGAGCCGACAAGGCGCGGAAGGACTCCGATACGCTGGCGCTGGAAAAGCGCGTCAGCGACGCGCTCGGCCTCGCCGTGACGGTGGATCACAAAGATCCCGGCGGCGTCGTGCAGATTCGCTATCGCGATCTCGACCAGCTTGACGAGATTCTGAAAAGGCTGGATCCGAAGGGGTGACCCGAGCTTGTTTCACCTCTCGCCGCAAGAGCGGGACGATGGGGAGGAGCAGGCGCTTCGTATCAACTCTATCCTCTCCGCCGCGCATTCACCGCGATCGACATCAGGGCGCGCTGCGTGATCGCCGACGCCAGCGCTGCCTGCTTGCGGGTTTCCAATGCGGCGCGGGCGAGCTGGTCCATCACCTGAACCAGCCGCGGGGCGCTGAAATGGCTCAACGCCGTTTCCACGGACGCCTTGCGCGAAAAATGCAGGCGCGGAAATCCGCGCTCAGTGGCTGATGAGGCCGACGCGCCTTCTTCCATCAAAAGCGCGGCCTTGTGCAGGGCGGCGACAAAACGCTGCGCGGCCGAGATGACGAGGCCCGGATAGGTGCCCGCGACCATGGCCTTGGCGAATTCGGCTTCGACCGCCGCCGGCCGGCCGGCGAAGGCGGCGTCGATGACGGGATCGAGCTTGAAGTCGGATGCGTCGGAGACCACGGCCATGACATCGAGGAGCGTGATCTCGCCTTGTCCATGGGCATAGAGGGCGATCTTGCGCAGTTCGTTGCGCGAGGCCTGACGGTCGCCGCCGAGCAGCGACATCAGCGCCGCGCGGGCGTCGGGCGCGATCTTCAGGTCGGAGGCGCGCAACTCCTCGTCGATCAGCCGCGCCAGATCGCGTTCGGTGTCGGGATAGCAGGCGATCGCCACCGCGTTCTTCGCCCGCTCGCAGGCCTTGCGCAGCGGCGATTCCGGCCTCAGTTCGCCGGCCTCGATCACGATCCGGCAATCCTGGATGGTGGAATTCGCCAGCGTATCGACGCCGCTCGCGAAGCTGCGTGACCCCGCCTTGATCCGGATGGCGCGGCGGCCGCCCAACAGCGGCACCGTCATCGCCTCGTCGACCAGACGCGAGGGCTCGGCGGCGAGATCGTCGCCGTCGAGCCGGACTAACGAAAACGGATCGTTCGGATCCTCGACGGCCGAGCTTATCAGCGCGTTGGCGCGCTCGCGCACCAGGCCGGCGTCGGGACCGTAGAGCAGGATGATCGGCCGGGCCGGATCGGGCCGGGCGAGAAAGCCGTCGATGTCCTTTCCGCGCAGCGCGACCATTCGCCGGCGATCAGGTGCCGGCGTAGAAGAACGAGGCCAGCCGGGTGTTGATGTTCTCGGCGATCTGCTCGGCGGCGCGGTCCTCCGCGTCGCGGTAGGCGCGCGCGCGGGCGAAACGCTGGAACTGGCCGGGGATGTCATAGGAGGTGCGGGCGAAAGTGGTCGCGTTGAGGACGATCTTGCCGGTGGCGACCTCGATCAACTGATAGCTCGCATCGATGCCGAAGCTCTCATTGGAGGGCAGCGCGGTGCGGGGATCAAGCATCAGCGACGACCGGCTGATGCCGAAGCGGATCTTGAGCTGGTGCGTCGGCGGCGCGCCGGTGGCGTTGCCGTAAAGCTTGAACGCGAGCGCGTTGCGAAGGGCGACCCCGATCCGCGCGTCCGGCGACGCATTGGGCTTGTCGATCGGCAGAAGCTCGACGCCCATCAGTCTGTCGCGAAGAGCCGGACCGCCATCGCCCCGCTCGGCGTACATCGGCCGGAAGCAGCCGGCCGTCAGCGCGGCCAGCACGGCCACGACGCCGATTCGGAGCGCGATGCGCGAACCGGTCCGTTCTCCGCTCCGGCGCGCCGGCGATCTACCCCACCACACTCACGATCCTCCGCGGGACGATAATGATCTTTCGAGCCTGCTTGCCGCCCAGGGCCTGCTTTACCGCATCGAGCGCCAAAACGGCAGCCTCAATTTCCGGATTTCCGGCGTCGGACGCCACCGTCACCTCGCCCCGCTTCTTGCCGTTCACCTGCACCGGCAGCGTGATGCTGTCTTCAATCAGCAAATCGGGCTCGATTTGTGGCCAGCGGGCTTGCGAGACCAGCCCGGTCTGCCCCAGCGCCCGCTGCCAGCACTCCTCGGCCAGATGCGGCATCATGGGGCTGAATATCTGCACCAGAATAATGGCCGCCTCGCGCAGGCTCCAACTCAAGTCCGGCGCCAGATCACGCGCCGGGGCGGACTTGTTGCTCCGGGAGCGGGCGAGGGCGTCGGCCAGTTCATTGGCGAACTCGCGGATATTGGCGAGGCAAACGTTGAAATGCAGCCGCTCGATCCCGGTGGAGACCCTGTCGAGTGCGCCATGCGCCGCTTTACGCAGCGTCAGCGCATCCGAGCCGAAAGTCGCAGGCCTGTCTTGCGGCGCGGCCTTGCCGGCGTCGGCCGCTTCGTTGACCAGCCGCCACAGCCGCTGCATGAAGCGCGCCGCGCCCTGCACGCCTTCCTCGCTCCAGATCACGTCGCGGTCCGGAGGCGAATCGGAAAGCATGAACCAGCGCGCGGTGTCGGCGCCGTAGCTGCCGATGATGTCGTCGGGATCGACGGTGTTGCGCTTCGACTTCGACATCTTCTCGACCGCGCCGATCTCGACCGGTTCGCCGGTCGTGATCAGCGTGGCGCGGCGGTTGTTGCCGTCGACCTCGATCCGCACCTCCTCCGGCGAGGCCCAGCCGCCGTCGGGTTTGCGGTAGGTCTCGTGCACCACCATGCCTTGCGTGAACATGCCCTTGAACGGCTCGTCCATGCCGAGGTGGCCGGTGGCCTTCATCGCGCGGGTGAAGAAGCGTGAATAGAGCAGATGCAGGATCGCGTGCTCGACGCCGCCGATATACTGGTCCACCGGCAGCATCCGGTCCGCGACCTCGCGCGTGGTCGGCGCGCTGTCGTTCCAGGGATCGGTGAAGCGCGCGAAATACCATGACGAATCGACGAAAGTGTCCATGGTGTCGGTTTCGCGCGTGGCCTTTCCGCCGCACTTAGGACAATCGACGTGCTTCCAGGTCGGATGATGGTCGAGCGCGTTGCCGGGCCTGTCGAAGGTGACATCCTCCGGCAGCGTCACCGGCAGGTCCTTTTCCGGCACCGGCACCACGTCGCAGTTGGGACAGTGGATCACCGGGATCGGGCAGCCCCAGTAGCGCTGGCGCGAGATGCCCCAGTCGCGCAGGCGAAAGTTCACCTTGCGCTCGGCGACGGGTTCGTTGCCGCGGGTCTCGCCTTCCAGGCGCTTGGCGACTTCCTCTTTCGCCGCATCAGCGCTCATGCCGTCGAGGAAGCGCGAGTTGATCATCCGCCCGTCGCCGTCATAGGCGGTGTCGGTGATGACGAAGCTCGCAGGATCCTGTCCCTCGGGACAGACCACCGGCGTGTTGCCAAGTCCGTATTTGTTGACGAAGTCGAGGTCGCGCTGGTCGTGCGCCGGGCAGCCGAAAATGGCGCCGGTGCCGTACTCCATGAGGATGAAGTTGGCGACGTAGACCGGCAGCGCCCACGCCGCATCAAAAGGATGGATCGCGCGGATGCCGGTGTCGAAGCCCATCTTTTCCGCGGTGTCGATCTCCGCCTGCGCGGTGCCGCGCTGCTTGCATTCGGCGATGAAACCGGCGAGCGCGGGATTGTCTTTCGCCGCCGCCTGCGCGAGCGGATGATCCGGCGCGATCGCCATGAACCTCGCGCCGAACAGCGTGTCGGGGCGCGTGGTGAAAATCTTCAGTTCGCTCTCATTGTTCGGGGTCGTCGTCGCGTCGAGCGCGAAGCGGATCAACAGGCCCTCCGAGCGGCCGATCCAGTTGCGCTGCATCAGCCGCACCTTGTCGGGCCAGCGGTCCAGCGTGCCGAGCGCGTCCAGCAGCTCCTGCGAGAATTTCGTGATCTTGAAGACCCACTGGTTCATCTCGCGCTGCTCGACCACGGCGCCGGAGCGCCAGCCGCGCCCGTCGATCACCTGCTCGTTGGCGAGCACGGTCATATCGACTGGATCCCAGTTGATCTTGCGCTTCTCGCGCTCGGCGAGACCGGCGCGCAGGAAGTCCAGGAACATCTTCTGCTGGTGCTTGTAGTAAGCGGGATCGCAGGTCGCGATCTCCCTCGACCAGTCGAGCGACAGCCCGATCGACCGGAGCTGCTTCTTCATCGCCTTGATGTTGTCGTAGGTCCACGCCTTGGGCGCGATCTTGCGCTCGATCGCGGCGTTCTCGGCCGGCAGGCCGAAGGCGTCCCAGCCCATCGGATGCAGCACGTTGTAGCCCCTGGCGCGCATGTAGCGCGCGATCACATCGCCGAGCGTGTAGTTGCGGACATGGCCGATGTGGATGCGCCCGGACGGATAGGGGAACATCTCCAGCACGTAGTATTTTTCGCGCGGGTCATCGTTCTTGGTGGCGAAGATCGCCTGCCTGTCCCACTCGGCTTGCCAGCGCGGTTCGGCGTCACGGGCGTTGTAACGTTCTGAGGTCATGGAAACGCGGAATTTTTCGTGATTTGCGGATATTCGACTAGGCCATGAAAGCGGAGCGGGGGTCAACGGGTCGGGCGGGCGTTGCTCGCGGTTTGCAAGCGGTGTGGTTTTGCGGTGTAAGCGGGGACGTTTCCCGCCTTCCGGAGTCACCCGATGGCCGACCTCGCAGCTTTTCTCATCACCCGCCGCTGGCCGGCGGCCCACCCGGAACGTTTGCAACTCTATTCGGTGCCGACGCCCAACGGGGTGAAGGTCTCGATCATGCTGGAGGAAACCGGGCTGCCCTATGAGCCGCATTTCGTCGATTTCGGCAGGGACGAACAGAAGAGCCGCGAATTCGTCTCGCTCAATCCCAACGGCAGGATCCCGGCGATCCTCGATCCCGACGGCCCCGGCGGCAAGCCGCTCGGCGTGTTCGAGTCGGGCGCGATTCTGCAATACCTCGCCGAGAAGACCGGACAGTTCCTGCCCGCCGATCCGGCGCGGCGCTGGCAGGCCCTGCAGTGGCTGCATTTCCAGATGGGCGGCGTCGGGCCGATGTTCGGTCAGGTGGGATTCTTCCATAAGTTCGCCGGCAGGGATTTCCAGGACAAGCGGCCGCGCGACCGCTATGTGAGCGAATCGAAGCGGCTGCTCGGTGTGATGGACACTCATCTGGCGACGAGTCGGTGGTTTTCGGGCGACGACTACACCATCGCGGATATTGCGATGCTGGGGTGGGTGCGCAACCTGATCGGGTTCTACGATGCGCGAGATCTCGTCGAATTCGATCGTTTCCGCCATGTCGGGGGCTGGCTGCAGCGAGGTCTGGCGCGCCCGGCGGTGCAGCGCGGCCTCGCAATTCCGGCGCGGCCATGACGATGGGTGAGACGGCGCCGGTCAACGGCCTTGCATCCGTGGAAGCTGAAATCGTCCGGGCGTGCCGGGACGCGCGGCGCGAGCGTTCCACGGTGACGCTGGTGGCGGTGTCGAAAACCTTCGATGCCGATGCGATCACGCCGGTGATTGCCGCGGGGCAGCGGGTTTTCGGAGAGAATCGCGTGCAGGAGGCGCAGCGAAAGTGGCCCGAGCTGATCGCGGCGCATCCCGGCCTCGCGCTGCATCTGATTGGTCCGTTGCAGTCCAACAAGGCGAAGGAAGCGGTCGCGCTGTTCGATGCCATCCATTCGGTCGACCGCGTCAGCCTTTGTGAAGCCCTGGCCAAGGAAATCGACAGGCAGAACCGGAGGCCGTCCCTGTTCGTGCAGATCAACACCGGCGAGGAGCCGCAGAAGGCCGGCGTCTCGCCGTCCAATGCCGACGATTTCATCGCGCGCTGCCGCGATACCCATGGCCTGACGATCTCGGGCCTGATGTGCATTCCGCCGATGGATGATGCGCCGGCGCCGCATTTCGCGCTCACCGCGAAAATCGCCAGGCGTAACGGGATCAAGCAATTGTCGATGGGCATGAGCGCGGACTTCGCCATCGCGATCGCGCTCGGCGCGACCCATATCAGGGTCGGCTCGGCGATTTTTGGGACGCGGTAGAATCCTGTACGCCGTTGTCGTGAAAGGCGGAGCGGGGCGCGACTCCGGTTTCATCCGTTCGTCATGGCCGGATTTATTCCGGCCATCCCCGCCTTGACGGCGAGGCGCGGACTCCATCGATCACGTTCTCGGTCAAACCCTCTCGATACAACGGCGCGGTCTCCCCCTACCCGATTACGATTTTCGTACATGGGCCTATCCGCCGCAACAGCCGCAGCATGGCGGGGCGCGTCATCGCCACGCATCCGGCGGTCGGGCCAAAGTTGTCGCGCGCCAGATGCAGGAATACGGCGCTGCCGCGCCCCGCGACGCGGGGGCGGGTGTTGTGATCGATCTCGATGATGAAGTCATAGAGATGATCGTCGCGCGACAGCCGGTCGCCGGTCGCATGGGGCGTCAGCCGGATCGGTCGGTTGTAGCGCCGGTCGGCGGGGTCCTCGCACCAGCCATCCATGGGCGTGATGGCGCGGACCGGCAGAAACGTCCGTGGCCGCGGGTGCCGGTCGGGCCGCCACCATAACCGGACGGGCCGGAAAATGCCTTTCGGGGTGCCGCCGTCGCCCTCGCGCTTGTTGGCCCGAATGCCGCCGCGGCCGAGCGCCACCGCGATCGCCCGCCCCTCGGCGATCAGCCAGCCTCGCTGCGGTCGCCCGGCGGCCGCCCGGATGCGGATCGCCGCGAGCGGCCGATCGCAGGAATTTGTGGTACAAGGCATTGAAGAGTATGAGCTTTGCATGGAATGGAGGAAGTTCCGCGCACTCTCTCAGCCCGAAACCCGACCCGGTACGCTTGATGGACAGGGATTCATCCAAATTCGCCTTAGTCTGGGGTAGACTCACGTTTCGATGATGAATCGCCGCAAGTTCATGTGCCCGGACGAATCGGGACTTAAACCACCTGATGAAGGTCGCTGGCGCGCCCGCCGGGCGTTTCAGCCGCCAGGAGGATTGCATAGATGGCCAACGCCCGCAAAATCCTGATCGTGGACGACGATAACGACCTGCGCGATACGCTGGTCGAGCAACTGTCGCTGCATGAGGAATTCGAGGCGTCCGCCGTGGATACCGGCGCGAAGGGCGCCAGCGCCGCCAGATCCTGTTCGCCCGACCTCGTGCTGATGGACGTCGGCCTGCCGGATACGGACGGGCGCGAAGTGGTGCGCAGCCTGCGCAAGGGCGGCTTCAAGGCTCCGATCATCATGCTCACCGGTCACGACACCGATTCGGACACCATTCTGGGTCTTGAGTCCGGCGCCAACGACTATATCGCCAAGCCGTTCCGGTTCGCGGTCCTGCTGGCGCGCATCCGCGCGCAGTTGCGCCAGCACGAGGCCAGCGAGGACGCGGTGTTCTCGGTCGGACCCTACAGTTTCCGCCCCGGCGCCAAGATGCTGACGACCGGCAATGGCAAGAAGGTGCGGCTGACCGAGAAAGAGACGGCGATTTTGCGCTTCCTGTACCGGGCAGGCCAGATGTCGGTGTCGCGCGACACCCTGTTGCAGGAGGTCTGGGGATACAACTCCGGCGTCACCACCCACACCCTGGAAACCCACATCTACCGGTTGCGTCAGAAGATCGAGAAAGACGCCGCCAATCCGGAAATTCTGGTCACGGAGGCCGGCGGCTACAAGCTGGTGCCCTGAATTTCATAGCGTTTCCAAGCGAAGTGGGTACCGGTTCGCGTGAAGAAAACGCGTTAAATCAAGGTTATAGAGCCTCGCTTCTGATTCCGTCGGAAGCGAAAAGGTTCTAGCGTTTTCGAGCGAAGCATGTCTTCGGGCCGAACCCGAAGAGGGATGCCGGTTCGCGGAAAGAAAACGCGACAGGTTGACGACTCATGTCGGCTCCCGTCAAAACAGCATCTGGATGATCCGGGATGGATCATCGAACCGGTTTTGCATGTCGATCGACGATGACGTTGTCCTGCTCGAGCGCGTCCCGACCCTGCGCCTGCTGGGCGCGGAGGCCCTGCGCGTGCTTGCCATCGGCGCCGAGCAGCAGCAGTTCGCCAGCGGGTCGATCCTGTTCCGCGCCGGTGACGAGGCGGACGGCGGGTATGTGGTTCAGGAAGGCGGCTTCCGCATCCACGTCCCGAACGGCCGCGATCGGAAAGTTGTCGCCGAGCGCGGCACGCTGATCGGCGAACTGGCCCTGATCGTGCCGATATCACGGCCGGCCACCGCGATCGCGCGTGAATACTCGATGGTCATCCGCATTCCGCGCACCCTGTTTCTGCGCGTGCTCGACAGCTATCCCGCCGCCGCCCAGCGCCTTCGCGATGAATTCGCCAATCGCACCCGGCAAACGACCAGCGACATCCTGATGGCGTCGGCGAAGCTGAGCAGCTGATCATCGCGTTTTTCAGAGCCTCGCTTCCGATTTCGTCGGAAGCGAAAAGACTATAGCGGCGTTGCCGTCACACGGGTTGCTCACCCCACCGCGGCAAAGGTGCTCACACCTCGATCACCGCTGTCACCGGGACATGATCGGATGGACGCTCCCAGCCGCGGGCGTCGCGAGTGATGCGGAAGTCGCGGATTCCGTCGCGCAGCGCCTCCGAGACCCAGATATGATCGAGCCTGCGGCCGCGATTGGCGGCGACCCAGTCGGCGGCGCGATAGCTCCACCACGTATAGACTTTCTCCGACATCGGGATCCGCGCGCGCGCGATGTCGACCCAGTTGCCGCGATCCTGCACGCCGAGCAGCTTTTCGCATTCGATGGGTGTGTGCGAGACGATCTTGAGGAGCTGTTTGTGCGACCAGACGTCGTTCTCATGCGGAGCGACGTTGAGATCGCCGACCAGCACATGCCGGTCGCCGTTGTCCGGATGCAGCGGCGCGCAGCCTTTCATCTCGTCGAGAAACTGCAGCTTGTGGGCGAACTTCGGATTGAGCGCGGGATCGGGAATGTCGCCGCCCGCGGGCACGTAGAAGTTATGCAGCACCAGCGGCGCGGCGAGACCCGCCTCGCCGCCGAGGATCACGCTGACGTGGCGGGAGTCGATCTTGTCGCAGAATGTGCGGATGTTGCTGGCGTCGAAAGGCAGCTTCGAGACCACCGCCACCCCGTGATATCCCTTCTGGCCGTTGAGCGCGATGTGCTCATAGCCGAGCCGGTGAAAGCGTTTCAGCGGAAACGCGTCATCGGGGCATTTGGTCTCCTGCAGGCACAGAACGTCCGGCCGCTGCGCTTTCAGAAACCTGGCGACCAGATCGATGCGCAGCCGCACCGAGTTGATATTCCAGGTGGTCAAGGTGAGGTGCATGGGGTGCTTGGTACGGTCGATGGTTCTTACCTTCACCCGCCCTCGCGGATGCTCGGGCACCCTCTCCCACAAGGCGAGAGGGAAAGGAAGAGGACTTCAGCGCTCAATTGTTGGTCGATGCCGGATGCATGGTGCCGTTGATTCTGAACAGCGCGGGATCGAGCTTCGCCGTCGGGTTCAGATTGTAGATCGCCACCGTGGTGTCGTAACCTTGCGGATCGGTGATGGTCCACTGCTTGAGCTTGCCGTCCTTGACGCCGACCATGAACATGAGGCGGGAGGTGCCGACCAGCGCCTGCTTCTCCTCGATGATGACGCTGATGTAGAGATCGTCCGACGTCACGGCGACGACGTTGGTGTCTCTCATCAGGTCGATCCGGTCCGACAACAGATAGCGCAGCGGCGTTTGCGACAGCGGGTACACATCCTGCGTCGCTAGCCTGGTGTCGCGAATGACGAGCGACGAGCCGTCGGAGATCATCGCGATCGGCGACGGAGGATCGTATTCGAACCGTACCTTGCCCGGTTTCTGGATGTAGAATTCGCCGGTCGAGCGGCTGCCGTCAGGACCTACCTGCACGAACTTTCCGGCAAGCGTCCGCAGCGACGACAGGTAGCTGCTGACCCGGGCCGCCGCCGCCTTCTGATTCGCGTCGAAAGTCGCGAAAATACTGGCCGGTACGTTGCGGCGGGGGTCGGGAATGATCGGGTCGGGCGGCCGCGTGGTTCCCGTGACCTCAAGCTTGCCGGCCTGAGCCAGCAGAATCGCGGGCTCCGCGGCGCGAAGAACCTCGGGCGCCGGTTGCGGGATCGGCACGGTTTCGGCGAGGGCGGGCGGAACAAAAAGGCTCGCGGTCAGCGCCGCGGCGAGTCCGGCCATGACGAAGCGCGCACGGACGCGGATCGGGCGGCTGGCGGCGGGATGTGTCACGTCTCTGCTCAATGTTTCGTCCTGTCCGCCCGAGGTGTGCTTTCTAGAGCCTTTCCGCTTCTGATTGAATCAGAAGCGGGGCACTCAGATATTGTTCTGAAGCGCTTTCTTCACGCGAACCGGACTCCATCCTTAGGGCTCAAGCCCGGGGACATGCTTCGCTCGAAAACGCTCTAGTGGTCCGATTCTAACATTCACATCCGCGACGCGCGGTCGAATGGGTCTCGCGCAGCGCTGTGGCGATTTCGCGACTCCGAAAAACCTGATCATCGTGATCGTCATGATCAGAATTGGCCTTCTTCTTCCTCGATCAGGATTTCGCGCTTTCCTGCGTGATTGGCCTGCCCGACGATGCCTTCGAGTTCCATGCGCTCCATCAGCGAAGCGGCGCGATTGTAGCCGATCTGGAGACGGCGCTGAATGTAGCTGGTCGAGGCCTTGCGGTCGCGCTTCACGATCGCGACCGCCTGCGCGAACAGATCGCCGCCGCCGTCGCTGCCCATGCTCGTGCCGTCGAACACCGCGCCATCCTCGCCCTCGGCGGGTTCTTCAGCCGTGACCGCCTCGAGATACTCGGGCGCGCCCTGCGTCTTGAGGTGGCGGACCACCTTCTCGACTTCTTCATCCGACGCAAACGGCCCGTGCACGCGCGAGATGCGACCACCGCCCGCCATGTAGAGCATGTCGCCCTGGCCGAGCAATTGCTCGGCGCCCATTTCGCCGAGAATGGTGCGGCTGTCGATCTTCGACGTCACCTGGAAGGCGATGCGGGTCGGGAAGTTGGCCTTGATGGTGCCGGTGATGACGTCGACCGACGGGCGCTGGGTCGCGAGAATAACATGAAGGCCGGCGGCGCGCGCCATCTGCGCAAGTCGCTGGACCGCGCCCTCGATATCCTTGCCAGCGACCATCATCAGGTCGGCCATTTCATCCACGATGATGACGATGAAGGGCAGCGGCTCGAATTCCAGCTTCTCTTCCTCGTAGATCGCCTTGCCGGTTTCCTTGTCGAAGCCGGTATGCACCGTGCGGGTCAGTTCCTCGCCCTTGGCCTTGGCGTCGACGAGACGGGTATTGTAGCCGTCGATGTTGCGCACGCCGAGCTTGGCCATCTTCTTGTAGCGCTCTTCCATCTCGCGCACGGCCCATTTCAGCGCGACCACCGCCTTCTTCGGGTCGGTGACGACCGGCGTCAGCAGATGCGGGATGCCGTCATAGACCGAGAGTTCGAGCATCTTCGGATCGACCATGATGAGACGGCACTGATCGGGCCGCAGCCGGTACAGCAGGCTGAGAATCATGGTGTTGATCGCGACCGATTTGCCGGAACCGGTGGTGCCGGCGATCAGCATGTGCGGGGTGCGCGCGAGATCGATGATGACGGGGTCGCCGCCGATGGTCTTGCCGAGGCAGAGCGGCAGCTTGGCGACCGACTCGGTCGCCTCCCTGGCAGTGAGCAGCTCCCGCAGGTACACCTTCTCGCGATGCGCGTTCGGCAGTTCGATGCCGATGGCGTTGCGGCCGGGAACGACGGCGACGCGCGCGGACAGCGCGCTCATCGAGCGGGCGATATCGTCGGCGAGGCCGATGACGCGCGCCGACTTGATGCCGGGCGCGGGCTCCAGTTCATACAGCGTCACCACCGGTCCGGGATTGGCTTTCACGATCTCGCCGCGCACGCCGAAGTCGCCAAGCACGCCTTCCAGCGCCCGGGAATTCGCTTCCAGCTCGGACTTGCTGAGCGGCTGGCGGTCGGAGGCGCGCGGCGCGCTCAGAACGTTGACAGAGGGCAGCTCGAACTTGCCGGCCTTCTTCGCGGGCTGGCGGGGAGCGGCCTTCCGGCGCGGCGCGGCGACAACCGGCGGCGCATCGTTGTCCTCCTCGTCTTCCGCTTCGTCCTCCGGATCGTCGTCAGGCTCGTCATCGATGTCGTCGTCATGGCCCGCGCGACCCGGCGCCAGGGAGGGAGCGACGGGTCCGCCGCCGAGAACGGGCTCCTGACGCTCGAACGCCAGCGCACCGGAATTCCGTGGCGCGCTCGACACCAGCGACTTGTAGGCGAGCGCAAGCAGCGCGCCGATCTTCAGGCGCTTGAGCCGCGCCTTCGCGCTCATCAGCGCGTGAACCGCCCAGCCCAGCGAGACCGAGGCGTGGTCGTCGCCCTCATCGAAAGGCGCGTCGTCCTCGATTTCGGGCAATTCTTCGGCCGGCCGCGATCGTATGCCGCTGGCCCATAGGAACGTCGCCGCCATGACCAGAAGCATGATCGCGCCGAGCAGGATGCTTTGCAGCACGCCCGCCGGGCCGAACAGGATCGCGGGCGCCCGCACCAGCGCGTCGCCGACCACGCCACCGAGACCGGTGGGCAGCGGCCAGGCGCCGTTATGAGGCCAGCAACTGGCGAAGCCGGCGGCGGATGTGGTGCAGAGAATCCAGCAGGCGAGACGCGAAGCCTCGCGGTCGAACGGGCGATGGGTCAGCATCCGCCATCCCCAGATCGCCACCGGCAGGATCAGCATGATCGCGCCGAGACCGAGAAGCTGCATCAGAAGATCCGCGCCGATCGCGCCGGGATAGCCGAGGACGTTGTGGATCGGGCGCGAGGTGGCGTGGCTCAGGCTCGGGTCCTGCACCGACCACGTCATCAGCGCGGCTGCGGCCGCGCCCGACAATCCGATCAGGCCGAGCCCGGTCAGTTCGCGCAGGCGACGGGCGAGCGGCTCGCGGATCGACGGCGGTATCTGATCGACGATGGGAAGAAGACGTTCGATCGCTGCCATGCTCATGGTGCCCCGCGACTAACCGAGTGTTTTCACCAGCCGACGCAACGCCTCGGCCGTGGTTTCGATGTCCGCCACCAGCGCCAGGCGGATATAGCCCGCGCCGGGATTGCCGCCGTCACCTTGCGGACGCGCCAGATAGCTTCCGGGCACGACGCGGAGGCCGGCCTCCCTGTAAAGCCTGATCGTCGCGGCCTCGTCGCCGCCATATGCGGAGACATCCAGCCAGAGGCAGAAGCCGCCGGCGGGCCTCGCATAACCGAAACGGGTCCCGATGATCCCGTCGGCGAGATCGAACTTGAGCCGGTAGAGCCTTCGGTTCTCCTCCACATGCGCCTCGTCGCCATAGGCCGCCGCGCCGACATGCTGCAGCGGCGCCGGCACCTGCGGCGCGGCGACGTTGCGCAGTTCATGGAACGCGGTGAGGAAATTCCGGTCTCCGGCGACGAAGCCCACGCGCAGCCCCGGCAGGTTCGAGCGTTTGGAGAGCGACTGGAACGCGACCACGTGGGCGAAGTCCGGCCCCGCGCATTCCAGCGCGCTGCCGGGCGGACTTTGCGTGTAGATCTCCGAGTAGCATTCGTCCGAGAACACCAGGAAGCCGTGACGGCGCGCCAGCGCGATCAGGCGCGAGAGGTAATCGCGCGAGGCCACCGCGCCTTGCGGATTGGCGGGCGAGGCGAGATAGATCGCGACCGTCCGCGCCAGCGTGGCGTCATCGAGAGAATCGAGGTCGGGCAGGAAGCCGTTGGCGCGCGTGGCCGGCAGGAAAATGGCTTCGCAATTGGCGGCGCGCGCGCCCGCGCCATAGGCCGGGTAGAAAGGATTCGGCATCAGGATGGCCGGCGCGCCCTTGCGCGGCGCGACGTAGCGCGCGGCGGCGATCGCGGCGTAAAACAGCCCCTCGCGGCTGCCGTTCAGCGCCAGGATCTCGGCATCGGGATCGATCGCGCGCGGCAGCGCGAAGCGCCGCGACAGCCATTCGGCGGCGGCGCGGCGGAACGGCTCGATCCCCCGCGCCATCGGGTATCGCCTGAACTCGTCGATATGCCGGGACAGGATCGGGCCGACGAAATCGGGCGGCGGGTCCTGCGGCTCGCCCAGCGACAGGTTGATCAGGGATTGTTCCGGCTGGTAGGGCGCAAGCAGCTCCGCCGTCCGCGCGAATGGCGACCGCTCGCTTGCAGCCGTCAGCGCGGCCGGGCCGGCGGCGGACAGGAACGCGCCGGCGTCGAGCTGGGTCGGGCTGGCGTCGCCTTGCGCCGCGCGCGATGAAGCGGGGGTTGCCATCGGTTAAGCATCAATACTTTCAACACGTTCGGCCGCAGGTCGAGGCCGGACGAAAGAGGGCTGAGCAACCTTAGCTGCGGCGGGGTTAAGACACGATTAACCATCGGTGAAAGAGCGTATTTTCTTGTTTTGTTCTGTTGTAACCTCGGAGAACATTTGAGCCCGTCGTATCCCAGCTTTCGCCTCCTCCATTCTAAGCTTTGCTACAGCATTATAACCTTGACAAAGCAGAGTAGCATTGGGTAGATTGCTCGTATTGGAGCAAGCCCATGACCGATCTACTAAAAAACCCTATTTTCCAAGACGAGACCAAGGCCCGCGATTGGCTTGAAGCGCGCGTTTGGGCCAACGGTCGGGTCTGCCCGCATTGCGGAAACGCCGATCAGGAAAAGATCACTAAACTTGAGGGCAAGGCGCACCGCCCCGGCGTGTACCAGTGCAACGAACCCGCCTGTCGCGAACAGTTCACCGTGACCGTGGGCACCGTTTTCGAGCGCTCCAAAATCCCGCTGACTAAGTGGCTTGCCGCGCTTTTCCTCATGACCGCTTCCAAGAAAGGCGTGAGCGCGCATCAGGTTCACCGCATGTTGGGTATTAGCTACAAATCTACTTGGTTCCTGATGCACCGCTTGCGTGAGGCAATGCGTACAGGCGGACTTGAGCCGCTTGGTGGCGAAGGCAAAATCGTTGAGGCCGATGAGACCTATTTCGGCAAAGCCGACACTCAGCGCGTCTCACCGCAGCGCAAGGGCCGTACCTTCACCAAAAATCGCAAGATTAAAAATGACCGCCCTATCGTTTCCCTTGTAGAGCGCGGCGGTAACGTTCGTTCGTTTCATGTCGCGGTTGCGGATAGTTCAACTGTGGCCTGTATTGTAAACGCGAACGTTCACAAGGAAAGCCGATTACAAACCGATGAAAGCCGCCTCTACACCAAAGTTGGCGCTGACTTCGCCGCACATGAGACCGTCAACCACGGCGCAAAAGAATATGCGCGCGGCGATGTGACGACTAACACGATTGAAAGCTACTTCTCAGTTTTCAAGCGCGGTATGCGCGGCACCTATCAGCATTGCTCCGAAAAACATCTGCACCGCTACCTCGCGGAGTTTGATTTCCGCTACAACAACCGCATCGCGTTAGGCGTAAATGATACTGACCGCGCCAACGAACTGGCTAAGGGCATCGTTGGAAAACGATTAACGTATCGACGGCCTAACTCAAAGGACGTTCAAACTTAAGGCGCTACGCTTCCTGCGCTGGAAGCGTAAACAACCCAAACCTAAGCCGAAAGCTTGTCAAATACTGGAGGACAAAATAGCCAAGCGACTCGACTCCAGCCATTCCAGACTCCTAGATTGTGGGCGTTCATGATCACAACCTCGGAGAATGGAATGGCTAACGACGCTTACGAGAGTCAGAAGGTTCAGGCACTTCAGGCAATAAATCAGACGCTTGGGCGCATTTTGATGGAAATTCAGCAGGTAAAGGAAGCCCAGCAGCGGATCGCCGCGCAGGCAGAGACCCGCTAAGAAACTCATAGAACAAATCTGCCCGCGCAACGCTCACCATTGCATCCTCGCCTATTGAGGCGAAGCGGGCAGATAGCTCGATTGCGCGCGCCCGTCGTTGCGCAGTCATTTAACCGCTTTCTTCTTCGTCGCCTTCTTCCCCTTCGGCTTTTCCTTTGCCCGATGCTGCGGCGGGCTTTTCGCGACCACATTCACGGCGCGCTCAAAGCGCTGCATCGCGTCAGGGTGAAACTCTATTTCCTTTACGGGGGTTTTTGCCATGTCCGAGCCCACTGATGCCGACATTCTGTCTATCACACTAACCGGCACCCCACTTGATAGCCCGTCAGATATAGAAACCGCAGGCGAACTATTCAAAGCGCTTGGCATAGCATCCAGTTCCTGGATGCGGCTAGAGATGCACCTGGACATGGTTCTGATGTTTTTAAACCGGCCCCATTATTCCAAGAACCTATATGAACCAGATCACCCAGTAGGCTTCAAAAGCAAAATTAAGCTGCTTAAAAGATGGTTTAACCAACACCCTGTCCTGAGTGTCTTCGCTGACGAGTTTCGATGTCTGGCTGGGCCAATACTCAGTCTAAGCCGAACTAGAAATATTTTCCTGCACTCTATCCTTGCTAGCTTTGACCCAAAGACAAAGAAGGGGGTTTGGCGCTCCATCAAAGCCGAATCACAGGATACCTATAAGGCCAGCATGCATATCGGCAGTGTTGGGATGTTGATCAGCTTCGCGGATGAGACAAATAAGAAACACTTTGAACTCGCCAGAGTCACAAAGAAAATCATGACTCCCGATGTGCTCGCACAGCTTCGAACACCTTGACCGCGCAATCAGCGTCTAAGTCGTCGCAGTCTTCGTGCTGATGGGCGTTGATGATTCGAGACACCTCATCCAAGCAAGCTGGCGTCATGCCCGCTGGGAGCACAACACCACGATAGGAAACATCGGGCGCGCCATCCCCTTGCGGGGCGGCTTTACTACTAATCATGGTATCTGCTTTGTCAAGGTTATAATGCTCCTTTGCTACCTATTGTAGGAATACAAACCTATAACACAGGATCTAAACTACTACCGCGCGCGTAGCACAGATCGTGCCAACTTTTTATTGGAATCCGATTAATGATTCGTTATGGTTAACGGATTCCCGTTGGCTTCTCTAATTCAAATATGGTTGAAGACTTGAAATCAGTCGGCGACTCACCTAAATCCGTCCCATGAGCAAATTTAGAGACATGCTTCTGGAGGAAAGAGAGGCCCTGCTCAAAGTTTATCGTCCGCTAGAAACCGACATCAAAGCGATGCGCTTCGAAATGTACGAGAAACAGCAACGCCTCGCCGAGCTGGCGAGCGATATCGAGAAAATCAATCTCGCCCTCAAAGCGGTGGAGGACGCAGACAAGCGGCCTCAGATCACCATCATGGAAGCAGTGGTTGAAGTCCTTAAGGATCGGCCGGAAGGCCTGACGGCACTTGAAATTCTAGCGGAGATAAACACGAGATACTTCGGCGACCGGATCATTCGGTCCAGTTTGTCGCCTCAACTATCTAGGCTGAAAGATCGCGATCATAAGATCGGTCTGAGAGGAAAGAAGTGGTTCCTGCTGCCCCAGCAACCTTCGCTGTTTGTTGAGAGGCGCGACTAAAAGTTTAGGCCCCGAATGGTTCGGGGCCTGCACCTTGCAAAGGGTCGCTTCCAACGAGCGTCAGCGTTGGGGAAAGGAAAAGCCACTATGTCGCCAGACATAGTAGAGGGCGACGCGAGTTCGGCGCGCACGGTGATGGGAAACGATCCCGCCACCGTGGTGATGGCTTCGGCGTTCGCGCGTCGAAGTCATTTCCGAAACACCTCATTACCGAAGGGGCGCGAAAGCGCCCCTTCACCTCGTACTTAGAGGCTTATAATAATAAGTCAACTGAATCGATTGTGATTCCAAGATGTTAGACGCGACTCTCGAAAACCATAAAGACCAAGCGCTTACAGGACTTTATCGCTCAAGTACGCCGCTCTCACCACCCTACAACACCTCGCCCTTCAACAGCCGCGGCACCTCGCCGGTCAGTCCGGCCGCCTGGCGAATGAAGGCGTTCTTCAAAGGCGGCATTCGGTCGACCAGACCGAGCCCGATGTCGCGCACGCCGCGCAACAGCGTCGATTCGTTGGAGAACAGCACGTTAAGCGTGTTGGTGGCCAAGCCCATCGCCATGGTGTCGAAGCGCCGCCAGCGCTGATAGCGCTCCAGCACGTCCGCCTGCCCCGGATCGATGCCGAGCCTGACGGCATCGACCACGACCTCGGCAAGCGCCGCGACATCCTTCAGTCCGAGGTTGAGACCCTGTCCCGCGATCGGATGGATCACATGCGCCGCGTCGCCCACCAGCGCCAGCCGCTCCGCGATGAATGAACGCGCGACGAAATACTGAAGCGGAAACGCGCGCGGCTTGTCGAGCGCCCTGACCTCGCCGAGGTGAAGGCCGAAGCGCTGCTCCAGCTCGGCGTGAAATTCTTCTTCCGCAAGCGCGACGATGCGCGCGGCGTCCGCCCGCTTCTCGGTCCACACCAGCGACGAGCGCCTGCCCGTCAGCGGCAGGATCGCGAACGGCCCGGCGGGAAGAAAATGCTCTTCGGCGCGGCCCTGATGATCGCGCTCATGGCCGACGGTGACGACGATGCCGGACTGATCATATTCCCAGCCGTGGGTGGCGATCCCGGCGCGCTCGCGCAGCTTCGAGCGTGCGCCGTCGGCCGCGACCAGAAGGCTCGCCTCGATCGTGGAGCCGTCGGCCAGCGAGACGGTGACGCCGCCGGGCTTCGCGTCGTTTCCCGTCACCGCCGTGGCGCGCAGGTCAACGCCCGCGGTTTCCGCGCGCGACGCCAGCGCCTCGATCAGATAGCGGTTCTCCACCATATGCGCGAACGGCTCGCCGGGCTGGACGTCGCCGGCGAAGGTCAGGAACACCGGACGGGTGGCGTCCTCAAGCTTCGAATCGGTGACCACCATGTCAAGCATCGGCTGCGCGGTCGCGGCCACTTCGTCCCAGACCCCGAGCGCCTCGAACAGGCGGCGGCACGCCGCCACGATGGCGGTGGCGCGCGGATCGCGGCTCGGCCGGTTCGCCAGCATCGGATCGGCGACCACGATCGGAATTTCGTTGCCGAGCCCCTGGCGCAGCGCCAGCGCCAGCGCCAGACCGGCAAATGCGCCGCCGCAGATGACAATGCTCTGTCGTGTCGTCATGGTACCTACGCCTTGCTCCTGTGCCACTACAGTATAGTCGGGCTAAACGGGTTTCCAAACGTTGCTTCCTTAGCAACCGCCTGGACCGTATCGTCGTTTCAGGCGCTTGGAAGCCGCGAACCCGGACTAACGATATGACAACGCATCAGTTCACGTTGAAAGCGCCCCGATGTCCGAAAGCCTGACCGATCTGATCTCGATCCTCGATCTGGAGCCGATCGAGGAAAACCTGTTTCGCGGCGGCAGCCCGAAGACCGGCTGGCAGCGGGTGTTCGGCGGGCAGGTGATCGGGCAGGCGATGGCGGCGGCCTGCCGCACCGTGGAAGGCCGCCTGCCGCACTCGCTGCATTGCTATTTCATCCTGCCGGGCGACCCCGCCGTTCCGATCATCTATCAGGTGGAGCGGCTGCGCGACGGCAGGAGCTATTCGACGCGGCGCGTCACCGCGATCCAGCACGGCCGCGCCATCTTCTCGATCATGGTCTCGTTCCATGTGGACGAGGAGGGCGCCTTCAATCATCAGGAGAAGATGCCGGACGTGCCGCCGCCCGAGCAGCTTTCGCCGGAGGAATTCGCCAAGCAGCCGACGTTCAAGGAGATGCCGGAGTTCATCCGCCGTTACTATGAATCGGACCGGCCGATCGAACTGCGCCCGGTCGAGCTCAACCGCTACTTCGGCGAGCGGATCGAGGACGGCCGCGTCCATGTCTGGATCCGCACCGCGTCGAACCTGCCCGACGACCCGGCGCTGCACATGTGCGCGCTGGCCTATGCGTCGGATTTCGCGCTGCTGGATGCGGTGATGGCGCGCTACGGCCGCACCCTGTTCGACAAGCACATGTTGGCGGCCTCGCTCGATCACGCCATGTGGTTTCACCGCCCGTTTCGCGCCGACGAATGGCTGCTCTATGCGCAGGATTCGCCGAGCGCGCAGAGCGGACGTGGCCTCGCGCGCGGCCTGATCTTTAGGCAGGACGGCACGCTGATCGCTTCGGTGGCGCAGGAAGGCTCGGTGCGTGAGCGGAGCTCGAGCATTTTCGCTTCTGATGGAATCAGAAGCGAGGCTTCATAACGTTGATTTAACGCGTTTTCTTCACGCGAACCGGTTTCCATCCTCGGGTCTAGCCCGAGGACATGCTTCGCTTGAAAACGCTATTGTAATCCGCATCATGCCGTCCGCGGCGCCAGCGCGACCTGCGAGACGTACCAGCGCGCGATCCAGCCCAGCACCCACGGGATCGGGATGATCAGGATGCAGCCGATCGCAACCACCACCGTTCGCCACAACACTTCAAGGCCGCTGGCGTTGAAGATGATCTCGCGCCGGGTGCCGTCGATGTTGCGGAACATCCAGCGCGTCATCGCCGTGGTGACCCATGCCCAGCCGATGATGGTGATGAAGGAGAGGTTGAGCAGCACGAACCAGCCGATGTAATGCAACGCCTCGCCCCGGAATGAAAGGCGAAGCGGCTGCCCGTTGGCGCTGATGTTCGCCACGACCCATTTGATCGTCATCCACGACAGCCAGGCCTGCACCGGAATCAGAATGATCCCGATATAGGGTATGTCGGTCAGGCCGGAGTAGGCGCACAGCGCGAGCAGCACGAACACCCACCAGATGTCCGTCGGCTGGCCCGTAAAGCTCAGGTTGGGACGCTGCGGCACCCGCACCCGAGAGATGAGCCATCCGTAGAAGCTGGTGGCCACCCACGGCGCCGGAAGAACCAGCAGAAAGCCGATCACGAAGATCAGGGTGCGTCCAAGCAGCCCCCAGATGTTGAGATCCACGGACAGCGGAGCGCCGATGGGTTCGGTGCCCCTGGCCAGCGGCTCGCTCTCACGCGCCGAGGCCGGCGGCATAGCCGGAGCGGCCGAACCGCCGGACAGGAGGCCCGGAATATCGCCCGCTCTCTGCCAGTCCGACATGCCCTCGGTCCAGACGCGCGTGTCGGCTCTGACCGCGCCGCGAGCGATGAAATCCCGCAACTGGTCTTGGGAATACGGACCCTGCTGAGTATTACCGGAAGCAAAAAACCACTGACGATTCGGCATGCATGCCCCTCAAATCCTACGGCCTCGCCGCCGGAAACGATGATTGGTCGGAAAGAAGACGCCGCTGGTTCATGAAAAAATCCGGCCCGTTGGCGCGGCGGCGGCCAATTCGCGCGCATGTTGTGATCTGCAAATTCGCGGTGCTCGCGACCGCGAAAGATGGCAGATTGGCCGGAACGTATCCGGTTATCACCGGATTGCCGAGCAACATTAAAGAGGCCGGACCATGAAACTCGTCGTCGCCATTATCAAACCCTTCAAGCTTGACGAGGTCCGGGAGGCGCTGACCGCGCTCGGCGTGCACGGCATGACCGTGACAGAGGTCAAGGGCTATGGACGTCAGAAAGGTCATACAGAGATCTATCGCGGCGCCGAATACGTCGTGAACTTCCTGCCCAAGCTGAGGATCGAGGTCGCGGTGGCGTCGGAACTCGCGGACAAGGCTGTCGAGGCCATCGCCGCCGCCGCACGCACCGGCCAGATCGGCGACGGCAAGCTCTTTGTGCTGCCGATCGATCACGCCCTGCGCATCCGCACCGGCGAGACCGACAGCGACGCGCTATGACGATTTGTTACGCTTGTTGTTGCGAGATAATTTTTTTGAAACGACGCGACGTGCATCGTCTCACTCGATCTTCCTTGCCTCTTCCGGCAGCATGATCGGAATGCCGTCGCGGATCGGATAGGCCAGCTTCGCCGAGCGTGAAATCAATTCCCGCCGCGCGCCGTCCAGTTCCAGCGGACCCTTGGTGACCGGGCAGACTAGAATCTCCAAAAGCTTTGGATCGGCGGTATCTTCGGGACGATCGGAGTGAGGCGGTGTCATGCGGGTCTCTTCGAGAGGTCAGGTCAGGCGCTTGCCTGTCTACTGCAATCCGGGGTCGCCGCTGGTGCGCTTCTTCGCGAGGTCCATTTCGGTGACGGCGATCAGAATTTCCGCGCGGGTTTTCAGGTCGGCCGCCTCCAGCATTGCTTGCTTCTCGGGGGGGCCGTAGGGCGACATCATCGCCAGCGCGTTGACCAGCGCCTCGTTCGGGGCGTTCTCGATGCCGTTCCAGTCCACCTTCAGATTGTTGACCTTGAGAAAATCGGTCAGCACTTCGAGCAGCCGCTTGCGGTCGACCTCGTCCTCGCCCTTGCGCGCGGTCAGATCGTCGGCGTAAGCGAAGAAATCGACCTTGCACTGGCGGTAGGGCGTCAGCACCGTCAGTTCTTCCACGACCTTGAAACGCGACACCCCGGTGAGTTCGAGGATATAGCGGCCGTCGCCGGATTCGGCGAACTGGGTGATGCGTCCGGCGCAGCCGACATGAAACAGCTCCGGCTTGTCCTCGCTCGCGGAATGGGTGAGGTCGGGCTGGATCATGCCGATCAGGCGATGGCCGTCCCGCAACGCGTCGTCGACCATTGCGAGATAGCGCATTTCGAAGATGTTGAGCGGCATTTGCCCGCGCGGCAGCAGCAGCGCGCCGGGCAGCGGAAACACCGGTATCACTTCGGGAAGGTCGGCGGGACCACGGTAATCGGCGTTGATGGGCATGGGTTGGTCCGGCGCTAGATCACGATGGTTTTGATCGAATAGTTTTGATCGATTCGATCCAGAACCATGAACGTGATCGATTGCAGTATTCTGAGACGCGGGATGAGGGCGGAAACCGCACCACACTTTTCCTCATCCCCGCTTTAGGAAAACAGAATCGTCGACAGTCGTTTGCGCCCCTCCACGGTGGCCTCGTCTGTGGCGCCCCATGCCTCGAAAAACTGCACAAGCTGCTTGCGGGCGGCATCATCGTTCCATTTGCGATCGCGCTTCACGATTTCAAGCAGGTGATCGGTGGCCTCGCTGCGTTTGCCGCCGGCGTTCAATGCCGTAGCCAGGTCGAAGCGTGCCTGATGATCGAGCGGGTCGGCCGCGACCTTCTGCTCAAGCTCGGCGATCGGTCCAAGCGAGCTCGCCTGTTCGGCAAGGTCGATCATGGCCTGAACGGTTGTCACGGCGGCGTCGCCACGCTTCGATTCCGGAACCAGCGCGAGCGTTTGCTTGGCCTTGTCGATCGCGCCGGTGCTGGCATAGCAGCGCGCCAGCCCGGCGATCGCCCGAAGATTGGCGGCGTCGATCCCGAGAGCCTCGGCATAAACCGCGGCCGCGGTGGCCGGATCGCCTGCAGCGAGCGCGGCGTCAGCCTCTTGCAGGATCTCTTCGATGTTAGGGGCGCCCGGCGCCGCCCCCGCGCCTTGCGTCAGCTTGTCGATGAAGTCCTTGACCTGGCTTTCGGGGACCGCGCCTGTGAAATAATCGACCGGCCGCCCGCCGACGAAGGCGAACACCGCCGGGATCGAATGGCTGCCGATCTGGGCCGCGAGCTGCTGAAAGATGGCGGGATGCTGATCGATATTCATCTTCGCCAGCTTGACCTTGCCGGCGGCGGCGCGCACCGCCTTTTCCAGCAGCGGGCTCAGTTGGCGGCTCGGTCCGCTCCGCGGCGCCCAGAAATCGACCAGCACCGGCTGGTGCATCGATTCCTCGACGACATCCTTCATGAAGGTCTGCGTCGTCGTCTCGTTGATCAGATCCGGCGCCTGTGGTGGCGGCCCGCCGTCGTGCTCGACTATGGTCACGTGATCCTCGCCTGATGTCCCCGGAATGAGCGGTCTGGTGCCGTTATCCGACGTTCGCCGATGCTTGGCCAGCACTCCGAGACGTAAACCCCGTCATCGGCAACTCGCTGGGATTTCGCCGAGGCGAAAGCGCCGAGACGAAGCAAAGTCTGAACCGTCACGCTAGCACGCTCCGGCCCCTAAAATGGTCCCTGTGCGGAAATTTTGCAATCGGCGGTCGGGTTCGCTCGGTCTTCGCGGCCGTCCCCGCCAGGAGACTTCGGCGGGTGACATTAATATCCCGATCTGGCTGTTGCATTCGCACGCGGCATTTGGCATAGCTCTGCCCTCCGGCGGCCCGCAATCGGCCGCCTGTTTTCGGATGCGGGTGTAGCTCAGGGGTAGAGCACGACCTTGCCAAGGTCGGGGTCGAGGGTTCGAATCCCTTCGCCCGCTCCAGATTTCAAGAGACGCCTTTCCATATCCGTCTCAATATCCGTTACCGAAAACCGGCTCGTTCCGTGGGGAGTGGGCCAGACGGAACGGATTGTCGATGCTCCGTCGGGTTCTCCAGGCACTTTCGCTTCTGATTTTATCAGAGAGGCCGGGAAGATTTTTTTGATGCCCGGCGGGCTTTCCCCACTCCGGAGCCGGCCAGTTTTCCCCCGCCCTGAATTGTTAACGCCGCCTGCGGCTGCGGCCATGATGCTGTCTTTCTTAAGGAAAACCGGGTCGCCGTCCTCGCATTCAACAAAGACGGGAAACCTCCGCCGCCGGCTTCGTTGCGGGCGAGTTGACGATAGCTATCCTATTGAAAAGACGTAATAAATGTCATGGCGACCGGCCGACAAGGCCTCCTCAGACCGGCCCCGCGACGCAGATCAGAACTCCGGCCGCGATGGTTAAAGAATTAACCTCGTTTTAACCGATTCCATTCATGATCGGTATACCAAGGTTTCGCCCGCGAGTCGGAGCCTCGGTGTTCTTGGATCTAACTCCTGGGGAGGATCAATGTTTTTCTTCAAAAAGTGGTCGATCGCAAAAGAAGATGCTGCGAAAACCGCAGCAATCAGAAAATCGCAGGCCGTCATCGAGCTCGGTCTTGATGGAACGGTCGTCACGGCTAACGAGAACTACCTCAGCATATTCGGCTACACGCTGGCGGATGTTCGCGGCCAGCACCATAGCATGTTTGTGGAGGCGGACGAGCGGTCCGGCGCCGCATATCGCGACTTCTGGGCCAGGCTGAACAAGGGTGAGACCCAATCGGCCGAATTCAAACGTATCGACAGGCACGGCGACGAGGTCTGGGTTCAGGCTTCCTACATTCCGGTGCTGGATTCGAGAGGGAATCCGAAAAAAATCATCGCGCTGGCGGCTGACATCACCGCCAAGAAGATCAAGGAGCTGGAGAACGCGGGTCAGGTCTCCGCCATCGAGCGCGCGCAGGCCGTGGTCGAATTCAACCTCGACGGCACGATCATTACCGCGAACAAGAACTTCCTCAATGTGATGGGCTACACCCTCGGTGAAATGCAGGGGAAGCATGACCGGGTATTCGTGGAGTCATCGGAGCGGGCTGGCGACGCCTATCGCGACTTCTGGGCCAGGCTCAATCTCGGTGAGCCTCAATCCGCTGAATACAAGCGGATTAATAAGGCCGGGAACGAAGTGTGGCTGCTGGCGACCTTCAACCCGATCGTGGACGAGAGCGGCAAGCCCTTCAAGGTTGTTGCGTTCGCGACCGACGTCACCAAGCAGAAGGTGAAGTCGGCTGATCTCGAAGGCCAGATCACGGCCATCGGAAAGTCGCAGGCGGTCGTCGAACTCGGCATGGATGGAAAGATCCTGACCGCGAACGACAACTTCCTGAAAACGTTCGGTTACGCGCTCCTCAAGGACATCCAGGGCAAGCACCACAACATGTTTGTGGAGGCTGCCGAGCGGACCAGCACCGCCTATCGCGACTTCTGGGCCAGGCTCGCTCGCGGCGAGGCTCAGTCGGCCGAGTACAAGCGTATCGGCAAGGACGGCAAGACCGTCTGGCTGCAGGCTTCCTACAATCCGGTTCTGGATTCGAGGGGCAAGCCTGTAAAGGTGGTTGAGATCGCGACCGACATCACGGCCAGGAAGCTCAAGGCCCTGGAGAACGAGGGTCAGCTCGCCGCTATCGAACGCGCCCAGGCGATCGCTTCGTTCAGGCCGGACGGCACCATTATCGCCGCCAACGACAAGTACCTGAAGGCGATGGGTTACACCCTCGGCGAGGTTAGCGGCAAGCATGACGGAATGTTCGTCGAGTCTTCGGAGCGTTCCGGTTCTGCCTATCGCGAGTTCTGGGGCAAGCTCAATCGCGGCGAGGCTCAGTCGGCCGAGTTCAAGCGCGTCGCCAAGGACGGCAGCGAGGTTCGGATCCGGGCTTCGTACATCCCGGTCCTCGACGCCCAGGGCAAGACGACCAAGGTTGTCCAGTACGCCATGGTGATCGAATCGGCAGCCGCCGCCAGCGAAGAAATGAGTGCTCCCATCCAGGAAGCACCCGTGTCGATGGCCAAGCAGGCCGACGAGCAGAGCTTGAGCATGAGCCGGCTGGAAAGCCGTCGCAAGAGCGTCAACGCTGGTCCGTCGCCCCTCGCTCAGTTCCTGACGAACCTTCGTGAGGGATTCAGCTCCGCGGTGGCGTCCTCGACGAGAGCTGTCGCCAACTTCTTGTGACGATCAGGTTACGTCACTCAGGGAACGACGGGTTTGATGGTCGATAATTTGGGGATGACCTCGAACCCGTCGTGACGATCACAGGAACGACCCGAAAGGGACGCAACCGGCGCAAAAGGAGAGATCGGCCCCGGATAGGACCAAGGCCGATCACAGCCGGAAGGCGCCTAACTCGCAAGTTATGTCACGGTCAGGGTTAAATTGATGCCGATGCGAACGACGCCCCAACGGGCGTCGTTCGTTTTGGAACAAGAGTGCAGGGATCAACATCGGGCGAACATCGTTCCGGGAGCTGGCATGGGCCGGAAAATCGTTCTGCTGTCCGACGGCACCGGAAATTCCGCGGCGAAAGTCTGGCGCACCAATGTCTGGCGCACGTTCGAGGCGCTCGATGTTTCGGGATCGGATCAGGTCGCGTTCTACGACGATGGCGTGGGCACCTCGTCGTTCAAGCCGCTGGCGATGCTCGGCGGCGCCTTCGGCTTCGGGCTGAAACGCAACGTCATCGACATCTACAAGTTCGCCTGCCGCAACTGGCGCGACGATAGCGACGAGATCTTCGGTTTCGGCTTCAGCCGGGGCGCCTTCACCATTCGCGTGGTGATGGGGTTGATTCTCAATCAGGGACTGATCGTCGCCGCCACCGAGAAGGAACTGGACCGCAAGGCGCGCGCCGCCTATCGCGCCTATCGCCGCGAGCGCTATCATACCGTCTGGCGCGTCGAGCATCTGTTCCGGAGCTTGCGCGATCTGGTGCGGCGCGACGATTACGACAAGGCGGACAATCGCGTGATCCAGCGCATCCGCTTCATCGGCGTGTGGGATACGGTCGCCGCCTACGGGTTGCCGATCGACGAGATGACGCGAGGGATCAGCCGCTTCATCTGGCCGCTGCAATTTCCCGACCACAGGCTCGATCTGACGCGGGTGGTGCGGGCCTGCCAGGCGCTGTCGATCGACGAGGAGCGAACCACTTTTCATCCCGAACTGTGGGATGAGTGCGGCGCACGGTCCGCCTCGCCACGGCGGGACGGCGAGCGCTATCTCGCCGACGAGCAGGTGAGTCAGGTCTGGTTTCCCGGCGTTCACTCCAATGTCGGGGGCGGCTATCCGGACGATTCGCTGGCCTATATCCCGCTGGTCTGGATGCTGCGGGAGGCCGAGGCCTGCGGCTTGCGCTTCAAGTCGGATCAGGGGACTCCGCCGGCCGATCCCGACACCTTCAAGCATGCCATCGTCAACTGCGACAAGGACGGCCGGCTCTATGATCCGCGCAAGGGCGTTGGCGGCTACTATCGCTACGGCCCGCGCAAGATTGAGCTTCTCTCCAACTATATTTACGCGAAACGCGACGTGGTGTCGGTGGCGCGGCCGAAGGTTCACGAGAGCGCCTTATGCCGCATCGCGAGCCGCGTCCATGCCTATGCGCCGGTGGGGCTTCCGGCGGTTTACGATGTCGCGACTTACGACGGGCGGATCGTCACGCCGGATGCGTTCGGGCTTGAGACCTCGGGCGAGGCGGCGACGCGCGCCGAGGCGCAGGAGCACGTCTGGAACGAGGTGTGGAAGCGGCGCATCGTCTACTTCCTCACCGTCGGCGTTTCGCTCTGGCTCGCGCTGTATCCGCTGTTGCGCAAGCTGCCGGCCAAGGACGAGTATCTCAGCCCGTTCCGCTGGATCTCGGACATCATCCGCCTGGTCGGCGGCTTCCTGCCGGGATTCGCGCAGACCTGGATCGACGGCTACGCCCGCAGCCCGGTGCAGTTTTCACTTCTGTTCGCCGCCGTGATCGTGCTGATCGCCTGGAGCGGGCGGCTCGCGGCCGGCATCTCCGATACGATGGGTGCGATCTGGCGGCGCGCGCCGTCCGCGCCCGTCACGCGCCCGACAAACTGGATTTATCGGCTGCGCACCAGCCGCATCTACACCGCTTTTCACGACTGGCTGAAGCGGCGCGGCGCGCCGGCGTTCTTCGCGCTCCTGTTTGTCTATCTAGGCGTCACGCTGACGAGCCATCTCCTTTATAATGTGCAGGACATCGCGGGCTTCACCTGTCGGGAGAGCCCGGACACTAAAAGGCTGGCGCGCGGCGAGGAGGCCAGCGCGACCTTCGCCACCTCCGGCCTTTGCAACAACACCGGCATATTCGTCGAAGGCAACGGAGCGCGCTATCTGGTCAAGGTGGAAACCACCGAGCCGTTCCGTGACGGCGGCATTGCGTCCCCGCTCGGCGGCTTCTACTCGACCGATGCGCCGGACTGGCATCAGCAGCTTGCGCTGGTGCTCGGCGTCCCCTTGCGCCGCGAACTGACGCGGCCGTGGTTCCGTCTGGTGTTGCGCTACGGCGCGGTCGGCGGCGAAGAAGTGTTTCTCGATCCCGATCCCGAAGACGGCACCATCGAGGCGGTGATCCGTCCGACGCGCAGCGGCGAGCTGCTCGTGTTCGTCAACGATGCGGTGCTGGGCGTTCCCGGTTTCTACGACACGTTCTACCGCAACAATGAAGGCGCGGCCAAACTCATCGTGAAGCGCAGATGAAGCGGTCTGGTCCGAGGGCTTGAACAGTCAAGGGTCCGCGCGACCGGCCGGTTCAGAACTCCCTAACCGCCGCGAGAATCCGCGCGATGTCCTGCGGACGTGACAGCCGGTGATCGCCGTCCCTGATCATGGTCAGCACCACGTCATCGCTCGGCAGCCGTTCGGTCAGCGCGAAGGCATGTCGCCACGGTACGTCCGTGTCCTGGGCGCCCTGCAGGATGCGTACCGGACAGCCGGTCGAGATGCTTTTGCCTAGCAGCAGATGGTTGCGCCCGTCCTCGATCAGCTTGCGCGTGATCGGGTAGGGATCGCCGTAGTCGGACGGCCGCAGCCAGACGCCGTGCGTTTCGAGGGCGTGTCTGGCTTCCGGCGGAAACGCCTTCCACATCAGTTCCTCGGTGAAATCGGGGGCCGGGGCGATCAGCACGAGGCCGGAAAGCGTGGCGCGGGAGGATGCCCGTCGCGCCACCGCGCGCGCCAGCAGGAGCGCGATCCAGCCGCCCATCGACGAGCCGATCACCACCTGCGGTCCCTCGCAAAAGGCATCGAACACCGCGAGGCTTTCCTCGAGCCAGCGGCTAATGGTGCCCTCGGTGAACTCGCCGCCGCTTTCCCCGTGGCCGGAGTAGTCAAACCTCACGCAGGCCCGGCCGTGCTCGGCGGCCCATGCATCGAGCGCGAGCGCCTTGGTGCCGGCCATGTCGGACCTGAAGCCGCCGAGCCAGAACAGACCCGCCGCGCCGCCGCGCCGCGCCCGCACCGCGATCCGGCGCGCGGCGTCGCCGCCGCCGACTTCGATGAACTGTGTCGCCGTCCCGTCTGTCATCAGGTCCCCCGTCTTATATTGTATCTCACGAGCCTGGCCGTGTGCGGAACAAGCGGCGGGCTTCCGGGTTCTGACCGAGCCGGCCGGCGTGACCAAAATACCTCGCGGTCGATGGTTTTGCCGGCACGTTGATCCAGCCGCTTGCCCGGAGCCGCTTATTCCTTCAGAGTAGGCGCTTCCGTCACCACATTGGAGAGCCACCCATTCGCCGTCCCAACAGAGCGCCAATGCCCGTCGCGAAAGACGGACCGCGCACCAACGATGAAATCCGCAATGCCCAGGTTCAACTGATCGACCAGGAAGGTACCAATCAAGGTACCGTGGAAACGATCGCCGCGATCAAGATGGCCATGGAAGCAGGCATGGACCTCGTGGAGATCGCGCCGAACAGCAGTCCTCCCGTCTGCAAGATCATGGACTACGGGAAGTACAAGTTTCAGGCCCAGAAGAAAGCCGCCGAGGCGCGCAAACGCCAGAAGATCGTCGAGATCAAGGAGATCAAGCTCCGCCCGATGATCGATGATCACGACTACAACGTGAAGATGAAGGCGATGCAGCGGTTCTTCGAGGAGGGTGACAAGGTGAAGATCACCTTGCGCTATCGCGGCCGCGAGATGGCTCACCAGGAGATCGGCACCAAGCTGCTCGACAAGGTGAAGGCCGACGTTTCCGCCTACGCCAAGGTCGAGCAGGACGCCAGGTTCGAGGGCCGCCAGGTCGTCATGGTGCTGGCGCCGCGCTGACCCCAGTTTGAGGTTCGATCGAAAACGGCCCGCCAGGCATATGGCGGGCCGTTTTCGACGAGGAGCAGCGGTCGTTCTTTCGCTAAATCGTTGCCAATCGGCAAAACCTCTGCCATAAGCCCAGTCTTCGTCGCCCGGCTGATTCAAGGGCTGCCGTGGCGACGATCGTGCCGGGATTTCTTTCGGGAAACGCCGGGCACTTTCAACGCTCTGAAGCATGGTTCCGAAAGGTGAAAACCGTTTCGGGTAAGATCATGCAAAATAACGAGCATTTTTAGCCAGTGGGCCGCCCTCAGGGCGGGTTTCGTCGTGGCGACAGGAGAGCCAAATGCCCAAGCTGAAGACCAAATCGGGCGCGAAAAAGCGCTTCAAGATCACGGCCACCGGGAAGGTCAAGCATGCCCAGCGCGGCAAGCGCCATGGCATGATCAAGCGGACCAAGAAGCAGATTCGTCAGCTCCGCGGCACCCGCGTCCTGTTCAAGACCGACGGCGACAACATCAAGAAATACTTCTTGCCCAACGCCTGACGTCCGTTCGCCGCCTTAACGCGGCATCCCGTATTTAACCCGTTGATTTTGAGAGGAGTTCAGTCATGGCTCGCGTCAAGCGCGGTGTGACGGCTCACGCCAAGCACAAGAAAGTCTACAAGGTCACCAAGGGGTTTTCCGGCCGCCGGAAGAACACCATCCGCGCGGCCAAGGCCGCCGCCGACAAGGCCGGGCAGTACGCCTTCCGCGACCGCAAGCGCAAGAAGCGGACTTTCCGCGCGCTGTGGATCCAGCGTCTCAACGCGGCCGTTCGGCCGTTCGGTATGACCTACAGCCGCTTCATCGACGGACTGTCGAAGTCGGGCATCACGGTCGACCGCAAGGTGCTGTCGGATCTCGCCATCAACGAGCCCGCCGCGTTTCAGGCGATCGCCGAGAAGGCCAAGGCCGCGCTCGCGGCCTGATCGTTATTGCCCGGCATCGATCGCTAACGCCGTCATGGGCCGGGCTTGTCCCGGCCATCCACGTCTATTGATCGTGGATGCGCCGCAAGACGTGAATGCCCGGATCAGGTCCGGGCATGACGTTGTGCAAGTGGTGGCGCTTCATGTCCGATCTCGACGCTCTTCAATCCAATATCCTTGCCGACATCGCGAACGCCTCCGACGAGGCCGCCCTGGAGGCGGTGCGCGTCATGGCGCTCGGCAAGAAAGGCTCGATCTCGGCGCTGCTTGCGACTCTCGGCAAGATGTCGCCGGACGAGCGCAAGACCGAAGGCGCGAAGATCAACCTCGCCAAGGATACGGTGACGCGGGCGCTGGCCGCGCGCCGCGAGGTGCTGAAGGCTCTCGCGCTCGATGCGCGCCTTGCGTCGGAAACCATCGACGTCACGCCCCCCTTGCGCGAGACGCCCGCGGAAGCCGGCCGCATCCATCCGCTGAGCCAGGTGTGGGACGAGGTCACCACGATCTTCGCCGACATGGGTTTTGCGGTCGCCGAAGGCCCCGATATCGAGACCGATGACTACAATTTCACGCGGCTGAATTTCCCGGAGGGCCATCCGGCGCGTGAGATGCACGACACCTTCTACTTCAATCCAAAAGACGATGGCTCGCGCCTCCTGCTCCGCACTCACACCTCGCCGGTGCAGGTGCGTACCATGCTCAGCCAGAAGCCGCCGATCCGCGTCATCTGTCCGGGCCGCACCTATCG
The DNA here is from genome assembly GCF_000012725.1 of Nitrobacter winogradskyi Nb-255. NCBI lineage: Bacteria > Pseudomonadati > Pseudomonadota > Alphaproteobacteria > Hyphomicrobiales > Nitrobacteraceae > Nitrobacter > Nitrobacter winogradskyi. The sequence continues at coordinate 79,407 of NC_007406.1, read as the reverse complement.
GAGCGACTCGGACCAGACCCACACGCCGATGTTCCATCAGGTCGAAGGGCTGGTGATCGACAAGTCATCGCATCTCGGCCACCTCAAATGGATCCTGCACGAGTTCTGCAAGGCGTTCTTCGAGGTCGACAACGTCAACATGCGTTTCCGCCCGTCGTTCTTTCCGTTCACCGAGCCGTCGCTGGAGGTCGATATCCAGTGCCGCCGCGACAAGCACGAGATTCGCTTCGGCGAGGGCGAGGACTGGCTGGAGATTCTCGGCTGCGGAATGGTGCATCCCAACGTGCTGAAGCTGTGCGGCATCGACCCCGAGGTCTATCAGGGCTTCGCCTGGGGCATGGGTATCGATCGCATCACCATGTTGAAGTACGGCATCGCCGATCTGCGGCAGTTGTTCGAGGGCGACGTGCGCTGGCTCACGCATTACGGCTTCAGGCCGCTCGAAATCCCGACGCTGGCGGGGGGGTTGTCGTCGTGAAATTCACTCTCTCCTGGCTGAAGGATCATCTCGACACCGACGAGCCGCTGGAAAAACTCGCCGACAAGCTCACCATGATCGGACTCGAGGTCGAGCACATCGCGGACAAGTCGAAGACGTTCGCGCCCTTCACCATCGCGCGGGTGGTCTCCGCCGTTCAGCATCCGAACGCCGATCGTCTCAGGGTGTGCATGGTCGATACCGGCGAGACCAGCGACAAGGGCGATCCGTCTTACATTCAGGTGGTGTGCGGCGCGCCGAACGCGCGCGAGGGACTGATCAGCGTGTTCGCGCCGCCCGGCACCCATATTCCGGGAAAGAACATCACGCTCGGTGTCGGCACCATCCGCGGCGTCGAGAGCCGAGGCATGCTGTGCTCGGCGGCCGAGCTTGAGATATCGGATGATCACGACGGCATCATCGAACTGCCCGCCGACGCGCCGGTCGGCGCCGGCTACGCCGAATGGGCCGGGCTCGGCGATCCCGTGATCGAGATCAACCTGACGCCGAACCGGCAGGACTGCACCGGCGTGCACGGCATCGCGCGCGATCTGTCGGCCGCCGACATGGGCCGCTTCAAGGATCCGACCATCAAGCCGGTCACCGGCGAATTCCCCTGTCCGGTGAAGGTCACCGTGGAAGATGCTTCGCTATGCCCCGGCTTCGCGCTGCGAATGGTGCGCGGGGTGAAGAATGGCCCGTCGCCGGAGTGGCTGCAAAAGCGTCTGACCTCGATCGGCCTGCGTCCGATCAATGCGCTGGTCGACATCACCAACTTCATGACCTACGACCGCGCCCGTCCGCTGCATGTGTTCGACGCGAAGAAGGTGCATGGCGATCTCACGATACGCCGCGCCCGCGACGGCGAGACGCTTAAGGCGCTCGACGGCCGCATTTATACGCTCGATCCGAATGTCTGCGTCATCGCCGACGACAAGGGCGTCGAATCGCTTGCCGGCATCATGGGCGGCGAGGAAACCGGCTGCGACGAGACCACGACCGACGTGCTGATCGAATCGGCGCTGTGGAGCGAGATCAACATCGCGCAGACCGGGCGCAGGCTCGGCATCAATTCGGATGCACGCTATCGTTTCGAGCGCGGCGTCGATCCCGCCTTCATGGTGCCGGGGCTTGAGATGGCGACGCGGCTGGTGATGGAATTGTGCGGCGGCTCGCCGTCGGAGAATGTCGTTGCCGGACAGGCGCTGCCCGAAGACAGGGTGATCGATTTCCCCTTGAGCGAGATCAAGCGGCTCGCGGCCATCGACGTGCCTCTGGTGGAAGTGCGGCGCATTCTCGGCCATCTGGGTTTCATGGTGGCCGGCAGCGGTCCGGTGGTGAAGGTCGCCATTCCCACCTGGCGCACCGACGTTCAGGGCAAGGCCGACCTCGTCGAGGAGATCGTGCGCATCGTCGGCGTCGACAAGGTGCCGATGACGCCGTTCGATCGCGGAGAGGCTCCGCGCAAGCCCGTGCTGACGTCGATCCAGTCGCGTACGCGCAAGGCGCGGCGCGCGCTGGCGGCGCGCGGCATGGTCGAGGCCGTGAACTGGTCGTTCATCTCAAGAACGCAGGCTGAACTGTTCGGCGGCGGCTCAAGCGAACTGGCACTGGCTAATCCCATCGCGTCCGATCTCTCGGACATGCGGCCGAGCCTGCTGCCGGGCCTCGTCGCGATCGCGCAGGCCAACGCTGACCGCGGCTTTGCCGATGTCGCGCTGTTCGAGGTCGGGCAGATCTTCAGAGGCGACGGCCCGCAGGATCAGTTCATGGCCGCCGCGGGGCTTCGCCGCGGCATCGCCTCGTCGGCGGGCCTTGGACGGCACTGGTCGGGCTCCGCCACGGCTAATGCGCTGGATGCGAAAGCCGACGCGTTCGCCGTGCTGGCTGCCGCGGGCGCGCCGGCCGCCGCCTTGCAGATCGCCACCAGCCATGAATCGAAGAATTTTCCCGCATGGCTGCATCCGGGACGCTCCGCCGCGATCCAGATCGGCCCCCACAACGTGCTCGGCTATTTCGGCGAGCTGCACCCTCGCGTGCTGGACGAGCTGAAGGCCGAAGGCCCGCTGCTCGGATTCGAGGTGATTCTCGACCGTATCCCGGAGGCCAAGCAGAAACCGACGCGCGCGAAACCGGTGCTGGAATTGCCGGCGTTCCAGCCGGTGTCGCGCGACTTCGCCTTCATTGTCGATCGCACCGTGAAAGCAGCCGATATCGTGCGCGCGGCGCAGAACGTGGACAGGAAGCTCGTCTCCGGCGTCACCGTGTTCGATATCTATGAAGGCAAGGGCATCGATGCGGACAAGAAATCGGTCGCGATCGCGGTGAGGCTGCAGCCGCGTGACAGGACGTTCACCGATCAGGAGATCGAGGCGGTGGCGGGGAAAATCGTCGCCGAAGTCGCGAAGAGAACCGGCGGAAGCCTTCGCGGTTAGAGCATTTTCCGGCGAAGTGGATGACCTGTTCGCCGCAAGAAAATGCGACCAGACAATAATTTCTAAAGCGTCTTGACGCAAAGCGGATAGCAGCTCGCATCACGACGCGCCCGAGAATCAGGAACGACTACGCCGGCACGAGATCGCGGTAGGCGAATCCGCCGCGTTCGACAACGTCGCCACATAAGACCTCGAGTCGTTGCGAGAACACCGGCGCGGCGGAAACGAAAGTGTGAAACTCGCCGTTCTCGCCGCACGGATCGATTCCGGCGGGAAGGTCTTCCAGCAGCCGCTCATCGAAGTCGCGGCCGGCGAGCGAACGGTCGAGCTTCGCCAGGTCGACCGAGACCAGACGCGCTTCCAGCCCGCTCGCGATCATCTCGCGCGCGAGCGTCGAGGTCGGCCGGCCCCACAACGGAAACACCGGCGTGATCCCGGCGCCGGCGAGTTTTTGTTCGCGATAGGCGCGGATGTCCGCGAGAAACAGATCGCCGAAAATGATATGCGTGATGCCGGATCGCTTTGCATCCGCCATCGTCCGGGTCATCCGCGCTTCATAGGCGTCGTTCGGGCACGGATCGGGAATCGGCACGACGCGTGGCGACAATCCCGCGGCGGTGAGTTGAGCATCCAGCAACTCCTGGCGAACGCCGTGAATCGAGACGCGTCCGAAGCGCTCGTTCACCGTGGTCAATGCGCCGACGACGTCGAACGCGCCCTCGCGGCGGATTTCATGCAGCGCGAAGGCGCTGTCTTTTCCGGACGACCATGAGATCAGCGCCTTCGGTCGCGTCATCGGGGCAGCGGAAAGCCGAAGGCGTCGTTCCCGCGCCGCGAGGGCGTCCGTCTCTGGGCTCGGGGCTGCTTATGCTTCGACGCCTGTGGCTGTGCCGGCTCCTTTTCCCTGCTCGCGCCGATCTTCCGCAGCGCGGCGTCGGCGGCGCGCTCGCCGCTCTCCCATGCGCCGTTGACGGTGCCCCACAGCGTTTCGTGCGCGGCTTCACCGGCGAGAAACAGGTTGCCCAGCGGCTCCATCAGGATCTTCCGCGACGGATGGCCGCCGGGTTCCGCGGCCGACATTGCTCCGAGCACATGGGGATCGGCGTTCCAGCGGGTCGTGGCAGACTGCTTCACCGCGTCCGCCGCGTCGCTGCCGAACAGTTTCGTCAGCCACTCGGTGGCGAAGGCCGTCATCGCGCTCGTTCCTTGCGCCGACAGATCGCGGCCGAAGCCGCCGGCGATATCAACCGTGCACAACGACGATCCATGCGCGTTCGCCACCAGAAGCGCGGTCTTTCCGTCGCTGCTCTGCTCGATCATGGTCTCGCCGGGTCCGAGGCCGAGCGGGTTATCGGGCAGCCATAGCGCGATGCGATCGTAGCTGCCGAGCGACAGTCTCGCGGCCGCGTCGAGTTGCCGTTTCGGCAATTCGGGCGTGAAGCGGATATGGCCTGAGGTCAGCACGTTGACGGAGACGGTGACGATGACGGCGCGTGTATCGATACGGCCCGCGGACGTCTCGACCGTGAGGCTGCGGCCGGTCCACGTCACCCGGGTGACGGGCGTCGACAGACTGACGGGGACGGCCTGGCCGAGCGTTGCGAGCAGCACGCCAAGGCCTTGCCTGCAGTCGATCGCGACGTTGCGCTCAGGCGCGCTCGCCCGATCCATCACCGAGAGATCTTTCAGGTCCTTTCCGGTGGCGCTGGCGCCGAGCACGAAATCGATGGTCTCGGCCCAGACGTCGAGATCCTCGGGCAGCATCGAGGCGCAGGCGACGTCGACCTTCCTTCGCGCCGCCTCGCCGATGGCGCGCTTGGCGCGCATCAGTGCGGCGAGGAACTGTTCGGTTTCGCCAGCCCGCGCGTTACGCCGCCCGATGCGGATCTTCTGGCCGAGCGGGGACGGAAACACCTCCATGCCGGCGCTTCGCGCCAGCCGGATGATCGGGTTGGTGTCGGGTTCGAATAGCCAGCGCGCGCCGCGGTCGAATGGCGTTCCGAAAGTCGTGGTATCGGTGTGACAGCGTCCGCCGATCCTGCCTGCCGCTTCCAGCACCAGCACGGTGCGGTTCGCGGCCTGAACGCGCCGTGCCGCCGCGATGCCCGCCGCGCCGGCGCCGATCACAATGACGTCGGGGTCGCGCGGCAGCGGCGCGGCCCGCGCGCGACCGATGCTCATTCCCGCCGCACAGCCGGCGGACGCCGAGAGAAAATCGCGGCGCGTTATTCTCATGGCCCGGTTCCCGCACTCAGATGCAGGAATGATCGGCGCGGTGATTCAAAAATCGCTTGCCCCTTGCTGCGCGTTCGGATGCTGGAACGCGGCCAGCTTGCCGCATCACTGAGCCTGCGGCAACCGTCATGGTGAATCAATGGTGATTTCGCGATTGCAGCCATGAACCAAATTGCAACGGGTTCTGTCCATGGTAAGGAGGGAAAACCGGTCAGGCGCGAAACGCGGAGAGAGACTTCATGGGTCTCGTACTCGATACGGTCGGAAAATGGATCGCGGCGTATCTTCAGAAGGAGATACCGGGATACAGGCCGTTCGCGCCCAGCGATCCGGAGCATCTGCGCGACCTGATAGAGGAGGGCGACGTTCTCCTGGTCGAAGGCAACAGCCGAATCTCCGGCATCATCAAATATCTCACGCAATCGACGTGGTCGCACTCCGCACTTTATGTCGGCCCGATCGATGGCGCCAGCGAGGCTGACGGCGAGCCGCATGTGCTGATCGAAGCCAATGTCGGCGAAGGCGTCGTCTCGGCGCCGCTGTCGAAGTATTTTCCCTATCACAGCCGGGTGTGCCGTCCGGTCGGCCTGTCTCACGAGGACCGCGTGACGGTGTGCCGCTATGCCATCAACCGGATCGGCTTCGGCTACGACACCAAGAACATCATCGATCTGATGCGGTACCTGGTTCCGTTACCCTTCCCGCAGCGCTGGCGGCGGCGCATGATCGCGTTCGGCTCCGGTGATCCGACCAAGATGATCTGCTCGGCGCTGATCGCGCAAGCTTTCGGCGCGGTGCGCTATCCGGTCCTGCCGAAGATCACGCGCGCTGGCAGTCGCAGCGCGCGGCGCGAGATCCTGCACATTCGGGATTCTTCTCTCTATATGCCGCGGGATTTCGACATCTCGCCTTATTTCGAGATCGTCAAACCCACGATCGCGCGGGGCTTCGACTATCGCTCGCTGCATTGGGCCGACACGCCGAAGCCGCTCGCTGAATCCGTGCATGGAGAAGATCCGTTTCAGGCCGGAGCCGGCGCTCCGTCGTTTGATCCCGCGCCGCATGATTCGCCGGTGACGGTGGAAGAAGTGAGCGCCGAAGAAAGTGTCCCGCCGCGCGCGCAATCCGAAACTGGAGATACGGCACACATCCGCGGCGCGAGGGCGCGCTCGCCGCGACGCGCGTCCGGCGCAAGACCAACCCATACCGGCGCGACGTTCCACCACGAGCGCAGCCCTCGGTGACGCGATCGCGCATTGCATCGCCGGATCGGCCCGCTATCATCGGTCCATCCGACGCGGGAAGATCGTGTTGGAAACCGGGCCGCGAATGGCCTTGCGAGGCCATCCATGACAGCTGACGCTCCCGCTCCCGAACTTGCCGTTTCGCAATGGTTCAACACGGCCGAGCCCATCACGCTGGCGGCGCTGCGTGGCCGCCCGGTGCTGCTCCATGCCTTCCAGATGCTGTGTCCCGGCTGCGTCGCGCATGGCACGCCGCAGACCCAGCGCGCCCATGAGTTGTTCAAGGCGACCGATCTTCAGGTGATCGGTCTGCACACGGTGTTCGAACATCATGCCGCGATGACGCCGGTTTCGCTTCAAGCCTTCATTCACGAATACCGGCTGACGTTTCCGATCGGCGTCGATGCCGCGGGCGACGGCACACCGCTGCCGGTCACCATGGGCCGCTATGGAATGCAGGGCACGCCGACCAGCATCCTGATCGGCCGCAACGGCCGCATCGTTCATCAGGGATTCGGCCAGCAAAGCGACATGGCGCTCGGCGCCATGATCGCGGCCGAACTCGCGGGCGCGCAGACCTACGCCGCCTAGAGCATGATCCCGACCCGAAGGCCGCGCCAGCGCAAAGTGGAGACCGGTTTTCGGATAAGATCATGCTCAAACAAAAAATTTGCTTGCGCACCGTTTGATCCGTCCAGCGCGAGAAGCCTCGCGCTCTTGCCGGCCGGGGTTGCGGCGTTTATCTGAGCGCAGGGATTCTCCGGGGAACGCTCCGTCATGATCGGCGCCGCTGTCAACGCCCTTACGCAGATTCTTTCGCTGCCGATGCGCGCCATTCTGTGGCGCGTGATCGGGCTGGCGCTGGTGCTGATCGTCGTCGCCGCTGTCGGACTGCAGCGGCTTTTGAGCTGGCTTGCCGGATCGGGCGAAGTCTGGGCGGAGACCATGCTGGGGCCCTCCTTCCACACGCCGCTCAATATCCTCGCCTGGATTCTTTCAATCGCCGCGGGCCTCGGCATCGTGTTCGGCGCGGTGTTTCTGATGCCCGCGATCACCTCGCTGGTGGCGGGCGTGTTCGTCGACGATGTCGCGGAGATCGTCGAGCACGAGCATTACCCGGCCGACCGTCCGGGCGCGGCGCTGCCGATCGGCCTTGCGATGACCGAAAGCATCAAGGCGGCGCTGCTGACGCTGCTCGTCTATCTGATTGCGCTGCCGTTCGTGTTCGTGGCCGGCGCCGGCGTGATCGCGTTCTTCATCGCGACCGCGTGGCTGCTCGGCCGGGAATATTTTGAGCTTGCGGCGATGCGCTTCCGCTCGCCGGCGGAAGCCAAGGCGATGCGCCGCGATAATGCCTCGACCATTTTTATGGCCGGCCTGATCATTGCCGCGTTTGTCGCGATTCCGGTCGTCAATCTGGCGACGCCGCTGTTCGGAATGGCCTTCATGGTCCACTTGCACAAGCGGCTGTCGGGGCCGCGGCCGGAACTGATCGCGCCGGATCGGCGCAGCCGCTAGCGTTGGCAAGGTCGAATATCGAGACGGCGCGGTGTCGTACTCCGGCCATGCTTTCTTCATATTGGGCCGCGATTGGTGTAGCTTGGCGGGCCTCTGGTACCACGCACGCACCGGCGACGGTGTAATCGAGCGCAATCCGGGAGCTTCGCTTCCGATTGAATCAGAAGCGAAGTTCCAGATCGTTGTTTTGACGCGTTTTCTTGACGCGAGCCGATATCTGTCCTCGGGTCAAGCGCGGGGACATGCTTCGCCGGAAAACGCTATGGAGGAGAAATGTCGATGTCGATGGAATCCGACATGATCGTCGATCGTCGCAGGCTGCGCCGCAAGCTCACCTTCTGGCGCGTGGCGTCGGCTTTGATCGTGATCGGCGCGGTCGTCGCGCTCGGCGCTTACGCCTCGCCTTTGGGCGGCAGGCTGACAGGCTCTTCCGCGATCCAGCGCGTCAACATCGACGGTCTGATCCGCAGCGATCAGAAGCGGGTCGAGGCCCTGGAGCGGCTTGGAAAGTCGAAGGCGCCGGCGGTCATCGTCCACATCAACTCGCCGGGCGGCACCACCGCCGGGTCGGAAGAGCTTTATGAGGCCCTGACGCGCCTGAAGGCCAAAAAACCGATGGTCGTGGTGGTGGAAGGGCTCGGCGCGTCGGGCGGATATATCGCCGCGCTTGCCTCCGATCACATCGTCGCGCAGCAAACCGCGCTGGTCGGCTCGATCGGCGTGCTGTTTCAGTATCCGAACGTCACCGAACTTCTGAAAACGGTCGGGGTCAAGGTGGAGGCGGTGAAATCCTCGCCGCTGAAGGCGGCCCCGAGCGGATATGAACCGACCAGTCCGGAAGCACGGGCCGCGATCGACGCCCTGGTGAAGGATTCCTTCGCCTGGTTTCGCGGTCTGGTGCAGAACAGGCGCGGCATGGACGATGCGCAGCTCGAGAAGGTCGCCGACGGGCGCGTTTTCACCGGACGGCAGGCGCTGGATCTCAAGTTGATCGATCAGCTTGGCGACGAAAAGGTCGCGATCGCCTGGCTTGTGGCGGAAAAGAAAGTCGCGCCCGACCTTCCGGTGCGCGATTTCAAGTTGACGCCGCGCTTCACTGATCTGACCTTCATCCGCACCGCTGCGTCGGTGGCGTTTGACGCGCTGGGATTGGGCAGTATTGCGCGGCAGGTCGAGCAGGCCGGGATCGTGCGAGCGGCGGATCGCCTGAATCTCGACGGAATGCTGGCGCTTTGGCATCCCGCGCCGTCGAATTGAGGTCGAGCCGTTCGTGAACAGGCATTTCGCGCTGCGAAAAGCGATGGATGTTGCAACGCAAGCTCTCGCGGCCGGGTTTCCAACGATCCCGAATCACATTTACTGTCTTGACAGTCCTGACCATTTTCACGGAAATGGGCATCCCACGCATGGGCCTTTGTCTCGATGATCAAATCCGAACTCGTTCAGCGCATCGCCGAACATAACCCGCACCTCTACCAGCGGGATGTGGAGAACATCGTGAACGCGATCCTCGATGAGATTGTCGCCGCTCTTGCGCGGGGTGATCGCGTCGAGTTGCGTGGCTTTGGTGCGTTTTCAGTCAAACATCGTCCTGCCCGCGCGGGCCGCAATCCGCGCACGGGAGAACACGTTCCGGTCGACCAGAAAAGTGTACCGTTTTTCAAGACCGGCAAGGAAATGCGTGAGCGGCTCAATCGTGACAATGCGACGAGCGAAGCGAACGCATAGTGCCCCGAATCCGAAGTTCGCCTTGTTTTCGCGGCCTCGCTCCTGGGCGAACTTCGGATTCGGGACACTAGCAACTCTATGAATCTAGTGTAGCTTAGGTTCATAGGTTCGCTTGAAGGACTCGCTGGGAAATTGAAGCGAACTTCTGAACCGCTACACTAGGAACGTCCAGGGGAGCGGCCCCATCAATCGGCAAGCGAACCTGTCAGCATGAGTGCCGGCTGACGCAGCGTCGCGAGAGAGATCATGCGCAAATTCCTGACCGGCCTGATCCTGATTCCGCTTGGTGTTATTTTCATCGTGTTCGCGTTCGCCAACCGCCGTTTGGTCACGGTGACGTTCGACCCCTTCGGCGGGTCCGACCCTCAGACCGGCGTCACGCTGCCGCTGTTCATTCTGATCATCTCGGTGGCTATTTTCGGCGTGGTCGCCGGCAGCGTCGCGACCTGGGTGGGGCAGCGCCGCTGGCGCTACGCGGCCCGTCAATACGAATCGGATGCGCGGAAAGCGCATGTGGAGCTTGCTGATTTGCGATCACGCTACGAGTCGCAAGAGGTGACGCGGCTGCCGGAACTGACCCGGCGGGCCGGGTAGCGGTGTTATAGCGCTGTCGAGCATGTCCTCGGGCTTGTGACCCGCATCCCGCGATCGCCATGATTCTGCGTCCCCGTCGCAAAGGGAAAGAACGTTCGGGCCGCGTCCACGCAAGCGAGACAAGCCGCTTGCGACGTTGTAGAACCGGCCCATCGCGCTGATTGCAGCACGCCGGCCTGCCATTGGTCGGGTTGTGCCGGACCATTCGAGACCATGTCATTGATCGTCAAGATATGCGGCCTGTCCACCCCTTCGACGCTCGATGTGGCGTTGCAGGCCGGCGCCGATATGGTGGGATTCGTGTTCTTTCCGCCGTCGCCGCGGCATCTTGAGCTTGCGCGCGCGCAAGAGCTCGGCGCGCAGGTGCGAGGCCGGGCGGCCAAGGTCGCGCTGACGGCCGACGCCGATGATGAGACGCTCTGCGGCATTATCGAGGCCTTGCGGCCGGATCTGCTGCAACTGCACGGCAAGGAAACCGTGCCGCGCATCCGCGAGATCAAGCGGCGCTTCGGCCTGCCGGTGATGAAGGCGATCGGCGTCGAGATCGCCGCCGATCTTGCGGACCTGCCACGCTATGCCGCTGTCGCCGACCGCCTGCTCTTCGATGCGCGTCCGCCGAAGCACGCGACCCGGCCGGGCGGGCTCGGCGTACCCTTCGACTGGCGTCTTCTGACGAATCTGTCCGTCGATATTCCATTCATGCTGTCGGGCGGCCTGGCGGCAGGCAACGTCGATGATGCGGTCCGCATCACGCGCGCCGGCGGCGTCGATGTGTCCTCAGGGGTGGAAAGCGCGCCGGGGGTGAAGGACGCCGGCATGGTCCGGGATTTTATTCGGGCTGCGCGAGCGGCGGAAACCAGTTTACGCGAAGCGACGTCACATGTGCCGTAGTTTACGGCAGCCGCCATGCCCGCGTAGAGCAGGCGCAGATTGTGTAACCTTGTCTGCGCCGCGGGCATCGATCTCTACTGAAATTCAGAGCACGCAAGACGTAGGTGGCCGGAATAAATCCGGCCATGACGAAGGGTGACAATGAGTTCTCTCCCCAATTCTTTCCGGTCCGGCCCCGACGAGCGCGGGCATTTCGGCATGTTCGGCGGCCGCTTCGTGGCGGAAACGCTGATGCCCTTGATCCTCGATCTTGAGAGGGCCTATGCCGACGCCAAAAGCGACGCCGCGTTCCAGCGCGACATGGCGCGCTATCGCAAGGACTATATCGGCCGGCCGTCGCCCCTGTATTTCGCCGAGCGTCTGACCGACCACCTTCGGGAGATTTCCGCGGCCTCGGGCGGCGCCGGCGGCGCAAAAATCTACCTGAAGCGCGAGGAGCTCAACCACACCGGCTCGCACAAGGTCAACAATGTGCTGGGCCAGATTCTGGTGGCGCGGCGCATGGGCAAGAAGCGCATCATCGCCGAGACCGGCGCGGGCCAGCACGGCGTCGCCACCGCGACGCTGTGCGCGCGCTTCGGCCTGGACTGCGTGGTCTATATGGGTGCGGTGGACGTGGCGCGGCAGGAGCCGAACGTCATCCGCATGGAAATGCTGGGGGCGAAAGTGGTGCCGGTGCAGTCCGGCACCCGGACACTGAAGGATGCGATGAACGAGGCGCTGCGCGACTGGGTGACCAACGTGCACGACACCTTCTATTGCATCGGTACGGTGGCGGGGCCGCATCCCTATCCGATGATGGTGCGCGACTTCCAGTCGATCATCGGCGAGGAAACACGACGGCAGATGCAGGAGGCGGAAGGCCGTCTGCCGGATTCGCTGATCGCCTGCATCGGCGGCGGCTCCAACGCGATGGGATTGTTTCATCCCTTCCTCGATGAATCCTCGGTGGAGATTTTCGGCGTCGAGGCGGCGGGACACGGGCTCGACAAGCAGCACGCGGCCTCGCTCACCGGCGGGCGGCCCGGCGTGCTGCACGGTAATCGCACCTATCTCCTGATGAATGGCGACGGTCAGATTGAGGACGCGCATTCGATTTCCGCAGGCCTGGACTATCCCGGCATCGGGCCGGAGCATTCATGGCTGCACGAGACCGGCCGCGTCACCTATCTTTCCGCGACCGACGAGGAAGCGCTTGGCGCGTTTCAACTGCTGTCGCGGCTGGAAGGCATCATCCCGGCGCTGGAATCGGCGCATGCGATCGCGCGCGTCATCGAACTCGCGCCAGGGCGGACGAAGGATCACCTGATGGTGGTCAACCTCTCGGGCCGCGGCGACAAGGACGTGCCGCAGGTCGGCGATATCCTGAAGGGCAGGAAGAAGTGACAACCCGTATCGACACGCGCTTCGCCGAGTTGCGCAAGCAGGGACGCTCGGCCTTCGTCACTTTTCTGATGGCCGGCGATCCGGACCCCGCGACCTCGCTCGCCATCATCAAGGCGTTGCCCAGGGCCGGCGCCGACATCATCGAAATCGGAATGCCCTTCACCGATCCGATGGCGGATGGTCCGGCGGTCCAGGCGGCCGGGCGGCGCGCGCTCGATGCGGGCATGACCCTGACCGGCACGCTGCGGATGATCGGCGAGTTTCGGAAGGACGACGATTCGACGCCGGTCGTGCTGATGGGCTATTACAATCCGGTCTACATCTACGGCGTCGAGAAATTTCTTGACGATGCCAGGGCGGCGGGCGTCGATGGCCTGATCGTCGTCGACCTGCCGCCGGAGGAAGACTCCGAGTTGTGCATCCCGGCGATGAAAGCCGGATTGAATTTCATTCGCCTGGCGACGCCGACGACGGATGACAAGCGTCTGCCGGCGGTGCTCGCGAATACGTCGGGTTTTGTGTACTACGTCTCGATCACCGGGATCACCGGCAGCGCGGCGGCGGATTCGACGGCGGTTGGCGCGGCGGTCGGGCGCATCAAGCGCCATACGAGCCTGCCGGTCTGCGTCGGCTTCGGCATCCGCACTCCGGATGCCGCGCGCGGCATTGCCGAGCGCTCGGACGGCGCGGTGGTCGGCTCGGCGCTGGTCGATGCGCTCAGCGCCAGCCTCGACGCCGAAGGCAAGGCGACGTCCGGAACCGTCCAGGCGGTCGCCTCTCTCGCGGCGGCGCTGGCCGAGGGCGTGCGGTCGGCGCGGCAAGCAGCGGAATAGGCTTTTTTCCCTCTCCCCTTGTGGGGGAGGGTACCGAGCCGCATGTATGCGGCGAGGTGGGTGAGGGGTCGTCCCGTCATCCTGATTGCGATAGAGCGTTTTCGAGCAAAGTGGATACCGGTTCGCGTGAAGAAAACGCGTCAAATCAAGATTATAGAGCCTCGCTTCTGATTCCATCAGAAGCGAAAAGGCTCTAGAAGAACCCTCACCCGGCTCGCACCCTGCCTCGCGGTGCTTTGCCACCCTGTCCCGCAAGGGGAGAAGGTTCGGGCCGTCGCCAGATGGTGCGGTGTTACGGAGTAAGGCATGAATTGGTTGACCAACGTTGTCCGGCCGAAAATCCGCAATATCCTCAAGCGGGAAACGCCGGATAATCTCTGGATCAAGTGTCCCGACACCGGGCAGCTCGTGTTCTACAAGGACGTCGAGAGCAACCAGTTCGTCATCCCCGGATCGAACTACCACATGCGGATGAGCGCCGATGCGCGGCTGAAGTCGATCTTCGACAACGAGACATGGTACGATGTGGCGTTGCCGGAGGTAACTGCCGATCCGCTGAAATTCCGTGACGAGCGCAAGTATGTCGACCGCATCAGGGACGCGCGCGCCAAAACCGGACTCCATGATTCCGTGAAGGTCGGGTTCGGCAGGCTGGAAGGGTCCGCCGTCGTGGTCGCGGTGCAGGATTTCGATTTCATGGGCGGCTCGCTTGGCATGGCGGCGGGCGAGGCGATCGTGCGGGGGCTCGAACTCGCGGTCGAGAAACGGTGCCCCTTCATCGTGTTCGCGGCGTCGGGCGGCGCGCGGATGCAGGAAGGCGTGCTGTCGCTGATGCAGCTGCCCCGCACCACCGTCGCGGTGCAGATGCTGCGCGAGGCCAGGCAGCCCTACATCGTAGTGCTGACGAATCCGACCACCGGCGGCGTCACGGCCTCCTATGCGATGCTCGGGGACGTTCAGATCGCGGAGCCCGGCGCGCTGATCGGCTTCGCCGGAGCCCGCGTCATCGAGCAGACCATCCGCGAGAAACTGCCGGACGGTTTTCAGCGGGCCGAGTATTTGCGCGACCATGGCATGATCGACCTGGTGGTGCATCGTCACGAGTTGCGGCCGACGCTGGCGCGGGTGTGCCGGCTGCTGACCAAGGCGCCGGAAATGATCGAGCAGGAGCCGGAACCCTCCGCTCCCGTTCCGCCGGATGAGCCGGACGAGCCTGCCGCGACTCAGGAAGCTCCACCGGCGGCGCCTGCCGCGCCTCCGGCGTGAGCGCTGTTCCGCCCCGGCAAAGCCCGCTCGACGATGCTGTTGCGCGGATATCGAAGCTGCATCCGAAAAGGATCGATCTCACGCTCGGCCGGATGTGGCGCGTCCTTGAGCGGCTCGATCATCCCGAACGCAGGTTGCCGCCGGTCATTCACGTCGCCGGCACCAACGGCAAGGGCTCCACCGTCGCCTACCTGCGCGCGATCCTCGAGGCCGCCGGTTTGCGCGTGCATGTCTTTACCTCGCCCTATCTGGTGAGGATCAACGAATGCGTGCGGTTGGCCGGAACGCTGGTTGCCGACGATGCCCTGCGCGACGCGCTGCTTGAATGCGAGCGCGCCAATGGCGGCGAGCCGCTGACCCTTTTCGAGATAAAGACCGCGGCGGCCTTTCTGTTGTTCGCACGAAGTCCCGCCGACGTGCTGTTGCTCGAGGTCGGCCTCGGCGGCCGGCTCGACAGCACCAACGTGGTCGAGACGCCGCTGGCGAGCGTCATCACGCCCGTCGGCATCGATCACGTCGAGTTTCTGGGCGGCTCGCTGGCGGAGATCGCCGGCGAGAAAGCCGGCATCATCAAGCCTGGCGTGCCCGTCATCTGCGCGGAGCAGTCGCCCGAAGCCGAAGTTGTGATCGAGCAGCGGGCGAAGCGGATGCGCAGTCCGCTGCACGCGGCCGGCCAGCACTGGCACGTCCACGCGGAACACGGACGACTGGTCTATCAGGACGAAAGCGGCCTGCTCGACCTCGCCGCGCCCCGGCTGTTCGGCCGGCATCAGTTCGACAATGCGGGCCTCGCGATCGCGACGCTGCGGGCGCAGGATCGCTTCTCGATCGAGACAACGGCGTTCGAGCGCGGCGTCACCGGCGCGGAATGGCCGGCGCGGATGCAGCGGCTGACATCCGGCCGGATCGTGGATCAGGCGCCGCGCGACGCCGAGCTCTGGCTCGACGGCGGGCACAATGCCGATGGCGGGCGGATCGCGGCGGCGGCGCTCGGCGATCTCGAGGAGCGGGTGTCGCGACCGCTGGTGGTGATAACAGGCATGATGGGCAACAAGGACGCGAAGGGTTTTCTCGCCAACTTCGCCGGCCTGACGCGGCATGTCATTGCCGTGCCGATTCCGAACATGGAGAACGCGATGCCGCCGGAGGTACTGGCGGAAGCGGTGCGCGCGCTCGACATGCGCGCCGAAACCGCGGTGAGCGTCGCCGCCGCGCTGCGATCGGTCGCGCGGCTCGCTTATGAGATTCCGCCGCGCATCCTGATCACGGGATCGCTGTATCTCGCCGGCCACGTGCTGTCGGAAAACGGCACGCCGCCGGCGTAGAATCCTGTGTTCGAATGGGTGTATTCCGGCCATCCACGTCTTGCTTCGTGAAATTCCAAAGACGTGTATACCGAGAATAAGCCGGGCATGACGAGAAGGGAGGGTGCGCCCTGACCTCAACGTTCTCCTTACCCAAACAAAAACGGCCGGCGAATTGACGCCGGCCGCTTGAAAAAAAATCTCAATGCGGAAAGATCACACCGTGGCGGTGATCCATTGCTCAAGTTTCTGCTTGGGCGCCGCGCCGACCTGACGCGAGGCCAGTTCGCCGTCCTTGAAGATCATCAAAGTGGGAATCGACATCACGCCGTATTTCGAGGCCGTCCTCGGGCTCTCGTCGACGTTCAGCTTCACGATCTTGACCTTGCTGCCCATGGCGCTGGAGATTTCGTCCAGCACCGGGCCGATCATGCGGCAGGGGCCGCACCACTCCGCCCAGAAATCAACCACGACCGGGCCAGTCGCCTTGAGCACTTCCGCTTCGAAATTGGCGTCCGAAACCTTGCCAACAGCCATGGAATACCTCGTTGTCTCGATGAGATGCGCGACGAAAGAATGCGCTTGAAACTGCGGATGTAGTTAAGAAGGCGATCTTCCCGGGTCAAGGTTTCTCACACCGAGATGATGGCTTCCAGGGCGGCATCCAGCGTCGAGGCGGAAATCTCCATCATTTCAGGCGTCTCGGTCCAGAGCAGCGCCGCGTTGACGGGCAGTTCCGGGTACAGGCCCGCGAGCATCGCGCGATAGAGCGCGAGCTGGCGGATATAGGCGGGCGGAACGTCGGCCAGGCTCGCGGGTGCGGGGCTGGTCTTGTAGTCGACGACCAGAACCCCGTGCGGAGTGACCACGAGCCGGTCGATCTGGCCCGAGACCGGCAGGGGATCGCCCCGCCGCGTCGTCAGCCGCCCGACGATCGCGACCTCGGCCCGGCTGCCCTCCGCGAAAACGGGGGCGAACCTCGCATCATCGAGCACCGCCACGACCCGCGCCGCGAGCGCGTCGTGCTCGGTCTTGCCCCAGCCGCTCGCGTTGCGCCCGAGATAGGACAGCGCCGCCTCGCGGCGGCGGTCCCGCGGCACCTCGGGCAGGGATTGCAGCAGGCGATGGACCAGCGTGCCGCGCAGTCGCGCGCGGTGGCGCTGATCCGGGATGGCGCCGGCCGGCGCGCGTTGATGCGCGGCCTCGTCGGCATCCGATGGATACAGCGATCGGCGCGCGGGTGCTTCCGGCGCGGCTGCGAGATGCAGCCACGGCGGCAACGGGATCCGGGTAGCGCCGGGGGACGCCGGCGGTGCCGGGCCCGCGGCATCCGGTTCGGCTTCCTCTAGAGCGGGATGAGGAAAAGTGTGCAGCGGTTTTCCGCCCGCATCCCGCTCTAAAATATTAGAATCGATCACGTTCATGATCCTGGATCGATTCGATCCAGGATCATCGTGATCTGGCCGGGTGAAACGCTTGACCTTGCCGCTTGCGGTTTCGATCTCCTGCATCGCAAGGCCGGAATTGGCCAGACCTTTTTCGATCAGGTGGTACCAGGAGAACTCCCGGACATCCTTGCGGTTGGCCGGTTTGCAGCCGCCGACGATCAGGCGGTCCGCCGCGCGCGTCATCGCGACGTAAAGCAGGCGGCGATACTCATGTTCGGTTTCCGCGGTCATGGCCGCGCGGGCCTGCGCCACGCAGGGCGGGTCCTCGGCCTTCCTGCCTGCCCAGATCGTCACCCCGGCGACGCCGGCGGGTGCGTTGCCGCGCCCCATGCGGATCAGGCTCAGACGTTCGGTGTCGGCCGGCGACGTCGAGGTGTCGGCGAGAAACACCACCGAGGCCTCCAGTCCCTTCGCGCCGTGCACGGTCATCACGCGGACTTCGTCGCGCGAGATTTCCATGTCGCGCTTCACCTCGGTATCGGCGGCGCGCAGCCACGCCATGAAGCCTTGCAGCGACGCGGGGGCCTTGCGCTCACAGGTCAGCGCCAGTTCGAGGAACTCATCGAGCGCATCATTGGCTTCATGGCCGAGCCGGCGCAGGATCCGCCGCCGTCCGGCTTCCTCGCCCAGAAGCCATGCAAAGAACGCGAACGGCGTATCGCGCGCGGCGCGACTTTCGCACCGCTTCAGGCTTTCGAAGGCGTCGCGGAATTTGTCATCGGCTGTCGCGTGCCCGGCGAGCGCGTCGCGCAGCGTGCCCTTGCGCTGCCACGCCAGTTTGAACAGGTCGTCGTCGTCGAGGCCGAACAGCGGGCTTTTCAGCGCCACCGCCAGCGCCAGATCGTCCCTTGGCAGCAGCAGCGCATCCGCAAGGTTCATCAGGTCGATGATCGCGATGTGCTCGGTGAGTTTAAGACGATCCGCGCCGGCCACCGGAATGCCGGACTGCTTCAGCGCCTGGATGACGGCGTCGAACGCGTTGCCCCGCCGCCGCACCAGCACCAGGATGTCGCCATAACCGAGCGGACGGCGGTTGCCGAGGTGTCCGGTCATGGCGCCTTGCGCGATCAGCGACTTGATCTCGTCGCGGATGCGTCGTGCGAGCTTGACCTCGGGGCTGGTTGCGGTGACCGCATCGAACGGTGCGCGCCAGCCCTCCATCTCCTCGCGCTTGTCCCGCTCCTCAAGGCTCCAGAGATCGACGATGCCGGGTGCGGCGTCCGCCAGCGATTCATGCACGGGGTGGGCGCCGACCGCGTGGATGCTGGCGTAGATCGCGGGATCGCGGAACACATGGTCGACCGATTCGAGGATCGTTTTGCCGGACCGGAACGAGTAGATGAAATCCTCCTTGCGGAACGGAAGCTTTGCATCGGTGAACTTCCTCTCCAGCTTGCGCCGCCTTTCGTCGAACTCGCGCGGCGCCGCGCCCTGGAACGAGAAGATCGACTGCTTCTCGTCGCCGACCGCGAACACGGTCCGGCGCACGCCCTCGCGCGCGCCTTCGCCGGTGGTGAAGTCCGCGATGATGCGCTCGACGATGTCCCACTGCTTCGGGCTGGTATCCTGCGCCTCGTCGATCAGCACGTGATCGACGCCGCGATCGAGCTTGTAGTGAACCCAGCCGGGCGAGGTCTGCTCCAGCATCCGAAGCGTCTTGTCGATCAGGTCGTCATAGTCGAGCAGGCCGCGCTCGTGTTTCTCGCGCCGGTAGTGGGCGGCGACCGCGGCGGCGATGACGAGCAGGGATTGCGTGCGGTCGCGGATGTTGATCGCGCGGCGGCGTCCGAGCAGCGCGATCACGCGCTGGCATTCATCGGCAAGCATTTCAGCGACATCAGGCCGGGCATCGCTGATCTTCCTGGTGACGAAGGATTTGCGCGGGCTGCCATCACCCGTCAGGAAGACGTCGAGATAGCGATCGGCCCGCGCGGCGTCGCCCGCTTCCGCATGGGCGGCACGCAGCCGTTCGGCCTGTTTGACGTCGTTCGAGCTGCCTGTTGCGATCAGCGCCGCCGTATCGAGCCACTTGCTTCGCGGCAGGTTCGGCCCGTCGACGATCTCGCGTTCGACGTCCTCGACGCGCTCGGCTGGGTCCACACCGAGCGCATCGGCGGCGTCCCGGATCGCCTGCGCGATGCCGCGGTCGTCCGTCTGGGTCAGGGCATGATCCCGGCTCAGGCAGGCCTGATTGAGGACGTCGCGCAGCGTTGAATCGGTGGCCGCGCTCATGGCGTATCGCAGCGCGAGGCCGGACGGGCTGTCCGGATCTTGCGAGGCGTCGAGCATGACCTTAAGGCTGGCGCGCTCCATCATTTCGGTCTGGTCGCGCTCGTCGAGCACGGTGAAACGCGCCGGCACTTCGGCCTCGAACGGAAACTGCTGCAATAGCCGCGTGCAGAGCGCGTGGATGGTCTGCACTTTCAGGCCGCCCGGCGTTTCCAGCGCGGAGGCGAACAGCTTTCGCGCCCGCTCGCGCCATCTCGCGCCGGGCTGCGCGATGCCGACATCGCGCAGCGCCCCGTTCAAGGCCTCATCGTCGAGCGTGACCCAGTGACCCAGCGTCGAGAATACCCGCTCCGCCATGTTCGCGGCGGCGGCCTTGGTGAAGGTGATGCAGAGGATGCGCGCGGGGTCGACGTCGTTGAGCAGAAGGCGGATCACGCGCTGAACGAGAACGTGCGTCTTGCCCGATCCCGCGTTGGCCGACACGAACACCGATGTGGCCGGATCGGACGCACGCTGCTGGCGCGCGCTGGCGTCGGGATGAACGGGGCGCGGCGCTTTCACCATTCCTCCGACCCCGGCCCGCCCGCCGCCGACCATTCCTTGATCCGTGCGAGATCGTCATAGACCCCGTAGCGGGCCTTCCACATCGGCAGGTCGAGCGATGCGTAGCCCTGCTGCTCGTCGTCGAAGGCACGGATCAGCGCGGTGAGTTCTTCAAGCGCGACATCGGCCGCCTGATCGGGCGACCGGGTTGCGGTTTTGCCGTTATCGAGATCGACCGGTCTCGGTTCGCCGGCAGGATTGTTGCCGCTGAGCCGGACATAGACCAGCTCGCTGACCGATGCGCCGGGGGGAATGCCCGCGAAGCCGCCGTTGCGCAGGATCGCGGATTCCAGCGTGAGCTGCGGCGACAGGCCGAGCCGCACCTGCTTGCTGCTCGGAGGACTGCCGGTCTTGTAGTCGAGAACGGCGAAGCGGCCGCCGCCGAGATGTTCGATACGGTCGGCGCGCGCCGACAGAGTGAACCTGCGATCGCCGTCGATCGGGATTTCGATTTTTCCGCTGACCTCGGCGTCGATCCTGACCAGATGCGCCCGCCGCGTCGGCTCCCATTCCGCGAACCATGCCGCGATGCGCTGGAAGCGCGGCCACCACAGCGCGCGCGCTTCCGGCCGCTGCATCAGCGGCGCGAAACGGCTTTCGCCGATGGCGCGCAGCACGTCTTCCGGATCGTCGGGCAGGCTTGCCGGATAACGTTTGGTGAAGTCGCCGAGCGCGTCGTGAATCGCCGAGCCGCGGTCTGCCGCCGACAAGGGCATGTCGACGGCCTCCAGCGGCAGCAGCTTCAAGATGTATCTGGCGTAGATGGTGTAGGGATCGCGCAGCCAGTCCTCGATCGCGGTCACGGACAGGCGCGTCGGCCGCGCCGTGCGCGGCGGCTTCGGCGCGGGCTGCGCGATCGGTGTAACCTCGCTGGGCCGATCGAGCGCTTCGGCATACTGAATATATCGCGCGCCGGCTTGTTTCGCCGATGTCCAGCGTGTCGCGCCCGCGACGGCTTCGAGCCGATGCAGGAAACGGGACGCCACCGCCGGCGCGCCTGCGGCCTTGGCGGCATGGCTGAGGATGACCTCCTCGGCGCCGAACAGTTGCGTGAAATCGTGCGCGGACAGTCCGATGCGCCGTTCCGGAAGATCGAGCCCCAGTTCGTGCCGCATCGGCCGGCTGAGCCAGGGATCGGTCGGCGGCGCGGGCGGCCAGACGCCTTCGGTGAGCCCGCCGAGGATGACGCGGTCGCATTGGGTCAGACGCGCTTCGAGCGGTCCGTAGATGCGCAGGCTTGCCGATGTCGCCTGCGGCCGGCGCACCACGCGATCGCCGAACGCGGCCTCGAAGGTTTCCGGATAGTCCGCGATCCTGACCGTCAGGCCGCTGCGCTCACCCGCATCAACCAGATCGTCGAAAGCATCAGCGAGGGCACGGCCGTGCCGGCCGTCGAATGCGACGGCGACGCCTTCATCGTCACAGGATAACGATTCGATAGTCTGGCGATGCTGCAGGGCGAGGAGGGTGAAGTCCGCCGATCTCGATGCGCCGTCGCCTTCGAGCGGCGCGAGCGCATCCCGCAGGGCCGCGATCAGGGCGCTGATATCGTCGAGATGGTCCGGTTTCAGCGCCGCGCGGGGCTCGCTGCGATGCAACGAGGAACTCTCGCCGCGATCGAGCTGGTCGCGCTCATCGCAAAAGCGCGCGAATTCGTCCGCGAGGCCCTTGCCGCCCGGCGGCGGCCGGGGGCCTCGCAGGATCGCAAGCTCCAGCGCTATGATGGCACGCGACCAGCCGCCCGCCGCGCGTCCCAACCGGCACAGCGGATGCTTCAGCAAGGCCAGCAGGGTCGGGGGCTCCAGACCGTTGCACGCGGTCTCGGCGGCCAGCCGTGCGAAGATTCCAGCAGGCGTGTCCATCAGCGGATCGCCGCCCGAATCGTCGAAGGCGAGATTCCAGCGGCCGAGCGCCGCCATCACCCGCCGCGCCAGCGCGCGGTCGAACGTCACCAGCGCCGCGGTCTTGTTCAGGTCGCGCGCCTCGCGCATGGCGACGGCGATGCCGAGCGCTTCCATTTCCGGATTGGCGGCCGCGATCACGGCGAGATTTTGCAGTCCGGCCGCGATCTTATCCGCGACCTCGGGTTCGGCGAGCCGGGTATGCCATTGCGCGGTCGCCTCCGCGGGCCGCATCGCCTCGGACGCCAGCATTTCGCGCCCGTATGGCGCGGGGAAGCCGAGCGCTTTCACCTCCGATCGTTTGATGCCGAAGCGCGCGAGCAGGCCGTGCAGCGCGAACTGCGGATGACCGGCGGCGGGCGGCGTGATGAACGCGCCGCTCGCTTTATCCCTGACGCCGCCGATCAACCTCCACGCCTCTTCATCGAGGTCGGTGTCGAGTCCTGGCAGCACGACCGCGCCTTGCGGCAGCGTGGCGATGGCGTGCAGCAGTTTCGCGGTCGACGGCATCGAGCCGGTGGAGCCCGCCGCGATCACCGGTCCCACATGATGGGCGGCGAGACGCGCGGCTTCGGCTTCGATCAGGCGGTCGCGCCGCGCCGCGGGTTCGATCCGGCCGGTTTCCTGAAGGTGAGCCGGCCAGTAGTCGCGCGCGATCTTCAGGAAATCGAGCGTGATCTGCCAGTAGCGGTCGAGCGCCTCGGGCACCAGCCCGTCGAGCGCGCGCCAGTCCACGCCGCGCGTGGCCATGTCGTCCATCAGTCGCGCGAGATCGGCGGCAAGCGTCAGCGTCGAGGCCGGACCGCCGAGCACCAGCGGGGCCCGCGCTGGCTCGCCGTCACCGAGATTCAGCCGCCGCGCCCATGCGTCGATAAGCTGGGCGAGCGCGAGGCGGCGCGCGAGCCCGTCCAGCGCCGGCGGCAGTTCGAGCGTCTCCGGCGGCAACGAGACGGCCTGCGCGAAAGCCAGTTCGTCCTCGTCGATTCCGCCGAGCGCGACGATGCGCGGCAGGATCACGGCGTCGGTATCCAGCACGTCGAGGAAAATATCGCGCGCCATGCGGCCGGCGCGGCGGGTCGGCAGATAGAGCGTGGCTTCGGCAAGCCGTTCGGGCTGCGCGCGCGGACGGAATCCCTCGATCAGCTCCCCGTCGACCAGCGCGGTGATGACCGCGCGCAGAAACGGCACTGAGGAGGGGACGTTGCGGACGCGCATGGAGGATCCTGATTCGAGATCAGGCATATCATGACATAGGCGGGATTTAACCTTCGGGCGAAGTGGAATCCACTTCGCCGGAGAATCCTCCGGAAGCGGTGAAGATTTGAAAGGCAGCCGTCAGGCGTCGAGGCTCGCGAGCACGGCTTTCTCCGCGGCCTGGACCGCATCGGGTGTTCCGACATGCATCCAGACGCCGTCGAGCCGCAGGCCGAACAGCCGGTCCCGTTCACCCGCCCGGTCGAATATCGCGGTCAGCGGAAACTCGCCTGCCGGCGCGCCGTCGAACAGCGCGGGCGACAGGATGGCGGCTCCCGCATAGACGAACGGCACGATCTGGTTCTCTTGTCGCCTGCGAAGCGCTCCGTTGGGGAGCATGGCGTAGTCGCCGCTGCCGCTGTAGCCGATGCTGCTCGCGGTCGGCGCCATCAGCAGCAGAATGTCCATGCTCGCGGGATCGAAGGCCTCGGTCAGCCGCGTCAGGTTGGGACGCGCGCCGTCGATCCATATCGTGTCGGCATTGAGATGGAAGAACGGTGCGTCGCCGAGCAGCGGCAGGGCCTTCACCACCGCACCGCCGGTGCCAAGCACCTGGTCGCGCTCGTCGGAGATGATGATCTTCGGCCGGTCGCGGTGAGCGACGTGATCGATGATCTGGTCGGGCAGATAGCGCACGTTGACGACAGCCTCGCTGACGCCCGCGTCCGCCAGCCTGTCCAGCACGTGATCGAGCAGCGGCTTGCCGGCCACGGGCACCATGGGCTTGGGCATCCGTTCGGTCAGCGGCCGCATGCGCAGGCCGAGGCCCGCGGCGAGCACCATGGCTTTGGTGGGAGTGGTCGGCATGTTCTGGAGTCCCGATTCCGAAGTTCGCGTACCCTTGTCGCAACCTTTGATGCAAACTTCGGAATCAAAGGCACACCAGCAACTTTATGATTTTAGTGTGGTTTAGGTTCAGAAGTTTGCTTGACGGACTCGATGGGGCAATGAAGCGAACTTCTGAACCACCACACTGGCTCACGCACATTGTCGATCCAACGAACTAGAGCCTTTTCGCTTCTGATGGAATCAGAAGCGGGGCTCTATAACCTTGATTTAACACGTTTTCTTCACGCGAACCGGTATCCACTTCGCTCGAAAACGCTATAGAGAATGATCCCGAAAAGTGGAAACCGGTGCTCGGAAAAGATCATGCTGAAACGAAAAACAAGCGACGAATCCATAGCGGTTTGAAACGAAGATCGCGACCCGTTGCGAATCGCATCGATGACTCCGGCCATACACGCCCGAGATGATGACGAGGCCATGACATGGGGAGACTGCCGGATGATACCGGGCGGATGTGGATCAGGCGTCGGCCGTGGCGCTGTTCTGCCGGGTGGTCTTTTTTTTCTTGTCGGTCTGTTTCAGGAAATTGACGCCGATCTGGTCGCCATTGACCCAGGCCAGCTCGCAGCGGCGATAGGCGAGGCCCGTGGATGACAACAGGAGGAAGAATTCCTTCAGGTGCAGTCCTTCGATGGAGCCTTCGACGGTCAGCTTGGCTCCGATTTCCGACACATCCTCCATGGTGCAGTTGCGGCGCCAGGTGCCGTCGATGCCCATCATGTGCGCGCTGTAGCCGCGCTCGAAGGTGACGCGCTCGCCTTTACGCCGTTCCGTGCCCATGATGTGCTCCGCCTTGGGAGGAGGACTGTGCCGCGATCCGAGGGATAGAACCGGCGTCGTGAAGCTACACCCGCGACTTCTAAAAAGGCGTAAAACAAAATGGTTCAACCCGCGGGAGGCGGGACGTGATTCCGGTACCACGCTCTCGCCGCCGACAAGGCCGGGTGCGCGAGCGAGCGGGTGAGATAGGTCCAGATCCGGGGTTGATGCCGCAGATAGTGCGGTTTGCCGTCGCGCCGATTGAGCCGCGCGAACGTGCCGAGCAGCCGGGTGTTGCGTTGCGCCGAGATGATGGCATACGTCTCGGCGAAACCGGCGGGATCGAAATGCGCTTCACACTCCAGCCGCGCCTTCGCGTAACGGGCGAGCAAGGCAAGTTCGATCGATTCGGGGACGTCCACGCGCGCATCCTGCAACAGCGAGACCAGATCATAGGCGTCGGGACCGAGCACGGTGTCCTGAAAGTCGATGATGCCGACCTTTCCGATATCGCGCCGCTGTTCCAGCCAGATCAGGTTGGGCGAGTGGAAGTCACGCAACACCCAGGTTCTGGACGCGGCATCCGGCTTCGCCAGCAACGCGCGCCATATCGCCAGGAATTCCGCGCGCAGGCCTTCGTCTGGTTCAATGCCGCGGTCGATCAGATACCAGTCCAGCATCAGGCCGACCTCGATCAGCATCGCCTCAAGGTCGAACGCGGGAATCGCGTAGGCCGTATCCGCCGTCAAGGGAAGCGTGTCCGGCAGCGTCCGGCCGTGCAGCGCGGCGAGCAGGTCGGTCGCCGCCTGATAGCGCTCGACGATCGGCGCCGGCGGCGTGCCCTCGACAAAGCCGGCGCTGCCGAAATCCTCGGTGATCAGGAATCCCGACTCCAGATCGGCATGATGGATCTCCGGCGCGGAAAAGCCCTGACCGCGCAGGCCGTGCGCGATGGCGACGAAGGGCTTGATGTCCTCGGCAAGGTGCACCGCCGCGCTGTAGGACTTGCCGTCGTGGATCGCGGGTCCGTCGGGCCGCTTCGGCGCGTTCATGAGGATGAAGCTGGCGTCGTCGCGGATCAACCGGGCATATGAGCGCGTCGAGGCGTCGCCCGCCATGCGCTGCCGTCTTGCGTCGAGATAACCGGCATCGTCAAGAAACCGCCGCAGCG
The DNA here is from genome assembly GCF_000012725.1 of Nitrobacter winogradskyi Nb-255. Lineage (NCBI taxonomy): Bacteria > Pseudomonadati > Pseudomonadota > Alphaproteobacteria > Hyphomicrobiales > Nitrobacteraceae > Nitrobacter > Nitrobacter winogradskyi. The sequence continues at coordinate 53,281 of NC_007406.1, read as the reverse complement.
ACGCCAGCCGCGCGACTTGCGATGCGGCCTTGCCGTAGCCGGTGATCTCGGCTGAGCGCGCCGCTGATCCGAGCGCCGGGCGATGGCTGATGGCGATGTCGATCCGGTCGGCGGGCAGGCCGCCGGCGGCGCGCTCCGGCCATTCGATCAGGACCACCGCGTCCTCGGGCAGCGGCGCGAGGCCGATCTCGTCCAGTTCGCCGGGACCGCTGATGCGATAGAGATCGGCGTGAAGCAGGGGATGCGGCGGCAGATCGTAATGCTGCGCCAGCGTGAAGGTCGGGCTCGGCACCTCGATCGTGTCGTCGCCGGCCAGATACCGGATCAAGGCGCGGGCGGCCGCGGTCTTGCCCGCGCCGAGATCGCCCGACAGCGTGATGACGTCGCCGGGACCGATCAGCAGTGCGAGGTCGGCCATCAGATGCGCGGTCGCGGTCTCGTTGACGAGCGCGGTCGCGAATCTCGACGGCTCGCTCATTCGGCGGCGTTCCGGTGGGCGCCCCGGTCGAGCGGAAAGTCGCAAACGACCCTGGTCCCGCTCTTGATGGCGGGATCGAAATGCACGCGTCCGCCGTGGAGTTCAACGAAGGAGCGCACCAGCGAGAGGCCAAGGCCCGCGCCGCGATGCCGCGATCCGTTCGCGTAACTTTCGAACCAGTCGAACGCCTTGTCCCTGACGTCCGGCGGAATGCCGGGGCCTTCGTCCATCACGGCGAACCTCACGCTGTGTTCGGTGCGCCGGGCGCTGACCGTGATCACGGCGTCCGGTGGCGAGAAGCCCGCGGCGTTGGCAAGTAGATTATAGAGGACCTGAATGATGCGGCGCTCGTCGCCGATGAAGTCGCCGATGTCCGGATCGACGTCGACATTCAGCACGATGCGGTCGCGGGTCAGCCGGTCCTGAATGCCTTCCGCCGCCGCCGCGATGGTCTTGCGGACGTCGACCGGCCCGAGTTCGAGCGTCATGGCGCCCGCATCGATGGTGGCGAGGTCGAGGATGTTGTTGGTCAGCGCCAGCAGCGCGTCGGTCGACGAGGTGATGTAGTTGACATATTCGGCCTGCTTCTCGGTGAGCGGTCCGGTGCCGGGATCGTTCATGAGGTGCGCGAAGCCGATGATGGTCGTCAGGGGCGAGCGCAGTTCGTATGAGACGTGGTGGACGAAATCGACCTTCATCTGGTCGGCGGCCTCGAGCGCATCGTTGCGTTCGCGCAGCGCGCGCTCCACGTTCTCGCTATCGGTGATGTCGTGGAAGGTCAGCATGGTGGCGCCGTCGGGCAGCGGCATGGTCATGCAGTCCAGGATGCTGCCGTCCTTGCGCTCGAGCTTGAGCGGCACCGCGGTGCGATTGTCGATGCCGGTGACGGCCTTGTGGATCGTCCGCCAGGCGTCGTCGTCGTCGAACAGCGGCTTGCACCACGCCTCGACCGTATCGATATGCGGCTGCTGCGCCAGCGCCTCGGGCGAAAGCTTCCACATCCGCGCGAAGGCCGGATTGAAAAGCTGCGCGCGGCCGTTGCTGCCGAACACCGCGACCGCTTCGGTCAGGCTGTCGAGGGTCTCGCGCTGCACGTTGATAAGCCGGTCATATCGGCGGGCCAGATCCAGGCTTTCGGTGACATCGTCGAACAGATAGGTGACGCCGCCTTCCGGATTCGGCGTGGTGACGATGCTGAGCGCGCGTCCGTCCGGCAGATACCATACGTCCTTGACGGCCTCGTTGGCGCGATAGGCTTCGTGCAGGCGGGCTTTCCAGGCGCGGAAGTCGGGCTGCTCCGGCAACTTGCGCCCCGCGCGCAGGCGATCGAGCACGCTGGAATCGTCGGGATGTCCGTCGAGGAAGGGCCGGTCGAGGTCCCACAGCCGGCGGTAGGAGTCGTTGTAGAAAGCGAGCCGCCGCTGGCCGTCGAACACGGCGACGCCGGATGACAGTTGGTCGAGGGTCCGGCGATGCGCGTCCGCCATCCGCGCCAGCGCCCCGCTCAGCGCCGTCGCCTCGCTGGCGTCGAGCGCGATGCCGGCGCTTCCGCCGCCGGTCCGGAGTGCGTGAACGTCGTACATGCGCCGCTCGCCGCCGATGATGATCGGCAATCGCGCGGCAAAGGTGGCATGGTCGTTCAGCGCCCGCGACATCGCGGTCCGGTCCTCGCTGTCGAGCAGTTCGAGGTTGCGCTGGATGGCGTCGGCCGAGTCGGCGGCCTCGGTAGCGCGCGCATAGGCCTGGTTGGCGAAGGAAAGCTTGCCGTCCTTGCCTCTCGCCCAGAGCGGCCAGGGCGCCGCGGTCGCGAAGGCCCGCAGCATTTCCGTCTCCGCCAGCAGACTGTCGTGCCGCAGCGTCATCTCGGCGAGGTCGCGCCGCAGGCCGCCGAGATCACGGATGCGCACGATGGCCTGGCCGCCGATGGCGCGGCCCATCGCTTCCACGGTGCGGCCGGCCGAGGTGACCAGATTGAGCAGGAAACCTTCTCCGGCGCTGCGCAGCGCATCGACCGCGTGATCCATCTGCAACGCCGGCTCGGGCGGCAGCCAGGTTCCGAACGCCAGAATCCGCAAGGGCTGTTTTGCATCCTGCGGCAACAGCAGCGCGATATCGCCGCTGATCTGGGGCCGTTCCTCGCCCGCGCCCCACGAAATCAGAATCTGCGGTTCCACGAACAGCAGCGCGCGAAAACGGTCGGCCTCCGATTGAAGTTCGCGGAGCTCGCTGCGCAAACGCTGCTCATTTGCGGCGGCGCGGATGCGCGTGCGCATCAGCAGGATAGCGGCGACCACCGAGAAGCTCAGCACGCCAAGCGCCATCGCCAGCGCCGTCAGATCCTGTCGGCTGAGATTCATGAAGGCCTGGATCAGCCGCTCGTTCAGCGCCGGTTCTGCGGCCCAGGCAGGTGAGGTGTCGATGAGGCTGACCGCGCCGGCGCCCGCGATGCCGCCCGGCACCAGCGAGGTGCATGACAGCAAGGTCCGACGCATCACCCCGATTACGCCTGACATCTTTGCCCCAAAACCGCGCGATGATATTCGATCGGCAACCCGTTCGCCGTTCACGAATCGACCACCATTATGCTTAAGCGGATTCGAGGGGCTAGAGTCCAGACCGTGAACGGGAATCGGGCGGCGGAAAAATGCGTAGCCGCGACATTTACGAAACGATTGTTGTAAAATTGAATCGGTTTTTGCGCGACCGGAGCGGGTGATCTGTTCGTGTGACGAAAACGCGTCACGGCCGGTCTGAAGCTCCGCTTCCGATTCAATCGGAAACGAAAAGGCTCTAACGCCCGGTCGAGCCGAATCCGCCGCTGCCGCGTGGCGTCGCCGGCAGCGCCGCCGCGCGCACCAGTTCCACGCGAGTCACCGGCGCGACGATCATCTGCGCGATACGCTCGCCGCGGCGGATCGTGAAGGCCTCGCTGCCGAGGTTCACAAGAAGCACGTTGATCTCGCCGCGATAGTCGGCATCCACGGTGCCGGGCGAATTCAGCACGGTCACGCCATGCCGTGCGGCGAGGCCGGAGCGCGGCCGCACCTGCGCCTCGTATCCATCGGGCAGCGCGATGACGAGCCCGGTCGGCACCATGGCCCGCCGGCCTGCCGCGAGAACCAGCGGCGCCTGTTCGCCAATCGCGGCGATGAGGTCAAGACCGGCCGCCTGGGTGCTTTGGTAGGACGGCAGCGGAAGGCCCTCGGCATGCGGCAGTTGCCGGACATCGACCTTGATCGGATCGCTCATGCCGCCGGACCCGGCAGGGCTGAGATGATGCGTTCGATCAGCATGGCGGCCACCTCTTCCTTGGTCATGACGGGGAAGGACTCGGTCCTGATCTCTCCGTCTTCGCCGCGCGTCAGCAGATGCACGGTGTTGCGGTCGCCGCCCATCACGCCGGTTCCCGGCGATACGTCATTGGCGATCATCCAGTCGCAGCCCTTGCGCGCGAATTTCGCCTTGGCGTTGCCGATGAGATGCTCGGTCTCGGCGGCGAAGCCGATCACGAGCGGCGGGCGTTCGTCGCGCAGGTTCGAAATGGTCGCGAGAATGTCCGGGTTCTCGATCAGTTGCAGCGGCGGCACTCCGGCTTCGGTTTTCTTCAGTTTCTGCGCACCTGCATGCGCGACACGCCAGTCGGCGACCGCGGCGGTGAAAATCGCAATGTCGGAAGGCAGCGCCGCCTCGACGGCCGCCAGCATCTGGCGCGCGGATTCGACATGCGCCACAGTGACGCCGGGGGGGTCGTCGAGATCCACGGGGCCAGAAATCAGCGTCACTTCGGCTCCCGCCGCCTGCGCCGCCGCGGCGATGGCAAAGCCCTGCTTGCCCGAGGAGCGGTTGGCGATGTAGCGCACCGGATCGATCGCCTCCCGGGTCGGGCCGGCGGTAATCAGGACGCGACGGCCTTTTAGAGGTTGCGCTTGCGTTTGCGGTGGCCCGAGCATCCGCGCGGCGGCGGCGGCGATCGCCACGGGCTCGGCCATGCGGCCGACGCCGGCTTCACCTGCTTCCGCCATCTCGCCGGCGTCGGGGCCGATCATGGCGACGCCGTCGCGCGCGAGCCGCGCCACGTTGCGGCGTGTCGCCGGGTTATTCCACATCAGCGGATTCATCGCCGGCGCCAGCAAAACCGGCCTGTCGGAGGCGAGCAGAATGGCGCTCGCCAGATCGTTGGCGAGGCCGTTTGCCATCTTTGCCATCAGGTCAGCGGTGGCGGGCGCCACCACGATGAGGTCACAGTCGCGGGCGAGCCGGATATGGCCCGCGTCGAATTCGCTGCTGGCATCGAACAGATCCGTATAGCAACGCTCGTTAGAGAGGGATCCAGCGCTGAGCGGCGTGACGAATTGCTGCGCAGCATTTGTCATGACGCATCGCACAAAAAATCCGCGTTCCCTGAGCCTCCGGATCAGGTCGAGCGCCTTGTAGGCGGCGATCCCGCCGCCGACGATCACTGTCACTTTCGTCAATCGACTGGAAACGTTGAAGAAGCCTTTGTCACGCAGAGATGCTGCGTTGCGGGAGGCCGGATCGTCGAACGCCGTGGGGGGGGGAATAACGGTCGCCTCACGGAGGATGACGCGGATCTCCTCCTCCACCGAGCGGCCGGAAACTGCGGCGCGCGCTCGCAGCCGGGCCTTAACGGCGTCGTCGAGTTTGCGGACGGTCAGGCTGGCCATTTCGCTCCCTGCGCTGCATCCGGATCGATATCATTTGATTTCATCATATGATTGCATTGATATCAGATCAACCGGCTGCTGACGGCCCATAGAATGCCGAGCAGCGTCACGGCGATGATCCAGAGCGCGATGGTCCGCCAGCGGTTCTGCCTTGCCCGTGCGCAGGCCAGCGTGGCGACGGTTTCGGGTGCGAGCACCAGCCCGTCGCGGGTCATGGTCTCCACTTGCTCAAGCACCGCCACCGAACGCGAGGCGATCGCGGGCAAGGAGGCAAGCAGGCGGCCCAGCTCTCCGGCGCCGGCGATCGCGCCCTGCATCCGCCCCAGCGGGCCGAGGTTCTCCGTGATCCATTCGCGAACCACCGGATCGGCCACCGTCCAGATGTCCAGTTTGGGATCGAAGCTGCGCGCCACGCCTTCGACCACCACCATGGTTTTTTGCAGCAGGATCAGTTCGGGCCGCGTCTGCATGTCGAACAGGCCGGTGACCTCCAGCAGCAGGGTCAAGAGTTTGGCCATCGAGATTTCCTCGGCGGTACGATTGTGGATCGGCTCGCCGATGGCGCGGATGGCTTGCGCGAAATTCTCCACCGAGTGATGGCCCGGCACGTAGCCGGCCTCGAAATGCACCTCGGCGACGCGGCGGTAGTCGCGGGTGATGAAGCCGAGCAGGATTTCGGCGAGGAAACGGCGCTCTTTCAGGCCCAGCCGTCCCATGATGCCGAAGTCGACCGCGACCAGACGGCCCGAACCGTCGAGGAAAAGGTTGCCCGGATGCATGTCGGCGTGAAAGAAGCCGTCGCGCAACGCGTGGCGCAGAAAGCTCTGGATCACCTTGCGGCCCAGTTCGGGCAGGTCGGCTTTCGATTGCGCAAGACGCGCATGATCGTTCAGCGCGATGCCGTCGATCCACTCCATCGTCAGCACGTTGTGGGTGGTGCGGTCCCAGTCCACCTCGGGCACGCGGAAGTCGGGATCGTTGCGGGTGTTCTCCGCCATCTCCGACAGCGCGGCCGCTTCCAGCCGCAGGTCCATCTCCATCGCCACCGATCGCGACATGGTGTTGATGACCTCGACGAGGCGCAGCCGCCGCGCCTCGGCCGAATGCGCCTCGGCGTTGTTGGCGACGAAAAAGAAATCGGAGAGATCGCGGCGGAAACGCGTGGCGACGTTGGGCCGCAGCACCTTGATCGCCACCTGTCTGCGGACGCCGTTTTTTTCGACCTCGCCGCGATGAACCTGCGCGATCGAGGCCGCCGCCACCGAAGGTCCGAAATTGGCGAAGGCGTCCGCGACGGGCTTCTCCAGCGCCGCCGCGACCACCGCTTCGGCTTCCGCTTGCGAAAACGGCGGCAGGCGGTCCTGCAGGCTTTCCAGGTCGCGCGCCATGGCGACGCCGATGACATCGGGGCGCGTGGCCAGGAACTGTCCGAGCTTGAGATAGGCCGGCCCGAGCCGCGTCAGCGCGCGCGTCAACCGCGATCCGGATTTCGCGCCACGGCGCTCGATCAGCCGCGCCATGCGCAGCGCGAGCTGGCCGGGAGCCGGCACCAGCGATGGATCGACCACGCCGAACACGCCCTCGCGCGCGAACACGAACGCGGCGCGCGCCAGCCGCGCGACATGGCCCAGTGCGGAGATCACAAACGCCAGCCCGAATGCAACGCGACGATGCCGCCGGAAAGCGCCTGCCAGGACACGCGGGCGAAGCCGGCGTCACGGATCATCTCGGCGAAGGCGTTCGGCTTGGGAAACTTGCGGATTGATTCGACTAGATACCGATAGGAGTCGGCGTCGCCTGTGACGGCGCGGCCGAGCGGCGGTATCATCTTGAAGGAAAACAGGTCGTAGATCTTGTCGAGTCCGGGCACATCGACCGTCGAGAATTCAAGGCAGAGAAACCGGCCGCCCGGTCTCAGCACCCGAAACGCCTCGCGCAGCGCCGCGTCGATGCGCGGCACGTTGCGGATGCCGAAGGCGATGGTGTAGGCGTCGAAACCGCGATCCGCGAACGCCAGGGTCTCGGCGTTGCCTTCGACGAACGACACCTGATGATCGCGATGCTGCTTGGTCGCACGCTCGCGGCCGACCGCGAGCATGTCCGGATTGATGTCGCACACGGTGGCCTGAAATCCGGACCCCGCGGCTTTCGCCGCGCGGAAGGCGATGTCTCCGGTGCCGCCGGCGACGTCGAGCAGCGAAAACGGCGCATCGTTGCGCGGCGGATTCAGCGTCGTGATCATCGCGTCCTTCCAGACGCGGTGCAGCCCGCCGGACATCAGATCGTTCATCAGGTCGTAACGCCGCGCGACGCTGTGAAAGACGTCGTTCACCAGCGTCTGCTTGTCCCCCAGGGGGACGTCCCTGAAGCCGAAATGCGTCGTCTGGTCCTCGCGATCCATGCCCGTCTTCTCCATAACCGGACCATAGCCTGCCATGCTGCGCTGCGCTACAAGCGAGGTCGAGCCGGCCGATCCATTCTATAATTGGCTTGTGTTCAGCGAAGAAGGTGAGACTTCGGCCTGAAACGCCGGACAATCCACGAAACGAGCGAAGCGTTGCCCGAACTTCCCGAGGTCGAAACCGTACGCCGGGGCTTGCAGCCCGCGATGGAGGGCGCGACCATCGTCCGCGCCGAGACCCGGCGCAAGGATCTTCGGTTTCCGTTCCAGACCGATTTCGTCGCCCGCCTGGAGGGTCAGGCCGTGACAGGGCTCGGACGGCGGGCAAAGTACCTGCTGGCGGACCTCGCATCCGGCGACGTGTTGCTGATGCATCTGGGCATGTCCGGCTCGTTCCGCGTGATCGATGCGGCTGGCGTTACGGTGCCCGGCGATTTTCATCGACCGCGCGGCGAGGACCGCGTCCACGATCATGTGCGTTTCACGATGTCCTCCCGCGCCGAGATCGTCTTCAACGATCCGCGCCGTTTCGGATACATGAAGATTGTGGCCCGCTCGGCGCTCGGCGACGAGCCGCTGCTGAAAGGACTCGGGCCTGAGCCGCTCGGCAACGAATTCGACGCGGCCGTGCTGGCGCATGGCTGCCGCAACAGGAAGACCAGCCTCAAGGCCGCGTTGCTCGATCAGCGCGTGGTCGCGGGGCTCGGCAACATCTATGTCTGCGAGGCGTTGTTTCGCGCGCGGTTGTCGCCGCGCCGTCTCGCCGCAACGCTCGCCATGAAAACCGGCGCGCCGTCCGAACGCGCCGAACGACTGGTTGGGGCCATTCGCGACGTGCTCAATCAGGCGATCGAGGCGGGAGGTTCCTCGCTTCGCGATCATCGACAGACCACGGGCGAACTCGGCTACTTCCAGCATTCATTCCAGGTCTACGATCGCGAGGGTGACAAATGCCGGACGCCGGCATGCAAGGGCGCCGTGAAGCGCTTCACCCAGAACGGACGCTCGACGTTCTGGTGTCCGGTCTGCCAGACGTAAACCGCCTTAGCGCGTATTCCGCAAAAGTGGATACCGGTTTTGCGATCAGAATACGCAAGTTTTTGATTGAACGTGTTTTCTTACGGCTAACCGGATTCCACTTAGCCGGAAAACGCTATAGCGAGCCGGTTTATCTCCGCACGCAGATGACGCGAACCACGGCGGCCTCCGCATCGAACGATCCGTCGAACGGGTCCAAGTCGTTGGCTTTCAGAAAAGCGCGCAGGGCTTGCGCTGGAGCGAGCACGGCCTGCGCGGGAGGCGTCGCGCCCGAAAGCCCGGCGATGTCCGCGGGCTTCACCAGCGCCAGCCCTGCGAGCTTTCCGTTTGCATCGAGCGCCGCCGCGCCGGAAAAGCCTGACGCGGGCGCGGGCGTCAGCATCAATTCACCGCCGTCGCCTCCCGACACCGACGCCTTGACGCGACTGATGGCGGAGCCGCCGCCCTGGTTTTGCGGATCGGTGATGCCGACAAGATCGACGCCGCCTTTGGCCGCAGCGCGGCCGAGCGGGATCGGCTGCAACCCGTGCGCGCCATAGACTCGCAGCAGCGCGAGGCCGTGGTCCTTGTCGCCGGCGATCCTGTCGGCGTAGCCGTGGCCCGTGACGACGATCGACCGGCATCCGTCGGTGGCCTCGTGACCGGTCAGGATCGCGCCGCCGTCGCTGACGATCACCCCGCTTGCATATTCCACGAGCTTGCGCGGCGGCGGACCGTTCGCCGGAAACGGATCGAACGCGCTCGACATCGCGATCACCACCGGCTCCATGACGCCTTCGGTCGCCTGATCGTAGAGAATGGTCAGGATGCGGGCTTCGCTGTCGCGAAGCTGGCCGCGCATGTAGAATTTCTTCAGGCCCTGTGTGCCCGACAGCACGAAGACGTCCGGCTTGACGGCGCTGTAGGTGACCTTGCGGCCGGGCGATTGTTTGCGTGCGTGATCGGCAAGCCTGGCGGTTGTGAGGCCGGACTCCTTGCGGCGCGTCACGCTGATCTGGATGGTGCCGGTTGAGGAACTCCAAGTCGTGCCGTCGCCTGCGCTCGATTGCTGAGGCGTCAGCCTCATGGGCAGGCCCAGCCGGACGCCGGTCGCAGCGTCTGCCGCGATTTTCCATCCGACATTCGCCCGCGCCTTCCGCGCGGCAGCGGCGAGAACGCCGCGTTCCTGCGGGTTGAGCACGCCGGTCTGCTTGCCGGCCCGCTCCTTCTGGAATGCCTTGATCGCGGCAATCATCCGGTCGCTGACCTCGCCGTTGATGAGGCCGTTATAGTGACCGGTCCATGCCAGGTCGGATTGCAACGCTTGCCGCGCCGCGGACGCCATCGCCCTCACGGTATCGGCCGGAGTTTGCGCCGGCGGGGAGACGGCGGCTTCCGGTTTACCTTTTGTCCGTCCGACGGGGTTGCCGGGTTGCGCCTGAGCGTACATCGTGGTGGCCACGATCATCAACACCGCGGCGATCGTCGCTCGCATGGCAGCTTTCGTCTCCGTTGAAACGGCGCTATTGAAACACATCTGCTGGGCCGGCAACAGCGGCCATCGGGGTTGTGGTCTGCGTGCGGCGCCTGATTGACGGAGAGAACGGCAGGACCATGCTGAGCGCCGACGAACTTGAACGCTATTCCCGGCACATCGTGATGCGCGAGGTCGGCGGTCCGGGCCAGAACGCGTTGCGCAATGCGCGCGTGCTGATGATCGGAGCGGGCGGTCTCGGCGCGCCGGCGCTGATGTATCTGGCGGCCGCGGGCGTGGGGACGCTCGGCGTCATCGATGACGACGTCGTGACGCTGTCGAACCTGCAACGCCAGATCATTCATGCGACGCCGGATATCGGCAGCCCCAAGGTCGAGAGCGCCGCGGACAAAATCCGCGCGCTCAACCCGCATGTCGCGTTCCGCGCGCACCATATGCGGCTGGATGCGTCGAACGCGATGGCGCTTTTGGCGGACTACGACATCGTCGCCGAGGGCTCGGATAATTTCGCTACCCGCTATCTGGTGGCGGATGCGTGCTTTCTGGCGAAGAAGCCGCTGGTGACCGCCGCGCTCGGGGTGTTCGACGGATCGCTGACGACGATCCGCGCGCACGAGAAGAACGCCGATGGCGTGTTCAATCCGACCTACCGCTGCCTGTTCCCCGAACCGCCGCCCGAGGGCACGGTGCCGAGCTGCCAGCAGGCGGGCATTCTCGGCGCGCTGGCCGGCGTGCTCGGATCGATGACGGCGTTGGAGGTGATCCGCGAGATCGTCGGATTCGGGGAGGGGCTGGTCGGGCGTCTGTTGATGGTGGATGCGCGCGCGATGCGGTTCGAGACGCTGAATTACAGGCGCGATCCGTCAAATCCGCTTAACGGCGATCATCCGACCATCACCGATTTAAGCGGCTATTGCTGAGGCGGTTTCTTCTTCCCTCTCCCGCAAGGGGAGAGGGAAAAAAGGAAGGAGCACGCAGGCTCCATCGCGTCATGCCGAACGCATCGCTTACAACATGCTCGGCAGCACGCGGTCCGGCGGCTTGTGGTTGTCGAGGAAGGTGCGGATGTTGATGATGACCTTCTCGCCCATCTCGACGCGGCCCTCGATGGTGGCGGACCCCATATGCGGCAGCAGCACCACCTTGCCGGCCTTGGCGAGGCGGACCAGCCTGGGGTTGACCGCTGGTTCGTGCTCGAACACGTCAAGCGCCGCGCCAGCGATCTCGCCGGCCTCGATCAGCTTGGTCAGCGTGTCCTCGTCGATCACCGTGCCGCGCGCGGTGTTGACGATATAGGCGTCCTTGCGGATCAGCTTGAGCCGGCGCGCCGACAGCAGATGGAAGGTGGCCGGGGTGTGCGGACAGTTCACCGAGATGATGTCCATCCGCGCCAGCATCTGGTCGAGCGAATCCCAATAGGTGGCGCCGAGCTCGTCGGCGATCTTCGGCGCCACGGGCTTGCGGTTATGGTAGTGGATCTGCAGCCCGAAGGCGTGGGCCCGGCGCGCCACGGCCTGACCGATGCGGCCCATGCCGATGATGCCGAGCCGCTTGCCGCCAAGACGCCGGCCGAGCATCCAGGTCGGCGACCAGCCCGGCCAGTCACCGCCCGCGGTCAGCAGCGCCGCGCCTTCGATGAAACGGCGCGGCACCGCGAGGATCAGCGCCATGGTCATGTCGGCGGTGTCTTCGGTGAGAACGTTCGGCGTATTGGTAACGGTGACGCCGTGCTCGTGCGCGGCGACGACATCGATGTTGTCGACGCCGTTGCCGAACTGCGCGATCAGCTTCAGCTTGCAGTCGGGCTGTTTCAACACCGCCGCGTTGATATGGTCGGTCACCGTCGTAACCAGGATGTCGGCGGTACGGACGGCGTCGATCAGCTCGTCGGGCGTCATCGGCCGGTCGTCGAGGTTGAGTCGCGCATCGAACAGTTCGCGCATTCGGGTCTCGACCGAGTCGGGCAGCTTGCGCGTGACGACAACCAGAGGCTTCTTCTTGATCGACATTGGGTGCTCTCTAGTTTCCGGTTTCGAAGTTCGCAGACCGCTGCGTCAACCCCTTGATGAGAAACGAAGTGACGCCGCTACGCCAGGGTGCGTTCGAATCCGGGAAACGGCCCGTGGCGAAAATGCGATCGCATTCAGGCCCTGTTAACCCACACGATCGAAACTGCAGCCGCTGGCTGATATCGGCGTCGCCCTGGTATCCCGGGTTCCTCGCATCTTACGTGCACTTTCCCGGGCGTGCCCGGTCATCCTGGGTTTGGTCCTCTCTAGCAGAAGGTCGTGCCAAGGCAAGACGGGGTCCGGAGGGCGGGCGGCCGGGTCCGGCGGCATGGTGAGCTTCTCGGGGGGCAGGTGATGACGGTGAGATGGCGCGTTCTTTCCATGGTGTTCGCAGCCGCGACGCTGGGTGCGGTCGCGATCGAAACGACAGCCGACGCCAAGGATTCCGCGCTGTCCACCAGCGGTCTGCCGGTTCCGCGCTATGTGAGCCTGAAGTCCGATCATGTGAACGTCCGCGCGGGCCCGACCAAGGATAACGACGTCGCCTGGGTCTATACCAAGGCCGGCCTTCCCGTCGAAATCACCGCGGAATTCGAGAACTGGCGCCGCATCCGGGATTCCGAGGGCGCCGAGGGTTGGGTCTATCACTCGCTGCTGTCAGGCCGCCGTACCGCGGTCGTCACGATGAAGGCGAAAGACGACTTCACGCCGCTGTATGATCGCGCCGATGTTCAAGGCAATGTGGCCGCCCGCTTGCAGGCCGGCGTCGTAACCCAGGTCAAGCGTTGCGCCGCTGGATGGTGCCATGTCACGGGCGACGGTTTCGATGGGTGGATCGAGCAACAGCGGCTCTGGGGCGTCTACGCCGACGAGAAAATCAACTGATTGTCGGCAGGTCGTGTTCGCCGGAATTGCGGGGGGGGGGGGGAGCCGTTCCGCTCCCGACAGAGTTCGATGCGCGGCTCCATGATCTTGCTTCGACACGCTTCTTCGCGCGAATCACTCTCCTCGACCCACCACGAAGACATGCCTGGCTCGAAAACGCCCCAGGCGCCTCTCGCACAAACACACCTCTCACAAAAAACAAATGCCCGGCGCAGGGCCGGGCAATGCGAACGCGATCGAGGCCGTGCGGCGGTTCAGCGCTTCTTGCGCAGGCGCACGACCATGTCGATGCGGCTGATCTCGTAACCTTCCGGCACGTTCGGCATCTTCTGCAACACCAGATGCGGATCGGGAATGTCGACCAGCTCGTGATTGTTTTCGAGGTAGAAGTGGTGGTGGGCGGTGACGTTGGTATCGAAATAGGTCTTGGTGCCGTCAACGCTGACCTGGCGCAACAATCCGGCGTCGGTCAGTTGATTGAGCGTATTGTAGACGGTGGCCAGCGAGACGGGAACCTTGGCGAGGGTCGCTTCTTCGTAAAGCATTTCCGCCGTGAGGTGGCGCGCGCCCTTGCCGAACAGCAGCCAGCCCAGCGCCATGCGCTGCCGCGTCGGCCGCAGCCCGACCGATTGCAGCATTTCGTTGACGTCGTGCCAGGGGCAGCCCGTCAAAGTCGGCTGCCGTCCGTGACCGATCGCCGCGATATCACGATCCTCTTCGGTCACAACCACGATGTTCTCGCTTGTACTCACGCCAGGCATTCGAAAAGCTCTTATCCAGCCGTCAACAGTCCCTATAGGGACCAACTATCTCAAACTATAGGAACAAAGGCGTTCAGATGCAAGTTTTTCGCAACTAGAATGGCTCAAAACTGGTCCGATCTCACTATTAGTGGCCGATGTCGAAGGGTGGCAGCGGCGAAACTGCACCGACCAACATACATCCTGCGCGCGATCCTGTAAGCGCCTCTCGGTCGGTTGGGCTGTCGGCCGGTGTGAATCGGCACGGGATAGGCTCGTTCCCTCCGGACGGCTTGCATTCGGCGATTCGCGGCCACAGGTGCTCTTTGCCCCCTTCGGACCCTGTGTTAGAGAGCCCACGGATGGCGCGGATCTCGGGATCGGTGTCCGACCGAGGTGCATACACGTCTCGTGCGCCTCTCCAATCATAAATTGCCCAACAGAGAGGCCACGCAGCATGCAGGACCGGCGCAGCAGCTATGATTATGAGGGTTTGCTGGCGTGCGGCCGGGGGGAACTGTTCGGACCGGGAAACGCCCAGTTGCCGTTGCCGCCGATGCTGATGTTCGATCGTATCACCGATATAAACGAGGATGGCGGGGAGTTTGGAAAAGGATTGATCCGCGCCGAACTCGACGTCAAACCCGATCTCTGGTTTTTCGGCTGCCATTTCAAGGGCGATCCGGTGATGCCCGGCTGCCTCGGCCTCGATGCGCTATGGCAGATGGTCGGATTTTTCCTCGGTTGGACCGGGGGCGAAGGCCGGGGCCGGGCGCTCGGCTTAGGCGAGCTGAAGTTCACCGGCCAGGTGCTGCCGCCCGTTCGCAAGGTCGTATATAATGTCGACATCAAGCGGGTGATGCGCTCGAAGCTGGTGCTCGGGATCGCGGACGGGTGGCTTTCCGCCGACGATGATATTATTTACCGCGCGAAAGACCTGAAGGTCGGTCTGTTCAAGCAGGATGCAGGGCCGGGGGCCTGACAGCCGGGGCCGCCGCGTGGTTCAGCTTGCGATTTTTGACGAGGACGCTTCATGAGACAACATGACTTTGGGGCGAGGAGATCATGAGGCGGGTGGTCGTCACGGGGATGGGTATCGTCTCATCGATCGGAAACAGCACGCAGGAAGTGCTGTCCAGTCTCTTCGAGGCCAAGTCCGGCATCACGCGCGCGGAGAAGTATGCCGAGCTTGGCTTCCGTTCCCAAGTGCAGGGTGCGCCGACGCTGAACCCGGCCGACGTGGTCGATCGCCGCGCGATGCGCTTCCTGGCCGAGGGCGCGGCGTGGAATCACGTTGCCATGGAGCAGGCGATTCGCGATTCGGGTCTTGAGCCGAACGAGGTCTCCAATGAACGCACCGGGATCATCATGGGCTCGGGCGGTCCGTCCGCGCGCACGATCGTGGAAGCGGCCGACATCACCCGCAGTAAGGGGCCCAAGCGCGTCGGCCCGTTCGCGGTGCCGAAGGCGATGTCGTCCACCGCATCGGCGACGCTCGCCACCTGGTTCAAGATCAAGGGCGTCAACTATTCGATCTCGTCCGCCTGCGCGACCTCCAACCACTGCATCGGCAATGCCTATGAGACCATTCAGATCGGCAAGCAGGACATCATTTTCGCCGGCGGCTGTGAGGAACTCGACTGGTCGCTCTCGGTGCTGTTCGACGCCATGGGCGCGATGTCCTCGAAATACAACGATACGCCGGCGACAGCCTCGCGTGCCTATGACGTCAGTCGCGACGGCTTCGTGATCGCCGGCGGCGCCGGCGTCGTGGTGCTGGAGGAACTCGAACACGCCAAGGCTCGCGGGGCGCGCATCTACGGCGAAGTCGCCGGCTATGGCGCGACGTCGGACGGCTACGACATGGTCGCGCCGTCGGGCGAGGGCGCCGAGCGCTGCATGAGGATGGCGCTGTCGACGGTGAAAACCAAAGTCGACTACATCAACCCGCACGCGACCTCGACGCCGGCCGGCGATCCGCCGGAGATCGAGGCGATCCGCAAGGTGTTCGGCGCCGGCGACAAGTGTCCGCCGATCTCCGCCACCAAATCGCTGACGGGGCATTCGCTCGGCGCGACCGGCGTACAGGAGGCGATCTACTCGCTTCTGATGATGAACAACGGCTTCATTTGCGAAAGCGCCAACATCACCGAACTCGATCCGGTGTTCGCGGATATGCCGATCGTGCGTAAGCGTATCGACGACGCCAGGATTGGCACGGTGATGTCGAATTCGTTCGGCTTCGGCGGAACCAATGCCACGCTGGTTTTCAAACGACTGGATGCCTGATTTGTAGCGGCTGCTCGCAAGACCGGCGGCGGTCGCAGTACAGATTTTTCAGGACCGGGCTTGGCGCGAAGCGCGTCTTGCGCGGATCACCCGGCCATCCCAACCTTCCAACCTGTCCACGCCGCCAAGGCGTGGATGCCCGGCACGGGGCCGGGCATGACGGAGTTTCCACATGACACACCTGATGCAAGGCAAGCGCGGCCTGATCATGGGCGTCGCCAACGACCACTCGATCGCCTGGGGCATCGCCAAGACGCTGGCCGCCCACGGCGCGGAAATGGCCTTCACCTATCAGGGCGAGGCGCTGGCCAAGCGGGTGCGGCCGCTCGCCGAATCGGTCGGCAGCACAATGGTGCTGCCGTGCGACGTCGAGGACATCGCTTCTGTCGACAAGGTGTTCGCCGATATCGGCAAGGCCTGGGGCAAGATGGATTTTCTGGTTCACGCCATCGCGTTCTCCGACAAGGCCGAGCTGAACGGCCGCTACGCCGACACGACGCGCGAGAATTTCGCGCGCACCATGCTGATCTCCTGCTTCGCCTTCACGGAGGCGGCCAAACGCGCCGCCGAACTGATGCCAGATGGCGGCAGCATGCTCACGCTGACCTATAACGGTGGCGACCGCGCGATGCCGAACTACAACGTGATGGGCGTGGCCAAGGCGGGGCTGGAAGCATCGGTGCGCTATCTGGCGGTCGATTTCGGCGCGCAAAACATTCGCGTCAATGCCATTTCGGCCGGCCCGATCCGCACGCTGGCCGGCGCCGGCATCGGCGACGCGCGCTTCATGTTCGCGTTCCAGCAGAAACATTCGCCGCGGGGGCGCGGCGTAAGTCTCGACGAACTCGGCGGCGCCGGGCTTTATTTGTTGTCGGATCTGTCCGGCGGGGTCACCGGCGAGATTCATTTCGTCGATTCCGGCTACAACATCATCGCTATGCCGCAGCCTGACGCGCTGCGGAGCGAAGGCATGAGCAACGGCGCGCCGAACGACACGGCGAAGTAGGGCTCCGGCGCGAAGCGGTGCGGCGGTCGCATCTGCTCTCACAAGGGGAGAGGTGGATCAGCCCGCCGCGATTTTCTCCGCGCGTTGAAACGCCGGCCGCGCCACGCAGCGGTCGATGTAGCGATCGAAAGCTGGCCGCGGCGGCACCATCTTGAACTGGCGGATCGCAAAGTTCAGCCCGGAGCCGATCACGATGTCGGCGGCGGAGAAGTCGTCGCCGAGAATCCACGGCCCCTTTTCCACGGCCTTGTCGAGAACGTCGAACACCTGCGTGGCGTCCCCCCACGCGGCCGTGCTCGATGGCACCTGGAGCTTGGCGAAGATCTGGAGCAGCGCCGGTTCAATGCAACTCGGTCCGAAGAACAGCCATTGCAGATATTTTGCCCGGCGCGCATCCCCGAGCGGCGGGGCCAGCTTCGCATCCGGGAAACGCTCGGCGACGTAGGCGCAGATCGCCGCCGCTTCGGCGATCGCGATAGCGCCGTCGGTCAGCGCGGGCACCTTCCCCATCGGGTTGACGGCGAGAAACTCCGGCGTCTTCTGCGCGCCGGTGGAGATGTCGATCAGAACCCGCTCATAGGGTTGTCCGGTTTCCTCCATCAGCCAGAGCGCGGTGAACGAGCGCGAGCGCGGCGACCAGTAGAGTTTCATCATCGAACAGCGGTCCTTTCTTCAGGCGATCCCGCATAAACAGGAGGGGATGGCCATATCGCGACACGGGAGCGGGATGAGGAAAAGTGTGCGGCGGTTTTCCGCCCGCATCCCGCTCTCAAATATCATGCTCTCATGGAAAAGCCCCTGCGGGAAATCGCAGGGGCTATGGCGTTGAGGTGTGTTGTCGCGATCAGGCCTTGAGATCGAAGCGATCGGCGTTCATGACCTTGGCCCATGCGGCGGCGAAGTCGTTCGCGAACTTCTCGCCGGAGTCTGCGCACGCATAGACTTCCGCGAATGCGCGGAGCTGGGAGTGCGAGCCGAAGATCAGGTCGACGCGCGTGCCCGTCCACTTCAGCGTGCCGGTCTTGCGGTCGCGGCTTTCGTAAACGCCGTCCTGACCGGCGACCGGTTGCCACTCGGTATCCATGGTGAGCAGGTTGACAAAGAAGTCGTTCGTCAGCTTGCCCGGGCGGGTGGTGAAGACGCCATGCCTAGAGTCTGCGGCATTGGCGCCCAGCACGCGCAGGCCGCCGACGAGAACCGTCATCTCCGGTCCGGTCAGGTTCAGCAGTTGCGCGCGATCCACCAGCGCCTCCTCGGGCGCCATGAACTGGTGCCTGTCGCTGATGTAGTTGCGGAAGCCATCCGCGCGCGGCTCAAGCGGCGCGAAGGATTCCACGTCGGTCTGGTCCAGCGACGCATCCATGCGGCCGGGCGTGAATGGCACCTTCAAGTCGATCCCGGCGTCTCTGGCCGCCTTCTCGACCGCGGCCGATCCGCCGAGCACGATCAGGTCGGCGAGCGAGACCTTTTTGCCGCCTGTCTGCGCGTCATTGAATTCGGCCTGGATCTCTTCGAGCTTCGCCAGCACCGCTTTCAGCTGGATCGGCTGGTTGACCTCCCAATCCTTCTGCGGGGCAAGCCGGATGCGCGCCCCATTGGCGCCGCCGCGCTTGTCGGAGCCGCGGAAGGTGGAGGCCGAGGCCCAGGCGGTCGAGACCAGCTGCGCCACGGTGCAGCCGGAGGCGAGGATTTTCGCCTTCAGGTCGGCGATGTCGTTGTCGTCGACCAACTCATGGTCCACGGCCGGGATCGGATCCTGCCAGATCATCACTTCCTTTGGCACCAGCGGGCCGAGATAGCGGTCGCGGGGTCCCATGTCGCGATGGGTCAGCTTGAACCAGGCGCGGGCGAAGGCGTCCGCAAACTGGTCGGGATTCTCATGGAAGCGCTTCGAGATTTCGCCGTAGATAGGATCGAAGCGCAGCGACAGATCCGTCGTCAGCATGGTCGGCACGTGCTTCTTCGACTCGTCGAAGGGGTCCGGGGTGATGGCCGGAGCGTCCTTCGCCCTCCACTGGTGCGCGCCGGCAGGGCTCTTGGTCAGCTCCCATTCGAACCCGAACAGCGTGTCGAAGAAGTTGTTGTCCCACTTGGTCGGCGTCTGGGTCCAGGTCACTTCCAGGCCGCTGCCGATTGCGTCAGCCCCCTTGCCCGTGCCGAACCGGCCCTTCCAGCCGAGTCCCTGATCCTCGATCGGGGCGGAGTCCGGCACCGGTCCGACCAGCGACGCGTCGCCGGCGCCGTGGGTCTTGCCGAAGGTGTGGCCGCCCGCGATCAGCGCGACGGTTTCTTCGTCATTCATCGCCATGCGGAGAAATGTCTCGCGGATATCCTTGGCGGCAGCGAGCGGGTCCGGTTGGCCGTTCGGCCCTTCCGGATTGACGTAGATCAGGCCCATCTGCACCGCGGCGAGCGGCTCCGCCAGCTCACGTTCGCCGCTGTAGCGCTCGTCGCCGAGCCAGGCGCCTTCCGGACCCCAGAACAATTCCTGCGGCTCCCATTCGTCGACACGGCCGCCGGCGAAGCCCAAGGGCTTGAAACCCATCGATTCCAGCGCGGCATTGCCCGCGAGGACATAAAGGTCGGCCCAGGAAATCTTGCGGCCGTACTTCTGCTTGATCGGCCACAACAGGCGGCGCGCCCGGTCGAGCAGCACGTTGTCCGGCCAGGAGTTCAGCGGCGCGAAACGCTGCTGGCCGCCACCGGCGCCGCCGCGGCCGTCGGTGATGCGATAGGTGCCCGCGCTATGCCATGCCATGCGGACCATCAGTCCGCCGTAGTGGCCGAAATCGGCCGGCCACCAGTCCTGCGAATCCGTCATCAGCGCCTTCAGATCGGCGATGACGGCGTTCAGGTCGAGGCTTGCGAACGCGCTGGCGTAGTCGAAGTCCCGGCCCATCGGGTTGGACAGGTTTGATTTCTGATGAAGGACCTGAACATCGAGCTGCTCCGGCCACCAGTCGCGATTCTTGTGTCCGCGACCGCTCGTGAACGGGCATTGACCCGCTTTTCCGTCATTTGTCTTTGCGTCCATGATTGTCTCCGATGCCATGCTGTCGCGTTGCCGGTCGGCCGCCATCGCCATTCAGAAGCCGCGGTTCACCGAGGGAGTGATCGACGTGGAGCTATGCTCGCCTTTTGTCCGGGCGCGCCGGCGTCGGTCGTGGATAGAGTTCGGGTCAGCCAGCAGCGGTCCTCCGGCAACATGAGGATGCGGCAAGTGTGAAGGAGATCAGTGATAAGGTCCATTCGATTTGTCTTTGTATCATGATAAGTATATCTGATCGAGAATGGTCACCCTCCGACAGCTCCGCTACCTCGCCGCGCTCGCCCGACACGGTCATTTCGGGCGCGCAGCCGAGGCGTGCGCCATCACCCAGCCGGCGCTGTCGATGCAGATCCGGGAACTGGAACAGTTTCTTGGCGTGACGCTGGTGGAGCGACGGCCGGGCGAGGTGATGCTGACCGAGATCGGCCGCGAGATTTCCCGCCGTGCCGAGGACGTGCTGGCCTCAGTGCGCGATCTCGTCGATTTCGCCCGTCACCGCGGCCGCCCTCTGACAGGACGCCTGACCCTCGGCATTATTCCCTCGCTCGCGCCGTACCTGCTGCCGCGCATCCTGCCGGCGCTTCAGTCGCAATTTCCTGATCTCGAACTGGAATTGCGCGAGACGCAGACCCGGCTGCTGGTCGAGGAGGTCAAGGGCGGTGCGCTTGACGCCGCCATGCTGGCGCTGCCGCTCGGCGAACCCGATATCGATACGCTTGAACTGTTCAACGACCTGTTTCTGCTCGCGGTGCCGGCGAGCGATCCCCGGCCCTGCGGACGCCGCGTGGCGGCGCGCGACATCGATCAGTCGCGGCTGATCCTGCTTGAGGACGGCCATTGCCTGCGCGATCAGGCTCTCGCGTTCTGCGCCACGATCCCGCGGGGGCCATCATCCGGCGCGACCGGCATGACGTTCGGCGCATCCAGCCTCGCCACGGTGATGCAGATGGTGGCCGGCGGCTACGGCCTGACGCTGATCCCGCAGATCGCGGCCGATGTCGAGGCGCGCGATGAGCGCGTCAAGATTCTGCGGCTTCAGGATCCGCAGCCCGGCCGCTGCATCGGGCTGGCGTTTCGCAGGACCTCGCCGCGCAGGGCCGATTTCGCGGCGCTGGGCGAGGTCGTGAAGGGGTGTGTTGCGGCGAACGGCCCTTGAGTCTCCCGCTCGCGGGGGAGGGAGTTCGCCGTGCCCCGGTGAAGCGTCGTCACTTGAGCCTTTCCGCTTCTGATGGAATCAGAAGCGAGGCTCCATGACATTGAGTGATGCGTTTTCTTCACGCGAACCGGATTCCATCCCCGGGTCAAGCCCGGGGACATGCTTCGCTCGAAAACGCTACATGCCTACTCGCCTGCGGCTTCCCGCGGCGCGTCGCCTTCGGCCTTCTGCTTGGCTTCGAGGTCCTCGCCGGTTTCCTGGTCGACCACCTTCATCGACAGCCGGGTCTTGCCGCGGTCGTCGAAGCCGAGCAGCTTGACCTTGACCTTGGCGCCTTCCTTGACGACGTCGGAGGTCTTCTGCACGCGGCCGGCGGCGAGCTGGCTGATGTGAACGAGGCCGTCCTTCGCGCCGAAGAAATTCACGAAGGCGCCGAACTCCATCACCTTGACCACCGTTCCTTCGTAGATCTCGCCGACCTCGGGATCGGAGGCGATCGACTTGATCCATTTGATCGCGGCCTTGATCGATTCGCCGTCGCTGGAGGCGACCTTGACGGTGCCGTCGTCCTCGATGTTGACCTTGGCGCCGGTTTTCTCGACGATCTCGCGGATCACCTTGCCGCCGGTGCCGATCACTTCCCGGATCTTGTCGGTCGGGATCTTGAAGGTCTCGATCCGCGGCGCGTGTTCGCCGAGTTCGGCGCGGGCGCGATCGAGCGCCTTGGACATCTCGCCCAGAATATGGATGCGGCCGTCCTTGGCCTGGCCGAGCGCGACCTTCATGATCTCCTCGGTGATGCCGGCGATCTTGATGTCCATCTGCAGCGAGGTGATGCCCGCTTCCGTGCCCGCCACCTTGAAGTCCATGTCGCCGAGATGGTCCTCGTCGCCGAGGATGTCGGACAGCACGGCGTAGCGCTCGCCTTCCAGGATCAGTCCCATCGCGATGCCCGCGGTCGGCCGCTTCAGGGGGACGCCGGCGTCCATCAGCGACAGCGAGGCGCCGCACACCGACGCCATCGAGGACGAGCCGTTCGACTCGGTGATCTCCGAGACGACGCGGATGGTGTAGGGAAACTCGTGATGCGGCGGCAGCACTGGGCGGATCGCGCGCCACGCCAGCTTGCCGTGGCCGATCTCGCGGCGCTTGGCGCCGCCGAGGCGGCCGGTCTCGCCGACCGAATAGGGCGGGAAGTTGTAGTGCAGCAGGAACGTCTCCTTGTACGTCCCGGCCAGCGAATCGATATACTGCTCGTCCTCGCCGGTGCCGAGCGTGGTCACCACCATCGCCTGGGTCTCGCCGCGGGTGAACAGCGCCGAACCGTGGGCGCGCGGCAGCACGCCGGCCTCGGCGACGATATTGCGCACCGTCTTGACGTCGCGGCCGTCGATGCGCTTGCCGGTGTCGAGGATGTTCCAGCGAACGATCTTGGCCTCGAGTTCCTTGAACACGCCGGCGACGCGCAGCTTGTCGTATTTCGGCTCCTGGCCTTCCGGGAAGAAGTGCGCAAGCGCCTTCTCCTTGACCTTGCCGACCGCCGCGTAGCGGTCCTGCTTGACGGGAATGGCGTAGGCCGCGCGCAGATCCTGCTCGACCAGGCCGAGCATCTCCTTCTCGATCTCGGTATCGTCGATGACCTTGAGTTCGCGCGGTTCCTTGGCGGCCTTCTCGGCGAGTTCGATGATCGCGTCGATCACCGGCTGGAAGTGGCGGTGGCCGAACATCACCGCCTTGAGCATGATCTCTTCCGAAAGCTCCTTGGCCTCGGACTCGACCATCAGCACCGCGTCCGCCGTGCCGGCGACGACCAGATCGAGCTGGGTGTCGACGATTTCGTCGAGCGTCGGGTTGAGCACGTATTCATCATTGATGAAGCCGACGCGGGCGGCGCCGATCGGGCCCTTGAACGGCGCGCCGGATAGCGTCAGCGCCGCCGAGGCGGCGACCATCGCCAGGATGTCCGGGTCGTTCTCCATGTCGTGCGACAGCACGGTCACAATCACCTGGGTCTCGTTGCGCCAGCCATCGGCGAACAGCGGGCGGACCGGGCGGTCGATCAGGCGGGAGACCAGCGTCTCCTTCTCGGTCGGGCGGCCTTCGCGTTTGAAGTAACCGCCGGGGATGCGGCCGGCCGCATAGGTCTTTTCCTGGTAGTCGACGGTCAGCGGCAGGAAGTCGACGCCCTCGCGCGGCGACTTGGCGGCGACCACGGTGGCGAGCACGACGGTCTCGCCGTAGGTGGCGACGACGGCGCCGTCGGCCTGGCGCGCGATCTTGCCGGTTTCAAGCTTGAGGGGACGTCCGCCCCAATCGATTTCAACGGAGTGTTGATTGAACATCGGATCCTTCTTTCATCGGATCCCGGAATGGCGGACGCCAGATGCCATAAGACCATGCCAAGATTGCGGGACGCTGGCGGTTCGCGCAGCGTCCGGCGATCCTGCCATGGCCTCGAGGTGGAAATGGCCTCGAGGTGGAAATGGCGTTCGTCCCTCCCGGGGGTGCGGGCGCAGGCCTCCGGCCTTTCGTCCCGCGCGGCTGGGCACGAAGCCCATTTGCGCCAGCCGCCGGAATGCGGCTGGGCTAACGCACAGGCGGACACAAACGCGCCGGTGCGGTGATATTCACCGGGCGCGGTGGATACGACGTTTCGCATCCGCCAGCCCCGGCCATGTGAGCGATCGATCAGCGACGGATGCCGTGCTTTTCGAGCAGCGCCTTGTAACGCGCCTCGTCCTTCTTCTTGACGTAGTCAAGAAGCGAGCGCCGCGTCGACACCAGCTTCAACAACCCGCGGCGCGAGTGATTGTCCTTGGTGTGGATCTTGAAGTGCGCGGTGAGGTTGGCGATGCGTTCCGACAGGATCGCGACCTGAACCTCGGGCGAACCAGTATCGCCGGGCTTGTTGGCGCTGGTCTTGATGACTTCCGCTTTGCGTTCTGCGGCAATCGACATCGTAAACTATCCTTGGCGATGGGGACTGGCGGTCAGTCCGGAGAGGTTGAACACGCGCTTGGGGATGAGTTCGCCATTGCCAAGCTCGGCAAGGGCCAGAAGCCGGCCCGCCACCGTGACATAAACCGTGCCGCTCATATTGGGCGCATCCCGTCCGCGCAACAAAACGGCTTGGCCCCGATGGAGCCTTGCCGCATCCGCCCGTGTGACGGCCAGTGCCGGGATGTCGTCCAGCGCGGTCTCAACGGGCAAAAGCGCGTCGGCGAGGTTTCCCTCGCCAGACGCGGCTCTATCGCACAAAGCCTGCAGATGTTCCAGCGGAATCATGCTCGTCTCGTCGAACGGGCCGACCAGCGTCCGGCGCAGCGCGCAGATATGGCCGTAGCAGCCCAGCAGCCGCCCCATGTCGCGGGCGAGCGCTCGGACATAGGTTCCCTTGCCGCATTCGGCCTCGAACACCGAATGTCCGCTATCCTGATGATCGGCAAGATTTAAATGGTGTATCTCGACCGGGCGGGGCGCCAGCGGCACGACCTCGCCGTCGCGCGCCAGATCGTAGGCGCGCTCACCCTGGATCTTCACTGCCGAATATTGCGGCGGGATTTGCTCGATCTTGCCGGTGAAGCTCGGCAGCAGCGCCATGATCGCCTCCGCCGTGGGGCGCTCGGCGCTGGTCGCCACCGCGCGGCCCTCGGTGTCGTCGGTGTCGCGTTCCTCGCCCCAGGCCACCGTGAAGCGGTAACGCTTGCGGCCGTCCATCACGAACGGCACCGTCTTGGTGGCCTCGCCGAGCGCGATCGGAAGGCCGCCGGAGGCGAGCGGATCGAGCGTCCCGGCGTGGCCGGCGCGCTTGGCGGAGAACAGCCGCTTCACCACCGCGACCGCCTGGGTCGAGGTCATGCCGACCGGCTTGTCGAGCGCAACCCAGCCATGGACGTCACGCTTGTCGCGGCGCGGCTGGTTGTTGTGGTGTCTTTTCCGGCCCGGCGCGTTGAAGGCGTTATCGTCGGCCGCGGATTTATTTTTGTCGGCGCCGTTCGAATCGCTGATTTTGGAGTCGATGGCGGCGTCAGGCGTGGTCATGATCGGTCAGCTTTCGTCGGTATCCGGTGCGAGATCTCTCTGTACCGCAGGCGTTCTCAATAACTTCTCGATACGTTCCGCTTCGTCGAATCGCTCGTCGACGCGGAAGCGGATGTCAGGTGCAAATTTCAGGTTAACGCGCCGCGCGATTTCGCCGCGCAGGAATTTTCTGTTGCGATCCAGCGCATCGATCACGTCAGCGGTGTCGCGGCCGCCGAGCGGCATCACGTAGATTGTCGCGAGCTTGAGGTCGGCCGACATGCGGACTTCGGGCACGGTGACGAGGTGTCCTTCAAGAACGGGATCATGAACCTGACCCTGCGCCAGGATATCCGCGATCGCGTGACGCACGGTTTCCGCGACGCGCAGCTGGCGGTGCGAGCCGCCGGGATGTTTCTCTGGCTGGTGACGACGCGGCATGAACGTCCTTCGAAAAACACTCGTCATGGCCGGGCTTGTCCCGGCCATCGACGTGTTTGTTCTTCCTGTAGAGTTTCTCAAGACGCGCATGCCCGGACAAAGCCGGGCATGACGTCGCATTCGAGTTGATCCGACGCTCTCGCGAGATTTGGACTCACAGCGAGCGCTGGATGGTCTCCACGCGGTAGCACTCGATAACGTCGCCGACGCGCATGTCGCCGTAGCTCTCGAACGCCATGCCGCACTCCTGCCCCGACTGGACTTCCTTCACTTCGTCCTTGAAACGCTTCAGCGTCGACAGCTTGCCTTCGTGCACCACGACGTTGTCGCGGATCAGGCGGACGTTGGCGCCGCGTTCCACGCTGCCGTCGGTCACGCGGCAGCCGGCCACCTTGCCGACCTTGGAAATGTTGAACACCTCCAGGATCTCGGCGTTGCCCAGCATGGTTTCGCGCAGCGTCGGCGCGAGCAATCCGCTCATCGCCTTCTTCACGTCGTCCACGAGGTCATAGATGATGTTGTAGTAGCGGATCTCGATGCCGTTGCGCTTGGCCGCGGCCGCGGCTTCCTTGTTGGCGCGGACGCTGAAGCCGATGATCGCGGCGTTGAAGCCTTCAGCCAGCGTGACGTCGGATTCGCTGATGCCGCCGACGCCCGCATGAAGGATGCGCGCGGCGACTTCGTCGGTGCCGAGCTTTTCCAGCGAGCCGAGGATGGCTTCCAGCGAGCCCTGAACGTCGGCCTTGATGATCAGCGGGAAATCCTTGCGGCCCACCGTCTTGAGCTGCGACATCATCTGCTCGAGCGATCCGCGCATGCCGGAGGTGCTCGCCGCGGCGTTTTCGCGCTTCTGGTGGGCGCGATAGCTGGTGACCTGGCGGGCGCGGGCCTCGTTCTCGACCACCGCAAGCCGGTCGCCGGCCTCCGGCGGTCCGTTGAAGCCCAGCACCTCGACCGGCACCGACGGGCCGGCCTCGTTGACGGTTTCGCCCTGATCCGAAATCAGGGCCCGGACGCGTCCCATCTCGGCCCCGGCCACGATGATGTCGCCGACCCGCAGCGTGCCGCGCTGGACCAGCACGGTGGCGACGGGCCCGCGGCCGCGATCCAGCTTGGCCTCGATCACGGTGCCTTCGGCGGGCCGCGACGCATTGGTCTTGAGGTCGAGCAGGTCGGCCTGCAGCGAGATCATTTCCAGCAGCTTGTCGAGGTTGGTCTTGTTCTTGGCGGAGACCTCGACGTCGACCACCTGGCCGCCCATCGATTCGACCTGCACCTCGTGTTGCAACAGTTCGGTGCGCACGCGCTCCGGCTTCGCCTCGGGCTTGTCGATCTTGTTGATCGCGATGATCATCGGGACCTTGGCGGCCTTGGCGTGATTGATGGCCTCGATCGTCTGCGGCATGACGCCGTCATCGGCGGCGACGACCAGAATGACAAGATCCGTCACCTTGGCGCCGCGGGCGCGCATCGCGGTGAAGGCCGCATGGCCCGGCGTGTCGATGAAGGTGATCTTCTTGCCGCTCTCCGGCGAGGTGACCTGATAGGCGCCGATATGCTGGGTGATGCCGCCGGCTTCGCCCGACACCACGTTGGCATGGCGCAGCGCGTCGAGCAACGAGGTCTTGCCGTGGTCGACGTGACCCATCACGGTCACCACCGGCGAGCGGGGCTCGATATCGGTGGAGTTGTCGACCACATCGAACAGGCCTTCCTCGACGTCGCTTGCGGCGACGCGCTTGACGGTATGGCCCAGTTCTTCAGCGATGAGCTGCGCGGTGTCGGCGTCGATCACGTCGGTGATCTTGTGCATCGCGCCCTGCTTCATCAGCATCCGGATCACGTCCACCGCGCGCTCGGCCATGCGGTTGGCGAGTTCCTGGATGGTGATCGCTTCCGGCACCACGACCTCGCGAACCAGCTTTTCCTTCGGCTCGTTCGAGGCATGACCCTTCAGGCGCTGGGTGCGGCGGCGGAACGAGGCGATCGACCGCTCGCGCACGTCGTCGGCGCTGAGCGCCGTCACCAGCGTCAGGCGGCCGCGCTGCTTGGCGGGCGCCGGCTTGGCGGCCGGCTTCGGGGCGATAACGGGACGTGCGGGACCGCCGGGACGGCGCACCAGGCGCGGAGCCTCGTCCTCGTCGCTGCCGTCGGCTGCAACCGCGGCCGGCCGCGCCGGAGGCGCCGCGCGCGTGGTCGTCGTCGTGGTCTTGGCCGGCGCGGGCTTGGACTCGGTTTGTCCGAAGCGGCGCTTGGCTTCGATCTCGGCCTTGCGCTTGGCCTCTTCTTCCTGGCGGTGGCGCTCTTCCTCGGCCTTGCGGCGGGCCTCGGCGGCCTCGCGCTCGGCCTGCTCGATGCCTTCCTTGCTGTTGCGGCGGGCGGCTTCGGCTTCCGCGATCCGGCGTTCCTCCTCGGCGCGCACCTTGGCCTCGGCCAAAGCGCTTGCGCGCGCGCTGCGCTCGTCCTCGGTGAGTTTCCGCAACACGACGCCCGAACCGGCGCGTGGAGCGGCGGGTGTCGCCGCGCGAGCCGGCGGAGCCTTGGCGGCCGGCGTCCTGGCGCTGGCCGGCTCCGAGGTTCCAGCCGGTTCCGGGCCCGGAGAGTCGCCGCCGATTCGACGCTTGCCCCGTTTTTCAACGACCACCTGCTTGGTACGGCCGTGGCTGAAGCTCTGGCGCACGGTGCCCTGCTCGACGCGTGGCTTGAGCGTCAAGGTCTTGGTCGGGCTGACGCTCAGAGTCTTGTCGCCAGGATTTTTCGTATCAACCATTCAGCAGTCCCAATCTTGTTGCGCCGTACGCGTTCGCACGGGTCGTGTCGTTAGAATTCTTGCCTTGTTCAGCTGTCCTGCCGCTGCCCGCCATCCTGGTATCGAACCAGTGTCTGGCTGCGCTGCAGGAACGTCCTGCCCGCCGGACCTGCGAGCAGGGCTGCATGTATCACATTTGCCCTGCCAAGTGCCAAATCCAATTCTGCCGAGTTCAGGGCGGTGACAACCGGGATTTCCCGAGCTTCCCCGGATTGGCCGGCGATTTTCCTGACGGCGGCGTCCAGTTTCCGGATTCCGTCGGCGGCGCCGTCGGCCGCGTGGATCAGGGCCACCGCCTGACGACGAAGCAGCGCGTCCTCCACTTTCGCGAATCCCGCAACGACCTGACCGGCCTTGGCGACCATGGCCAGCGCGTCCATCGCGCTGCGGACCATCAACTGCCGGGTGTCCTCAGCCAGCGAGGCCGGCACCCGGACGTCCCGCTTGAAGCCCCTGCTGAACTGGTTACGGCGGACCGCCTCCGCAACAGCGGCGTGCGAGGCCGAAATCCACAAGCCCCGGCCAGGCAGCTTGCGCTTCAGGTCCGCGATCACCTCGCCCGAGGGTGATACCACGAACCGGATCAACTCGCCGATCGGGCGCACCTGCCGGGTGACCGCGCACATCCGGGCCGTCGCCGACCTGTTGGTCCGCGGCCCCTGATCCAGATCTGCCGGGTCGGCGATCGCGAGCATGTCCTCAGCGTCTCCCAGATCACGATGGTTTTGGATCGAATCGATCCAAAACCATGAACGTGATCGATTCCAACATTTTAGAGCGGGATGCGGGCGGAAAACCGCTACACACTTTTCCTCATCCCGCTCTAGAGCGTTTTTCAAGCGAAGCGGACACCGGTTCGCGTGAAGAAAACGCATCAAATCAAAATCTGGGAGCCTCGCTTCTGATTCCACCAGAAGCGAAAGGGCTCCAAGGCTTTCTTCATTCGGCCGGCTGATCTTCAGCAGCGATATCCTCAGCCTCCGCCGGTTTCGCGAGGTCGGCCTCGTTGATCCAGCCGACACTCAGGCGAGCCTGCATGATGATGGCCTCCGCGTCCTCCCGCGAGATCTCGATGCCGTCGAAATAACCCGCGTGCTTGACCGCTTCGCCCTCCTTGCGTTCGGTCCAGCCGACCAGATCGTCGGTGGCGCAGCCGGCCAGATCCTCGATGGTCCTGACTTCGTTTTCGCCGAGTTTCACCAGCATCTTCGAGGTCACGCCGGGCACGGTCTTCAGCGCATCATCCACGCCGAGCTCCTTGCGCCTGTTTTCCAGTTCGGCCTCGAGCTGCTCCAGATATTCTCGGGCCCGGTTCTGCAATTCGGTCGCGGTTTCGTCGTCAAAGCCCTCGATGCCGGCGATTTCCCGCGTGTCGACCAGCGTCAGTTCTTCAACAGAGGTGAAACCCTCGGACGCCAGCAACTGCCCGACGACCTCGTCGACGTTGAGTGTTTCCATGAACATGCGGGTCGCATTCTCGAAGTCCGCCTGGCGTCGCTCCGATTCCTCCTGCTCGGTCAGGATGTCGATGTCCCAGCCCGTCAGTTGCGAGGCGAGCCGCACGTTCTGTCCGCGCCGTCCGATCGCGAGCGACAACTGGTTGTTGGTGTCGGGGACCACGACCTCGATCCGCTCGCGGTCCTCGTCGATCACGACTTTCGCGACCTCCGCCGGCGCCAGCGCGTTGACGACGAAGGTCGCGATATCCGGCGACCACGGGATGATGTCGATCTTTTCGCCCTGCAACTCGTTGACGACCGCCTGAACGCGCGAGCCGCGCATGCCGACGCAGGCGCCGACCGGATCGACCGAGGAATCCCGCGACACCACGCCGATCTTGGCGCGGGAACCGGGGTCGCGCGCCACCGCCTTGATCTCGACGATGCCGTCGTAGATTTCCGGCACTTCCTGCGTAAAAAGCTTCACCATGAACTGCGGATGGGTGCGCGACAGGAAGATCTGCGGGCCGCGGGTTTCGCGGCGCACGTCGAAGATATAGGCCCGGACGCGGTCTCCGTTGCGGAATACCTCGCGCGGCAGCATCTCGTCGCGGCGAATGACGGCTTCGCCGCGGCCGAGGTCGACGATCACGCTGCCGTATTCGACACGCTTGACAATCCCGTTGACGATATCGCCGATGCGATCCTTGAACTCCTGATACTGCCGGTCGCGTTCGGCCTCGCGCACCTTCTGCACGATCACCTGTTTGGCGGACTGCGCGGAGATGCGGCCATATTCCAGCGGCGGCAGCGTATCGGCGATGGTGTCGCCGATCTGTGCGCCGGGATTGGCCCGCTGGGCGTCCTTCAGCGAGATCTGGTTCGCGGCATTCTCGACCTGCTCGACCACCAGCATGTGGCGGGTGAGCTGGAGCTGTCCGGTCTTCGGGTGGATCTCCGCATGAACGTCAGTCTCGCTGCCGTACCGCGCCCGCGCCGCCTTCGCGATGGCGTCCTCCATCGCCGCGATCACGATGCCGCGGTCGATGGTCTTTTCGCGCGCCACCGCGTCTGCGATCTGCAGCAGTTCGAGCTTATTGGCGCTGACGGCGGCCATGACTTATTCTCCTTCGATGGGATCGATGTCGCCGCGCCGCAGTCGTTCCGCGGCCAGACGATGTTCCTTGGTGTTCTTCGGCGGGATTTTCCCCGGTGCTTTCTTGCCGTTCTCGAGTTTCGGTTTCGGTGTGCCGCGCTTTGCCGGATCGGTTTTCGCGTGCGGCGGAGGCGGCGGCAGAATTCCGAGGCTTTGCTTCATCTCGCGTTCCGCGATCTTGCCCCGGCGCATCGATTCCGCGATCAATTCGTCGGTCAGAACCAGCCGGGCGTCGGCGATATCCTCCATGACGAGCATGACCTCGCTTTCGTCGTCATTATTCCGGATGTCGTCCCGATGCAGGCGCACCGCGTTGTCCTCGACGCCCTGAAGAACGCCGCGGAACCGCTTGCGGCCCTGATGGGCGACCGCCATCTCGATCTTCGCGAGGTGACCGGCGTAGCGTTCGAAATCGGATCGGCGCACCAGCGGCCGGTCGATGCCGGGTGACGAGATTTCCAGCCGATAGGCCTTGTCGATCGGATCGGCGACATCGAGCACCGGCGACAGGGCCTTCGAGATCGCCTCGCAATCCTCGATCTGGATCGATCCGTCCGGCCGCTCGGCCATGATCTGGACCGTGCAGCCCGCTTCGCCTGAG
Organism: Nitrobacter winogradskyi Nb-255; assembly: GCF_000012725.1. Taxonomy (NCBI): domain Bacteria; kingdom Pseudomonadati; phylum Pseudomonadota; class Alphaproteobacteria; order Hyphomicrobiales; family Nitrobacteraceae; genus Nitrobacter; species Nitrobacter winogradskyi. The sequence goes on along the minus strand of NC_007406.1, from coordinate 21,605 downwards.
ACCTTGATGCGGACCAGCCGATACCCCATGCCCTGCAGCACCGGCGCGGCGATGGCCGCGACCCGCGCCGCGACGCCGGGCTCGACCACCAGACGCGGCTCGTCGAGCAGCTCATGGTCGGGGTTCTGGGCAGATGGATCGGTCATGTTCAAGATCAAAGAATTAGCCTGATGGTGGCGGACGGCGTCCACCGCGTTGTCGCCCGATCGGCGGTTGCTGCTTGAAGGAACCCGTGCATGGGGTCCATTCAGGAAACAAAAAAGAGCGGGTCCGGAAGGGCCCACTCTCGATACGTTATCGTATGAGAAAATTTTCGCTGATATAGCTGTTTTCGTGCTCCTCGGCAAGGCCGACGCAGGCCAAAAAGCCGATTCAGGCGATCGACGAATGATGATGCCAGAGCATCCACTCGCCCGAAAACGCCATAGCTCCCGCTTTATACGGCGGTGCGTTCGCGTCGGAACCTCAGATACGCCGCGCGGCGGCCTTCGCGCATCGCTTTGCGGCCGTAGCGCGTCATGGTGTAACCGGACCACGGATCCTGCCAGTCGGCTGAGCGTTCGGCGAGCCAGAGGAAGTCCGGTGATCGCGCCAGATGCGTCAGCGTCCATGCGCAATAATCGTCGATGTCGCTGACGAAGCGGAATTCGCCCTCCGGCCGAAGCACGCGCGCCATCTCCGCAACGGTCGCGTCCTGAACGAAGCGGCGTTTCCAGTGGCGGCGCTTGGGCCACGGATCGGGATGGATCAGATCGATCCGCGCCAGCGAGGCTGGCGGCAGACATGCCAGCAGTTGCGACGCATCGCCGGCGAACAGGCGGATATTGCGGATGGCGTGAGCCTCGATCTGCACGAGGATCTTTGCCATGCCGTTGACGTAGGGCTCGCAGCCGATGAAGCCGGCGCGGGGAAACGCCAGCGCCTCGGCGACAAGATGTTCGCCGCCGCCGAAACCGATCTCGATGCGGGTCTCATCAACCGGCGGGTCGAACAGCGCGGCCGGGCCGGACGGTCCGATCCTCGCGGGATCGAAACCGAGGCGCGGCAGCAGTTGCGCGACCAGATCGTTCTGGTGCGGCCGCAGCCTGTGTCCCTTGCGACGCCCGAAGAACGAGCCTGGCGGGCGATCGCGATTCCCCGTGCGGCCAAGCGGGGCAGCATCATCGCCTGGGGGACGAGGATTCTGATGGTCGGAAACCACAACCGTCACTGCAAACGTTGGAGGGAGGCTGCTAGCGCTGGTCGGACGGCTCCCTCGCCGCGATCTGTTCGACCATGTCGACGATGCTGCGACGGAGCTTGGCGTCCGTGATCCGGGTGAACGCGCGGGTCAGCGCGAGGCCTTCGGATGTCGCGAGGAAATCCGAAACATAGGCGGGCGAGGGCGCCTCGCTCATGCCTCCGGTCCTGACGACGCCGGTGCCGGGACTGCCCTCGAACAGGAACGAGACCGGAACCTGAAGGATTTCGGAGATCTGCTGGATGCGACTGGCGCCGACGCGGTTGGTTCCCTTCTCATACTTCTGCACCTGCTGGAATGTCAGACCGAGAGCTTCCCCGAGTTTTTCCTGGCTCATACCGAGCATGATGCGGCGCATGCGCACACGGCTGCCGACATGCTTGTCAACAGGATTGGGCGCCTTGGTAGACATCTCCTAGGTCTCCTCGGAAGGGGGCCGCGATCCGTGGATACGCTTGCCGAACCATTATCGTCAAACTCGACTCAACCACTTGAGAACAATTCTTAATTTAATAAGTCGGCTGCATTATACCAGCCGTGCAAGTTGTTACACGAATTATATCGATCGTGTGAACGAAGCGCTGCCGTGAACATCGTACCCGGTGATCAAGATACCCGGTGATCAAGATGACGTGCGCGTCGCGGCTAGTGCCCGCGACGCCGGCGAATCACCAGGACGAGCGCCATGGTCACCATGATTGCGGCGGGAATATCACCTGCGCGGGCGTAGGGCGTTGGCGTCATGTTGACGGGCAAGCGAGAGTCCAGAACGCTTTCCACGCCGAGATCGAGCCGTGCGACAATACGCCCTACGGGATCCGTAACTACGGAAATACCGGTGTTCGCCGCTCGCACGAGGGGCAGTCCCTGCTCGATGGCGCGCAGCCGCGCCTGCTGAAGATGCTGATGAGGCCCCGTGCTGATGCCGAACCAGCCGTCATTGGTGAGGTTGACGATCCAGCCCGGCCGACCGCCCCTGGTCTGCATCCCGTCCGGAAAGATCGCCTCGTAGCAGATCAGCGGGAGAACGCTCGGGGCGTTCGGAAGCTCGATGGTCCGCCGGCTCTTTCCGGGAATGAAACCGCCCTGGACCTTGGTGAGTTGAACGAAGCCGAGCTTTTCCATCAGTCCCTGAAACGGCAGGAATTCGCCAAACGGCACCAAATGGAGCTTGTCGTAGATCGACAGGATGCCGCCGTCATCGCCGATGACATAGATCGAGTTGAAAGCTCTGGTGATCCTGCCGTTCGGCGACGGGTCGGGAGCGCGCACCGAGCCGGTCATGAGGATCGTGCCTTTCGGCAGGAGATCGGCGATTTCCGCCATCGCGTCGGCTTCGCGGGTCAGAAAAAACGGGAAAGCCGATTCGGGCCAGATCAGGATGGTCGCGCCGCTGACGCCCGTTGAGTGCGGTCCGGTGGCCCGGTCCGACAGCGCCAGGTACTTCTGCATCACCGCCGCCTTGGCGGAATAGTTGAACCGCGCGTCCTGCGCCAGATTGGGCTGCATGATACGTAGTTTCACGTTGTCCGCGAATTCCGTCGGATGCCGCGATAGCCTGACTGAACCGTAGATGCTCATGGCGAGGAGCAGCATGAGCGCGGTGACCGGGACGAGCCACGGTCTGCGGCCGCGGCTCCCGCCGTCGATCAGCACCGCGGGGCTCGCGAAGATGGCGACGCCGATGAACGTCAAGCCCCACAATCCGATCAGCGAGGCGGTTTGCGCCAGCGCCAGCGGCTCCGTCAGCGCGTAGCCGAATGCATTCCACGGGAAGCCTGTCAGGACGTGTCCGCGCAGCCATTCACTGATCGTCAGCGCGGCGGCGAGCGCGAGAATGCGCGAGGCGTCCGTGGTCCAGATAAAGCGCGCGAGGGCGAAACCGAGCGCCGTAAAGAGCGCGAGATAGGCCGGCAGGCCAAGGACGGCGAACGGTATCAGCCATGCGAAGGTCTGCGCATCAACAAGGAAGGCGTTGCCGATCCAGTAGAGGCCGGGGACGAAATAGCCGAATCCGAACAGCCAGCCGGCAAGCGCTGCGGCCGGCACGCCGCGCAGACGGCCGGCGGAGCCGTCGATCAGCCAGGTTGCGACCGGAAAGGTGACGAACAGCAACGGCCAGGCGTTGAAGGGCTCCATGGCAAGCGATGAGGCTGCGCCGGAGGCAAGCGCAACGAAGGCGCGCTTCCATCCCCATGACAACGTGACGGCAACACCCGCCGTCCTGGCGCTGCCCGCGATGCTCAGGCTCACTGGGGGTCGCCTCCGTCGCCCGGCGATGAAGGAGAGGCCGGATCGCCCTGCGATTGCGAGGTTGCATCCGGCGCGTTCTCCCGGCGTCGGCCGTCGCGCGGCCGGACCGGGGGGCGCTCGGCGCGCAGGCCGATCCGCAGTCGCTTGACGCGGCGAGGATCAGCGTCGAGCACTTCGATCTCGAACGGTCCCGGCCCCAGAATGACCTCGCCACGCACCGGCAGGCGACCGACATAGGTGACGAGGAAGCCGCCGAGCGTGTCCACCTCTTCGCCCGCTTCGCCGGTCTCGAACGCCTCGCCGATCATGGCGCGGACGTCCTCGAGGCTGGCGCGGGCATCGGCAATGAAGGAGTTCTCGGTCTGGCGCACGATCGATGGCGGCTCGTCGCTATCGTGCTCGTCATCAATTTCGCCGACGACCTGCTCGACGATGTCCTCGATCGACACCAGCCCGTCGGTGCCGCCATATTCGTCGACGACGAGCGCCAGATGGATGCGGGAGGCCTGCATCTGCGCCAGCAGGTCGATCGCCGGCATCGACGGTGGCACGTAGAGCAGCTTGCGGGTAATGTCGGCCTCGCTCAGCGGCAGCGCCAGATCAATGGCCCGCAGGTCGAGACCGGCCGGTGGCGTCTTCTTTTTGCGTTTCGCCGTGGACGGCATCGCGGTGCGCGCCCGCTGGGCCATGAAGGCGAGAAGGTCGCGAATATGAACCATGCCTTCGGGATCGTCGAGGTTTTCGTGATAGACCACGAGGCGGGAATGCGCCGCGCTTTCGAACAGGTTGATCAATTCGCCGAGCGGAATATCGCGCTTGACCGCGACGATGTCGGCGCGGTGGACCATGACGTCCGCGATGCGTCGCTCGTGCAGGTTGAGGATATTGCGCAGCATGGTGCGCTCGACCGCGGTGAAGCTGGTCTCGTCCGGGGTTGAGGCGTCGAGCACGACCTGAAGGTCAGCCCGGACGGAGCCCGCCTTCCATCCGAACAGCGAGCGGATCGCGCGCATCAGCCAGCGCTCGGGGGCCGGGCGCAAAACCTCGCCATTGTGCACCGGCACCGGCAGGTTGCGGCTCTCCTGCGCCGGCGGGCTCTCGCTGGTCTGGTCCTCCGAAGGCACTCAGGTCATCCGTTCCGGGGGCGCATAGGGATCAGGGATTCCGAGCTGCGCCAGAATTTGACGTTCGAGACTTTCCATTTCCTCGGCTTCCCCGTCGGTCTCGTGGTCGTAACCGATCAGATGCAGGAAGCCGTGGACGGCAAGATGGCTGAGGTGATGATCGAAGGTCTTGCGTTCGTCACCGGCCTCGCGGCGCAGGGTTTCATAGGCGATCGCAATGTCCCCGAGCATACGCGGCGGATCGTCGGGCAGGCACGGACCGGTCGGCTGCAACGCCGGGAACGACAGGACATTGGTCGGCTTGTCGAGACCGCGCCAGTTGGCGTTGAGCGTGCGGATTCCGGCGTCATCGGTCAGCATGATCGCAAGCTCGGCATCGCCGGTGTCCTTATCGACCATCCCGGCGGCGGTGGCGATGGCGCGATGAATGACGGCCTCGGCACCCGCCTCTGCGCGCCAGCAATCGGCGACGACGAGAATTTCAGTCACGGGAGTAGCGGAGCGGATCATGATGTGTTTCTCGCCGCCGCGCCTTGCGCGGGCCGGCTGTTCCCTGCACGTAATGTTCGGCATCAAGGCTTGCCGGCTGCCGGCCGTGGCGGCAGCCCCTCATAGGCGGCGACGATCCGCGCCACCAGTTCATGACGGATCACGTCCTCGGCGATGAACGTCACCTGGGCCACGCCTTCGACCCCGTCGAGCAGCCGCGTCGCTTCCGTCAGTCCCGACGTCTGGCCGTTTGGCAGATCGACCTGCGAGGGATCGCCCGTGACGATCATACGGCTGTTTTCACCCAGCCGCGTCAGAAACATCTTCATCTGCATCGAGGTGGTGTTCTGCGCCTCGTCGAGGATGATCGCGGCGTTGGTCAAGGTGCGGCCACGCATGAACGCGAGCGGGGCGATCTCGATCTCGCCGCTTTGCAGCGCGCGCTCGACGATGCGGGAGTCCATCAGATCGTACAGCGCGTCATAGATCGGCCGCAGGTAAGGGTCCACTTTCTCGCGCAGGTCGCCCGGCAGGAAGCCGAGCCGCTCGCCCGCCTCGACCGCGGGACGCGTCAGGATAATGCGATCGACTTCCTTGCGCTCGAAGAGCTGGGTGGCCTGCGCCACCGCGAGCCAGGTCTTTCCGGTGCCGGCGGGGCCTATGCCGAACACCAGCTCATGGCGTTTCAACGCGCGGATGTAGAGATCCTGCGCGGCGGTGCGCGCCCGCACCGGACGCTTGCGCAGATTGATGGCTTCGAACCCTGAGCGCGGCGCCTTGACGTCGTCCTCGAACAGCGAGCCTTGCGCGATCGCGGCGCGAATCGCGCCCTCGACCTCGCCCTGCGAGAGATCATGGCCCTGCGCCGCCTGAGCGTAGAGCGTTTCCAGCACGCGTTTCCCCGCGTCGCAGCCGTCGCGCGATCCGGCGATGGTGATGTGATTGCCGCGCGAATCGACGACCACGCCGAGCCGGCGCTCAAGCTGCGAGAGATTCTGTCCGTAAGGGCCGACCAGCGCCGATACCGCGCGATTGTCCTCGAAATCGATGACGACCTGCGTTTCGGGCGGGCCCTGGATCTCGGGTTTCCGGCTGGGAGCAAGCGGAGGGGAATCCGATGCGCTCTTGGGCAAGGGGTCAGGCTCCGGCGGTCGTCTGGAACTGCGCGCCGCCCGTCGCGGCATGGTTCGAAGGTTCGCCGGACGTCGGCTTGGACGCCAGCGTTCCGAACAGGCTGTAGCGTTCCAGACTGGCGACGGTTACGGGCAGCACCTGTCCGATGATGGCGTCCGACGCTTCCACATGGGCGGGCTGAAGATAGGCCGTGCGGCCGACGATCTGGCCGGGCTTGCGTCCGGCGCGATCGAACAGCACGTCGATCGTCCTGCCCAGCGCGGTCCGGTTGAAGGCGGATTGCTGGCTGTCGATCAGGTTCTGAAGCTGCACCAATCGCTGGTCCATGTCGGCCGTTGACACCGTCTCCTGCATGTCCGCCGCCGGCGTTCCGGGTCGGGGCGAGTATTTGAACGAATAGGCGGCAGCGTATCCGATTTGGCCGACGAGCGCGAGGGTGGCGGCGAAATCTTCCTCGGTTTCGCCGGGGAAGCCGACGATGAAGTCCGAGGAGAACGCGATGTCGGGCCGGGCCTGACGAAACCGGTCGATCACCCGGCGGTAATCATCGGCGGTATGCCTGCGATTCATGGCGGCGAGGATGCGGTCTGATCCGGATTGCACCGGCAGGTGCACGAACGGCATCAGCGCGTCGAGATCGCGGTGGGCGTCGATCAGGGTGTCTTCGACGTCGCGCGGATGGCTGGTCGAGTAACGCAGCCGGACGATGCCTGGAATCCCGGCGAGACGATACAGCAGCTTGCCGAACGGCCAGGGCCGCCCGTCGGGACCCTCGCCGTGATAGGCGTTGACGTTCTGTCCGATGAGGGTGATCTCGCGAACGCCGTTGTCCGCCAGGCGCCGCACGTCTTCGACGACCTTCGCCACCGGCCGCGACGCCTCGGCGCCGCGGGTATAAGGCACGACGCAGAAGGTGCAGAATTTGTCGCAGCCTTCCTGCACCGTCACGAACGCCGAGATGCCACGGGAACGGATCGCCTGCCGCGACGGCTGCGGCAGGAAGCCGAACTTGTCCGCGACCGGAAACTCGGTCTCCAGCGCACGGCCACAGGTCTTTGCGCGCGCGAGCAGTTGCGGCAGATGATGATAGCTCTGCGGACCCACCACCACATCGACCATGGGCGCGCGCCTGATGATCTCCTCGCCTTCGGCCTGCGCGACGCAGCCGGCGACCACGATGTTCATGCCGCGGCCATCACGCGCCGCCTGATCCTTGGCTGCGCGCAGGCGGCCGAGCTCGGAATAGACCTTCTCGGACGCCTTCTCGCGAATGTGGCAGGTGTTGAGAATGACGAGGTCGGCGTCCTCGGCGCTGGTGGTCTCGACATATCCTTCGACCGCCAGCGTGTCCGCCATGCGCTGGGCGTCGTAGACGTTCATCTGGCAACCGTAGGATTTGATGTGCAGCTTGCGCGGCGGCATGCGGCTTTCCGGCATTTCGACAGGCACCCGCGACTTATTCGTCATCCATCGGCACGCAATAGAGTTCGAGCCGATGATCGACCAGCCGGTAGCCGAGCTTGCGCGCGACCTCGGCTTGCAGTTTCTCGATCTCATCCGAAGTGAATTCGATAACCTGGCCGTCGCGCAGGTTGATCAGATGATCGTGGTGGCTGTCGCGCATCGTCTCATAGCGCGCGCGGCCTTCGCGGAAATCGTGCCGCTCGATGATGCCGGCATCCTCGAACAGCTTCACCGTGCGATAGACCGTCGAGATCGAGATCTTGTCATCCACCCCGGCGCAGCGCCGGTAAAGCTCCTCGACGTCGGGATGATCGGACGCCTCCGCGAGCACGCGCGCGATAACCCGGCGCTGTTCGGTCATGCGCATTCCGGCGGCCGCGCAACGCGCCTCGATCGTGGTGGGCTTCTGCACAGGCGTCGATTTTAGGGCCATCATCTCTAGTGTCCGGTTCCGATGGCGCATGATCCGCTCATATGTGCGTAAGATAATGCGCGCGAACGATATAAGGAGTGCGACCGGACGAAAAAACCGATGCACCGTTGCCGGTGGTTCTCCCTGGCTCCTTTTGCCACTCCGCAGAGGTTACGACAAGTTGCGGCGCATCACCAATGCGTTCAGTTCCAGATCACCCGCCTCGCGATAGTAACGTTCGCGGCGTCCGACGACGGCGAAGCCGGCGCGTTCATAGAGACGCCGCGCCGGTTGATTATTTTCCTCCACCTCGAGAAATACCGTCCGCACGCCGCGCCCGGCGAGGTGGCCAAGGTGCGTGAGCAGCAGGTTGCGCGAAAACCCCTGGCCGCGATAGCCGGCGTCGATGGCGATCGACAGGATCTCGGCCTCGTCCGCGGCAATGCGGGAGACGGCAAAACCGATCACGTTCGATCGTAGCCGCAGACGCTGAACCAGCGTGTTGCGCTCGGCGATCATGGTCTCGAATTCGCTTTCACCCCAGCCGCGATGAAACGATGCGCCGTGAATCGCGGCAAGGCGCGCCGCGTCGTTCGGGCTCGCGGGCTCGACAATGGGAACGGCGCGTTCCCTCCCGGGGAACCATGTCATCATGATGCGGCCAGCGTCCGTGGTTTTAGCAGGGTGTCGCCGGTCGGCCTGGCGTCGGGCGCGCGCAGGTAATACGGGCGCGGAGGCGCCGCATCCGGGCTGACCGCCGCGCCAAGCCACGCCACCCAGACGATATCGGGCGCTGCCTGCTGATCGACCGCGACCGGGGGCGGGGCGTGCGCGGGCCAGCGATCGGCGAGAAGCCTCGCGGCATTTCCGACCAGATGCGGCGCGCCGAAGCGGGATGCCGCAAGCGCTTCCGCGACCGGCGCGACGCGCGGCTGGATCAGCGCGGCGCCGTCACCGCTCATGGCCTGAAAATAAACCTGATCATGCCGGGCATCGATGGCGGAGATCACCGGCGGCTTCCGATCCTCGCCGATCACCGGGGCCGCAAAGGCCGCGAGGGTGGTTACGCCGACCACCGGCTTGTCGGCGGCCAGCGCGATGCCGCGCGCGGCCGACAGCCCCACGCGCAGGCCGGTGAAGCTGCCGGGGCCGGTGGTCGCGGCGATGCGGTCCAGCGCCTTAAAGCCGATTCCCGCGGATTCGATGACCCTGGCGATCAGCGGCATCAGGGTTTCCGCGTGGCCGCGCTTCATCGGGAGCGTTTCCTGAGCGATCAGGCGGCCTTCGTCGGTGTCCAGTATGCCGGCGGCACAGGCATCGAGGGCGGTGTCGATCGCAAGGACGAGCATCGGACCAGACTAGCACCCTTGCCCGAGAATTACCTGCGGTTTGGATGCAGGAACCCGGGTTTTAGACACGAGATTGCCGCGATCGCGCGGTTTATCATGGGCCTGGGGTCCGACTCATATTTAATCCGCATTTAACTAAAAGTCGCCTTAATGGCGCTCAGCACTCTACCACAGCTTCGTGGGGAACTTTGGGGTTTAGCGAATCAGCCATGCGCAGTCTTGATCCGGACATGCCGGCGGCGTGCAGCATCTTGGTGCACCGCCCGCGGAGACCGGAAAGGCCGTGACTCTGGACGTGGGGCGAATGACGTACGTTACGGGCAGACGTTACTATGAGGCCGCGGCTCACTCCGCCGATCTGCCCCGCAAGGCGGTTCCTCAGAATATATTGGGTTTCGCCGGGCTCGCCTGCATCGGGCTAGCCTGCGCCTGGACGCTCTACACCCGTGTTTCCGGCGGATTTGAACCCGCAGAGCTGGTCACGGCCTCATTGCCGCCAGTTGTCTCGGGTCGTTCAGCGGAGCCTGTGCATCGCATCGCAGCCGCGTATGAGGCCCTGGAGGAGATCCCGGGCGTTCGCGCCCCACAGGCTATCGCCGGGGTCCGCGCGGCCAGGTTTCCTGTTTCCAAGGCTCCTGTCTCCAAGAACCGGGCAGCCAATGCCGGAGTAACCAAGGCCGGAGTAACCAAGGCCCGTGCCGAGGATCCCCAAGCGAGGGCCCGCACCGCGTTGCTGTACGGTCCGCGCCTGCTCGGTCCCCCGCCCGGCACCTTCGAGCCCGCGGCGGCCTCGCAGATCGCCGTCTCCTCTCTCGCCGAGGCTCCGCCGGAGATCCTGCCGCTTCCGCAGGCGTCGCAAATCTCCTCGATTGTTCCGATGCCGGCGCCGCGTCCCTCCGAACTGCGTCAGCTTCAGGCTGCCTCCGCCCCGTCCCGCAGCGAGATCGCACAGGCCAGCGCCGCTGTCGCGCCGGAGCCGAACAAACCGTCGATCTTCGAGAAACTGTTCGGCAGACCCGCGGCCGGCCTGAAACTGGCGTTCGCGGCGCCCGACGGCGGGGTGAGCAGCGACGGTGAGAGCCTGACCCTCGGGAGCATCCCGCAACATGAATCCACCGCCATTTATGACATTTCCGCGCGTACCGTCTACCTGCCGGACGGCACCAGGCTCGAAGCGCATTCCGGGCTTGGCAAAATGATGGACGATCCACGCTACGCCGACAGAAAGATGCGGGGCGTGACGCCGCCGCATATCTACGACCTGTCGTTGCGGGAACGTCCGTTCCACGGGGTGGAGGCGATCAGGCTGAAACCGATCGGCGGCGAGGACAAGATATACGGGCGCACTGGCCTGCTGGCGCACACTTATATGCTCGGGCCGAGCGGCGCCTCCAACGGCTGCGTGTCGTTCAAGAACTACGATGCATTCCTGCGCGCCTACAAGAGCGGCAAAATCAAGCGGCTGGTGGTCGTCGCCAAGCTCTAAACCGGCCGTACTTCGACGACCTCGGGCACGAAGTGTTTCAGCAGGTTCTGGATGCCGTTCCGCAAGGTCACCGTCGATGACGGGCACCCGGAGCACGCACCCTTCATGTTCACATAGACGATTCCGTCCCTGAAGCCGCGGAAGGTGATATCGCCACCGTCATCGGCGACCCCCGGCCGCACCCGCGTCTCGATCAGGTCCTTGATCAAGGTCACGGTCTCGGCATCCGCTTCATCGAAGAATTCGACGTCGCTGTCGGCGTTCGCTTCACTGCACCCTTCGCCGTCCGCCAACAGCGGCGCACCCGCCATATAGTGTTCCATGATGACGCCGAGGATGGCCGGCTTGAGATGCTGCCAGTCGCTGCCCTCGTCTTTCGTCACCGTGATGAAATCCGAGCCGTAGAATACGCCGGCGACGCCGTGCACGGCGAACAGCTTCACGGCGAGCGGCGAGCGGGCGGTGGTGCTGGCGCTGGTGAACTCCATCGTGCCCTTGCCGAGGACGGTGCGACCCGGAAGGAACTTCAAGGTGGCGGGATTGGGGGTAATTTCGGTCTGAATGAACATCGGTCTCTCCGTCGTCGCCGGTTCAAGGCCGGCGCGTAGGTTCCCCTAGCAGATAGCCATCGCAAAGGCACGGTCAAGGGCGTTGAAGCGAGGGCAGCCGAAGCCGCATCCTCAATTTTGATCGGATCGGGCGTGATCTTATCCGAAGCCGGTTCCCACCGCTCGGGATCATGCTCCATGGCGCTTTCGAGCGAAGCATGTCCTCGGGCTTGACCCGGGGATGGGATGCCGGTTCGCGTGAAGAAAACGCGCCAAAACAATAATCCAGCGCTTCGCTTCCTGATTCAGTCAGAAACGAACATGCTACGACAGCGCGTCGATCGCGTCATCCGTCAGGGTGCCCGGCACGATCGTCACCGGGATCGGAAAGTTCCCGGCGGTCTTGGCCAGCGTCGTGATGATCGGACCCGGACCTTCGGGACCACCGCTGGCGGCGAGCACCAGCATCGATATATCCAAATCCTTCTCGATGACATCCAGAATTTGTTCGAGCGGATCGCCCTCGCGAATGATCCGCTCCGGCGTGATCGCGGCGATCCCGTTGGCCCGGCCGGAGGCGCGGTCGAGCGCCGCATCCGCGCCTTCATAAGCCTCGGCGCGGATCACCTCGGCGATGCCGAGCCATTCCTGATTACGGTCTTCCGGCTCCACCACGCGCAACATCACGATGCCTCCGCCGACGCGGATGGCGCGGCGGCTCGCATAATAAACGGCACGATCCCATTCCGCGCTGTCATCGACCACGACCAGATATTTCGGCTTGTGACCGCTCTCGTAGCTTCGGCGTTGCGCGCTCATGCATGTCCCGGTGCTGAACCAGCCGCCGCCATGCTGCCACGGCAAAGGCTGCCCCGACAAGCAGCTTGCGGAAAAGCAATCAAAAGCAATCAAAAGCAATCAACTGGAACCGAAGTGGTGGAAGTGATGTGAGAGCCTTTTCTGACGAACCGGATACCCGGTTCGCCGCAAGAAAATGCGACCGGACAATCATTTCCAGAGCATGGTCCGATTCAACTTGATCGGATCATGCTCTAGGCCGGATCGACATTCAGGATTCCCAGGCGGTCTGATCGCTGATTCATAGGGTTCCGTGATTCTGACACGGAGCTGCACGATGGGGATCAAGCGGTATGAGCTGAGCGATCATCAGTGGGCGAAGATTGCACCGTTGCTGCCAGGCAAGGCCTCTGATCCGGGACGGACGGGATCGGATAATCGGTTGTTTGTGAACGGCTGCCTGTGGGTGCTGCGATCCGGCGCGCACTGGTGTGACCTGCCGGAGCGCTATGGTCGCTGGAAGACGGTGCATCGGCGGTTCAGCAGGTGGTGCCATGCCGGTGTGTGGGAACGGGTGTTCTCCACCCTGACAGCCGATCGCGACAACCAGTATCTGATGCTCGACTCAACCATCGTTCGAGCCCATCAGCAGGCGGCTACCGGAAAAGGGGGGCCAAGGATCAGGCGCTGGGGCGTTCCCGAGGTGGACTGACCACCAAGGTCCACATGCTCGCCGATGCGCTGGGCCGACCCTTGCGTTTCATCGTCACCGCCGGGCAGGTCGGAGACGTCACACAAGCCCCCGCGCTGCTCGAAGCCCAGGCCGGGGACGCCGTGCTGGCCGACAAGGCTTATGACAGCAACGCCTTGCGTGCACTCATCGCCGGCATGGGCGCCGAAGCGGTGATCCCCTCAAACAGGACGCGCAAAATCATCATCCCGCATGACGCCGGTCTCTACAAGCACCGCAACCGCATCGAGCGCTGCTTCAACCGTCTCAAGCACTTCCGCCGTTTCGCCACCCGCTACGACAGGCGAACCGTTCACTTCACGGGCTTCGTTCACCTGGCCGCAGCCCTGATCTGGCTGCCGTGAATGTCGATCCGGCCTAGAGCATTTCGCTTCTGATGGAATCAGAGCGGGGATCGATGATTTTATTTTGACGCGTTTTCTTCACGCGGGCGGCGGGTCACCAAGCTCAAGCCGCACGACGTGTTTGCTTGGAGCGCTACAGAGGAGGTTTGCATCACGAACTGCGGAGGAACGGCTGGCGATGACGCATCCGTTGCTTCGCAGGTTCGAAGCGATCGACTCCGCCGAATCGGGGTATCATCGGGTCAGCGGCTTGCGGTTGTTCATCCAACGTACATTGAGGGCGCGATTTAATGACTCCTATCCGCGCACGTCCTCGTTGGGGATGCGCTGCTTTACGGCAGGTGATGAAAGTCCATGCACTGAAGGTGGGCCTGGTTCTGCTGGCCGCGCTGTTGTGGAGCTCTGTTCCGGCGGTGCGTCCGGCCAGTGCTCAGGTCAATTTTGACCGGCCCGGCGCCGACTATCTGCGGGTGCCGCTGCGGTCGGGCGATCCGGTCGATTGCGGCCTGGCATGCGAACGCGACCGCCGTTGCCGCGCCTGGAGCTTCAGCTATCCGAATGAACGGTCGGAAACCGCGGTATGCTGGCTCAAGAACGCCGTGCCCCAGCGGATCGCGAATCGGTGCTGCGTGTCCGGTGTCCGCGGCGCGGGCGTGATCGAGCGACGGATAGGCCCGGTGGAAACCTCCACCGATCGCTCGGGCGGCGACTATCGCAATTTCGAGATCAGGAAAGACGAGAGAGCCGACGCCGATCAGGTTTGCAGGCATGCCTGCGATGCCGATAGCAAGTGCCGGGCCTGGACCTATGCGCGGCCGGGATACGCTGGCAAAGCCGCGCGATGTTTCCTGAAAAAGGAAATCAAGCCGCCGCATCGCAGACCCGGCTTCACCTCCGGCGTCATCCGATAGCTGTCGCGAGCGCTACCGCTTTTTTGAGGGAAGGTGAGGCGTCGCCGGCTCACACGTCCACATTGGCGCTGAGCGAGTTGTCCTGGATGAACTCGCGGCGCGGTTCGACCACATCGCCCATCAGCTTGGTGAAGATGTCATCGGCCTCGTCGACCTCCTTGATCTTCACTTGCAGCAGCGAACGCTCGCTGACGTCGAGCGTGGTCTCCCAGAGCTGGTCCGGGTTCATCTCGCCGAGGCCTTTGTAGCGTTGCAGCGCGACGCCTTTGCGCCCGGCGTCGGTCACCGCCTCGAACAGACTGACCGGACCATGGATCGCGGTTTCGGTATCCCTGCGCCGCAGGAGGCCGGGGCGCGGATAGGCTTCCTGCAGCCTGCCAGCGTATTCATCGAGCTTGCGCGCATCGGCCGAGCCGAGCAGCGCGTCGTCGATCATGGCGACGTCCTTGACGCCGCGCACGGTGCGCTCGAAGAAAAAGCCCTGACCCTCGACAAAGCGGCCGACCCAGCCGCGCTCGACCTCGTCGGCCAGCGCATCCAGTCGCCTGGCGATGTAATCGGCGGCGGCGGTTGCCGTCGCCAGATTTTCGGTGATCCTCGGATTCATCACGCCGGCGATCGCCGCCTGCTCGATCACGCCGCGGTTGTAGCGGCCATGCAGATTCTGCAGCACGTTCCGGATCACGCGGGCGTCATCCACCAGCGCCAGCAGGTCGCGGCCGCCGCGGTCTTCGCCCGTGGCGAGCTTGTACACGCAGTCGTCGAGCCCGGTTTCGATCAGGTAGTCTTCCAGCGCGCGCTCGTCCTTCAGGTATCGTTCGGACTTGCCGCGGGTCACCTTGTAGAGCGGCGGCTGCGCGATATAGAGATGGCCGGCCTCGATCAGCGCCGGCATCTGGCGGAAGAAGAAGGTCAGGAGCAGCGTGCGGATATGCGCGCCGTCGACGTCGGCGTCGGTCATCACGATGATCTTGTGATAGCGTAGCTTCGAGAGGTCGAAATCCTCGCGGCCGATTCCGGTGCCGAGCGCGGTGATCAGCGTGCCGATCTGCTCGGACGACAGCATTTTGTCGAAGCGCGCGCGCTCGACGTTCAGGATCTTGCCGCGGAGCGGCAGGACGGCCTGGAATTCACGGTTGCGGCCCTGCTTGGCGCTTCCGCCGGCCGAATCTCCCTCGACGATGAACAGTTCCGATTTCGCCGGATCGCGTTCCTGGCAGTCGGCGAGCTTGCCGGGGAGCGAGGCGACATCGAGCGCGCCCTTGCGCCGTGTCAGTTCGCGGGCCTTCCGCGCGGCCTCGCGCGCCGCCGCGGCCTCGACCACCTTGCCGACGATGAGCTTCGCCTCGGTCGGATGCTCCTCGAACCAGGCGGCGAGCGCCTCGTTGATGACGTTCTCGACCACGGGACGCACTTCCGACGACACCAGCTTGTCCTTGGTCTGCGACGAGAATTTCGGATCCGGCACTTTCACCGAAAGCACCGCGGTCAATCCCTCGCGGCAGTCGTCGCCGGTCAGCGCGATCCTCTCCTTCTTGGCCATGGCATCGGCATAGCCGTTGACCTGCCGGGTCAGGGCGCCGCGAAAGCCGGCGAGATGGGTGCCGCCGTCGCGCTGCGGAATGTTGTTGGTGAAGCACAGGACGTTCTCGTGGTAGCTGTCGTTCCACCACAGCGCGGCCTCGACGCTGATGCCGTTCATCTCGGCGCGGACCATGATCGGATCCGCCACCATCGCCTTCTTGTTGCGGTCGAGATACTTGACGAATTCGACCACGCCGCCTTCGTACATCATCTGCTCGCGCCGCTCGACGGCGTGGCGCATGTCCGAGAGCAGGATGTTGACCCCGGAGTTCAGGAACGCGAGTTCGCGCAGCCGATGCTCCAGCGTGGCGAAATCATACTCGATGTTGGTGAAGGTCTCGGTCGAGGCGAGAAAAGTGACTTCGGTGCCGCGCCTGCCGTTGGCGTCGCCGACGACCTTCAACGGCGCCAGCGCGTCGCCGTTGGCGAATTCGATCAGGTGTTCCTTGTCCCTGCGCCAGATGCGCAGGGTCAGCTTGCTGGAGAGCGCGTTGACGACGGAGACGCCGACGCCGTGCAGTCCGCCGGAGACCTTGTAGGAGTTCTGATCGAACTTTCCGCCGGCGTGCAGCTGCGTCATGATGACTTCAGCCGCCGAGACGCCTTCGCCCTTGTGGATGTCGACGGGAATGCCGCGGCCGTCGTCGCGCACCGTGACTGAATTGTCAGCGTTGAGAATGACCTCGACGGCGGTGGCGTGTCCCGCCAGCGCCTCGTCGATGGCGTTGTCGACCACTTCATAAACCATGTGGTGCAGGCCGGAGCCGTCATCGGTGTCGCCGATATACATGCCGGGCCGCTTGCGCACGGCGTCGAGGCCCTTGAGCACCCTGATCGATTCCGCGCCATATTCGATGGCCGCGACAGATTCGGTATCGGCAATTTGCTGCCGGGCAGGTTCGTTCATGAAAGGCCTTCAGAGGTGTCCCGGGACAGACGCGGTCGATGCGGCTGAGAAGTCTATTTCTGGCACGAAAGCGGCACCGCGACTAGCGCAAAGTTGTGCCACGTAAGATATTGAATAAATGGTATTTTTGTGGAGTTTTTCAAGGGCGGAAACAGGCGATTCGCGAAGCTTCCCACATCGCGATTCGCAACCATCGGAGCCGTCGCCTCGGGGACGAAAGCTGCGGGATTCTCCAGCTCCCGTCCCGAGCGGTTCCTATGGCATTACGTGGGCGGCTCGCGCGTGATCCGGCCGGAGTCCACCCTGAAGGTTTCGCTGCCGGCACTGAGGTTGGCGAAGGCGGCCGGGTCGGCGCCGCTCATCCAGACCTGGGCGCCGAGGCCGGCAAGCTCGCCGAACAACGCGCCGCGGCGGTCGGGATCGAGGTGAGCCACGACTTCATCGAGCAGCAGCAGCGGGATGATGCCCGTCATCTCGGCCACGAGGCGGGCGTGGGCCAGCACCAGGCCGATCAGGAGCGCCTTCTGCTCGCCTGTGGAGGCCTCCTTCGCCGGCATGTTCTTCGGCGCATAGATCACCTCCAGATCGGTGAGATGCGGGCCTTCGAGCGTGCGGCCGGCGGCGGCGTCGCGAGGGCGGCTGGCGCGCAGGATTTCGCGGTAGCGATCCTCCACCACAGTGGCCGGCTCGGTCAGCAGCGCGTTCTCCATCCAGCCGTCGAGGTGGATGCTTGCCGCGGGGAATGAGGAGCCCCCGCCGCGCGCCTCCAGCGCGGCCGTAAGGCGCGTCACGGTCTGCGCGCGCATCGCCGCGACCGCGACCGCAAGCTCGGCGGTTTTACGCTCAATGGCCTCGCACCAGAGATCGTCGTGGTGACGCATTTCCAGCAGGCGGTTGCGCGAGCGCAGGCTGCGCTCCAGCGCCGAGACGCGGCCGGAGTGTTCACTGTCGATCGCCAGCACCAGACGGTCGAGGAAACGCCGCCTGTCCGACGCCGGCCCGGTGAACAGGCCGTCCATCGAGGGCGTCAGCCAGACCATGCGCAGATGGTCGCCGAACGCGGCGGCCGATGCGACGGGCTCGCGGTCGATCCGGCAGCGCCGGCCGCTTGGAGCCGCTTCATTGCCCGGCGCGTCGATGCCGGTGCCGAGCGTCGCAAGGCCGAGCGCGCCTTGCATCTCGGCCGACACCGCCCAGGAGCCGTCTCCGGTGTTGTCCGCGATGTCGTCGCGTGTCGCGCGACGCAATCCGCGTCCCGGCGACAGCAGCGAAATGGCTTCGAGGCAATTGGTCTTGCCGGCACCGTTCGGTCCGACCAGCACGATCATGTTGCTGCGCGTCTCGAACGTCGCGGCGCGGTAGTTGCGGAAGTGGGTGAGGCTCAGGCGGCGAACGCGGGAGGGAATCATGACGCCGGGCAATATTTCCCTCTCCCGCAAGGGGAGAGAGCGAAATTGGAGACCTCGCGATCCGAGAGATTCCTCACACCCGCATCGGCATCAGGACGTAGAGCGCGCCCCTGGAATCCCTGTCGTGCACCAGCGTCGGCGATCCGGGATCGGCGAGCTTCAGCACCGCGGCTTCGCCCTCGATCTGCGCGGCGATATCCAGGAGATAGCGTGAATTGAATCCGATATCGAGTGCGTCGGAGGCGTATTCGACCTCAAGCTCCTCGGTGGCGCTGCCGGAATCGGGATTGGTCACGGACAGAACGAGCTTGCCCGCTGACAGCGCCAGCTTCACGGCGCGGCCGCGCTCGCTGGAAATCGTCGAGACGCGATCTACCGCGGCCTCGAAATCCTTCTTGTCGACGACCAGTTCCTTGTCGTTGTTCTGCGGGATCACGCGGCCGTAGTCCGGGAAGGTGCCGTCGATCAGCTTGGAGGTCAGCACGACGTTGCCGAGGGTGAAGCGGATCTTGCCTTGCGACAGTTCGATTCCGATCTCGGCCTCGCTATCCTCGATCAACCGCTGCACCTCGCCGACCGTCTTGCGCGGAATGATGACGCCGGGCATTCCCTCGGCGCCCTTCGGCAAAGCGAGATCGAGTTGCGCTAGGCGATGACCGTCGGTCGCGACGCCGCGCAGCGTCGCGTTGTTTGCGGTGCCCGCGCCGTGCAGGTAGATGCCATTGAGATAATAGCGGGTCTCTTCGGTCGAGATCGCGAACTGGGTACGATCGATCAGCCGCTTCAGGTCTGCCGCGGCCAATGTGAAAGAATGCGTCATCTCGCCGGCCGCGAGATCGGGGAAATCATTCTCCGGCAGCGTCTGCAGGGTGAAGCGGGAGCGCCCGGCGCGGATCGTCAGAACCGAGCGGTCGCCATCGCCTTCCAGCACGATCTGCGCGCCATCGGGCAGCTTGCGGATGATGTCGTAGAACATATGCGCTGGAACCGTGGTCGAGCCCACAGTGCCGGTTTCCGCCGCCAGCGTTTCCGTCACCTCCAGATCGAGATCGGTCGCCTTCAGCGACAGCTTGGCGTTCTCGGCGCGGACCAGCACGTTTCCCAGGATCGGAATCGTGTTCCGCCGTTCGACAACGCGATGGACGTGGCCGAGCGATTTCAGCAGTTGCGCGCGTTCGACGGTGACCTTCATTGCAAATCCGTCCGATCCAGGTTCAGGTCGTGTGCTGAAAATGCCGCGAGGACTCGCGGCGCCGAGACCTCGGAGTTCAAGCGATGCCTCGAAGCTCAAGGCTGATATCGCCTAAATCCGGCGGGGCCGTAAGGTGACGCGGAAGTGCTTCCTGCGCAAGCCCCTGTGGTTCGCCATGGTCCGGCTTTTTCCGGAAGGATTTTTCCCGCTCCGCGCCTATTCCTGCAACTGGCGTTTCAGCAGTTCGACCTCGTCGGAGAGCGTCGTGTCCTTCGACACCAGCGCCTCGATCTTGCGCACGGCGTGCAGCACGGTGGTGTGATCCCGGCCCCCGAACCGGCGGCCGATCTCGGGCAGGGAACGCAACGTCAGCGTTTTAGCCAGATACATCGCGACCTGCCGCGGCCTCACCACGTTGGCGGTGCGGCGCGAGGACAGAAGGTCCGAGCGGCTTACATTGTACTGCCGCGCAACGACCCGCTGGATGTCCTCGATCTTGATGCGCCGGGGTTCCTGCGGACGGACCAGGTCACGGACCTCGCGCTCGGCCATTTCCAGCGTGACCGGCTGGGCGTTGAGCTTGCTGTGCGCCAGAAGCCGGTTGATCGCGCCTTCGAGGTCGCGGCCGTTATGCGTGATCGCTTTCGCGAGGTAATCCAGGACCGGCTCCGGCACGTCGAAACTGGCGTGGTGGACTCGGGCGGCTTCAACCCGCGACCGCAGGATGCCGAGCCGAAGCTCCTCGCCGAGCGATCCCATTTCGACCACGAGCCCGCCGGCGAGTCTCGACCGCACGCGATCGTCGAGGCTTTCCAGATCGGACGGCGGCCGGTCGGCTGCAATGACCACCTGGCGGCCCGCATCGATCAGCGCATTCAAGGTGTGGCAGAACTCAGCCTGGGTCGATTTGCCTTGCAGGAACTGCAGGTCGTCGATGACCAGAACGTCGATGCCGCGGAGCGCTTCCTTGAAGGCGAGCGCCGTCTGCGTCTTCAGCGCGGCGACGAAGCCATACATGAACTTCTCCGCCGTCAGGTAGAGCACCCTGCGCTCCGTGCCTGCGTTTCCCGCCCATGTGACGGCTTGCAGCAGATGCGTTTTGCCAAGGCCCACGCCGGCGTGAATGTAGAGCGGGTTGAACATCACGCTGTCGCCGCGCCGGCCTTCGGCGACCTGCCGCGCCGCCGCGTGGGCCAGCGTATTGGAGCGGCCGGTGACGAAACTTTGAAACGTCAGCCTCGGGTCGAGAGGCGAGCCGCCGAGCGCGTCATGGTTGGCGGACGCCGGCGCGGTCGCAACCGTTTTCAACTCAACGCCGTTCCGGCCTTCGCTGCGTTCGGGGTGGCGCGCATCGGTCGCGGGCGCTTCCCGGACCGGCGCGGCGCAGCGCATGGCCGAACGCACGGTGAGATCGATCCGGTGAACGTCCGGTAATTCAGCTTGCCAGCAGGACAGCACGCGCTCGGCGTAGTGCGCCTGGATCCAGCTTTTCAGAAACCGGGTCGGGACCGACAGGCGAACGCTCTCGCCATGCACGCTTTCAAGATCCATTCTCGCAAACCAGCTTGAATAGATGTCCTCTCCCACGGTCGATCGCAATCGACCCTTCACCCGCGACCAGCGCTCCTGTTCCGTGTCTGACATGTCTTGTGACGACTTTTCTGGTTAAAGGTTGTTGCGATGCGACTGCTCTGTTGAAGATCAAGCGTTCGCCGTGATCCTTCCGTGCGCTCGTTCAGTCATGACCCATCGTTCGGCTGAGAACCGTAAGCGATTCGGAGGGCTGAAAACAAAGCGAAGAAGGGGTCAGCAGCGGCTCGATGATCCGGCCGCGGATTGCGTGACAGCGCGCAAGAATGTCGTCGTGCTCGGGAAAACGTCAGTGAGATAATTCCATGAATGAGTGTTGTTTTTGTTTGACATAAATCCCCTCCTCGCTGCGACGGACCGCGCCGAGATGTCCTCTCACATCAATTTCAATTCAGTCTGCAAATCCGACGCCGAAGCCCTCGGATCGCTACGCCCGCACTCTAACTCACCAGGTCAACAACCCACTAGGTCAACTCGCCCGCTCTCGTCGGGGAAGATGGGGGCATGGCCGAAGCGTGTCTCTCGCGGGCAACGTTTGAGGTCAACGTTGCAGACGAGAAATTTCGGCATGAAACATCCGCTCTCATGTTGCTATGAGTTGCCATTCGCCATCACATGGA